>DASZAN010000037.1:0-77450 GCA_035945115.1 Allostellaceae bacterium
CGCGGTAGCGGCCGCCACCGGTGGTGGACAGCGCCGCGGTTTCGAGGCACGGTGCTGCCTGGGCAAAGCAGGACGATGGACGAGCCCGTCACCCTCTCGTCGCTCAACGAATTGGTCGCCGCCGTGCAGCGCGGCAGCCGAGCGGCGTTGAAGCGCCTCTACGAGCTCGAACGGCGTCGCCTTTACGGTGTCGCGCTGCGCATCGCGCGCCGGCCAGACGTGGCGGCCGACGCCTTGCAGGACGCCTTCGTGCAGGTGTGGCAGAACGCCGCGAGCTTCTCGCCGGAGCGCGGTGACGCGGCGGCGTGGCTGACGGCGATCGCGCGCTATCGCGCGCTCGATGCGGTTCGCAAGCTGCGCCGCGAGGTGCCGTCGGACGATCCGACGCTGGGTGATCGCGGCGAGGAGCCTGATATCCTCGGACGCCTGGACGCGGTGCTGTCGCGCGATGCGCTACGGCGCTGTCTGGGTGAACTCGAGGACAATCAGCGACGCTGCATCGTGCTCGCTTTTGTCGAAGGGCTGTCCCACGTCGAGATCGCTCGGCAGCTCGCCGCGCCGCTCGGCAGCGTCAAGAGCTGGGTGCGGCGCGGTCTTGTCTCACTGAGGAGCTGCCTCGGGCCATGATTCCCGTCGATCGCGAAGAACTCGACATTGTCGCCGGCGAATATGTCGCTGGCGTGCTCGATGCCGAGGCCGCGCGCGAGGTCGAGACGGCGCTCGCCGGCAATGGCGAGCTGCGCGAGATGGTCGCGGCATGGGAGCGACGGCTCCATCCGCTCACCCGCCTTGCCGACGAAGCCGAACCGCCCCCCGATCTCTGGGAGCGCATTGCGGTGCGCCTTGATGCCGGTGCCGCACCGGCATCGCACAGCGCCCAGAAGACGCTCGCGCTCTGGCGCTGGTCGACCGTGGCCGCTGCGGCGGTGGCGGCGGCGCTCGCGCTCTACATCGCGCTCGCGCCGCCCAAGGCGGGACCGAGCCTGGTCGCGGTGATGCACCCACCACAAGGCGATGAGCTGGTCTGGGTCGCGACCGCTTCCGGTGATGGCTTGCGGCTGCGCCCGGTCGCCGCCGCGAGCCCGCCGCCCGACCGCGCCTTCGAGCTCTGGGCGATCGCACCAAACAGCAAGCCGCAGTCGCTGGGCGTTGTGCCAACACAAGGCCGCTTCGACTTGGCGGTCGACCCGTCCGTCGTCCGCAGCGGCACAACGCTTGCACTCAGTGTCGAGCCCAAGACCGGATCGCCCACCGGTCAACCGACCGGCGCCGTGGTCTTCATCGGCACGTTGGTGGCGGCGGA
This sequence comes from Allostellaceae bacterium, assembly GCA_035945115.1. Lineage (GTDB taxonomy): Bacteria > Pseudomonadota > Alphaproteobacteria > ATCC43930 > CGMCC-115725 > DAHUYF01. Next base: position 1,304 of record DASZAN010000037.1, read on the forward strand.
TTGATTGCCGCCCGGACTTGGCAGGGGCGCCGCGTTGCCGCCACAATAGGGCGAAGAGCGCGCGATGACGCGCTTTGCGTGGGAGGACGGGCAAGCTTGTCGGTGATTGCGCGCGTATGGCCGGTGTTTGTAATCGTGCCGGCGCTGTTCTGGCCGTTGTTTGCCGCCGCCCAGGATCCGAGCGCCACGCCCCTCACGATCGGCTTCCTCGCGCAAGCGACGCACCGGCAAGCGCCGCAGCCCTTCCTCGACCCGCCGCCTGCGGATGAAGGATTGGTCGGCGCCCGCCTCGCCATCGATGACGACAACACCACGGGCCGCTTCGCTGGCCAACAATTCGCGCTTGCCGAAGAGGTGGTGCCGGAAGACGGCGACGTCATTGGCGCCATGCGCAAGCTCCTCGCCCGGCAAATCCGGTTCATCGTGACCGATTTGCCGGAGGCAACACTTCTCGCCGCCGCGGATTTGCCGGAAGCAAAGGTTGCAACGGTCTTCAACGCCGGCGCCGCGGATGACGATTTGCGCGGCGAAAAGTGTCGCGCCAATCTGCTGAATACGCTGCCGAGCCGGGCCATGCTGGCGGACGCGCTCGTGGAATATCTTCTCGTCAAGCAATGGCGGAACATTTTTCTTGTGGTAGGGCCCGGCGACGGCGATCGCGCCTATGCCGCGGCGGTGCGCCGCGCTGTCGGCAAATTCCACGCGCGTCTCGTGGCGGACAAACCTTGGACCTATCAACCGGGTGCGAGGCGCTCCGACACTGGGCATTACGCCATCGCCGCCGAAGTGGCGCGCTTCACCCAAGGCGTGAGCTACGATGTGCTCGTCGTGGCCGACGAAGAGGACGCATTTGGCGATTATCTGAGCTACGCCACCTATGATCCGCGACTGGTTGCCGGGACCCAGGGCCTCATTGCCGCCGCCTGGGCGCGGCCGCACCAGGAATGGGGCGCGACCCAACTGCAGGATCGCTTCCTGCGTCTCGCCAAGCGCTGGATGACGGATCGGGATTACGCCGGCTGGCTTGCGGTGCGTGCCATCGGCGAGGCGGCGACGCGCACGCAGTCGCTCGATCCCGCGGTGATCGCCGCTTACATGCGCGGCGACAAATTTCAGCTCGGTGGCTACAAGGGTCAGGCGCTGAGCTTTCGGCCCTGGGACGGCCAGATGCGGCAAGCGATCCTGCTCTATCAGCCGCGTGCCCTTGTCTCGGTGTCGCCACAGCCGGGATTCCTTCACCAGGTGTCGGAACTCGACACGCTCGGCATCGACCGTCCGGAGACAAAATGCCGCGTTCAATGATATCGCTTATATTCGCGTTTTTGCTCATTGCAGCGATCGTGCCGACGACCCACGCCGAAACGGTGCTCGTCTCGAATGAAAAGGGCAATTCGATCGCGGTGCTCGATGGCAAGACGCTCACGGTGCAGAAGACCATTCGCGTCGGCGAGCGGCCGCGCGGCATCGTGCTGTCGAAGGACAACAAGACGCTCTACATCTGCGCCAGCGACGATAACGTCATCCAACAGCTCGATCTCGATACCTTGAAGCTGAAGCAGCCCTTGCCGAGCGGCGCCGATCCCGAATCCTTTGCGCTCCATCCCGACGGCAAGCACCTTTACGTCTCGAACGAGGACAACAATGTCGTCTCGGTGGTGGATATCGCCGCCCGCCGCGTCGTCGCCGAAATCCCCGTCGGCGTCGAGCCGGAAGGCGTCGGCATCAGTCCTGACGGCAAATGGATCGTCAACACTTCCGAAACCACCAGCATGGCGCACTTCATCGACAACGAGACGCACAAAGTGGTCGCCAACGTGCTGGTGGATGCGCGGCCGCGACACGCGGAATGGACCGCGGACGGCAAGGAGGTGTGGGTGTCCTCGGAGATCGGCGGCACCGTCAGCGTCATAGATGCGGCCTCGCACCAAATCACGCACAAGATCGGCTTTGCCGTGCAGGGCGTTTCCGGCGATTCCGTGCATCCCGTCGGTATCGCCATCGGCAAGGACCGCAAGCTCGCTTTCATCGCCCTCGGCACCGCCAATCGCGTCGCGGTGGTGGACGCTGCGACGTATGAGGTGAAGAAATATCTGCTGGTGGGGCAGCGCGTGTGGAATCTTGCCTTCAGCCCCGATGAGACGCGGCTTTACACGACCAACGGTGTCAGCAACGATATCTCCGAAATCGACGTCGCCAATCTCAAGGTGCTGCGCTCGGTGCCGGTGGGCGAGCAGCCCTGGGGCGTGGTGGTGCGGCCGTGAGCGCCATCGATGCCATCCCGGCCGGGACGCGCGCCGCGGCGAGCGCGAGCAATGCGCCCGCCTTGGTCATCGAAGGTCTCTCCCACGCCTTCGGCGACCGCGAGGTGCTGCACGAGGTGCGCTTCGAGATTCGCGCCGGCGAGCGGGCGATCTTGCTTGGCCTCAACGGCGCCGGGAAGACGACGCTCTTCTCGCTGGTGACGCGCCTCTATGACCACCGCTCCGGCTCGATCCGCATCTTCGGCACGGAGGTGAAGCGAGATCCCTCGGCGGCGCTCGCTCGCATCGGCGTCGTCTTCCAGCAACCGACGCTCGATCTCGATCTCACCGTGAGCCAGAATCTCTTCTATCACGCTTCGTTGCACGGGATCGCCCGGCATATCGCGGCGGAGCGCATCGCCCATGAGATCGAGCGGGTCGGCTTGCAAGATCGTCGCCGCGACAAGGTGCGCGAGTTGAGCGGCGGCCAGCGCCGGCGCGTCGAGATCGCTCGCGCGCTGCTGCATCGGCCAAAGCTTCTCCTGCTTGACGAGCCCACGGTCGGACTCGACATCGCGAGCCGGCAATTCCTCTTGGACCACGTGCGCCGCCTCTGCCGCGAGGAGGGTTTGGCCGCTCTCTGGGCCACCCATCTCATCGACGAGGTCGACGCCGACGGCAACGTGATCGTGCTTCATCGCGGCCGCGTGCTGGCGGCGGGCCCCGTGGCGGAGGTGATGAAGACGGCGAGCGCAGACTCGATGAAGGGCGCGTTCGATGCATTGACGCGGGAGCGACCGCGATGAGCCCCGCGCACTATTGGCGCTGCCTCGCCGGCATCGTGCGGCGCGAGGGCCTGCGTTTCCTCAATCAGCGTGGACGCTTCATCGCCGCGTTGGTGCGGCCGTTAGTGTGGCTCCTCATCTTCGCCACCGGATTCCATTTCGTGCTGGGCGTCTCGATCATCCCGCCCTACACGACCTACGTCCCGTACGAGACGTATATCGCGCCGGGTCTCATCGGCATGATCCAGCTTTTCCAGGGCATGCAGAGTTCGCTCTCGATGGTGTACGACCGCGAGATGGGGAGCATGCGCACTTTGCTGGTGAGCCCGCTGCCGCGCTGGTTCCTCTTGGTCGCGAAGCTGCTCGCCGGCGTCATCGTCTCGGTGCTGCAAGCTTACGTCTTCCTCGCCATCGCCTATTTCTGGGAGATCGAGCCGCCGGTGTTGGGCTATCTCGCCGTGCTGCCAGCCCTCATCCTCTCCGGCATGATGCTGGGTGCGCTCGGCCTCCTCTTGTCCTCGGCCATTCGCCAGCTCGAGAATTTCGCGGGCGTGATGAATTTCGTGATTTTTCCCATGTTCTTCGCCTCCTCGGCGCTTTATCCGCTTTGGCGCGTCAAGGAGGCGAGCCTCACACTCTATTACATCTGCCAAGCCAATCCGTTCACGCACGCCGTCGAGCTCATCCGCTTCGCGCTCTATCTCGAGTTCAACGCGGAGGCTACCGCCGTGGTCATCGCCGCGACGCTCGTCTTCATGGGGCTCGCGATCTACGGCTACGATCCCGCGCGCGGCCTTATCGCGCGACGCGCCGCGGCCTGACCTAGGCGCCACCCGCCGCGGTGCCGTCGTCCGTGACGCCGAGATAGATGCGCTGCACCTGCGGGTCCTTTGCTAGCGCGTCGGCGGGGCCGTCGAGCACGGTGCGGCCGGTCTGCAGCACATAGGCGTGATCGGCGAGCTCGAGGGCGAGCGGCACCGATTGTTCGGCGAGGAGCAGCGTCAGCCCGTCGGCGTGCAGGCGGCGGAGCGTGTCATAAAGCGTATCGACGATCGCGGGCGCGAGGCCGAGCGAGGGCTCGTCGAGCATCAGGAGCTTGGGGTCGCTCATGAGCGCGCGGCCCAACGCCAGCATCTGCCGCTCGCCGCCGGAGAGCGTTCCGGCGCGCTGGCGGCGCCGTTCGGCAAGGCGCGGAAAGATCGCATAGACGCGCTCGAGCCCGCGCGTGATGCCGCGCTTATCGGCAAGCGCTGTGGCCCCCAAGCGGAGATTCTGCTCAACCGTTTGACCGACGAAGAGCCGCCATCCCTCCGGCGAGAGCGCAAGCCCCTTGGGTACGATGGCGAAGGCGGGGAGGCCGGTGATCGGCTCGCCCGCCCAGTCGATGCTGCCGCCGCTGGCGCGCACCAGGCCGGCAATGGCATTGAGCGTCGTGGTTTTGCCGGCGCCGTTGGAGCCGAGGAGCGCCACGACGCTGCCTTCGGCGACATCGAGCGAGACATCGGCGACGCCGACGAGGTCGCCATAGCGCACCTCGAGGTGGCGGACGCTGAGCGACGCCGCTGTCATTCACGCCTCGCGGCGCGCGCATGGCCCCGCCCCAGATAGGCCTCGATCACCGCGGGATCATCGATGACCTCTTGCGGCTTCCCGCTGGCGATGACGCGGCCTTGGTTGAAGACAAGCACGCGCTCCGCCAGCGTCAGGATCACTTCCATGATGTGCTCGACGATGACGATGGTGACGCCGAGCTTGTGGATGTCGCGCACCAAGGCGATGGCGCGCTGAATCTCGCTCGGCGTCAATCCCGCGAGCGCCTCGTCGAGCAGCATGAGGCGCGGCTCGGTCGCGAGCACGCGGGCGATCTCGAGCCGCTTGCGCCCGGGCGTGCCGAGGCTCTTGGCGCGGAGCCCGGCTTGATCCTTGAGCCCCGTCAATTCCAGCACCTGAAGCGCCTTCGTGCGCGCGGCGGCGCGGCTGTGATGGCGCAGGAAGGCGCCCACCATCACATTGTCGAGGATCGTCATGTCCTCGAAGGTGGCGGGGACCTGAAAGGTGCGGCCGATGCCGAGTCGTGCGTGGCTTTCGGCGGGCGCGTGCGTCACGTCGATCCCCGCAAAACGGATGCGGCCGGCGTTGGGCGCGAGATCGCCGGCGACGCAATTGAAGAACGTGGATTTCCCGGCGCCGTTGGGGCCGATGAGACCGACGATCTCGCCTTCCTCGACCGTAAGGTCGGCTTCGGCCACGGCGGTGAAGCCGGCGAAGCGCTTCGTCACTTTTTCTGCGCTAAGCAGCATGGCGCGGCGCCGGCGAGCGTCTGGTGCGTGGCGCGGTCAATCGATGCCAGAGCTCCATAAGACCGCCCGGCTCGAAGCGGGCGATAAGCACGATGATCCCGCCATAGACGATGAAGGTGAGGCCGGCGCCGCCGCCGCCGAACCAGGTGTTGGTCGCGGTCTGCAGCGGCACCAGGATGACGGCGCCCAGAAGCGGCCCCACGAGCGTGCCGGTGCCGCCCAGCGCCGCGACGATGATCATTTGCACCGAGACGAGAATGCCGAGGCCGCTGTCGGGATCGACGAAGCCGGTCTTGAAGGCGTAGAGCGAGCCCGCTAGCGAGGTGAAGGCGGCGCTTAGCATCAGCGCATAGAGCTTATAGCGGCGCACCGGGACGCCGAGGCTCTTGGCGGCGCGCTCGCCGGCGCGAATGGCACGGAGACAGTAGCCGAGCCGGCTTTGCTCCATATACCAGGTAACGGCGAGCAAGAGCGCGAGCACGGCGAGGAATATGTAGTAATAGGGAACCGCGCTGCGGAAGGTGAGGTCCCACCAATTGGGCGACACGGCGGGCCCCTGCAGGCCGATGGCGGCGCCCAACAGCTCCCAGTTGCTGACGACGATGCGGATGAGCTCGGCCACCGCCAAGGTCGCCATGCTGAAATAGTGACCCTGGAGGCGAAAGGTGGGAAAACCCACGACGAGCGCCAATCCGAGGCTCACGGCGATCGCGAGCGGCACGCCCAGGAGCGGCGGCAGATGCCAATGCTGGTAGAGGAGGAGCGGCAAATAGGCGCCCGCGCCATAGAACATCGCATGGCCGACTGAGATCTGCCCGGCATAACCGCCGACGATGTTCCAAGCGGACGCGCTGATCGCGGCGAGCAGCACCAGAGCGCCGGCGTCCTGATAGAAGGGGTTGGTGAGGATGAGGGGATAAGCGAGGAACGCCAACGTCAGCGCGAGCAGGCCCCAACGCACGTCAGGCGGTCCCAAGCAGGCCTTGCGGCCGAAGCCACAAAAGCGCGACAAAGAGGCCGTAGACGATGACGTCCTTGTAGACGGGACCGAAGTAATAGGCGGACAGCGCCTGGATCAAGCCCACGAGCAAGCCCGCGAGAAGCGCGCCCGGCACGCTGCCAAAGCCGCCCAATGTCACCACCACGAAAGCAGTGAGCGCGAAGGTCTCGCCGACCGCCGGCGAGAACGGGTATGAGATCGCCATCAACGCGCCGGCGATCCCCGCGCTCGCCGCCGAAAGGCCCCAGGCGAGCGCCTGCATGCGGTCGGGACGAATGCCCATCAGCATCGCCGCTTGGCGATCCGCGGCGACGGCGAGAAGCTGACTTCCCACCGCCGTGCGCGTCAGAAGCAGATGAAGTGCCAGGGTGAGCGCCGCCGCGACCACGCCTGCCACGAGCTGCGCCACATTGAGCAGGATGCCGCCGAGATTGATGGTGCCGGTGAGCGAGCTCTGCGGCAGCGTCACGAAATTGGGTGAGAAGATCCAGAACGCGGTGTAGCGAAGCAGGAGCGCGAGGCCAAAGGTTGATAGTATCTGCGCCAGTATGGGGCCACGCATCACGGCGCGGATGAGCGCGAAATAAATGGCGACGCCGAGGATGAAAAGGCCGATCGCCGCCGCCAGGCCGAAGATGCTAGGGCCGACGCCGAGTGCCACGACGATCACGAACGCCACATACATGCCGATCATGACGAACTCGCCATGGGCGAAGTTGATGAAGTTCATCATGCCCCAGATGAGCGTGAGGCCGGAGGAGAGCAGCGCATAGACCGCGCCCAAGAGCAGGCCGCCGACGATGACTTGGAGGAGGATCATCGCCGCTCAATGGCCGATAGCCCCTCTCCCCCCTTCAGGGGGGAGAGGGAGGGGCCCGCGCCGCGCAGCCGCTTCATGCGAATTACTGCTTCCAGCCCTTCATTGGCCATTCGAGCTTGGCGGTGGCGCGGTCTTCGGGCCAGACGGATTTGTAGTCCTTGCCCTGGAGCTGGATGAGATATGTGGAGGCAAGCGTGTTCTGGCCGGTGTCGTCGAACTTGACGCCGCGATAGCCCATCATGAGCTGCGTCGGCTTGAGGTCGGTCTCCTTCAGCGCCTTCTGGATCTTCTCGGGATCGGTCGATCCCGCGCGATTAAGCGCGTCGGCGAGGACGAAGAAGGCCTGCATCCAGCGGCCGCTCGTGTCGTCGAGATCGCGGCCGGTCTTCGCCTTGTACATCTCGTTGATTTTTTCGGTGACGCTGCCCGGCGCGCCCACCGCCCAGGCGCTGCGATTGAGCGTGCCCTGCACGATGTCGCCGACGGCGGGGAGGAAAGACGGATCGGAGAAGCCGGCGTCGTCGCCGATGATCATCGTCGGCAGGAAGTCGAGATTCTTGAGCGTCTTCATGTAGAGGATCTCGTCCGCCGTGTAACCCACGAACACCGCAACGTCGGGCTTCTGCTCCTTGAGCTGCAGCACCTGCGGCGAGACGTCGGTCGATTTCGCACTGTAGACGATCTGCTGCACCTTGAAGCCGCCGGTTTTCATCGCCTCGGCGATGCTGTTCCCGACCGAGGTGCCGTAATCGGTGTTCTCGTTGAGCACGGCGACGCTATCGATCTTCTTCCCAGCTTTTTTCATATCCGTGAGAAAGTCGCTGTAGGCCTTGGCGAAGTCGGTCGCGATCGGCGTCACGCGGAAGGTCCATTTGAAGCCGCGCTGCGTGATGTTGGCGGCGACGCTGTCGCTCACCACAAACGGCACGCCGTAGCGTTCCGCCACGGCGGTCGCCGTCAGCGCCACGGAGGAATGATAGACGCCGAGCAATGCCGCCACTTTCTCCTGCGTGATGAGCCTCAGCGTCTGCTGCTGGCCGACCGAGGGATCGCCTTGATGGTCGACCTGGACGACCTCGATCTTGGCGCCGCCGAGATTGGGGAGGCCCGCGGTCTCGGCGAGCGGCAGACCCTTGAGCTCGGGATGCGCGTTGTTGACGATGTCGATGGCGAGCTCGATCGCCGCCTTCGCCGCCTGTCCCGCCGGCGCCGAATTTCCCGTGAGCGGATAAAGCGCGCCGACCTTCACCGTGTCGGCCGCTTGCGCCGCGGCGGCGACGAGCAGGACCGCCACCGTCGCGACGACCATGCGGGCAAAAGACTTCATGTGGTCCTCCTCCCGTGGGGCGGTTATTTCCAGCCCTTCATCGGCCATTCGATCTTGGCGGTCGCCGATTTCTCGGGCCAGACGGCTTTATATTCCTTGCCCTGAAGCTGGATGAGATACGTGGCGGCTTCGGTGTTCTGTCCGGTCTCGTCGAATTTGACGCCGCGGTACCCCATCATGAGCTGCTCCGGCTTGAGGTCGGTCGCTTGCAGCGCGGCGCGGAGCTTGTCGGGTGCGGTCGAGCCGGCGCGATTGATCGCGTCGGCGAGCACGAAGAACGCCTGCATGTCGCGGCCGCTGGTATCGTCAAGGTTGTGGCCGGTCTTCTTCTTGAAGAGCTCGTTGATGATGTAGGTGTGGCTGTCGGGCTTGCCGATATCCCAGGCGCTGCGGTTCATCACGCCTTGCGCGATCTCGTTTACCGCGGGGATGAACGACGGATCGGAGAATCCCGAATCATCGCCGATGATCATCGGCGGCATGTAGTCGAGATTCTTCATCGTCTTCATGTAGAGGATGGAATCGGCCGTATAGCTGATGAAGATGATGCAGTCCGCGTTTTTCTCCTTCAATTGCAGAACTTGCGCGGACACGTCGCTGGAATTGGCGCTGTAGGGAATTTGTGCCGCCACGGTGAGGCCAGCCTTTGCCGCCGCTTCCTTGACCGTGCCCGCGACCGAGGTGCCGTAATCGGTGTTCTCGTTGACGATGGCGATGCTCGCGACCTTGCGCCCTTCCTTTTTCATGTCGTTCAAGAAGAGCATGTAGTTGGTGGCGAAGTCGGAAGCGACCGGCGTCACGCGGAAGACATTTTTGAAGCCGCGATTGGTGATGTCGGCGGCAACGCTGTCGCCGACAACGAACGGAATGCCGTAGCGCTCCGCTACTTGCGTGGCAGCCGAGCTGACCGACGACTGATAGGCGCCGACGATCGCCACCACCTTTTCCTGGGTGATGAGGCGCAGCGTCTGCTGCTGGCCGGTCGCGGGATTGCCCTGGTGATCGGCGACGACGAGCTCGATCTTGGCGCCACCGAGATTGGGGAGCCCTGCGCCTTCGGCGAGCGGCATCCCCTTCAATTCGGGATGCGCTGTGTTGACGATCTCGGCCGCGAGCTCGACCGCATCCTTGGCCGACGTGCCGGCTGCGCCGGCATTGCCCGACAGCGGAAAGATGACTCCGATCTTCACGGGTTCGGCGGCCATCGCGGAGCCGCCAAAAAGCATCGCCAGTGCCAGCGCCAGTCCGATTTTTTGCATCGGTTATCCTCCCGTACGAGGCGGATATTTACATGAAATCGTCATCCCCGCGAAAGCGGGGATCCAGGGTTGCAAGACTTGGTCGCTTGCCCTGGGTCCCTGCTTTCGCCGGGACGACGATATTATGGGATTTCCCGGAGGCCGCTACCGGCGTCGGAAAATGAGCACACGGCTCAGCCGCCACGCAGCTGGGCGGTGCGGCGATGATCGACCTTCCCCTCGCGTGTGAGCGCCACGCCATAGTCGCGCTCGGCGGCTTCGCGCGAGATGAGGCCGTCGAGCACATCGGCGCGGACCTGTTCGGGATCGCGCTCGCGTGGATTGCCGAAGCCGCCCCCGCCCGGCAGCTCGAGCCGGGCGAAATCGCGGGGCGGCACCGTCTGACGGCCTTTGGGGCGGATCGGCCGGCCGGAGCCCAGACTCACGCGGCCGGCTGCGCCGGCGCTGCCGCCATCGCGGCCGCGGGCGGGGTTGTCGATGCGTTCGAAATTGCAGAGAAGGCTGATGGGCGTGCCGTCCGCACCGCCCAACTCGATCACCTGACCAAGGCCGCCGCGGTATTTGCCTGCGCCGCCCGAGCCGTCGCGGAACTCGCGGCGGCGGAAAAGGACGGGTGCCACGCTTTCCGTCGCCTCGACCGGTATGGTGCGCACGCCGCTTGGAAAGGCGGTGACGTTGAGGCCGTCCTTGCTCGGCCGGGCACCGGCGCCGCCGCAATGGAAGATCACCGTGCTGAATTGCGGCAGGGCGTTGGCATCCGTGCCTTCCTCGATCTCGTCCACCATGGACCCACCGCCATAGATTTGCGGATTCCAGAGCGAGGAGGAGCCTTCCGCCGGCACGCCACCCGGCATCACCTGATGGAGACAGCCGAACACCACATCGGGAAGCATGTGCCCCACCGTATGCCGCGCCGCCACCGCCCAGGGCCGCTGCACGTTCAGCACCGAACCCTCGGGCGCGCTCACGGTGATCGGCGCGAGCGAGCCGGCATTGTTCGGCACCTCCGGCGCCACCAAGCATTTGACGCCGAACGCGGTGTAGGCGAGGCAGTAATTGTAGACGACATTGATGCCATAGGCGCTCGCCGGCGAGGTGCCGCTGTAATCGACGTGAATGCCGTCATCGCCGATGGTCATTGCGGCGTTGAGGAGGAGCGGCTTGTCGTAGCCGTCCATGCGCACGCTGTTGCGGTAGGTGCCCTTGGGGAGCTTGCGGATCGCCTCGATCGTCGCCTGGCGGGAGCTTTCGATGATGGTGTTGCCGAGTGTCTCGAGATGACCGATCTCGAATTCCCGCATCATCTCGACGAGGCGCCGGCTTCCCTCGTCATTGCAGGCGGCGAGCGCGTAAATATCGCCTTCCACTTGCAGCGGCTCGCGCACATTGGCTCTGACGATGGCGAGCAGGTCCTTGTTCATCTCGCCGCCGCGCGCGAGCGGCATGATAGGCACGGCGAGCCCTTCTTCGAACACTTGCCGCCCGTCCGGCCCCATGCCGAGACCGCCGATATCGACGACGTGAACCGTGGCGGCAAAGAGCCCGACCGGTTTCCCGTCGAGGAAGGTCGGGCTCACCACGGTGAAATCGTGAAGGTGCCCGCAGGTGAGCCAGGGATCGTTGGTGATGTAGTGGTCCCCGGGCGCCATGGTCTCGAGCGGATAGACGGCGAGGAAATTCCGCACTGCATTGGCCATGGAATTGACGTGCCCCGGCGTGCCGGTCACGGCTTGCGCCAACATGCGGCCCTCGGCATCGAAGACGCCGGCTGAAAGGTCGCCCGCCTCGCGCACCGACGTCGAAAAGGCCGTGCGCACCAACGTCTGCGCCTGCTCCTCCACCACGGCGATGAGCCGGCTCCACATGATCTGCGCGTGGATCTGCGACAGGGCAGCGTTCGAGCGGTCGAGCATGTTACATCAGTCCTTCAAAGAGATCTCGCCATTGTTGCGGGTTCGACGCTTCGATCAGCGCCAGCTTCTTCTTGCGTGATCCAGCCTTGATCTGCTTCTCACGTTCGATCGCGCTGGTCATGACGTCGTGCCGCTCAAACCAGACAAGAAGCTTGCAGCCATAGCGCTTAGTAAAACCTGGCGACACGCCCCCCCGATGCTCCCAAGCGCGTTTAGGCAGATTGGACGTTACGCCGGTATAGAGCGTCCCATTGCGCTTATTTGCCATTATGTACACGGCAGGTTCTTTCATGGGCTCCGCTTTGCGTCAGTCTGGATTGCTTCGCCTTCGGCTCGCAATGACGAAAGACAAAAAGCCCGTCATTGCGAGCGAAGCGAAGCAATCCAGGAGACGGTTCATTAGAAAGCTCATTTTGTCACGCCGGTTTCCGCGATAGGTGAATATACCCGAAGCCGTCGATGCGCGCCTCGAAGAGACCGCTCACCACAGTCGAGGTCTCGTCCTCGGCGATGACGGCGGGACCTGAGAGCTGGGCACCCGGCGCGAGGTCGCTGCGCCAATAGATCGGCACGTCGATCGCTTCGCCCGTGGCGGGATCGAAGATGGAGCGGCGGCGGCGCGGCGTTGCTTGATGCGGCCGCTCCGCCGTCGCCGCTTCGGCGGTGGCCTCGACAGGCGCGCTCACGGTCATGATCCAGCTCAGGATTTCAACCTCGACGCCGGGGATGGTGCGGCTGTAGAGCCGGCGATAGGCCTCCTCGAAGAGCGCGAGCAACGCTCTGCCATCCTGCTCGCCATAGGTTTTGACCGGCAGCAGCACGGCGATCTCATGGCCTTGACCGCGATAGCGCATGAAGGCGGCGCGCTGCTCGGTGAGCGGGCGGTCGCCCGCGCCTTGCCGCACGATCGCTTCCGCTTCGGCGCGCATTTCGGCGATGAGCCGGTTCGCCCAATCGGCATCGAAGCTGTCGAGGCGCTGCAATTGGCTGCGAACGATCTCATAGGCGAAGGGGGCGCGAAGGAAGCCTACGGCCGAGCCGACGCCGGCGTTCAACGGCACCACCACATGCGCGATCGCGAGCTTCTCGGCAAGCCGCGCGGCGTGAAGCGGCGCCGCGCCGCCGAAGGCGATGAGCGTCCGGCTTCCCGTCTCTTTGCCGCTTTCGATGGCATGGACGCGCGCGGCATTGGCCATGGTCTCGTCGACCATCTCGCTGACGCCGAGCGCCGCGAGCTCCGCCGAAAGCGCCAGCTTGTCGCCGATCCCGCCTTTGAGCGCCGCCGTTGCCGCCTTGGCGTCGAGCGCGAGCTTGCCGCCCGAGAATGTCACGGGGTCGATGCGGCCCAAAACGAGATCGGCGTCGGTGACGGTGGGCTCCTCTCCGCCGCGGCCGTAGGAGACGGGGCCGGGTTCGGCGCCGGCGCTGTCCGGTCCGACGGTGATCCGCCCGAGCGCGTCGATGCGCGCGATCGAGCCGCCGCCGGCGCCGATCTCGACCATTTCGATGACGGGGATGCGAAGCGGCAGGCCGCTTCCTTTCTTGAAGCGATAGACCCGCGCCACCTCGAAGACGCGGCTCGTCTGCGGCTGCGCGTTATCGATGAGGCAGATTTTCGCGGTGGTGCCGCCCATGTCGAAGGAGAGGACGCGGTCAAGCCCACATTGCCGCGCGATGTGGCTCGAGAAGATGGCGCCGCCGGCGGGCCCCGATTCGACGAGCCGTACGGGGAAGCGGATCGCCGTCTCGACGGTGGTGATGCCGCCGCCCGAGAGCATGAGGAAGAGCGGGCAGGTGAAGCCTGCGGCGGCGAAGTTGCGCTTGAGGCGCGCCAGATAGCGGCCCATCAGCGGCTGGAGGTAGGCGTTGGCGCAGGCGGTGGAGAAGCGTTCGTATTCGCGCATCTCCGGCGACGCGTCGGAAGAGAGCGTTACGGCGAGATCGGGAAGCCGCTCGGCCAAAATGGTGCCGACACGCCGCTCATGGTCGGGATTGGTGAAGCTGTGGAGGAAGCCGACAGCGACCGCATCGATGCGTTCGGCGGCGAGCGCATCGGCGGTGCGGCGCACGCCCTCTTCATCGAGCGGCACCAGCACCTTGCCTTTGGCATCGACGCGCTCTTTCACGGGAAAGCGCCAGCGGCGCGGCACGAGCGGCGGCGGCAAGTCGATATTGACGTCGTATTGTTCGAAGCGGTTTTCGTGGCGGATTTCGATGGTGTCGCGGAATCCCGCGGTGGTGATGAGCGCGGTCCGGGCCCCCTTGCGCTCGATGACTGCGTTGGTAGCGAGCGTCGTTCCGTGGATGATGAGTCCCACGGCGGCGGGCGCGAGGCGCGCCTCGCCCAGGACGGCGACGATCGCCGCCAGCACCCCTTCCTCGGGGGCCGTTGCGGTGGTGAGGATCTTGCTCGTCCAGCGCCGGCCGTCGTGCTCGAGTGCTACGTCCGTGAAGGTGCCGCCGATATCGACGCCGAGCCGCGCCGTCCGATCGGTTTCGCTTGTCACGAGAGTTCGCTTCTCCGCCGGAGTGTTGGGCGGCCCTTCTAAGAGCCGTGTTTTCCGCTGTCAAATGCGCACTGCGGTGCGCTATCGCGGGCGCGGCCCTTGGTCTAAAATGCCTGGCGCGCAGGATACGAACCCGCGGCAGGAGGCGCCCCATGAAAAAGCTGCTGATCGGCGTAGCGATTGTCATCGTCTTGCTCATCGCCGTCGTCGTCGCCGCGCCTTTTTTCATTCCCGTCGACCGCGTGACCGCCGAGGTGGTTTCTCGCGTGAAGGCCGCCACGGGCCGCGACCTCAAGATCGGCGGGAACGTGTCGTTCTCGATCGTTCCCATCCTCGGCGTCGAGGCGAACAACGTGTCGTTCTCCAATCCGCCTGGCGCCGGCAGCCCCGATATGGCGAAATTCGCCAAGCTCCAGGTGGCGCTCAAATTCTGGCCGCTGCTGCGCAAGGAAGTCGAGGTCGACAAGCTCGTGCTCGTCGATCCCGTGATCGCGCTCGAGGTCGACAAGCAGGGGCGGCCCAACTGGCAGTTTGGCGAGAAACCGTCGGCGGCCGCGCCGTCGCGCCCCGCGCAACCGGCACCCGCCGCCACGACCGGCGGCGTCGGGGAGATCACCCTCGAGGATGTGCGCCTCGAGAACGGGCAGATCAGCTATCTCGATCAGCGCTCCGGCGAGAAGCTCGTCCTCGATCAAATCGCCATGAAGCTGTCGCTGCCCAATCTTGACAGCCCCTTGTCGGCTGACGGCTCGCTCGTCTATCGCGGCGAGAAGCTGAGCCTCAACGTCGGCGTCGCGAACCCGCGCAATTTCATGGAGGGCAAGAGCACGGGTCTCACCCTCAAGCTCGCCTCGAAGCCGGTCAATGCCGACTTCAAAGGCAATGTCACCGGCTCGACTCCGCTGAAATTGGACGGTGCCGTCGATCTTCAGGTGCCCTCGATCCGCGGCCTCGCGCAATGGGCGGGAACGCCGCTCAACGCACCCGGTACCGGCTTCGGCCCGCTGGCGATCAGCGGCAAGGCGATCATTGCCGGTCCCAAGATCGCCTTCAGCGAGGCGAAGCTCTCGCTCGACAACATCAAGGGGACGGGCGAGCTCGCGCTCGACACCGGCGGCGTGCGACCGGCGGTCAAAGGTCGGCTCGACGTCGACAAGCTCGACGTCAATCCCTACTTGCCGCCGGAAACGCCGAGCAAGCCGGCCGGCGGCGGAACATCAGGGGGCGGGACCGGCACGGCCTCTTCCGGCGGCGCTGCGAAAACCGGCGATTGGAGCGACCAGCCGATCGATGTTTCGGCGCTCAAAGCGGCGGACGCCGATTTCACGCTTAGCGCCGGCAGCATCCTTTACCGCAAGCTACAGATCGGCAAGAGCGCGCTCGGTCTTCACCTGAAGGACGGGCGCTTCGAGGCGGACCTCACCGAACTCGCGCTCTACAAGGGCGCCGGCAAGGGCAAGGTGGTGGTGGACGGCAGCGGCGCCGTCCCGGGCATCAGCAGCGACTTCGATCTCAAGAACGTACAGATCGAGCCGCTCCTCAAGGACTACATGGAGATGGACCGGCTGAGCGGCGTCGGCGCGTTCGACATTGCGGTGACGGGACATGGCAAGAGCCAGCGCGAGATCATCTCGTCCTTGGGCGGGAAAGGTGACTTCAACCTCGCCAACGGCGTCATCAAGGGCATGAACCTCGTCGGCATGGTGAAGAACATCGGCAACGCCTTCGAGAGCAGCAGCAAGGGTGCCGACCAGACCGATTTCGCCTCGCTCACCGGCACCTTCACCATCACCAACGGCGTGCTGCACAACAACGATCTGCAGCTCAAATCGGCGGAGATTCCCATGACCGGCGCCGGCACCGTCGATCTGCCGAAGCGCTCGGTGCAGTACAAGGTGACGCCCAAGGTGGTCGGCATCATCGCCGTTCCCGTCGACATCAGCGGGCCCTGGGACAATCTTCACTACGCGCCCGATCTCGCCGGCATGGTCGGCGATCCCTCGAAGCTCCTGAAGGGCGGCGCGCAAGGCGCGGGCCAGCTGCTCCAGGGTGGTGCCAAGGGCGCGGGCGACGTCCTCAAATCGGCGCCGGGCGGCGTCGGCGACGCGCTGCAGGGTATTTTGGGCGGCGGCAAGAAGCAGTAGAGGGGATGAGCGAGCGGCAGCAGCCGAGCGGCTCCGCGTCGGCGGGTGGGGCGTCGTCGGTGTTCGTGGCGACGCTGCGCCAGCAGGCGATGGCGCACTATCGGGCCGGAAATCGCGCGGCTGCGCTCGAGGCCTGCCGCCAGCTTCTGCGCCTTGCGCCGAAGCTCGCCGACGTTGCCGCGTTTGCCGGCACGGTCGCCATGGAGCTTGGCGCCTTCGACGACGCCGTCACGTTCTACGAGCAAGCCGTCGCGGCGAAACGCGATTTCGTCGAGGCGCATTACAATCTCGGCAACGCGCTCATGCAGGTCGGGCGGACGCCGGCGGCGGTCGAGTCATATCGGCGCGCCGCGAAGCTCCGCCCGAGCTTCGCGCCGGCGCACAACAATCTCGGCAATGCGCTGCAAACGCTCGAGCGGTGGACCGACGCCGCCGATGCCTACCGCCGCGCCACGGCATTGGCGCCCAACGTCCCCGATGTCGCGCGCAATCTCGGCATCGTGCTCGAAAAACTCGGCGACATCGCCGGCGCCGAGGCGGCGCATCGCCGCGCCATCGCGCTCAAGCCCGGCTGGTCACGTGCCTATAGTAGCCTCGCCAATCTGCTGATGGACCACGCGAAGCCGCGCGATGTCATTTCGCTCTGCGACGCCTGGCTTGCCGCCTGCCCCGGTACAATCGAGGCGATCGGCCTCAAATCGGTGGCGCTCGAGCTCATCGGCGAGCGCGAGGTCGCCCACCATCTCGTCGATCTCGACCGCTTCGTCCGCATCACCCACTTCACCGCGCCGCCCGAGGGATATGCGGATATGGCCGCCTTCAACGCGGCGCTCGCGCGCCATGCGCTCACCCATCCCACCCTCATTCTGCCGGCGGAAGACGATCCCCGCTACCACTGTCCGACGCTCAAGATCACCGGCGAGTTTCTGGCGGAGCCGAAGGGTCCGGCGGCGGCGCTCGAGGCGATGATGCGCAAAGCGGTGAGCGACTATCTGGCGGCGCTCGCCGCCGATCCCGTGCCCCATCCCTTCACCGCGAAGCCGCCCAAGCAGTGGCGGCTCACCTCATGGGCTGCGGTGCTGGAGCGACAAGGCAATCTCGACCCGCACATCCACTACGATGGCTTCGTCAGCGGCGTCTATTACTGCCAGCTTCCGACGGCGGTGAGCGATGCCTCGCAAGGCCAGGCGGGGTGGTTCGAGCTCGGTCGCTTGCCAGCGCGCTTTGAGGCGCCCGTCGCGCCGGATGTCCGCGCGGTTCGACCGGAAGAAGGGATGATGATCTTATTTCCGTCCTACATTTATCACCGCACCGTGCCGTTCGAGACCGGCGAGACGCGTATCTCCATCGCTTTCGACGTGATGCCGATGGCTTGAGCGCTTACCCTTTTCGCGCTTTCTCATACCACGTCAGAATCTCCTCCCCCGTCCAGAACGCGACGCCGGCGTGGCGTTGAGCGTAGGCGAGGATCTCCTCGAGATAGCGAATGCGATGCGGCACGCCCGTGATGTAGGGGTGGATGGCGATCGAGAGTATCTTGGCGCGGCTTCCCGCTTCGCGATAAAGCCGGTCGAACTGGTCGGTGGCGCGGGCCAAGAGCTCGTCGGCGCGATGATGCTGCACGATCATGATGGGAATGTCGTTGAGCTCCACCGTATAGGGGAGCGTGATGAGCGGCCCGTTCGCGGTGCGGATTTCCGTGGGCTCGTCGTCATAGACCCAGTCGCCGATATAGCGGATGCCCGCTTCGGCCAAGAGCTCCGGCGTCTCGTAGGTTTGCGTGAGGCCGGGCCCCAGCCAGCCGACCGGGCGCTTGCCGGTGAAGCGCGCCAGGAGATCGAGCGATTGCCGGATGCTGGCGCGCTGATCGGGCAGCTGATGGATCGGCCCTTGCACATAGCTGTGGCCCATGAACTCCCAACCGCGCTCGCGCGCCGCTTCGGCGACGCGCGGATAGCTCTCGACCACCTTGGCATTGATCGAGAGCGTGCCGCGCGCGCCGATGCGGTCGAAGGCGTCGAAGAAGCGCCAGACGCCGACGCGCATGCCGTACTCGTGCCAGCTCCAGTTGGGCACGTCCGGCTGAAGCTGGGCGCCCGTCGGCGCCGGCAGGATCTGCCGCGCCATCGGCCGCTCGATCTCCCATTCCTCGAGATTGATGATCGGCCAAACGACGAGCCGGACGCCCGCCGGAAATTTGAGCGGTGGGCGATCGACGATGGCGGAATAGGAGGCGCGCTCGCGTGGCTTCATTGACATGGGCCCATCCCGGCTCAGGGCGTGCTGCCGCGCATCGACGCGGGATGGCCCGGCAGTTGCAGGCGGCCCACCACCTTCAGCTTGTCGCCCTGAAGCCGCAAGATGGTAAGGTCGGCGTCGAGGAAATTCGCGACATAGAGGAATTTCCCGTCGGGACTGAAGGCGATACCTTCGGCAAGCCCGCCCACTTCCGCTTCGCTCACCTTCCACACTTTCTTCTTCGCGGTGTCGATCTTGAGCAGCGAGACGTAGGAATGGGGGTGATAGACGAAGCTGCTGTGCGACAAGTTGGAACCGTTCAGGATGAGCTCGGCGGCATAGCCTCCCACCGGACTCATCGCGAGTCCCTCGGGGCCGTCGCCCACCACCACCTGATCGATGACCCGTGGCGGATCCGCCTCGAGATCGATGATCGCCGCCGTGTCCACTTGGCCGTCCGACGAGCCCTGGCCGCCATTGTTGCCGGCGATGGCGAGCTTGCCATCGGGCGTGATCGCAACGTTGTAGGGATAGAGGCCGGTCGCCATGTCGTACTTCGTATAGGTGACCTTCTGGCCGTCGATGGCGAGCACCGCCACCTTGTGCGCGAGGAACTTCGCCACCAGTGCGCGCTTGCCGTCGGGCGTGATGGCAATCGCGGAAGGCTGTTCCTTTGTCGGCGCGGCGGCGGCCGGCGCGGCTGCGCTCACCGAGACGGTATCGACGACCTTCACCTCCTTGCCGTTGATCGAAAGCACGCTCACCGTGTCCTCGGCGCGGTTGGCGACGAGCGCGAGATTGCCGGCGCGATTGATCGCCATGCCCGAGGGCTGTTTGCCGAGCTGCACCGTAGCGATCTGCTGCGGCGGCGAGGTGGTGAGGTCGATGACGTAGAGCTTGTTGTCGGGTTGCCCCTTCCAGTTCTCGCCATCCTTCACCCAATCGAGTGAATTGGCCACCAGCGCCAATTTTTGATCTGGGGTGATCGCAAGGTTCGTCGGTGGACCGACGATGGTGTTCATCAGCGGCAAGTTGGCGACAATGCGCGGCTTGACACGGTCGCGGATGTCGATGATCGACACCGTGTCCTTGCCGGGCGGGTTGTTGATCTGCTTGCCCGACGCATCCCAGGTCTGCTTCTCATCGTTGCCGGTGATCAGCAGCTGTGCCGAGGCCGTGCTCGACAGCGCCGGCAGCATCGAAACGGTGGCGAGCACGATGCAACGTCGCCAAAGAGCCTTCATGGTCCTTTCCCCCCGTGTGATCGTTGGAGTTCTTGATCCGAAGTCTGCCACGGTGCGTCTTCGCATGCCACACCCGGCCGAGCCATCGGTGTCGCGAATCGCCGGGCAAAGTGCAAGAGGCCCTTGCGCTGATGCCGGAAGAAGGGGAGCATGGCGACCGATGATTGAGATTCGGCGACGCCGATTCTTGGTGAGGAACGGGCGAGAGAAGCGAGGCTCGAGGTGAGGCGGTGATCCGTCGCCGGCGTCGCGTCGCGCGGGCCGCTCCGGGTGCTCGCCGGCTCGTGGTCGCCACCTACAACATCCATAGCTGCGTCGGCGTCGACCGGCGCTACGATCCGGACCGCGTGGCGGCTGTGCTGCGCGAGCTCAGCGCCGACATCATCGGTTTGCAAGAGATGGATCTCCGCCCGCGCCGTGACGGGCAGATCGATCAGCGCGCGCATTTTGCCGCAGCGACCGGTCTCGTCGCCGTGACCGGGCGCGAAGATCGCAACCACCGCGCCCGCTTTGCCAACGCGCTGCTGACGCGTTTCCCGGTCGAGGTGGTGCGCCACATCGATCTGAGCGTCGGCGGCTATCAGCCGCGGCACGCTCTTGATGCCGAGCTCATGGTCGACGGACATAAGCTCCGCGTCGTCGTCACGCATCTGGGACTTCGCGCCAATGAGCGGCGCCAGCAAATCCACCGTTTGCTCGATGCCCTTACCGCCGTGCCGAGCGCGGCCGATGCGCTCATCGTGCTCGGTGACCTCAACGAGTGGCGGGGACGCCGCGGCGGCGGCTTATCCTTGCTCGAGCGCCGACTCGGCCGCGCGCCGGCGCGACGCACCTTTCCTTCGTGGCTTCCGGTGCTGCCGCTCGATCGCATCTACGCCGGCGGCACGGCGCGGCTCCGAGCGACCGCTGTCCACCGCTCGCCGCTGGCGCGGGTGGCGTCCGACCATCTGCCCCTCCGCGCCGCGCTCGAGTGGGCGCCGCGCCCGCGTCTGCCGCCGCGGACATAGCGGCGGCGAAGGTTCTGCGCCTCAATTTGACGATCGGGCGTGGGCCGCGCTTAGATCACGCGCCAGTCGTCCCGGAAGAGCCATGCCAGCCAAGAAAAATCCGCTCAACCTCAATCCGCTTCAGCTCAAGACCCTGACCTTGCTGCAGGCGCTTGCGCGCTTGCCGGGACACGGCCAGCCCGCCGACAACGAGGGTGCCATTCTCATCACCAATTTGCCGCAGCCTCACGGTGATCACTTTCACCTCGGCGACGCCGTGGTGATGTCGCGCGACGCGAGCGGCCTCGCGAATGCCGCCGCGTGGGTGGCGCTTGAGCGCAAGGGCCTGATCAAGTCGATGTTTCCGAGCGCGGCGGTGCTGACGCCGCTCGGGCTCGGCTATGAGACGGGTCTTGCCGGCGCGATTCTCCACCGCGCCCAGCACTGAACCCGGTCGCCTTACCAGCGGAATTCAGCCATCACCGCCACGGGAATGTGCCCGCTCGCGGCGATCGCCACGGCAAGCCGTGTCATGTCCGGCTGCTCGCCGACGCCGAGACCGAGCTCCTCGGCGTGAATGCCGCCGGTCACAAAGACGCTGTCGATGCTCGCGCGGTTGGCGCCGGCGATATCGGTGCGGAGACTGTCGCCGACGGCAAGGATCCGGCTTTTCTCGGCAATACCCAATAAATCGAAGCAGGTGGCGTAGACCGACGGGAAGGGTTTGCCGTGCCAGCGCACGTGCCCGCCCATCGCCTCATAGCGCTCGGCCACTGCGCCGGCGCAGATCGCGCGATGTCCCTGATGGATGACGACGAGATCGGGATTGGCGCAAATCATCGGCAGCTCCCGGGTGCGCCCTGCGGCGAGCAGCGGCTCGTACTGCGCCACGGTCTCGTCCCACTCGGAGGGGCCGGTGTTGAGGATGAAGTCCGCGCCGTCGATGGTCGCCACCCGCTTGAGATTGATGCCGGCCAGCATGTTGTCATCGCGCGGCGGTCCGATGTGAAAGCAGCGGCGCCCGAGCGCGGCGTAGAAGGGATCGTCGCGCGCCGCCAGATGCTGCCAGGTTTCCTCGCCCGAGGAATGCACGTGGTCATAGAGTGTCGCGGGAATGCCGATCTCGTTCATGCGCGCCTCGACGAGCGCGGCGCGCCGCGGCGCATTCGAGAGGACGACGATGCGCTTGCCCAGGTGCTTCAGGTGGCCGAGCGCATCGAGGACGCCGGGAAGGGGTGCGCTCCCGTCATGCAGCACGCCCCAGAGATCGAGGATGAAGCCGTCATAATCGCGGGCGATCTCGTCGAGGCCGCCGAGCAGGCGAATGGTCATGCGGGAGGGTGCTAGCTCAAATCGGATTCCCGCGCGCAGGGGCGCGTGGCGAGCGCTCGGCGCGGCCGACAGCGTCGGCGAGCGAGGCGAAGCCGTCGCGAGCGAGGAGGGCGGCGAGCTCGCTCTTGATGCGTTGGACAAGGCGCGGTCCCTCGTAGACGAGCGCCGTGTAAAGCTGCACCAGGCTCGCGCCGGCGCGGATTTTCTCGTAAGCGTCGGCACCGGAGGAAACGCCGCCCACGCCGATGAGCGGGAGCTTGCCGCCGGTGAGGCGATACATATCGGCGAGGAGTGCCGTCGACGGCGCGAACAGTGGCGCCCCGCTGAGCCCGCCGGGTTCATGGGCCTGCGCGCTGCGCAAGCTCGCCGGCCGCGCCACCGTGGTATTGGCGATGACGAGTCCGTCGATTTTCGTCGCGAGCGCCGCCTGCGCCAAATCGACGCGATCCTCGGTGGAGAGATCGGGTGCAATCTTGAGCAGCAGCGGCGGCGGATTGTCGGGCTTCACCGAAGCGCGCGCTGCCATTAGTCGCTCGGCGAGCGCGGTCACCGCGCTCTTGCGCTGCAGCGCCCGCAAACCCGGCGTGTTGGGCGATGAGACGTTGACGACGATGTAGTCTACAAGCGGTGCTAGCGCGATCACGCCTTGGACGTAGTCGGTGATGTCGTCGGCGGTGTCGCGGTTCTTGCCGATGTTGGCGCCGACCAGCACATCGCTCTTGCGGCGCCGCTGCAGCCGCGCCACTGCGGCGGCCAGCCCAGCATTGTTGAACCCGAGCCGATTGATGAGCGCTCGATCCTCGGTGAGGCGGAAGAGGCGCGGCGAGGGGTTGCCGGATTGCGGCCGCGGCGTCAGCGTGCCGCATTCGACAAATCCGAAACCGAAGCGCGCCATGCGGTCGGGCACCTCCGCGTTCTTGTCGAATCCGGCGGCAAGGCCGATCGGATTGCGAAAGCGCCGTCCCCAGAGCGTCACCGCCAGGCTCGGCGAATCATCCGCGCGCTGCCGTGGCGCGATCCCCGCCTTGAGCGCACGGATCGACAGGCGGTGCGCGGTTTCCGGGGGAAGGAGGCGCAGCAAGGGCACCACCGCATCGAAGACGGCGCTCATGCCGCGACCATCCGAGCCGGAAAGACATGCCGGCCGTCGGCCCCGAGTGGCAACGGCTCGATCCACCGCACGGCTTTGATCGGCAAGGACCCAGAAAGATGTGGAAAAAGCGCGCCGTCGCGCGCCGGCTCCCATTTGAGCCGATGCCCGAGCATGGCCGCATCGACGGCAATGAGCACGAGATCGCGCTGACCCGCACGGTGCTTCGCCGCCGACGCCGCAAGCTGCGCCGCGGTCGAAAAATGAATGAACCCGTCGGCCGCGTCCTGAGAGGAGCCGCGATAGACGCCAGCGGCTTCCGCCGCGTGCCATTCTTCGCGGCGACACATGTGATAGATGATCTCGGCCATGGCAAAACGCTAGCGCAGTGCGTTCGGAGCGACAAGGGCGAGGCGCCGCCTTGTCGGCGTCGAAGAACCGATGATGCGAACCATTGAGATGGATCAAGGCGCCTCGGTCATAGCGGGTCTACTCATGATCCGTCCCTTTCCCATCAATGGAGAGACGTTATGGCCGATACTCCCGTCGCAGTGAAAAAGGCCCCGACGCCGACGCCGGCGCGCGCCTCCGTGCCCGATGTCTTTCAATCCTTCCGCAGCGAGATGGATCGCCTGTTCGACCGCTTCGGCTTCCCGTCGTTCCGGCGGATGTTCGATGTCGAGCCATTCTGGGGCAGCGAAGCTTCGCTCGGCGTGACCGTCCCCGCGGTCGACGTCACCGAGGACGACAAAGCCTACAAGATTACCGCCGAACTTCCTGGGCTCGACCAGAAAGACCTCGACGTCTCCGTCACCGGCGACGTGCTGGTGATCAAGGGCGAGAAACGCCAGGAGCGCGAGGAGAAGGATAAGAACCGCTATCTCTCCGAGCGCAGCTTCGGCGCCTTCCAGCGCAACTTCTCGCTGCCGGACGGCATCGACCGCGACAAGATCGGCGCCGACTTCGCCAAGGGCGTGCTCACGCTGACCTTGCCGAAAACGGCCGAAGCGCAAAAGCAGCAGAAGAAGATCGAGGTGAAGGCCGGCTGATTGCCGAGGGCGCGGCGGCGGACATAGCACCGCCGCGCCTTGCCCTTTGCGCGTGACCGCATCGCGCGCGCGGTCTATATCGGCGGACGTGCATCCGCCAAAGGCCACACAAGCTGACATCGGCGCCGTTGCCGTGCGGTCGCCGGTGCTGATCGCCGGCATCAAAGAAGCGGCATGGCTTCCGCCGGGGGGCGATGTCGCGCGTCTCTCCTTCCCGGAAGCGGCCCGCCGCGCCCGCGAGGCACCGCCGCTGCTCTGCCACGCCCGCGCGACGGCTCGCCGCATGGGCGTGCTGCCATTTCCGGCGCTCGATGTGCTCGAACTCTACGCCTTCGTTCATCCCGCCCGCTTCTGTCTGCCGACGCCCCGCGGCTTGGCGGCGGCCTTAGGGCTGGTTCTGCCGGCAGCGGACATCGGCGAAGAGGCGCGCGCGCTCGCCGCCGCGGCGCAGCGCCTCGTTGCCGACCTCGCCGAGCGCCGGGGCGATGCTGAGGCGCATGCCATTGCCGGGGCGATGGCGCGTGGCGGCTGGAGCTGGGGCGCGGCGGTGCTGGGGGCGCTCGGTGAAGCGGCAGGCAGCGGCGCGCCGGCGGGTCTCGCCATCTGGCGCAAGCTCCCGGAATGGGCGGAGCATGCGCCCGAGCCACCCGCCGGGAACATCCCCGTCGAGGAAGGCGAAACCCGCCGACGCCTCGCCGAGGTGCTGGGCGATGAGGCGGAGCCCCGGCCGCAGCAGGCGGATTACGCCGCTGCGGTAAGCGCCGCCTTTCGTCCGCGTGAGGCCGAAGACGAGCCACAGGTGGTGCTCGCGGAAGCCGGCACCGGGGTCGGCAAGACGCTCGGCTATGTCACCCCGGCAAGCCTCTGGGCAGAGAAGAACCAGGGCGCAGTGTGGATTTCGACATATACACGCAACCTCCAGCATCAGATCACCGCCGAGCTCGACCGCCTCTATCCCGACAGCGCGCAGAAGAATCGCCGTGTCGTGCTGCGCAAGGGCCGGGAGAATTATCTCTGCTTGCTCAATCTTGAGGAGGCGGTCGCGGGCTTGCCGATGCGTCCCTATGACGCGGCGGCGCTCGGCATTATGGCGCGCTGGGCGGCGGCAACGCGCGACGGCGATATGGTCGGCGGCGATTTCCCCGGCTGGCTCCCCGACGTGATCGGCCGGGCGCGCAGCCTTGGCCTTGCCGACCGCCGCGGTGAATGCATCCATTCCGCCTGTCCCCACTACCATCGGTGCTTCGTCGAGCGGAGTGTCCGCCGCGCGAGGCGTGCGCGCATCGTCGTCGCCAACCACGCGCTCGTCATGGTGCAGGCGGCGCTGGGCGGTCTCGATGACGCTTATCTGCCGACGCGCTATGTCTTCGACGAGGGGCATCACGTGTTCGACGCCGCCGACAGCGCCTTCTCCCTGGCGCTCACCGGCCAAGAGGCGGCGGAGCTTCGTCGCTGGATCCTCGGCGCCGAAGGGGGCGGCCGCGGCCGCGCGCGCGGTTTGCGCCGCCGCCTCAAGGATCTCGTCGCCGGCGACGAGGCGGCGGAGCGCGCGCTCGCGGCGGTGCTGGTGGGGGCCCGCGTGCTTCCGGGAGAGGGCTGGGCGCAGCGCCTTGCCGAGGCGCGCCCGCAGCAGGCGGCCGAGGCCTTCCTCGCGCTCGTCCGTCAGCAGGTGCACGCGCGCGCCGCCGAGCGCGATCAGGGCTACAGCCTCGAGACCGATCTGCGGCCGCCCATCGACGGCCTCGTCGAAGCGGGCGAAGCGCTGGCGCTGGCGCTCGAGCGCATCTCCATTCCGCTACGCACGCTGGCCGCGCGCCTCGCGGCGCGTCTCGCGGACGACGCGGCGGAGCTCGAGACCGCACAGCGCGTGCGCATCGAGGCGGCGGTCCGCGGGCTCGAGCGGCGCGGCATCGTCGAGCTCGGCGGTTGGCAGCGCGCGCTGCGCGAAATCGCCGCCGAGCCCAACCGCGACTTCGTCGAGTGGCTTTCGATCGAACGGAGCGACGGGCACGAGATCGACGTCGGCCTCCATCGCCACTGGGTCGATCCGACCCGGCCTTTCGCCGAATTCGTGGCGAAGCCGGCGCATGGCGTGCTCGTAACCTCGGCGACGTTGACCGACGGGAGCGGCGATGCCGTGCGCGACTGGGAAGCGGCGGAGGCGCGTAGCGGGGCGAGGCATCTTGCGCGACCGGCGCTCCGCGTCCGCGTTCCCTCGCCCTTCGACTATGTCGCGCAGACGCGCATCTTCATCGTCACCGATGTGCGGCGGCATGAGGCGGCGCAAGTCGCCGCTGCCTATCGTGAGCTCTTCCTTGCCGCGCGCGGCGGCGCGCTCGGCCTCTTCACCGCGATCGCGCGATTGCGCGCCGTTTATCGTCACATCGCCGAACCGCTTCACGCGGCAGGAATTCCCCTTCTGGCGCAGCATGTGGACGCCATGGATACTTCGACCTTGGTCGACATCTTCCGCGCGGAGGAGGATGCGTGCCTACTCGGCACCGATGCGGTGCGCGACGGTGTCGATGTCCCAGGCCGTTCGCTTCGTCTCATTGTTTTCGATCGTGTGCCATGGCCGCGGCCCGACATTCTGCATAAAGCACGGCGCGCCGCTTTCGGCGGCGCGCGCTATGACGACATGATCACGCGGTTGCGGGTGAAGCAGGCCTTCGGCCGTCTGGTGCGGCGCGGCGACGACAGCGGTGTCTTCGTGCTGCTCGACGCCGCGATGCCGTCGCGACTCACTGGCGCTTTTCCCGATGGCGTGGCGCTCGAGCGGGTCGGCATCAAAGAGGCGATCCGGCGCACGGCTTCGTTCCTGGCGCGCTAAGCGCCGCCGCTGTCAGCGCTTGTGTAGCGCCTCGATGGCGACGACGATGAGCGCCGCGGCGAGAAACGCGACGAGGAACCCGCTGATCTGCGTGACCAACGAGCTTGATCCCGTTGCGCTCAGCGCCGTCGGTACCAGGTGCTCATGCGACTTGCTGAGCAGAATAATGGCGATCGGAGGCATGCCCGTAATTGGGCCATGATTCCGCCGATGTTGCAAGCGAGCCATAACTAAAACACAGATTGTGGAGTAAAACGCGAGATTGGCGAGAAACTTTTATTAAGTTTTATTGATGGTCCTTGATCGCGTTTGCTTTTTTGTGAGGGAGGAGGGCAATTATCGGATGGATTTGCGCAGAGATGCCGCGATCATCGTCGTGGGGGCGGGTCCCGCTGGGCTGATGCTGGCAAACGAGCTCGGCCGGCGCGAAGTTGCAACCCTCGTGCTCGAGGCGGCGCCCTCGACATCAACGCATCCGCGCGCCAATGCGACGCAGGCGCGCACGATGGAATACTTCCGTCGTCTCGGCATCGCCGACCGCATTCGCGCCCAGGGTTTGCCCCCGGACTACCCGACCGACGTTGCCTATTTCACCCGCTACACGGGCTATGAGCTGGCCCGCTTTCAGCTTCCGAGCTCGGCCGAGGCCCGGGAACTCGCGCGCCGCCTCAAGGGCTCGTGGAGCGCCGCCGAGTTGCCGCATCGCTGCTCGCAGCTCTTCATCGAGCGCGTCATGCGCGAAGCGGCGGAAGCTTTGCCCGCCGTCAAGCTCGCCTTCGGCTGGCGCGTCATCGCCTTCCGCGAGGAAGAGGATGGCGTGTCCGTCCAAGCGGAGCGCGTCGAGGGCGGTGAGCGTCGGCGATTCTCGGCCGCGTTCCTCGTGGGTTGCGATGGGCCGCGCAGCGCCATCCGCCGTCAGCTCGGTTTTTCCTACGAGGGCGAGCGCGGCGCCGTGCGCGATTTCATGGGTGGGCGCATGCACGCGATCCACCTTCGCGCGCCGCAACTCTATTCGATGATCCGGGGCGGGCGCGCCTGGATGTATTGGACAGTAAACCCGGACCGCCGCGCGCTCATGGCGGCGATCGATGGGGTACAGGACTTCGTCTTCTCCGCGCAGCTCAAGCCCGGCGAGGACGCGACGGAGATTTCAGAGGCGAAAGCGCGCACCATTTTCTTCGAGGCATTGGGTGCGGAATGCCCGATCGAGCTATTGGGCCGGCAATCCTGGACCGCCGGCCTCACCTTGGTCGCCGAGCGTTTCGGCGCGGGCCGCGTGTGCCTTGCCGGTGACGCCGTCCATCTTTTCACGCCGACCGGCGGCCTCGGCTACAACACCGCGGTCGAGGACGTGGTTAACCTCGCCTGGAAGCTCGCCGCGCTGGTGCAGGGCTGGGGTGGGCCGGGACTCCTTGCGAGCTATGAGCGCGAACGCCGGCCCGTCGCGCTGCGCAACACCGGTTATGCGCGCCGTTTCGCCGATTCCGTGGGCCTCTATACCGCGCCCGCCGCGATCGAGGCGGACCCGCCGGCCGGGGCGGCGGCACGGCGCGAGGCGGGCGCCTATCTCCTTGCCCACGCACAGGCGGAGTTCAACATCCCCGGCATCACCTTCGGCACCCGCTATGACGGCTCGCCGCTTGTCATTCCGGACGGTACCGCGCCACCGCCCGATGCTGCCAATCTCTATACGCCCTCGGCGACGCCCGGCGGCCGGGCACCGCATGCGTGGCTCGCCGATAGCCGCTCGCTTTATGACTACCTGGGATTCGATTTCGCCTTGCTGCGGCTCGGGCCCAAGTCGCCGGAGACCGCTTCTTTTGCTGAGATCGCGCGGCGGGCCGGCATCCCGCTCCGCGTCGTCGAGATCGCCGCTGACGAGGTCCGCGACCTCTACGGCGCCGATTTGGTCTTGCTGCGGCCGGATCAGATCGTCGCCTGGCGCGGCAACACGCCACCGGCCGACCCGGCTGCCCTCCTCGCGCGGTTGACTGGCCACTAAAGGCTAAGTTGACGCTCACCCGCTTCCCACGCATGGTGGCGCCCGCCCGATTGCTGGCAAAGGGATAGCCGATGATCGATCATCACGCTGCGCTCATCTACACCATGGTGCTGGTCTCCGCCGCCGACACCGATATGACCGATGCGGAGCTGCAGATCATTGGCGACATCGTCAATCACCTGCCGGTGTTCCGCGACTATGAGCGCAAGCGCCTCACCAAGGACCTCAAGGAGTGCGCCCAGCTCCTCGGCCGCGACGATGGGCTCGAACAGACCCTGAAGGCGATCAAGACGGCGTTGCCGCAAAAGCTGCGCGAGACCGCTTATGCGATCGCCTGCGATGTTGCTGGCGCCGATGGCGAGACGAGCCAGGAGGTGCTGCGCCTCATCGAGATTCTGCGCCACCGCTTCGGCATCGATCGCCTCATCGCCGCCGCCATCGAGCGCGGCGCCAGGGCGCGGTTCACCGTCGTCTAGCCTGGCAGCAGTCTCCCTGTTAGGCTGCTAAGCCCTTGATCGGCATTAATTTTTTCTTGATCGGTGCCGACCTACACTGAACACTCGTTGACGGTATGTGTCCACTGCCGGGAGACATCTGTTGATGAGTGACCTTCGCTTGCAGTTGAACGGCTACCGCATGACCACGGCGGAGATCCTTTATCACATGCCGGATCATCCAAGCGTGCTGCAGAGCTTCGTCTGGCAGCATCTCGACATCGCGCCGGACTACCCCGTCCTGCGCCGTTTCCTTGATTTCTGGGTCCGCAACATCGAGGGCCAGCTCCATTCCGTGAAGGTCGCGCGGGCCTCGATCATCACCCCCGGCGAACTCCGACACGCCGGAATTTCCTTCCAGCTTCACTGATCGACCGCCGGGCTCTTGCCAAGAGCCGCGGCTGTGCGCAGGTTTGGCGCGAACCGAACCTGACTCCGGCGAGCGGCGCCTTGTCCTCTCTCACCCTTTCCGAAACCACGCCGCGGGCGACGAGCAGCGATCGCGCGATCGCCCTCTGGCTCTTCGCCTGTTGCGCCATGATCTTGCTCATGGTGGTAATCGGTGGCATCACGCGGCTCACCGAATCCGGTCTATCCATTACCGAGTGGCAGCCGGTCACGGGCGTGTTGCCGCCACTCACCGACGCGCAATGGGCGGCCGAGTTCGAGAAGTACAAAGCCATTCCGCAATACCGGGCGATCCATGCGGACATGACGCTCGGCGCCTTCAAACACATCTTCTTCTGGGAATATCTCCATCGCCTCTGGGGGCGACTCATCGGCGTCGCCTTCGCCGTGCCGTTCGCCTATTTCCTCGTGCGCGGCCGCGTCTCACGGCACCTTGCCCCGCGGCTTGTGCTGCTCTTTGCGCTCGGTGGGCTGCAGGGCGCGCTCGGCTGGTACATGGTGGAAAGCGGCTTGAGCGAGCGCATCGAGGTGAGCCAGTACCGCTTGGCGGCGCATCTCGCCGCCGCTGCGCTCATCTATGCGGCGATCCTCTGGGTGGCGCTCGATCTCGTCTGGCTTGAGCGCGAGGCGGTGCTTGATCCGCGGCAGAAGCGGTTGCGGCACGGCATCGGCCTGGTGCTGGCCTTCGTCGCGCTCACGCTCGTCGCGGGCGCCTTCGTCGCGGGGCTCCGCGCCGGCTACATCTACAACACGTTTCCGCTCATGGGCGACCGCCTCGTCCCCGCAGAATATGGTGCGCTCTCGCCATGGTGGCGCAATTGGTTCGAGAATGCGGCGGCGGTGCAGTTCGACCATCGCCTCTTGGCGGAGATCACGGTCGGCGAGGTGGCAGGACTCTGGCTCTTCAGCCTACGCCTTCATCTCGCGCCGCGCGCCCGCGCCGCGATAAACGGACTTTTCACCGTCGCGCTGCTGCAGCTGGCGCTCGGCATCTCGACGTTGCTCTTGGTGGTGCCGCTGCCGCTCGCGGTAGCGCATCAGGCGGGCGCGATGCTGCTGCTCACCGCGGCGCTGGTGGCGTTCCATGCGCTGCGCCCGCCGCGCGTGGACGGGGCGCGGGCGCCGGCGTTATAGTTGCGAGGGAGCGCACGAAATGGCCGATTTTCCCGAGAAAACGCTCGCCGATTGGCAGAAGCTGGCCCAGAAGGAGCTCGGCGGGAAGGGTGCCGATACCCTGGTCTGGGAAACGCCCGAGGGCATTCGGGTGAAGCCGCTCTACACCGCCGAAGACCTGGAAAAGCTCGAGACGGTCGCGACTTTGCCCGGTTTTCCACCTTATCTGCGTGGCCCTCGCGCCACCATGTACGCCAATCGACCGTGGACGATCCGGCAATATGCGGGCTTCTCCACCGCCGAAGAGTCGAACAAATTCTACCGCGAGAATCTGAAGGCGGGACAGATGGGGCTGTCCGTCGCCTTCGATCTCGCGACGCATCGCGGCTATGACAGCGATCACCCGCGCGTCATCGGCGATGTCGGCAAGGCCGGTGTCGCCATCGACAGCGTCGAGGACATGAAGATTCTCTTCGACGGCATACCCCTCGACAAGATGAGCGTGTCGATGACCATGAACGGCGCCGTTCTGCCGGTACTCGCGGGCTACATCGTTGCGGCGGAAGAGCAGGGTGTGCCGCAGGCGCAGCTCTCCGGCACCATCCAGAACGATATTCTGAAAGAGTTCATGGTGCGCAACACCTACATCTATCCGCCGACGCCTTCGATGCGCATCGTCGCCGACATCATCGAGTACACGGCAAAGCACATGCCGAAATTCAATTCGATCTCGATCTCGGGCTATCACATGCAGGAGGCGGGCGCCACGGCGGTGCAGGAGCTCGCCTTCACGCTTGCCGACGGCCTCGATTACGTCCGCGCCGCGCTTTCGAAGGGATTGAAGATCGACGAGTTCGCGCCGCGACTCTCCTTCTTCTTCTGCATCGGCATGAATTTCTTCATGGAGATCGCCAAGCTTCGCGCCGCGCGGCATCTCTGGGCGAAGCTCATCGAGCCCTTCAATCCGCAAAATTCCGCGAGCCTCGCGCTCCGCACCCATTGCCAGACCTCGGGCGTGAGCCTCACCGAGCAAGACCCCTACAACAACGTCATCCGCACCACCATCGAAGCAATGGCCGCCGTGCTGGGCGGCACGCAGTCGCTTCACACCAATTCCTTCGACGAGGCGCTGGCTTTGCCGACGCCGTCGTCCGCCAAAATCGCACGCAACACGCAGCTTATCTTGGCCGAGGAGACCGGCATCCCCCATGTGATCGACCCCTTGGGCGGCAGCTACTACATCGAGAGCTTGACGCATGCCGTCGCGCACGCCGCAGGGGAGCTCATTCAAGAAGTCGAGGCGATGGGCGGCATGACCAAGGCGGTCGAGAGCGGCATGCCGAAGCTCCGCATCGAGGAATCGGCGGCGCGGCGCCAAGCGCGCATCGATCGCGGCGAGGAGGTCATCGTCGGCGTCAACAAGTACAAGAGCGACACCGCCGAGAAAGTCGATATCCTCGACATCGACAACACCAAAGTGCGGGAGCAGCAGGTGACGCGCCTCAAGCGCATCCGCGCGAGCCGGGATCAGCCGCGCGTCAAGGCGGCGCTCGATATGCTCACCGCCGCGGCGAAAAGCGGCGAGGGCAATTTGCTCGCGCTCGCGATCGAGGCGACGCGGGCGCGCGCCACCGTCGGCGAAATCTCCGATGCGCTCGAGCAGGTGTTCACGCGCCACCGCGCCACCATCCGCTCCGTCGCCGGCGTCTATGGCGCGCTTTACGAGGGCGATGAAGGCTTCGAGCGTATCCGCCGCGAGGTGGAGGCGTTTGCCCGCGATGAAGGTCGCCGTCCCCGCATGCTCGTGGTGAAGTTGGGGCAAGACGGCCACGACCGCGGCGCCAAGGTGATCGCCACCGCCTTTGCCGATATCGGCTTCGATGTCGATGTCGGCCCCTTGTTCCAGACGCCGCAAGAGGCGGCGCGCCAGGCGATCGAGAACGACGTCCATGTGGTGGGCGTCTCGAGCCAGGCCGCGGGCCACAAGACCTTGGTGCCGGAGCTCATCGCTGCGTTAAAGCAGCAAGGCGGCGACGACATCCTCGTCGTCTGCGGCGGCGTGATCCCGCCGCAGGATTACGACTTCCTCATGCGCGCCGGCGTCGCCGCCATCTACGGCCCCGGCACCAACATCCCGCTCGCCGCGAGCGAGATCCTGCGGCTTATCGAGAAGAAGCGGCTGGCGGCGTGAAAAAAGCCGCCGTCTTGCGACGGCGGCTTTCCTGCGAGTGGCCGAAGCGCAACCTCAGCCGCCTGAGGCGGGTGGCGGAGCCGGCGTTTCCGGCGTTGTCGTCGTGGTCGCCACCGTGTCCGGCTTCGTCGCTTGATGGATGAAGCAATCGGCGAAAGCCGGCGCAGTGAACGCCAGCAAAGTGATAGTCAGGATGACGATGCGCATGCGTCTCTCCATTGGCGGATTTGGACCATGCGGTCGCTAGACTGAGCCACGGTGGCCGCCCCGTCAATCCGCCCATGCGCCGAAACGCACCAGGATCAAGCGGCGCGGATTTGCGTCAGGAGGCGATTGACTTCGCCGCGGAGCGCCTCGGTCTGCTGGTTGAGATGATCGGCGGTGCCGAGTACGCGCTGCGCCAGCGTGTCGCTCTGCTGCGCCACCGCGGTGACGCCGTCGATGTGATGGACGGCGTCGCGCGTGTCCGCTTCCGCCGCGCGCACCTGAACGGCTATGTCTTGTGTCGCGCGCCCCTGGTCGGCCGTGGCGCGCGCCAACGCCGCGGCAAGCTCGTCGATGCGGGTCACCGTGCCGGCGATGCCGGTGATGGCGTCGACGGTCGCCGCGGTGACGCGCTGAATCCCGTCCACCTGCTGCGAGATGTCCTCGGTCGCCTTCGCCGTCTGCCCGGCAAGACTCTTCACCTCGGAGGCCACCACGGCGAAGCCTTTGCCGGCTTCGCCCGCACGGGCCGCCTCGATGGTGGCGTTGAGGGCCAGAAGGTTTGTCTGACTCGCCACATCCTTGATGAGCTCGACCACGGCGCCGATCTTCTGCGCGGCCTCGGCAAGGCCGTGCACCGTCCGGCCGGTGCGCTCGGTCTCGCCGCTCGCTTGCCGCGCGATCGCGGAGCTGCCGCTCGCGTCGCGCCCCATGCCGGCGGCCGCCGCCGAGAGTCGCTCGGTGGCGCCGGCGACACCCTCGATCGTCTTGCGCGCCGGTGCGAGGCGACGCCCCCGCCCGGAGGCGGGACGGCGCCCAAAGCGCCTCTGTTCCTCCTCCGGGCCAATCGCTATCTATGCCGCGCGATGGCCATTCTTTTTCTCATCGTCTTCATCGATCTCGTCGGCTTCGGCGTCATCATTCCGCTGCTGCCCTTCTATGGCGTGCATTTCGGCGCGAGTCCGGCCCAAGTCACCTGGATGATGGCCTGCTATTCACTGGCGCAATTCTTCTTCTCGCCGCTGCTCGGTCGTTTGAGCGATCGGCTTGGGCGTCGGCCGGTGCTGCTCATCAGCCTCGCCGTATCCGTCCTATCCTATCTTTGGCTCGGTTTCGCCAACGCGCTCTGGATGCTCTTTGCCGCGCGACTCATCTCCGGCGCGGGTGCCGGCAATATCGCCGCCGCGCAAGCCTATATCAGCGACGTCACTACGCCGGAGACGCGCGCCAAAGGCATGGGGCTCATCGGCGCCGCCTTCGGCTTGGGCTTCACCATCGGGCCAGCCTTGGGCGGCCTCGTCGCCGGCAGCGAGCCCAGCGCGGCGGCGCTGGCACGGCCGGCCTTTCTCGCCGCAGGTCTTTCCGCCGTCGCATTTCTCGTCGCGTTTTTCCAGCTCAAGGAAAGCCTCCCGCCTGAGGCACGCGCGGGCGTCACGCGGCCGAGCCGCTGGCGGCTCGCGCGTGATCTCTGGGGGCGGCCCAACCTTCGCCAGCTCATCCTCCTGCTCTTCGTCACCATCTCTGCCTTCGCCGGCATGGAGACCACCTTCGCGCTCTGGGCCAACAGCGCGTTCGGATGGGGCCCGGCGGAGGTGGGTGGAATTTTCCTTTATGTCGGCGTGGTGCTGGTGGCGACGCAGGGCCTGCTCATCGGCCAACTCTCGAAGCGGTTCGGCGAGGCGCGGCTCGTTATCGCCGGCGCGGCCATGATCGCGCTCGGCCTGCTTGGGCTGCCACTTGCGCTGGCGCTCTGGCGCCTCCTCATCGTCAATGCGCTGCTGTCGGTCGGCATGGGCTTGCTCAACCCCGCGCTCACCAGCCTCATCTCGCAGCACGCGGATGCCGACGAGCGCGGCGGCGTCTTGGGTGTCTCACAATCGGCGAGCAGCCTGGCGCGCATCGTGGGTCCCGCCATCGCTGGGCCGCTCTTCGAGGGCTTCGGCCGCGACGCGCCCTATCTCGTGGGTGCCCTCGTCATGGCCGGCGTGACGGCGCTCGCGATGCGCGTGCCGCGCGGCAAAGCCGCGGCCGCCGCCGAGCGGGATATGCTCGCGTCATGAAGGGCGAGCGCGTCGCCGGCACCTTGTCCGGTAAACCGACCGAAGTCGGACTCCGCCAGGAGCTTAAGGCGGTGCGTGGTCTGGCGCCCTTCCTCTGGCCCAAGGACTGGTCGCTGCGCTGGCGCGTGCTCGTTTCGCTGGTCTTTCTCATCGGCGCCAAGCTCATCAACGTCTACGTGCCCCTGCTCTACAAAGGCGCGGTCGACACGCTCTCGCCCGGCCATGCCGCCGTCATCGCCGTGCCGGTGGCGCTCATCGTCGGATATGGCGTGGCACGCGTCGGCGCCCAGCTCTTCGCCGAGCTCCGCGATGCCGTCTTCGCCAAGGTGGGGCAGCGCGCGGTGCGGCAGATGGCGCTCGCCACCTTCCGCCATCTCCATGCGCTCTCGCTGCGCTTTCATCTCGAGCGCCAGACCGGCGGCCTCTCGCGCGCCATCGAGCGCGGCATCCGCGGCACCGAGTTCCTGCTTTCCTACATGCTCTTCAATGTGGTGCCGACGCTGCTCGAGATCGGCCTCGTCTGCGCCATTCTCGGCGGCTTCTATGCGCCGAGCCTCGCGCTCGTCACCTTCGCGACCATCATCGGCTACATCGTCTTCACCTTCAGCATCACCGATTGGCGGATCAAGTTTCGCCGCGAGATGAACGAGCGCGATAGCGAGGCCAACACCAAGGCGATCGACAGTCTGCTCAATTTCGAGACGGTGAAGTATTTCGCCAATGAGCAGCACGAGGCCGAGCGCTTCGACCGCGCGCTGCGCGCTTACGAGCGCGCCGCGGTCAAGAGCCAGACGACGCTCTCGGCGCTCAACATCGGGCAGGGCATGATCATCGCCACCGGCCTCGTTCTCGTCATGCTGCTCGCCGCCGGCGGCGTCGCGCGCGGCGAGATGACGGTGGGCGACTTTGTGCTGGTGAATTCCTATCTCGTGCAGCTCTACATGCCCTTGAACGTGCTGGGCATGGTTTACCGCAACATCAAGCAGTCGCTGACCGACCTCGAATCGATGTTCCGCCTGCTGCGCGTCACGCCGGAGATCGAGGATAAGCCCGGCGCACCCGCGCTTGCCGTGACCCGCGGCGAGATCGTTTTCGAGCATGTTTACTTCCGCTACGACCCGCGCCGCGCGATCTTGCGCGACGTGACGTTCCGCGTGCCGCCGGGGCGGCGCGTCGCCATCGTCGGGCCCAGCGGCAGCGGCAAATCGACCATCGCGCGCCTTCTCTTCCGCTTTTATGACGTGGACGAGGGCGCGATCCGCATCGACGGAGAGGATTTGCGCGACGTCGCGCAAGCCAGCGTTCGCCGCGCCATCGGCGTCGTGCCGCAGGACACCGTGCTCTTCAACGACACCGTGCGTTACAACATCGGCTATGGCCGGCCAGGCGCGTCCGATGCTGAGATCGAGGCCGCGGCGGGTCATGCCCACATCCATGAGTTCATCGCCTCGCTGCCGGATGGATATCGCAGCATGGTCGGCGAGCGTGGCTTAAAGCTGTCGGGCGGCGAGAAGCAGCGCGTCGCCATCGCGCGTGTCATTCTGAAGGCGCCGCACATTCTGATTTTCGACGAAGCAACCTCGGCGCTCGACAGCAAGACGGAGCGCGAGATCCAGGCGAGCCTCGAAGAAGTGAGCGCGCACCGCACCACCCTCGTCATCGCGCATCGGCTTTCCACGGTGGTGAATGCCGATGAAATTCTCGTGCTCGATCAAGGTCGCATCGTCGAGCGCGGCGATCATGCGACGCTTTTGACGATGGGCGGCGTCTATGCCGGCATGTGGGCGCGCCAGCAGGAGGCGGATGAGCGCGCCGCCGCGCTCGCCGCGGTGGCGGAGTAAAGACGATGGCCAAACACCGCGAGGACGACGGCAAGCGCGCGGTCAACCTCGCGCTCCAGGGCGGCGGCGCCCATGGCGCCTTTACCTGGGGCGTGCTCGACCGCTTGCTCGAGGATGATCGGCTCGTCATCGAAGGGATC
The DNA here is from genome assembly GCA_035945115.1 of Allostellaceae bacterium. Lineage (GTDB taxonomy): Bacteria > Pseudomonadota > Alphaproteobacteria > ATCC43930 > CGMCC-115725 > DAHUYF01. Next base: position 38,821 of record DASZAN010000037.1, read on the forward strand.
AGCGGCACCAGCGCCGGCGCCATCAACGCCGCCGTGCTGGCGCAGGGCTTTCTCAAAGGCGGCGCCGCTGGCGCACGCGCCGCGCTCGATAGTTTCTGGCATCGTTTGAGCCAAATCGGCTGGCTCTCGCCGGTCCATCGCGGCTGGCTCGAGCGGGCGATGGGCACATGGAACCTCGATGCCTCGCCGAGCGCCGTGCTGGTGGACGAGCTGAGCCGCCTCGTCTCGCCCTATCAGCTCAATCCGCTCAACCTTTCGCCGCTGCGCGAGCTCTTGGCGGCGATGCTCGATTGGACGGCGCTCAACGCCGCCGATGCCATCAAGCTCTACATCACGGCCACCAACGTCGAGACCGGCAAAGCGCGCATTTTCTCGCGCCACGAATTGACGCTCGATGCGCTCCTCGCCTCCGCTTGCCTGCCGCAAATCTTCCAAGCCGTGATCATCGACGGCGAGCCTTATTGGGACGGCGGCTATATGGGCAACCCCTCGATCTGGCCGCTCATCTACAATTGCGGCTCGCGCGACGTCATCGTCGTCGAGGTCAATCCGCTGACGCGCAAGGGCGTGCCGCGCACGGCGGCGGAAATCACCAACCGTCTCAACGAAATCACCTTCAACGCCTCGCTCATGCGCGAGATGCGCGCCATCGCCTTCGTCGAGCGCCTCGTCGAAGCGGACGGCAAGCATCCCGAGGTGGAGCGGCTCAAGAAGATGCTGATCCACATGATCGAAGCTGAAGAGGCGATGGAGCAGCTCGGCGTCGCCAGCAAGCTCAACACCGATCTCGATTTCCTTCTTTACCTCAAAGATCTCGGCCGCCGGACCGCCGGCCGTTGGCTAGAGAAGCATTTCGAAGCTCTGGGGCGGTATTCGAGCCTCGATATCCGCAGGGTATTTTTGTAAGGCGACGCTTCGTTGCAAGAACATCATGCGTCCTTCGACAGGCTCAGAATCAGGACGATCGAGTCGGGCATTTCCCAATGTCACAAAGAAAAGCCCTCATTCTGAGCTTGTCGAAGGACGCACAGATCATCGTTCGGACAGTACCCGGCGCATAGATTTCCGTGCTATTGACGCGGCGATGGGGACACCGCCGATCGACGTAGACAAGCTCGGCTCCGCGCTCAGGGCCGGCGACCGCCGCGCCTTGGCGCGCGCGATCACGGTCGTCGAATCCTGGCGCCCGGATCACCGTGAGAAGGCAGAGGCGCTGCTGCAGCGGCTCCTGTCGGCGGCGGGTGGCGCGCTCCGGCTCGGCATTTCCGGCGCGCCGGGTGTCGGCAAATCGACATTTATCGAGGCGTTGGGCCTGCTGGTCATTGGTGCCGGGCATCGCGTTGCCGTGCTCGCGGTCGATCCCTCCTCGAAGCGCACCGGCGGCTCGATCTTGGGCGACAAGACGCGCATGCCGGAGCTGTCGCGGCGCGAGGAAGCCTTCATCCGCCCTTCGCCCGGCGGCAAGACCTTGGGCGGTGTCGCGCGACGGACGCGCGAGGCGATTCTGCTAGTCGAGGCCGCGGGCTTCGACGTGGTCATCGTCGAGACGATCGGCGTCGGCCAATCGGAGACGGCCGTTGCCGACATGGTCGACATCTTTCTGTTGTTGCTGGCGCCGGGCGGCGGCGACGATCTGCAGGGGATCAAGAAGGGCATCGTCGAGCTCGCCGATCTCGTCGTCGTCAACAAGGCTGACGGCGATCTGAAGCCCGCCGCCCTCCGCGCCGTCGCCGACTATCGCCACGCGCTTCGCCTGCTGCGGCCTGCGAGCACGGACGCGGCGGTCGAGGTCGTGCCGGTCTCGGCGCTGCACCACGAGGGTATCGACCGGCTCTGGCGCATGATCGCGGCGCGCGCCGACGCGCTGGCGGCCTCGGGCGAGCGCGACCGCCGCCGCGCCAAGCAAGCCCAGGCCGCACTCTGGAGCGAGATCGGCGAAGGGCTCACCGAGCTCTTGAAGCGCGACGCGAAGCTGGCGGCGGAGCTGCCGAAGCTCGAAGCCAAGGTGGCTGCCGGCACGCTGACACCGAGCGCGGCGGCGCTCCAGGCGCTCAACCGCTTCCGCGGCCGGTCGCGGGCGACTTGACGCCGGTCCCCTCTTGCCCTAGAAGCTCGCCGCGCGGCCCCTTCCGCAGAAGGGGCCGTCACTGTTGTTCGAGGGCGGTCATGGCAAGGCGTTGCATCATCACCGGCAAGGGTGTTCAGGTCGGCCACAATGTGAGCCACGCCAACAACAAGACGAAGCGCCGCTTCCTCCCTAATCTGCAGACCACCTCGATGCTCTCCGATGTCTTGGGGGCACCGGTGCGGCTGCGCGTCTCGACCAACGGCATCCGCACCATCGAGCACAATGGCGGGATCGACGCATTCCTCCTCGGTACCCCCGACCGCAAGCTCACCGTCGAGGCTCGTCGGCTGAAGCGCCGCATCGAAGCCGCCGCCGCGCGCAAGGGCCAATCGCCCGTCGCTTAAGGTCTACGGGTTCGCTGCCGGCGGGTCGTCCGACTCCACTTGCTCGATGTTGGGGAGGACTGCGGCGTTCCAGCCGCCGCCGAGCGCTTGGATCAAGGCGACGCTGGCGACGAGCCGGCTCTGCTTGATGCCGACCTCCGTCTCTTCGTTGGCGAGCGCGGTGGTTTGCGCGGTGAGCACCGCCGTATAGGCGACCGTGCCTGCCTGATATTGGTTGAGTGTCAATCGCTCGGCCTCGCGCGCGAGCCGCACGGCGTTTGCTTGGACATCCGCCTGCTGCGCGAGGATGCGAAGCGCCGCGAGCTCGTCCTCCACTTGCTGAAAACCGGTCAGCACGGTTTGCCGATAGACGGCGACGGTCTCGTCATAAGTGGCTCTCGCCCCCGCCACCTGCGCGCTCCTGAGGCCGGCGTCGAACACGGTCTCGGCGAGCTGTGGTCCCACGGACCAGAAGTTGTTGGCGGCGCGCAGCAATTTGCTCAGGTTTGAACTCGTAAAGCCGTAAGAGGCGCTCAGCGTGAGGTCAGGATAAAACGCCGACACGGCGACGCCGATCTGCGCATTGGCCCCGGCCATCCGCCGCTCGGCGCCGGCGATGTCTGGCCGCCGCTCGAGCAAGCCCGAGGGCACGCCAGGCGGCGCGACCGGCACGGCTGCGGCGATCAGCGCCGGCTCGATCGCGAAGTCCCCCGGCGGTTTGCCGACGAGGCTTGCGATTGCGTGCTCGAACTGGGCGCGTTGCACGCCGGTGGCAATCCCTTGTGCGCGCGTCTGCTCGAGCAAAGTCTCGGCCGTCACCACATCGGCTTGGCCGACCACGCCGACCGCATATTGGTTACGCGTGATCTGCAGCGACTGCGTGAAGGCGACGACGGCGGCATCGAGGAGTCGCTTCAGCTCGTCGGAAGCGCGCAGCTCGAAGTAGAGCGTGGCGAGCTGCGCTTGCGCGGATAGTCTCGCGTTGGCGAGATCGGCGGCGCTCGCCTGGGCGGTCGCGACGTCGCTCTCGACCGTTCGGCGGATGCGCCCCCAGAGATCGATGCTCCAGCTCAAATCTGCCGTAAGGTCGAGCGTGCTCTGGCTGCTGGAGCCGCGTCCTCCACCGCCGGTGCCGATCGCCGTTCCAGTCCCGGTGGTGATGAAGCTCGAGCCGCGGCTGCCGCCTCCGCCTTGACCCGACTGCGTTCCCGAGCCGGTGACGGAAAGCGTCGGGAAAAGTCCGGCGCGCGCTTCCGCCACCACGGCGCGCGCCTGGCGGTAGGCCGCCTCCGCGGCGCGCAGATTCTGGTTCGAGACGTCGATCGTGCGCTCGAGCGCGTCGAGGACGGGATCGTTGTAGATTGCCCACCATTGGCCGCGATCGGCCGCATCCTGCGGCTCGCCGAGCTTCCAGCCCTCGGCCTCCTTGAAGCGCACCGGCGTCGGCGCGGCGGGCCGCTCGTAGTCGGGACCGACGAGACACCCGGCGAGCAAGCCCGCCACGGCCAGCGTAATGACCGCACCTGCTCTCACTCGCCGGGCTCCGGAACGGCGCTCGCCGCGCCGGGCCACTGGCGCAGGCTCCAGAGACGCAGGCGGTCGAGATAGAGATAGATGACGGGCGTGGTGTAGAGCGTCAGCATTTGGCTGACGATGAGGCCGCCGACGATGGAGATGCCGAGGGGGCGGCGCAGCTCGACGCCTTCGCCAAGCCCGAGCGCCAGAGGCAAGGCGCCGAGGAGTGCCGCCATGGTGGTCATCATGATCGGGCGAAAGCGCAAGAGACACGCTTGGTAGATCGCTTCGCGCGGACCCAGGTCATGTTGCCGCTGCGCGTCGAGGGCGAAATCGATCATCATGATTGCGTTCTTCTTGACGATGCCGATCAGCAGGATGACGCCGATCATCGCGATGATGCTGAATTCGGTATTGAGCGCGAGCAGCGCCAGCACCGCGCCGAGCCCGGCCGAGGGCAAGGTGGAGAGAATCGTGATGGGATGGACGTAGCTCTCGTAGAGGATGCCGAGCACGATATAGATGGCGATGATTGCCGTCGCCACCAGGATTGGCTCGTTCTTGAGCGACTCCTCGAAGACGCGCGCTGTCCCCTGGAAGCTGCCATGGATGCCGGCGGGCACGTGGAGCTCGTGCATGACGCGGTTCACGGTCTCGCTCGCATCGCTGAGCGACTTTCCGGGCGCCAGATTGAACGAGATTGTGCTGGCGACGAAGGGGCCGTGGTGATTGACGGCGAGCGGCGTCTTGCCTGGCTCGAAGCGGGTGAAGGCGGCGAGCGGCACCATGGTCTCGCTCCGCGTGCTCACCGGCGCGCCGGTGGAGGAGCTGTAGTGCCCCGTCGCGCCGAGCTGGTTCGACGCTAGATTGCGCGCGGTGTCGCTCGCGATCTGCGCCGCCGTGATGGCGCTCTGCGCCGCTGAGGGCGTTTTCGCGGCGACCGTGCCGACGACGGCGTTGGTCTGATGCGTGCCACTCACCGCGCCGCCCGCGGTGCTGACATAGAGCTGCTTCAGCGTCTCCGGGCTCTGCGAATATTCGGGCGCCACCTCCATCACCACATGGTACTGGTTAAGCGCGCTGTAGATGGTCGAGACCTGCCGCTGGCCGAAGGCGTCGTAAAGGGTATTGTCGATCTGGCTTGCGGTAATGCCGAGGCGCGCGGCGGTCTCGCGATCGATGGTGATGTCGAGCTCGAGCCCGTTTTGCTGCTGATCGGAATTGACGTCGGTCAGAACTGGCTCATGCTGGAGCGCTTCGGCAATCTTGGGTGCCCAGGCATAGAGCGTCGGCAGATCGTCGCTCTGCAGCGTGAATTGGTAGAGCGCGTTGCTTTGCCGTCCGCCTGCCCGGACGTCTTGGGATGCTTGGAGGAAGAGGCTCGCCCCCGCCACCTGCGCGAGCTTGCCGCGCAGCCGGCCGATGACCTGATCGGCGGTGAGATCCCGCTCAGCCATGGGCTTCAAGGTGACGAAGACGAAGCCGGAATTGGTCTGGCGCCCGCCGGTGAATCCCACCGCCGTCTCGACCACGGGATCGCTTTGGATGATGGCGATGAATTGCGCGAGCTTCTGCCGCATCGCCTGGAATGAGATGCTCTGGTCGGCCTGGATGCCGCCGATGAGGCGCCCGGTGTCCTGCTGCGGGAAAAGCCCCTTGGGCACGAGGTAGAAGAGATAGAAGTTGAGGGCAAGGACGGTCACGAGAATCGCTACCATCACGAGGCCGTGGCGCAGCGCCCAGCGCAGCGAGCGGTCATAAGCACCGAGCACGGCGGCGAAGGCGCGCTCGCTCCAGCGGAAGAGCCGCCCCTGCCGTTCTGTCGGCCGAAGCTTGATGATATAGGCGCACATCATCGGCGTCGTCGTGAGCGAGATCGCCAACGACACCGCGATCGCCACGGAGAGCGTCATGGCGAATTCGCGGAAGTAGCGGCCGACGATGCCGCCCATCATCAAGATCGGGATGAACACGGCGACGAGCGAGACGCTCATGGAAAGCACGGTGAAGCCCACCTCGCGCGCGCCGCGGAGCGCTGCCTCGAAGCGCGACATGCCGGCCTCGATGTGGCGGGTAATGTTTTCGAGCACGACGATGGCGTCGTCGACGACGAATCCGGTCGCCACCGTAAGCGCCATCAGCGAGAGATTGTCGAGACTGTAGCCCAGCAGATACATGGCGCCGAAGGTGCCGACCAGCGAAACCGGCACCGCCATGCTGGGGATCAGCGCTGAGCGCGCATTGCGCAGGAAGAGAAACACGACGGCGATCACCAGCACGATCGAGATCGTCAAGGTGCGCTCGATCTCGTGCATCGACGCACGGATGGTCGTCGTGCGGTCTGATACCGCAGCGACCTCGATGTCGCTCGGCAACGACGCCTTCAACTGCGGCAGCAGTTCGTATATGCGGTCGACGGTATCGATGATGTTGGCGCCCGGCTGGCGGTAGAGTGCGAGCATGACCGACGGGTGCCCGTTGAAGAGGCCCTGGTTGCGCAAGTCCTCGACTGAATCCACCACGTCGCCGATATCGGAAAGCCGGACCGGCGCACCGTTGCGGTAAGCGACGATGAGCGGACGATACTCGTCGGCCGTGCTCGCCTGGTCATTGGTGTAGATCTGCCAGCGGCGCGCTTCGTCCTCGATGATGCCTTTGGGGCTCCGTGCGTTGGCGGCGCCCAGCGCCGCGCGCACATCCTCGAGGCCGATGCCGTAGCGGAAGAGCGCATTGGGATTGAGCTCGGCCCGCACCGCCGGCAGCGAGCTGCCCCAGATCGTCACCTGGCCGATGCCGTCCACCTGCGAGAGCTTCTGCTGCAACACGGTGGCGGCGCTGTCGTAGAGCTGGCCCGGCGACAAGGTGCCCGAGGTGAGCGCGAGGATGAGCACCGGCGGATCGGCCGGGTTTACCTTGCGGTAAGTGGGATTGCTGCGGAGGCTGGCGGGGAGATCGGCGCGGGCGGCATTGATCGCGGCCTGCACGTCGCGTGCCGCGCCGTCGATGTTGCGGTCGAGCCCGAATTGCAGCGTGATCTGCGCCTGTCCGACCGAGCTCGAGGACGTCATCTCCGTCACGTCGGCGATCTGGCCGAGATGGCGCTCGAGGGGTGTGGCGACGCTGGTAGCGACGGTTTCGGGACTGGCGCCCGGCAGCTGCGCCGTCACCTGGATGGTGGGAAAATCCACTTGCGGCAGCGGCGCGACCGGCAGCAAGAAGAATGCGACCGCGCCCGCAAGAACGAGGCCGAGCGTCAGCAGCGTCGTCGCCACCGGACGGCGGATGAAGGGCTCGGAGAGATTCATTCCGCGACGCCGGGCGCCGGCTCGGGCGGGCGGAAGCGCCGCGCGAGGCGGTCGAAGGCGAGGTAGATCACCGGTGTCGTGAAGAGCGTCAGCACCTGGCTCACGATGAGGCCGCCGACGATGGTGACGCCGAGGGGATGGCGGAGCTCCGAGCCGGTGCCGCTGCCAAGCATCAACGGCAACGCGCCGAAGAGCGCCGCCAGCGTCGTCATCATGATGGGACGGAAGCGCAAGAGCGAGGCCTGATAGATCGCCTCCCGCGGCGACTTCCCTCCCTCGCGCTCGGCCTCGAGCGCGAAGTCGATCATCATGATCGCGTTCTTCTTGACGATACCGATCAGCAGCACGATGCCGATAATGGCAATGACGCCGAGATCGCTGCCGTCGAGGATGAGCGCCAAGAGCGCGCCGATGCCCGCCGAGGGCAAGGTCGAGAGGATGGTGATGGGGTGGATATAGCTCTCATAGAGCACACCCAGCACGATGTAGACGGCGACAATGGCGGCGACGATGAGAAGAAGCTCGTTGGTCAGCGACGCCTGGAAGGCGAGCGTCGCGCCGAGGAAGTTGGTGAAGACGCTGGGCGGCAGCCCCAGCTGCTTCTCCGCATTCTTGATCGCAGTGACCGCCTCGCCGAGCGAAGCCTGCGGCGCGAGATTGAAGGAGATGGTCGTGGCCGGGAACTGGCCGAGGTGGTTGATGAGCAGCGGCGCTTCCCGCTCGACGACGCGCGCCAGCGCGGAGAGCGGCACCTGGCCCGACGCTGAGGTCGAGGACGGCAGGTAGATGTAGTCGAGCGATGTGAGGGAGCGTTGCAGGTCGGGCGTCGCCTCAAGGATGACACGATACTGGTTCGTTTGGGTAAAGATGGTGGAGACGATGCGTTGGCCGAAAGCATCGTAGAGCGCATTGTCGATGGTGGCGGGCGTGATGCCGAACCGCCCCGCGGTGTCGCGGTCGATTTGGATGTAGGCGGCAAGGCCATGCGACTGGAGGTCGCTGGCGACATCCTCGAGCTCGGGCAATTGCGCCAGGCGATCGACCAGCTTTGGGATCCATTGCGCGAGCTCGGTCGGGTTCGCGTCTTCGAGGATGAATTGGTACTGCGTGCGGCTCACATTGGCTTCGATGGTGAGGTCCTGCACCGGCTGCATATAGAGCGAGATCCCGGAAATTCCGGCGGTCTCCTGCTTCAGGCGGCGGATGATGTCGCTGGCTGTCGTCGCGCGTTCATCGCGCGGCTTCAGGTTGATGAAGAAGCGGCCACTGTTGAGCGTGGCATTGCTGCCGTCGACGCCGACATAGGAGGAAAGGCTTTGGACGTCGGAATCCCCAAGGATGCGCTCGGCCAACGCCTGCTGGCGCTCCACCATCGCCGCAAAAGAGACGGTCTGATCCGCCTCGGTAGTGGCCTGAATGAGCCCGGTATCCTGCACCGGGAAGAAGCCCTTGGGGACCACGACATAGAGCAGAACGGTGAGCGCCAAGGTGGCGATGGCGATGAGCAGCACCACCGGCTGATGGTCGAGCACCCACCCGAGCATGCGGCCGTAGCCCTCGATCGTGCGGTCGAACCATTGCTGCGAGCGCCGGAAAAATGCGGACTCCTCTTCCGGACGCCGCAACAGCTTCGCGCACATCATCGGCACCAAGGTAAGCGACACCGCGGCCGAGATGAGGATGGTGACCGCGAGCGTGATGGCGAATTCGCGGAAGAGCCGTCCCACCACATCGCCCATGAAAAGCAGCGGGATGAGCACGGCGATGAGCGAGACCGTGAGCGAGATGATGGTGAAGCCGATCTGCTCGGAGCCAATGAGCGCCGCCTTCAATCGCGGCTGGCCCGCTTCGACGAAGCGGGCGATGTTCTCGATCATGACGATGGCGTCGTCGACAACGAATCCGGTGGCGATGGTGAGCGCCATCAGCGAGAGATTGTTGAGGCTGAATCCCAGAAGATACATCGCGGCAAATGTGCCGACGATTGAGAGCGGCACCGAGAGGCTCGGGATCACCGTCGCCGGCACGTTCCGGAGGAAGAGGAAGATCACCAGCACCACGAGGACGACCGCGAGTCCCAGCTCGAACTCGACGTCGCGCACCGATGCGCGGATCGTCGTGGTGCGGTCGGTGAGCACGACCACGTCAATCGCCGCGGGCAGGCTCTCGGCGATAGTCGGCAACAGCGCCTTGACGCTGTCTGCCACCTGAATGACGTTGGCGCCGGGTTGGCGCTGCACGTTGAGGATGATCGCCGGCACCGTGTTCATCCACGCGCCGATCTTGGTGTTCTCCGGGCCGTCCACCACGTTCGCCACGTCGGAAAGCATCACCGGGGCGCCGTTCTTGTAGGCGACGACGATGTTCCGGTATTCGTCCGCGCTTCTGATCTGATCGTTGGCGTTGATCGTGTAGCTGCGCGCGGGCCCGTCGAAATTCCCCTTGGGCGTATTGACGTTGGCGGTGCTGATGGTGGTGCGGAGATCGTCGATGTTGAGGCCGTAGGCGGCGAGCTTGCGCACATCCGCTTGGATGCGCACCGCCGGCCGCTGGCCGCCATTGACGCTGACGAGCCCGACGCCGGGCAGTTGCGAGATCTTTTGCGCAAGGCGCGTGTCGGCGAGGTCTTGGAGCTGCGGCAAGGGAATGGTCGCCGAGGTCACCGCGAGCGTGAGGATCGGCGCATCGGCGGGATTGACTTTGGCGTAGATGGGCGGCGCCGGCAGGTCGGCGGGCAGCAGGTTGCCGGCGGCGTTGATCGCCGCCTGCACTTCCTGCTCGGCGACATCGAGCGAGAGATCGAGCGCGAACTGCAACGTGATGACCGAAGCGCCCGCCGAGCTTTGCGACGACATCTGGTTGAGCCCGGGCATCTGGCCGAACTGGCGCTCGAGCGGCGCCGTTACCGATGAGGTCATCACATCGGGGCTGGCGCCGGGATAGAAGGTCTGCACCTGGATGGTGGGATAATCCACCTGCGGCAGCGCCGAGAGCGGCAGGAAGGTGTAGGCGACCGCACCCACCAGCATGATCGCCACCATCAAGAGCGAGGTGGCGACCGGGCGGAGAATGAACGGCCGCGAGGGGCTCATCGTCCACGGCGCCGGCGCGCCGCTGGCCTCAGGCTCATGGCTGGCTCCGGCGGGACCCTTGCTCGGGCGGGACGGCAGGCGCGTTCGCCGATGCCGGCGCCCGCCCGCCCGCGGCGCTGCCGCCTTCGGCCGGGAGCGTCACTTTGGCGCCGTCGCGGAGCTTGTCGGCGCCGTCGACCACGACGCGGTCGCCGGCCGCAAGGCCTTCGTCGATGGCAACGCGGTTCGCGTCGCCGGGCCCGAGCTTCACCGCCCGCACGGCGACCGTGTTGTCTGCGCCGATCACGTAAACGAAGGTGCCGGGCGCGCCGCGCTGGATGGCAGCGTTGGGGACGAGGATCGCGCCGTGCAAAGTGTCGACGAGAAGTTGCGTGTTGACGAATTGGTTCGGGAAAAGAATCTCGTCGCCATTGTCGAACTGCGCGCGCAGCTTGAAGGTGCCGGTGCTGGTGTCGATCTGGTTGTCGAGCGTCGTCAGCACGCCCGTCGCGAGCTTCACCTTGCCGGCGCGATCCCAGGCGGTCACCTCGAGCTGTGCGCCGGCGTTGAGGCGCTTCAGAATCGGCGGCAGCGTGTCCTCGGGTAGCGTGAAGATCACCGAGATCGGCTTCAGCTGCGTGATGACGGCGATGCCGTTGGCGTCGGACACCTGCACGTAGTTCCCGACATCTACCTGGCGGAGGCCGAGCCGGCCGCCGACGGGTGCGACGATCCGGCAATAGGCGAGGTTGAGCTTCGCATTGTCCACCTGCGCCTGGTCGGAGGCGACGGTGCCCGTGAGCTGCTTGACCAGTGCTTCCTGGGTGTCGCGCTGCTGCTGAGCAATCGAGTTCTCCGCGACGAGCTTGGTGTAGCGCGCGAGGTCGCGCTTGGCATTCTCGAGCTGCGCCTGGTCGCGGGTCAGCACGCCCTGGGCATTGTCGAGCGCCGCCTGGTAGGGCCGCGGGTCGATCAAGGCGAGGAAGTCGCCCTGGTTGACCTCTTGGCCTTCGCGGAAGCCGAGCTGAACAAGCTGGCCGTTGATCTGCGTGCGCACTGTCACTGTGGCGAGCGGCGTCACCGTGCCGAGCGCATTGAGCAGCACCGGCATGTCGCCGGTCGTGGCGGTCGCCGCCACCACCGGCATCGACCCGGCGTTGATGCGTCCGCTGCGCGGTGCCGGCGCATGCGGGCGAAGAATGATCCAGGCGAGAGCGCCGATGATGGCAATCCCGAGCAGGAGCCAAAGGAGGCGTGGCCAAAGGGAGCGCCGCGCCGGCCGGCGCGTCTCAGACGCCACCTCTCTCAGATTGCCGGGGCGATCATCCATGTGCCGAACGCCATCCAATCAACGTCGCCCGGCGAGCCATCTCCCTCATCGAGAGGTCCGACCGGTCCGCACGCGCTTTGCGCCATCTATAACACTGCCACTCCACCGGTATTTAGGCCACAAATGCGGTGGCTATCCCCGGTCCGGGCCGGGGTCAGCCAGCGAGTGATGTTCCCTGATTGTTCCACGCCTCAAAGCGGGCTCCCCGTCGGGAACACCGGCGGCCGCTTCTCGCGGAGCGAGCGCATGCCTTCCTGCACCTCGGGTCCGGAAAAGCCCAGGAATTCGAGCGCGAGCGAGGTGTCGAAGCTGGGTCCGGCGAGGCGGAGCCAATTGTTGAGCGCATATTTGGTCCAACGCACGGCGTTGGGTGCGCCAGCGGCGAGCTTTCGCGCGATCTCGAGCGCGGTCTCGTAGGCCTTGCCGTCTTCGCAGGTGCGGGAGACGAGGCCGATCCGCTCCGCCTCCGCGCCGGAGATCGGCTCGCAGAGCAGCAGGTAGTATTTCGCCTTGGCAAGCCCGCAGAGGAGCGGCCAGACAATGGCGGCATGATCGCCCGCGGCGACGCCGAGCCGCGTGTGGCCGTCGATGATGCGGGCGTTCTTGGCGGCGACGGAAATGTCGGCCAGCAGGCCCGCCACCAGCCCCGCTCCCACGGCGGGCCCCTCGATCGCCGAGACGACCGGCTTGCCGCAATTGATGATGTTGTAGACGAGGTCGCGCGCTTCCTTCCAAATCTTGGCGCGAAGCTCGAAGTCTTGGGTGATCGCCTCGACCATGGCGAGGTCGCCGCCGGCAGAGAAGGCTTCGCCGGCGCCGCGCAGCAAGGCAACGCTCACCTCGGGATCGCCGTCAATATCGCGCCAGATCTCGGCCAGTTCGCGATGCATCACCTGATCGGCCGCATTGTACTTTTCCGGCCGGTTCATGACGATTTCCAGCACCCGCTCGGCGGGTCGGGCGATGCTGAGGCGCTCATAGCGGGCATAGCGGTTGGTCATGCCTTACCTTTGCAAAAAAGAAGGAGGAGGGTCAGGAAAAACGCGAGCCACTGTCGAGCGGATTGGAGCGAGGGTCAAGCGAGAGCGCTGCAGCAGGGACTGTCGTCCACGAAGCGGCTCGCATTCACCTCGGTTTAACCCTCCTCTGCTATCTCCTTCGCCGCCAAGCGAAGGATTTGCACGATGGACGACGAGTCGCTCGGACTCTTTGGCGTGCTGCTGATCATGACGGCGGTGGTGATGAGCCATTCGCTGCAAAGCGGACATGCCATGTCGCTGCCATCGCTTCCTGCCATCACCTGGGAGGAAGTCGCCAACGCCTCGCTCTGCGGCCAGGAAACGCCGCAGGATTGCGAAAGCGCGCTCAGCCGCTGAGCGGTTCGCCTCGCACCCCTACATCCGTTCCGGCAGGAAAGTGGCGATCGCCGGGAAGGCGATGAGGATCACCAGGCGAATCATGTCGGTGACGATGAAGGGCAGCACGCCCGAGAAGATGGTGAGAAAGCTCACCTCCGGCACCACGGTCTTGATGACGAACACGTTCATGCCGACGGGTGGATGGATCAATCCGAGCTCCACCGTCATGACGATGATGACGCCGAACCAGATGGGATCGAAGCCCAACGTGGCGATCACGGGGAAGATGATCGGCACTGTCAGGATGATCATGGCGAGCGCGTCCATGAGACAGCCCAGCACCAGATACATCACCATGATGAGGGCAAGCACGCCGTAGCGGCCGAGACCGAGCCCGGTCAGCAGCATCGTCACCTTTTGCGGCGTCTGCGTCACGGCGAGGAAATAGCCGAAGAGCAGCGCGCCGATCAGCACGGTGAAGATCGCCGCCGCCGTGCGCGTCGCCTGCAGCAGCGATTGGAGGAGTTGCTCTCGCGTGAGGCGCCGCCGCCAGAGGCTCAGCACGAAGGCACCGCCCGCGCCCATGCCGCCCGCCTCCGTCGGCGTGAAGACGCCGCCGTAAAGCCCGCCGATAACAAAGAGGAAGAGCACCAGCGGGGCCCAGACCTCACGCATCGCCGCGATCCGCTCGCGCCACGAGCTCGGCTGTCCCGCCGGGAGATATCCCGGCCACAGCAGGGCAATCGTGCTGATCGTCGCCACATACATTGAGACGGCGAGCAGACCCGGCAGGATGCCGGCGATGAAGAGCTTGCCGATATCCTGTTGGGTGATGAGCCCGTAGACGGCGAGTACCGTCGACGGCGGAAACATCGCGCCCAGCGTCCCGCCCGCCGCGATGACGCCGGTCGAGAACGCCGGCGGATAGCGATGCGCGCGCATTTCCGGGTAGGCCACGGTCGAGAATGTCGCCGCGGTCGCGACCGAGGAGCCGCTGATCGCCGCGAAGCCGGCGCAAGCGGCGATGGTGGCGATGCCGAGGCCGCCCTTCAAATGTCCCACCACAGAGTTGGCGGCACGGAACAATTCGCGGCTCATGCCCGAGGCCGAGACGATCGCGCCCATCAGCAGGAACATCGGGATGACGCCGAAGGAATAATCGGCGACCGTGCGCATCGAGGTCTGGCCGACGAGCTTCAGCGCCGGCAAGCCGCCCTGGATGTAGGCGAAGCCGCTGACGCCGACCAAGCCCATCGCCATGCCGACGGGAACGCGCAGCAGCATCAGCGCGAAAAGCACGACGAAGCCGATGACCGCGACGGCGTCGGTGCTCAAGTGAGCCTCACTCGACGGCCTTGATCGATTGGCCGCGGCCGAAGATCTCTGGCCGCACGATCAGGCGAAACGTGCGCACCGCGATCAGCAGCACCGCCGAGACGTCGCCCAACCAAGCGACGAGGAAGAACGGCCAGACCGGGAGATTGAGGTCGTAGGTCAGAACATGGTCGGCGCGTGTCGTCATCACCTTGTCGAAGAGCGTGCCGGTCTGCACCGTCACCACACCCAGCAGCACCAAGGTTGCGAAAATGTCGATCACCTGCTTCATCCGCGGCCTCGCCGCCGACCAGACGAGGTCGACCGTGATGTGCGTTCCGCGATAGCTGGTGGCGGCGATGCCCCAGAAAATCAGAATGCCCAAGAGCATCCGGCCGAAATCGTAGCTGTCCGGGATGGAAACGCTGAAGAGCTTCCGCAGTAAGACCGAGATGAAGATGTCGGCGGCGACGATGCCGACGAAGATTGCGGCGACCCATTCGATGGCATCGATGAAGCGATCCATGCGATTGCGCCGCGGCACGGCTTGTGATGTTGGCGCGGTGCGCTGGGGCGTGCTCCTCTCCGCCCTTGGGGGAAGCTCGGTGTTTGCCGGCATCGTTGCGTCAGCGGAGCTACCCACCTCCTCTAACTCCTCCGCCCTTCAGGGCGGAGGAGGACCAGTTTGGTGATCCAGATAGACCGCGCGCTCAATACGCCGCTTTGTACTGATCAAGCTTGCCCTTGAGCTCGCCCATCACCTTGTCGGGATCGAGGCCGGTCTTGCGCACCGCCTCGCTCCACGCCTTGTGAAGTGGCTCGGCGGCCTTTCGCCAGGCCGCCAGTTGCGCATCCGTGATTGGGTAGACCTCATGGCCAGCTTCGGCCTTGATCCTGTCGCGGCCGGCGGCCTCCCACTCGGCCCAGGGTGCGGCGATCTTCTCAGCCCATTCGGTCGTGCAATGGGCGTCGATGACTTGCCGCTGCGCCGGCGACATCGCCTCGTATTTCCCCTTGTTCATCACCCAGACGAAGGTGGTGACATAGAAGGGCGCGTCCATATGGTATTTCGTCGCCTTGTCGATGCCGAAGAGGATCATCGACTCCCAAGGGAAGGTGATGGCATCGGCGACGCCGCGCTCGAGCACGTCGCGGGCTTCGGGCGCCGAGGCCTGTACGTTGGTGCCGCCCAGAGAGGTGACGAACTGTCCGATGGTCGCGGTCGCCGGCCGCACCTTGAGGCCGCGGATATCGGTGGGCTCGACGATCTTCTTGCTGCGTGAATGGAAGACGCCGGGATCGTGCACGAAGCCCAGGCAGTAATGCACGTCCTTCATTTCCGCGGCGGCGTATTTGCGGTACCAGCGGTCGAGCGCCTCCGAGCCGCCTTTGGCATTGCTCATGAGAAACGGCAACTCGCCGGCGGCGATGACGGGAAAGCGCCCCGGCTGATAGCCGGGATTGACATAGGTGAAGTCGGCGATGCCGTCTCGCGCCATGTCGTAATGATCGACCGCCTTACCGAGCTGCTGCGCCGGGAAGATCGTCGACTTGATCGTGCTGCCCGATGCCTTCTCGATATCGGCTGCCCACGCTTGAAACGCGGGATGGAGCGGATGCGCCGGCGGCACCCAATGCGAGAGCTTGAGCTCCACCGTGGGATCGGCGGCGAGCGCGCTTCCGCTGCACGCGCAGAGCAGGGCCAATGCCAGCCCGATTGCCGGATGCCTCATCGCGTCTCCTCCCTGTTGTCACGCCTGTTCTTCTTTGGCTGTTTGTAACCGGCGCGTCCGCTGGCCCGCAACATGCCTATGCGGCCGAGCGGCGTGGACGTTTGCCATTGTTGCGCCGATGCCGCTAGCCTAAGGTGCAGACAATAAGCAATGGCGCCCAAGGAATGCGCCGGGGTTGGGAGGCACAGATGCGTGGATCGCGAGGGACGCTCGAATGCGTGCTGTTGGCGGCGCTCTTTGCGCTGTCGCTGGCGCCAGCGGCACTGGCGCAGACATCGGGCAAGACCATCAAATTCATTCCCGAAGCGGATTTGCGCAGCCTCGATCCGATCTGGACCACGGCGTATATCACGCGCAACCACGGCTATATGGTCTACGACACGCTCTTTGCCCTCGACGAGCATTTCAAGCCGCAGCCGCAAATGGTGGACACATGGAAGGTGAGCGACGACAAGCTCACTTACACCTTCACGCTGCGCGAGGGGCTCAAATTCCACGACGGCACGCCCGTCCGCTCGGCCGATTGCATCGCCTCGCTGGCGCGGTGGATGAAGCGCGACGTGCTGGGCCAGGCGATGGCCGAGGCGGTGGGCGAGATGAAAGCGGCGGACGATAAGAGCTTCGCGATCGTCCTCAAGAAGCCCTTCCCGCTGCTGCTGGAAGCGATCGGCAAGCTGTCGAGCAACGTGCCCTTCATCCTGCCGGAGCGGCTTGCCAAGACCGACGCCAACACGCAGGTGACGGAGGCCACTGGCTCCGGGCCCTTCAAGTTCGTGAAGGAGGAATGGGTTCCCGGCAACAAAGCCGTCTACGTCAAGAATCCCGATTACGTGCCGCGCAAGGAGCCGCCGAGCTGGGCGGCGGGCGGCAAGGTGGTGAAGGTCGACCGTGTCGAATGGGTCTACATCCCCGACAGCGCCACGGCCGCCGCCGCGGTCAATGCCGGCGAAGTCGACTGGTGGCAGCAGTTGCCGCCCGATCTCGTGCCACTCTTGCAGCAGAACAAGGACGTGGTCGTCGCCAATGTCGATCCCTTGGGCTCGATCGGCGTCATGCGCTTCAACCATCTCCTGCCACCCTTCAACAACGAGAAGATGCGTCAGGCGCTGCTCTACGTCGTCGATCAGAAGGATGTGATGACGGCGCTCGCCGGCGAAGAGAAGAACTGGAAGACTTGTTACTCCTATTTCACCTGCGGCACGCCGATGTCGACCGAGGCAGGCGCCGATGCGCTCAAAGGCAAGCGCGATCCGGCCAGAGCGAAGGCGTTGCTGAAGGATGCCGGCTACAACGGCGAGCGCGTGGTGATGATGACGGCGACCGATCAGCCGATCGTCAATTCGCAAGCGCAGGTGATTTCCGAAGAGCTGCGCGGCATCGGCGTCAATGTCGATCTGCAAGCCATGGATTGGGGCACGCTCATCACCCGCCGCGCCTCCAAGGAGCCGATCGACAAAGGCGGCTGGAACATCTTCTTCACTTGGTTCATCGGCCCCGACCTCGCCAACCCCGCGCTGAGCATCCCCGTGCGCGCCAATGGCGAGAAGGCCTGGTTCGGCTGGCCAAGCGACGAGAAGCTCGAAGCGCTCCGGGCGCAATGGTTCGCCGCGCCCAACGTCGACGCACAGAAACAGCTCGCTGCCGAGGTGCAGGAAGAAGCGTTCAAGGATGTGCCCTACATCCCGACCGGACAGTTCGTCATCCCGACGGCTTATCGCAAAGGCCTGAAGGGGGTGACGGTGGCGCCGGTCGTGTTCCTTTGGAATGTGGAGAAGCAATAGCGGAGGCGGCTTGATGCGCCGGCGCGATCTCCTCAAAGCGGGCGCTGCGGCGGCGGTGAGCATCGCCGCGCCTCTCCCCGTGCGCGCGGAGCGGAGCCGGACGCTTACCTTCGCGCCGCAATCGGATTTGACCGTGCTCGATCCGGTCTGGACCACCGCGACGGTGACGCGCAATCACGGTTATCTCGTCTTTGACACGCTTTATGGCCTCGACGCCGAGCAGAAGGCGGAGCCACAGATGCTCGAGGGCCACGCGGTCGAGGATGGCGGCAAGCGCTGGCGCCTCGCCCTGCGCGACGGTCTCAAATTCCATGACGGCGAGAAGGTGCGCGCCGTCGATGTGGTGGCGAGCCTCCGCCGCTGGGGTGCCCGCGACATGTTCGGCCAGGCGCTGATGGACCGGGTCGACGAGCTCGCCGCACGCGACGACAAAACCGTGGAGGTGCGGCTCAAGGAGCCCTTCCCGCGCTTACCCGATGCGCTCGGCAAGCCCGATGCCAACATGCCCTGCATCATGCCGGAGCGTCTCGCCGCGGGCGATCCCTTCAAGCAGATCACCGAGATGATCGGCAGCGGCCCTTACCGCTACGTGGCATCCGAACGCATCGCCGGCTCGCAGGTGGTCTACGAGAAATTCAAGGACTACGTGCCGCGCGCGAGCGGCACCGCGGCCTTCACTGCCGGGCCGAAGCTCGCGCAGTTCGACCGTATCAAATGGACGGTGCTGCCCGATCCCGGCACCGCCGCCAACGCGCTCATCTCCGGCGAGATCGATTGGTGGGAGCAGCCGACGCCCGATCTCGTGCCGCTCCTTGAGGGCAGCGGCAAGATCAACGTCGTCAAAGATCCGCTGATGAGCGGCATCGGCGCGATGCGCTTCAATTTCCTCTATCCGCCCTTCGACAAACCGGCCATTCGCCGCGCCGTGCTCATGGCAGTGCGCCAGGCCGATTTCATGACCGCGGTCGCCGGCACCGACCGCAGGTATTGGCGCGACAAGATCGGCGTCTTCAACGTCATCTCGCCGCTCGCGACGGACGCCGGCACGGAGGTCATGAGCGGCGACAATGAGAAGGCGAAGCGCGCGCTCGAAACCGCCGGATATCAGGGGGAGCGCGTCATCATCTTGGCACCCGTCGATTTCGCCAGCATCTATCCGCTCGCCGAAGTGGGTGCCGACGTTCTGAAGAAGGTCGGCATGAACGTCGATCTCCAAGCGATGGATTGGGGCACGGTGGTGCAGCGCCGCGCCAGCAAGGAGCCGCCGGAAAAGCGCGGCTGGAACATCTTCTTCACTTATCTTTTCGGCACCAACGAGTTCAGCCCCGCGGCGCATCTGGGGCTTCGCGCCAATGGCGAGAAGGCTTGGTTCGGCTGGCCGAGCGATCCCAAGCTCGAAGAGCTCCGCCGCGATTGGTTCGCCGCCACTGATGTCGCCGAGCAGAAACGTCTTTGCGGCGCCATCCAACAGGAAGCTTTCGATTTCGTGCCCTTCGTGCCGCTCGGCCAATATTTCCAGCCGACCGCCTTCCGCCGCGACCTCACCGGCGTCCGCCAGGGCTTCGCGCAATTCTATGATCTGCGCTGGAGCTGAGGCGCGCAATTCCGTGGCGCAGCTCCCCCTCACCCTGTCCCTCTCCCCGATCGGGAGAGGGGACGCGCGACGCTGTTCTTGCCCCTCTCCCCTCGGGGAGAGGGGCAAGAACAGCGCGAAGCGCTGGGAAGGTGAGGGGGCGGTCGGTGCGAGTGAAGGCGCTTAGCCCATGCTCGCCTACATCATCCGCCGCCTTCTCGCGACGATTCCCGTTATGGGCGTCGTCGCGCTCTTCGTCTTCTCGCTGCTCTACATCGCGCCGGGCGATCCTGCCGCAGTGATTGCCGGCGATCTCGCCACATCCGAGGACATCGCCCGCATCCATGCCAAGCTCGGCCTCGACGAGCCGTTCCTCTTGCGCTTCGGCAATTGGCTTTGGGGCGTGCTCCACGGCGATCTCGGCGTCTCCATCTTCACCAACCTGCCGGTGACGCAACTCATCGGCCAACGGCTCGAGCCCACCGCCGCCCTCACCATCTTCACGCTCATCGTCAGCATCGCCTTCGCCATTCCCTTGGGCGTGGTCGCGGCCTGGAAGGTCGGCACCTGGATCGATCGCGGCGTGATGGTGATCGCCGTCTTGGGTTTCTCGCTGCCGTCCTTCGTGCTCGCCTACATCCTCATCTTGGCGTTCTCGATCGAGCTCGATTGGCTGCCGGTGCAAGGCTATGTCAGCATCCGCGACGGCTTCCTACCGTTCATCGCCCATCTCATCCTGCCGAGCATCGCGCTTGGGCTCATCTATGGCGCGCTCATCGCGCGCATCACCCGCGCCAGCATGCTCGAGGTGCTTAGCCAGGATTATATCCGCACCGCGCAGGCCAAAGGCCTCGCCCAAGATGCGGTACTGGTGCGTCACGCGCTGCGCAACGCCGCCATTCCCATCGCCACGGTCATCGGTATCGGTCTTGCGCTCTTGATCAGCGGCGTCATCGTCACCGAGACCGTCTTCGCCATTCCCGGCATCGGTCGTCTCACCGTCGATGCCATTCTCCGCCGCGACTATCCGATCATCCAAGGCGTGATCCTCATGTTCTCAGCGGCCTATGTGCTGGTCAATCTCGCCGTCGACGTCAGCTACACGCTGCTCGATCCACGAGTGAGGTACTGATGGCGACGATCCTTCCCGCCGAGATGGCCGCGCCCATCGCGCCCCGACATTGGCTCCTCGAGGCGGTACGCCGGCATCCCACTGTGGTGGCAGGCGGCGTGATCCTCTTCCTTATCGCCGCCACCGCGGTGCTCGCGCCTTATCTCGGCACCACCGATCCGCTGGCGGTCTCGCCGGTGAAGCGCCTGCGTTTTCCCTCGCCGGTCTCCTGGTTCGGCACCGACCCTTACGGCCGCGACGTTTACAGCCGCACGCTCTTCGGCGCACGCGTCTCGCTTCAGGTGGGGCTCGGTGTGGCGATTTTCAGCACCGCTGTCGGCCTCGCCATCGGCCTCGTCACCGGCTTCAGCCGCATCGTCGATGCGATCCTCATGCGCTTTATGGACGGTCTCATGTCGGTGCCGCCGGTCCTGCTGGCGATCGCGCTCATGGCGCTCACCAAGGCGAGCCTCGGCAACGTCATCTTCGCCATCACCCTTTCCGAGGTGCCGCGCGTCGCCCGCCTCGTGCGCGGCGTCGTGCTGTCGCTGCGCGAGCAGCCCTTCGTCGAGGCAGCCGTCGCAGCGGGCACGCCATTTTTTCGCACCCTCTGGCGCCATATCCTCCCCAACACCGTGGCGCCGGTGCTGGTGCAGGCCACATATATCTGCGCCTCCGCCATGATCACCGAGGCGGTGCTGAGCTTCATCGGCGCCGGCACGCCGCCGCAAATTCCGAGCTGGGGCAACATCATGGCGGAAGGCCGCAGCTATTTTCAGATCAGGCCCTATCTCATCATCTTTCCCGGCGTCTTCCTCTCGCTCACCGTGCTGGCCGTGAACCTGGTGGGCGACGGCCTCCGCGACGCGCTCGATCCGCGCCTCGCGCGGCGCATGTGAGAATGCCGTGACCGTGCCGCTGCTCGCCATTGAGGACCTGCAAACGCATTTCTTCACCCGCGACGGCGTGGTTCGCGCGGTGGACGGCGTCTCCTACACCGTGAATGCCGGCGAGACCCTGGCGGTGGTCGGCGAGAGCGGCTGTGGCAAGAGCGTGACTGCGCTTTCCATCCTGCGTCTTGTGCCGCAGCCGCCGGGCCGCATCGTCGGCGGCGCGATCCGCTTCGAAGGCCGCGATCTGCTGCAGTTGAGCGAAGCCGAGATGCGTCGCATCCGCGGCAACGACGTCTCCATGATCTTCCAGGAGCCGATGACCTCGCTCAATCCGGTGCTGACGGTGGCGCGTCAGATCGGCGAGACGCTCACGCTCCATCAGGGACTGAGCGGGCGGGATGCCGAACGGCGCGCCGTGGAGATGCTCCGCCTCGTGCGCATTCCCGAGCCCGAGCGCCGCGCGCGGCAGTATCCGCACGAGCTTTCGGGTGGCATGCGCCAGCGCGTCATGATCGCCATGGCGCTCGCCTGCAACCCGAAGCTCCTCATCGCCGACGAGCCCACCACCGCGCTCGACGTCACCATCCAGGCGCAAATCCTCGACCTCATGCGCGCGCTCAAAGCCAGGCTTGGCGCCGCGATCATTCTCATCACCCATGATCTGGGCGTCGTCGCCGAAATGGCGGCGCGGGTCGTCGTCATGTATGCGGGCCGCAAGGTCGAGGAGGCACCGGTGCGCGAGCTTTTCCGCCATCCGCGCCATCCCTACACCCTCGGTCTCTTGGCCTCGGTGCCGCGCCTCGGTGCGACGCACGGCCGCGCCGATGCACCGCGGCTTGCCGAAATCCCCGGCGTCGTGCCGTCGCTGCGCGAGCCGATCGTCGGTTGCGCCTTTGCCCCGCGCTGCACCTATGCCACGGACCGCTGCCGCAGCGAGGCACCGCCGCTCGAGATGAAGGCGCCTTCGCATTTCGCGGCCTGCTTCGAATCCGACCGGCTCCCGCGATGACTGGAGCGCCAACGCCGCCGCTGCTCGAGGTGGACGGGCTCAAGAAGCATTTCCCGCTCAAGAAAGGCGTGCTCGCGCGGACGGCCGGCTACGTCTACGCCGTGGACGGTATCAGCTTCCATATCGAGGAAGGGGAGACGCTCGGCCTCGTTGGCGAGAGCGGCTGCGGCAAATCCACCGCCGGCAAATCGATCCTGAAGCTCATCGAGCCCACCGCCGGCACCATCAAGCTCCGCGGCGAGCGCATCGACCAACTCGCGGCACGCGAGATGCGTCCTTATCGCCGCGAGCTCCAGGTGGTTTTTCAGGACCCTTATTCCTCGCTCAATCCGCGCCTCTCCGTGGGCGATATCGTCGGTGAGCCGCTCGTCAATTACGGGATCGCCCGCGGCAAGGTGCTGCGCGAGCGGGTCGCCGCAATCTTGTCCAAGGTGGGATTGCGCGAAGAGTCGATGCGGCGTTATCCGCATGAATTTTCGGGCGGCCAGCGCCAGCGCATCGGCATCGCCCGTGCGCTCGCGCTCAATCCCAGCCTCATCGTCTGCGACGAGCCGGTCTCGGCGCTCGACGTCTCCGTCCAGGCGCAGGTGGTGAACCTGTTGAAGGACCTCCAGCGCGAGTTCCGCTTGTCGTACCTGTTCGTCGCGCACGATCTCGCCGTCGTCGAGCATATCAGCCATCGCATCGCCGTCATGTATCTCGGCAAGATCGTCGAGCTCACCACGCGCGAGCGCCTCTTCACCCGGCCGCTTCATCCCTATACCGAAGCGCTCCTCTCCGCCGTACCGGTGCCCGATCCCGACGCTCACCGGAACCGAATCATCCTTGCGGGCGACGTGCCGAGCCCGATCAACCCGCCCCCAGGCTGTCGCTTCCACACCCGCTGCCCCTATGCGATCGCGCGCTGCAAGGTGGAGGAGCCGGCGATGCGCGAGCTGGCGCCGGGCCATTTCGTCGCCTGCCATTTGCGCGAGGCGGCAAACATTGAAGAACCGCTGGTCCGTCCTTCGACAAGCACAGGATGACCGCCTTTTCTTTGTGGCATTGATCCATGCCATTCTCGCTCTTCCTCATCTTGAGCCTGTCGAAGGACGCACGGCATCGATGCAGTCATCTTTCCACCAACGGTTAGCCGCGCCATGATCCCCGCCATGCCCGATCTGGGTCCCAACGCGCCGCTCATCAACGTGCCCGGTAGCCGCTATGCGCTCGACACGCCGGCGCTGGTCGTCGACCTCGACGCCCTCGAGCGCAACGTCGCCGCCATGGCGGCGCATGCACGCGCCGTGGGCGTGGCGCTTCGGCCGCACGCGAAGACGCACAAATCCGTGCGCATCGCCGAGATGCAGGTCGCGGCCGGTGCCGTTGGGGCCTGCTGCGCCACGCTCGGCGAAGCGGAAGTGATGGTGGCGGGTGGCATTCCCGGCGTGCACATCACCTCACCGCAGGTGACACCATCCAAGATTACGCGGCTCATGGCGCTCAACGCACGCGCCAAGCGCGGCTTTTCCGTCGTCGTCGACCATCCTGACAATCTCGCCGCCCTCGATCACGCTGCCATCGTGGCGAAGAAGCCGCTTCCCGTGCTCGTCGATTTCTCCGCCGGCCATCGCCGCACCGGCTGCCGCGACGAGGCGGCGCTCGCCGCGCTGGCGCACGCCGCGGTCAAGGCCGAGGGCCTCGTCTTCCGCGGTATCCAGTCCTATTCCGGCAATCTCCAGCACATCCCACGCCGCGCCGAGCGCCGCGAGAAGGCGCTCCTGCAATTGGCGGAGCTCCGCGGCATCGTCTCACGCGTGCGTGACGCCGGCATCGAGGTGCCGATCGTCACCGGCGCCGGCACCGGCACCTTCGATCTCGATCCCGAGGCGCGCGTCTTCACCGAGCTGCAGGTCGGCTCCTATATCTTCATGGATGTCGACTATCTCCGCGCGCTCGACGACGGCCGCAACGCGCCGCCTTTCGAAACCGCGCTCTTCCTCGCGACGTCGGTGGTGAGCGCCAATGCCGACGGCTACGTGACCACCGATGGCGGCCTCAAGAGCTTCGCCACCGATGGTCCCGCGCCAGAGGTGGCGTCCGGCGCGCCCGCTGGCAGCCAGTACCGCTTCTTCGGCGACGAGCACGGCAAGCTCATCCTGCCGGAGGGCGCGCCACGACCACCGCTCGGCGCCATCATCGAATGCGTGACGCCGCATTGCGACCCCACCGTCAACTTGCATGATTTTTACCATCTCGTGCGGGGCGACACGCTCGTCGACATCTGGCCGGTGGATGCACGCGGCAAGCGATGACGCAGTTCGACGAAGCGTTTCGCGCGCGGCTCCGTGATCTCATCGTCTGGCGGCGCGACGTGCGCCGCTTTCGCCGCGATCCCGTGCCGGAGGCGACGGTCGCGCGGCTCTTGGAGCTGGCGTCGCTCGCGCCATCGGTGGGTTTGAGCCAGCCCTGGCGGTTCGTTCTGGTCGAGGACCCAGAGCGCTGCGCCAAAGTGCGCGAAAACTTCACGCGCCGCAACGAAGCAGCGTTGGCAGCCTATGCCGGCGAACGGGCGCAGCGCTATGCCAGCCTCAAGCTCGCCGGTCTCGATGAGGCGCCTATCCAGCTCGCGGTCTTCGCCGATCGCGGCACCGCGCAAGGCCACGGGCTTGGCCGCCGCACCATGCCGGAGATGGCGGAGTATTCCGCGGTCATGGCGATCCACACGCTCTGGCTCGTGGCGCGCGCCGAAGGGCTTGGGCTCGGCTGGGTATCGATCCTCGATCCGGCTGAGATTACGCGCATTCTCGTGGTGCCGAGCGAGTGGATCTTCTTGGGATATTTCTGCTTGGGATATCCCGAGAGCGCGGAGAGCACGCCCGAGCTCGAGCGCCAAGGCTGGGAGCAGCGGCAGCCCTGGCAGAGCTTCGTTCTACGCCGCTGAGCCGGCTCGACGCAGCACGCGCCCTGGCCGTTCGCCGGTCGCGGCACCATCGCGCCACACCGCCTTGCCGTTCACGAGCACCAGATGGATACCAGCGGCGGGCGTGGTCGGCGCCTCGAAGCTCGCGCGGTCGATCACGGTGGCAGGATCGAACACGGTGATGTCGGCAAAAGCCCCGGGCGTAATGCGGCCACGGTCCTTGAGCGCGAAGCGCGCCGCCGGCAAGCCCGTCATCTTGCGTACCGCTTCTTCGAGCGGAAAGAGCTTCTCTTCCCGGCAATAATGGCCGAGCACGCGCGCAAACGTGCCCCAGAGGCGTGGATGGGGATGGGTGTCATGCGGCAGTCCGTCGGAGCCTATCATCGTGTGCTCGAAGGCGAGCACGCGGCGCACGTCGTCCTCGCTCATCATAAAATAAATGGCGCCCGCCGGCTGGAGACGGTCGCAGGCGTCGCGCTCACTCACGCCCCATTCGCGCGCGATGTCGGCGAGATCGCGCGCGGTCGCCTCGGGATGCGGTTTTGACCAAGTGATGAGAATTTTCGTAGCGCGCGACAGATTCTCCGGCCGCAGCACGGTCGACGAGGCGATATAAGGATAAGCGTCGAGTCCCACTGGCTGTGCCGCGATGGCGGCGGCAATCTTCGGCAAGGTCTCGCGCGTGCGGCCGAAGTTTTCCTTGCTCAGCACTTTGTGATGCGAGATCACCACGGGAATGTCCGCCTCACGGCCGACGGCGAAGCTCTCCTCGAGGCTCTCCATCACCTGGTTCGCCTCATCGCGCATATGCGTGGTGTAGAGCGCACCGGCCCGGTGCAGCTCATGCGCCAGCGCCACGATCTCCGATTTGGGCGCGGCATTGGCGGGTGCATACCAGAGCCCGCTCGACATGCCGATGGCGCCGGCGGCGAGCCCTTCCTTGAGGCGCTCGCGCATCGCTGCGATCTCGGTCTCGTTTGCGGGACGGCGGAGATCGTCCATGGTCTGCGCGCGCAGCATGGAATGGCCGACGAGGCAAGCGGCATTCGCGGCTGCGGGCGCCGCGTCGAGCGCCGCGAGGTAATCGGCGAACCGGCGGAAGCGGAAATGCTCGGCCGAGCCGATGAGGTCGAGCGGCGGCGGGAGCACGCGGCCGGGCTCGGCGGGCGCAAGGCTCACGCCGCAATTGCCGGTGATGACGGTGGTGACACCCTGGCTCATCTTGGGCGCCATGTCCGGCCGCGACAGGAGCGCGCGGTCGTCATGGGTGTGGACATCGATGAAGCCCGGCGCCACCGCGAGGCCGGCAACGTCGATCTCCGCGCGTCCGCTGCCCGCGGGCGCCCGATCGACGGCGGCGATGCGCTCGCCGGCGATCGCTACGTCGGCGGTGATCGACGGCGCGCCGCTGCCGTCGATCACGCGACCGCCACGCAGCACCAGATCAAAGCGCGCCATGCTCAGGCCTTGGCGGCGATGGCTTCGACTTCCACCAAGAGATCGGGCCGCGCCAGTGCACTGATGACGAGCAGCGTGGAGGCGGGGCGCGCATCGCCCACATGCTTTGCCCGCACCTTGCCGTAAGCGGCGACGTTCTCGGCGCGCGTCAGGAAGTGCGTCACCTTCACGAGATTGTCGACGCCCATCCCCGCCTCGGCGAGGATCGTCTTGATGTTGCGCCAGCATTGATCCGCTTGCGCCTCGAAATCGGGCGAGACCTTGCCGTCGGGCGCGATGCCGATCTGGCCCGCGAGATAAAGCCAGCGCGCATTGGCCGGCACCTCGACGCCGTGGCTGTAGGGACCCGCGGGCGCGGCGACGCCGCTCGGATTGAATTTCTTCATCGAACCTTCCTCCTCGTTCTTGTTGGACGCGTGAGCTTGCCAGCTTACCAAGTGTCGAGCGGCTGGCGACGCAGCAAATTGAAATCGCAGCCATGATCGGCTTGCAGGATTTGCTCGCCATAGAACCGCGCATAACCCCGCGACGGTTTGGGCGGCGGTATGAACGGACGCCGCGCGAGCTCGGCGGGATCGACCAGCAGATCGAGCCGTCGCTCGCGCACGGAAAGCCGAATGCGGTCGCCGCTCCGCACTTTGGCGAGCGGCCCGCCGCTCGCCGCATCGGGCGTCACATGGAGAACGATCGTGCCGTAAGCGGTGCCGCTCATCCGCGCATCGGAGATCCGCACCATGTCCTTGACGCCGGCACGGGCGAGCTTGCCGGGAATGGGGAGATAGCCCGCTTCCGGCATCGCGGCGGCGCTCGTCGGCCCTGCATTCTGCAGCACCAGGAAGTCCTCGGGCGTGACCTCAAGCGCGGGATCGTCGATGCGTGCCGCCAGATCCTCGAGCGAGGAGAAGACGACGGCGCGCGCCTCGCGCTCGAAGAGCTTGGGATCGGCGGCGGCACGCTTCAGGATGGCACCGCGCGGTGCCAGCGAGCCGAAGAGCGCCACCAAGCCCCCTTGGGGCTGGAGCGGCTCCTTGAGCGGGCGCACCACGCCGCGGTCGACGAAGGCGCCTTCGTCCTGCGCGAGACGCTCGCCCAACGTCTCGCCGGTGACGGTGAGGCAATCGAGATTGAGCATCGGCTTGAGCTCGCGGAGCACCGCGCCGAGGCCGCCGGCGGCGAAGAGGTCCTCCATATAGTGCGGGCCTGTGGGCTTGAGATCGACGAGGACCGGCGTCTCGTCGGAGAGCGCATTGAGCTTCTTGAGAGGAATGTCGACGCCCACCCGGCCGGCGACGGCGGTCAGGTGGATGATGGCGTTGGTCGAGCCGCTGATGGCGAGGAGCACGCGAAGCGCGTTCTCGACCGATTTCTCGGTGATGATGCGATCGGGCGTGAGCCGTTGTTGCGCCAGCCTGACCGCCGCCGCGCCCGTCGCCTCGGCGGCGCGCAGCCGGTCGGCGTGGACGGCCGGAATGGCCGCCGTTCCCGGCAGCATCATGCCGAGCGCCTCGGCGAGCGACGCCATGGTGCTCGCCGTCCCCATCACCGCGCAGGTGCCGGCGGTGGTGGCGAGCCGTCCCTCCACCTCGTCGATCTCCTCGCGGCTCACCTCGCCGGCGCGGAAGCGCGCCCAGAAGCGGCGGCAGTCGGTGCAGGCACCCAAGCGCTCGCCGCGATAGCGGCCGGTCATCATCGGTCCCGTGACCAGCTGGATGGCGGGAAGATTGGCGGAGGCCGCCGCCATGAGGTGCGCCGGCACCGTCTTATCGCAGCCACCGACCAGCACGACACCGTCCATCGGCTGGGCGCGGATCATCTCCTCCGTGTCCATCGCCATGAGGTTGCGGAACATCAGGCTCGTCGGATTGAGGTAGACCTCGCCCAGGGAGATGGTCGGGAACTCGATCGGCAGCGCGCCCGCCGCCAGCACGCCGCGCTTCACCGCCTCGACGAGCTCCGGCACCAGGCGATGGCAATTGTTGAAGCCGCTCGCCGTGTTGGCGATGCCGATCACCGGCCGCGCCAGCATCTCCTTCGAATAGCCCATCGACTTGGCGAAGGAGCGGCGGAGATAGAGCGCGAAATCGCGATCCCCGTAATTCGTGAGGCCTCGCGCCAAGCCGATCGCGTCGTTCATGGAGTGACTCCTCGGAAGGGAAGGAAGACTAAGCGGGTCGGTCCGGTGGGTGTCAAATGCGCGAGAGATGCTGGGTGCGGCCGAGATCGCCTCGTATTCCTCTCCGCCCAAGGGGGCGAGGAGGACTCTATCGTAGCAGTGTCGGTTTTCCCGTCAGATCGGGTATATTAGCCAAGCCCTTAAAGCAGCCGCAGTGCTGCCGGGGACAGGCGAGGTGGGAGATGAAGACTCTGCTGGCCGTCGTCGGCGACGGCACCGCGGCGCCGTTGCTGGAGACGGCGCTGCTCGTGGCGCGGCGCTTTCAAGGCCGCATCGTGGGCTTGAATGCGCTCACCAGCGAATATGCCGTCGTCTTCGGCGGCGAGATGGGGTTCTCGATCTCCTCGGAGGTCGACCGCACCTTGGAGCGTGAAGGCCAGGACCGCCGCGAACAGGCGCGCGCGCTCTTTTCCGCCTTCATGCGCCAGCACGGCATCCCCCTGGGCGGCGCCGGCGGCGAGGCGCCGAGCGCGGAATGGCGCGAGGAATCGGGACGGCAGAACGCGGTGGTGGGAACGCTCGGCCGCGTCTTCGACCTCATCATCGTCGAACGGCCCTCGAAACTCGCTTCGCTCGCCGAGGCGACGCTCGAGGACGCCCTCTTCGAGAGCGGCCGCCCCGTGCTGATGGCGCCTCCCGTGCCGCTCGCCGCGATCGGCGAGCGCGTGCTCGTCGCCTGGAACGGCAGCACCGAGACGGCGCGCACCGTGGCGTTCGCCATGCCCTTCCTGAAGCGCGCGCAAAGCGTGCAGGTGGTGAGCGTCGAGGGCGGCATGACGCCCGGACCTTCGAGCGAGAGTCTTGCCGCGACGCTGTCGCGGCACGGCATCTCTGCGATCGGGCGACACGTCACGGCTCGTGGCCGCATCCCGGGCGAGGTCTATCTCGACGAGGCCCGCGCCATCGGCGCCGACCTCATGGTGAAGGGCGCCTACACCCAAAGCCGGCTGCGGCAGATGATCTTCGGCGGCGCCACGCGGCATATCATCATGGAAGCGACCATGCCGGTCATCCTCGCGCATTAGGAGAAAAAGCAGGCGCGGAACGCGCGGGAAAATCCTCCTGTTTGCGAAAGGGTACAGAGGAGGATTTTGATGACGGACAAGCAGCACAAGGATCAAAAGAACGAGGGCGAAGGCAATCGCACCGCGGCGCGCCAGTACAATGAGGCGCAGCGCCGTTTCGTCAAATCCGGCAAGGTCGAGGAGAAGGCGAAAGAGGCGGAGCGCGCCACCGCGGGCAAGGAAGGCGACGCGCTGCGCGACGCCGAGCTCGTCGGCAAGCGCCACACGCATGAGGAAGATCCCGAGATCAAGCGCTGAGGGCGAGCTCCCACCCGAACCCTCCTCCGCAAGCGGGGGAGGGAGGCGCCCGCGATAGCGGGAGGGTGGGGGCTCTCCGCGAATCGACGTCCACCCGTTAATTGCTCGTGAAGAATGAAGCGACTAAGCTTCGCGCAGCGACGAGCGTCGGGTGTTTGTCATGGAACGTGCCGAGTCGAGCTGGCCCTGGCTCAAATCCTATCCGCCGGGCATCGACTGGCAAGCCGAGTTTCCGGAACAGCCGCTCTATCAATTCCTCGAGGACAGCATCCATCGCTTCGGCGATCGGCCGGCGCTCGACTTTCTTGGTAGAGGTTATGACTACGCCGACATCGGCAACTTGGTCCATCGCGCCGCCAAGGGTTTCGCCGCGCTCGGCGTGAGCAAGGGGACGCGCGTCGGCCTCCTCTTGCCCAACACGCCCTATTACGTGATCGCCTATTACGCGATCCTCGAAGCGGGCGGCATCGTCGTCAATTTCAATCCGCTCTATGTCGAGCACGAAGTGCATCAGCTCGCCGCCGATTCCGGCGCCGAGATCATGGTGACGCTCGACCTCACGCTCACATACCCGAAGGTCGCGGCGCTCTTGGGCAAGAGCGCGCTGCGCAAGATCGTGATATGCCCGATGGCCGAGATTCTGCCCGCGCCCCAGCGCTGGCTCTACCCGCTGCTGAAGCGCGGCGACACCGCGCGCTGGCCCAACGACGAATCGCACATCGCCTTTGCCGATCTCGTCGACAATGACGGAATTTTCACGCCGGTGGCGGTCGATCCGCGCCGCGACGTGGCAGTTCTGCAATACACCGGCGGCACGACCGGCGTTCCCAAAGGCGCGTCGCTGACGCATTTCAATCTCGCCACCAACGCGCTCCAATGCTTGAAATGGTTTCCCGACAACGAACCGGGACGCGAGCGGGTCATGGCGGTGCTGCCCTTCTTTCATGTCTTCGCCATGACGGTGGCGCTCAATCTCTCGATCGCGACTGGCGCCGAGATCACGCTGATGCCGCGGCTCGATATCAAGGGGCTCATCGCCGCGATCCGCCGCAAGCAACCGACGACCATGCCGGGCGTGCCGACGCTCTTCACCGCGCTCTACACCCATCCCGCGGCGCAAGGCCTCGAATTCAGATCGATGAAATCCTGCATCTCCGGCGGTGCGCCGCTGCCGGCCGAGGTCAAGGCCAAGTTCGAGGCGCTTGCCAAATGCCGCGTCGTCGAGGGCTATGGCTTGAGCGAGACCTCGCCCGTCGTCGCCTGCAATCCCTTGCGCGGCGTCCACAAGACGGGATCGGTCGGCATTCCCTTGCCCGGCACGATCATCGAGATCCTCTCGCTCAATGATCCCTCTGAGGTCATGACGCGGGGCGAGCGCGGCGAAGTGGCGATTCGCGGCCCCCAGGTGATGCAGGGCTACTGGAAGAATCCCGAGGCGACGAAAAGCGTGCTGAGCGACGGTCGGCTGCGCACGGGCGATGTCGGATATCTCGACGCGGACGGTTATCTCTTCATCGTCGATCGCATCAAGGACATCATCATTGCCAGCGGCTACAAGATCTATCCGCGCAACGTCGAGGAAGCGATCTACAAGCATCCCAAGGTGGCCGAGTGCATCGTGCTCGGCCTCAAGGATCCCTATCGCGGCGAGACGGTGAAGGCCTATGTCGCGACCTTGCCCGGGCAAACCTTGGATGAAGACGAGCTCCGCACCTTCCTCAAGGACAAGCTCTCGCCCATCGAGATGCCAAAGCTCATCGAATTCCGCCAGAGCCTGCCGAAAACGCTCATCGGCAAGCCCTCGAAAAAGGCGCTCCTCGAGGAAGAGGCGCGGAAACAGGCGGCGGGTGCTTAAGCCCAGTTGCCTGCACACCTAAGGAGAACTGCGCCTCAAGCTCATCATGGCGAGAGCGCCGATGGTGAGCGCGCCGCCCGCGAGTTGCATCGAGGTGACGCTTTCGCCAGGAACAAGGCCGCGCCGACCAAGCTCAAGACATAGGCGAGCCCCGGTTCCAGGAGACCGAGCCACGCAAGGCGCAAGCCATCACGCCATCCCGGCAGGCTGACACCGCGCAGCATCAGCGACGTCCAGAGGAAGATGACGCTGGCCGCGAGCTGGATGGTGAGCAGCGCCAGCGGCGGAAAGCCCGAGAGCGCGCCCTTCGACATGATCGTCGCCGTGCCCCAGCAGAGCGCCGAGAGCGCTGCCAGGAGCGCGCCGATATGGGTTCCGCGCGCCGCTGTGCCGCCGGCGATCTCCGGGGTCATCACGCCGTCGCTCACCGAGGCGGCAGCTGCAATTCGTACAGCACCAAGGTGCGCCCCGTCGGCGCGAAGCCGAGGCGCTCGTAGAAGCCCAGCAAATCGTGCGCCCCTTGTCCTTCGGGCGTGATGACCACCTGCACCGAGGCGCAGCCGCGCTCGCGGCACCAGGCGAGCGACGCGTTGACGAGCGCGCGCGCGATGCCGTGGCCGCGCGCCGCGGGAACCACGTAGAGATCGCCGATCTCACCCTGGAGACCGAATTCGACGCCGCGATTGGTGGAGATGGTGGTGATGCCGACGGCCTCGTCGCCGGCCCACGCCATTGCTGCCCAGCAGAAGGGATCGCCGATCATCGTGCGGAGATTGGCGGAGATCTTGTCGGGTGGCGTGGTGAAGCCCTCTTCGGCGAAGAAGCGCACGAGGAGCGCGCAAGCCAAGGCGAAGTCGGACGCGCTCACGGCGCGGATGGAGATCTTGTTGATCGAGTGCGACATCGGCAGAACATATGCGCGCCGCATATGAACGTCTCTTCACTTTTATGTGCGCACCGCATATATTGGTCCGCGTGACGGCGCGGACGACGAATCTGCTGGGGGCCTTGGCCCTGGGCTTGGCCGATGCGGTTGACGCCGTCGCCCGCGACCAGGCGCGCGAGGGTGGCCCCGCGGGCGCTGCGCTCTGCGTCGTCGCCCACGAGCCGGGCCTCTCGATCGAGCAGCTGCGGCGCGCGCTTGGCCTTTCCCATCCCGGCGCGGTGCGTCTTATCGATCGCCTCGCCGCCGAGGGCTCGGTCGAGCGCCGCGCGACCCGCGACAAGCGTGCCGTTGCCCTCCATCTCACCGCATCCGGGGCGCGGCGCGTGCGCACGATTCTGGGCGAGCGCCGCCGCGCGCTCGCCGCGGCGCTCACCCCGCTTTCGCCGCGCGAGCGAGGCGTCCTCGACCGTCTCCTCGCCAAGATGCTCCGCGCGCTGCCGCGAAGCGATGCCCACGCGCTCGCCATCTGCCGCTTCTGCGAGGGGGATGCGTGCAACCCTTGCCCCGTCGGTGAGGCGCTCGAGGAAAAGGCTCGACAAACCCCGGGATATACCTTACGTTAACGTCAGGTCTATTACATTTAGGGCATGGATATGTCGGCAAGGCCCGCCCGTCAGGCGGACGAACCGGTGCGGCTTTACTCGATCGGCGATCTCTGCGCCGAGTTCGAGCTCTCGCACCGCGCCATCCGCTTCTATGAGGATCGCGGGCTGCTCTCGCCGCAGCGCATCGGGGGCAATCGCATCTATGGCGCGCGCGACCGGGCGCGGCTCCAGCTCATCCTGCGCGGCAAGCGGCTCGGTTTCGCGCTCGCCGACATCAAGGAGCTGCTCGAGCTCTACAACAGCGACCCCGACCATCTGGAGCAGCTTCGCGCCACTTTGACGAAGGGCCGCGTGCGCATCGCCGAGCTTGAGCGGCAACAGCAGGAGATCGCGCTCACCGTGAAGGAGCTGGGCGAGATCGGCGCCTATATTGAGGAACGCATTCGCCAGAAAGAGGCCGCCCGCGCGGTCCAAAGGAAAGGAACGACATGAAATCCGTGGTGATCGCCGCTTACGCCCGCTCGCCCTTCCACTTCGCCAAGAAAGGCGCCCTCGCCAAGGTGCGGCCCGATGAACTGGCAGCGCAGGTGATCGGCGCGCTGGTCGAGCGCAGCAAGATCGATCCCAAGGAGATCGAGGACGTCATCGTCGGCTGCGCCATTCCAGAGGGCGAGCAGGGCCTCAATATCGGCCGGATCGTCGGTTTCCTGGCGCATCTGCCGCTCGACGTCGCGGGCACCACGGTGAACCGCTTTTGCGGCTCCTCGATGCAGGCGATCCACATGGCGGCGGGTGCCATCCAGCTCGATGCGGGTGAAGCCTTCATT
This sequence comes from Allostellaceae bacterium, assembly GCA_035945115.1. Lineage (GTDB taxonomy): Bacteria > Pseudomonadota > Alphaproteobacteria > ATCC43930 > CGMCC-115725 > DAHUYF01. Next base: position 73,293 of record DASZAN010000037.1, read on the forward strand.
TGCGCCGGCGTCGAGTCCATGAGCCGCGTGCCGATGACGGGATTCAATCCGCTGCCTCATCCCGGCCTCGCCAAGGAATACCCACAAGCCTACATCTCCATGGGCCAGACGGCCGAGAACGTCGCGCGTAAATACCAGGTGACGCGCGAGCAGCAGCAGGAATTCGCGGTCAAGAGCCACCGCAAGGCGGCTGAGGCGCAGGGCGCGGGCAAGCTCAAAGACGAGATCATCGCGATCAAGGGCAAGGACGGCACGGTCGATCAAGACGGTTGCATCCGCGCGGATACGACGCAGGAAGGATTGTCGGGTCTCGCGCCCGCCTTCGATGCGCAGGGCTCCGTGACCGCCGGCACCTCGTCGCCGCTCACCGACGGCGCCGCAGCCGTGCTGGTGACGACCGAGGAGTATGCGAAGCGCAACAACTTGCCGATTTTGGCGCGGCTCAAGAGCATCGCGGTCGCCGGCTGCGCGCCGGAGATCATGGGGATCGGCCCGGTGCCGGCGGCGCAAAAGGCGCTGAAGCGCGCCGGCCTCGCCATCAAAGACATCGATATCGTCGAGCTCAACGAGGCCTTCGCCTCGCAGGCGATCGCCGTCATGCGCGAGCTCGGCATTGACGAGGCGAAGACCAATCTCGATGGCGGAGCCATCGCCTTGGGCCATCCCTTGGGCGCCACCGGCGCCCGCATCACCGGCAAGGCGGCTTCGCTCTTGAAGCGCGAAGGCAAGCGCTACGCACTTGCCACCCAATGCATCGGCGGCGGCCAAGGCATCGCCACCATCTTGGAGCGCGTGTGATGTCCATCAACAAAGTCGCGGTCATCGGCTCCGGGGTGATGGGGAGCGGCATCGCCGCCCATGTGGCGAATGCTGGCATTCCCGTGGTGCTGCTCGACATCGTCCCGGCCGGCGCCAAGAACCGCAACGCGCTCGCCGAGGGCGCGATCGAGCGCTTGCTCAAGACCGATCCGGCGCCGCTCATGCATCGCGACTTCGCGCGCCGCATCACGCCGGGCAATCTCGAGGATCATCTAAACCTCCTCGCCGAGTGCGACTGGATCGTCGAGGCGGTGCTGGAAAAGCTCGAGGTGAAGCACGCGACATATCAGAAGATCGAGACGGTTCGGAAGGACGGCTCGATCATCTCCTCCAACACCTCGACCATTCCGTTGCGCGATCTCGTCGAGGGGCAGTCGGAGCGCTTCGCCCGCGACTTCCTCATTACCCATTTCTTCAATCCGCCGCGCTACATGCGGCTCCTCGAGATCGTCAGGGGGGCGAAAACGCGCGAGGACGCCGTCGCCGTCATCGACGAATTCTGCGACGTGAAGCTCGGCAAGGGCGTGATCCATGCCAAGGACACGCCGGGCTTCATCGCCAACCGCATCGGCGGCATGTGGATTCAGTCGGCGCTGCAAGCGGCGTTTGATCTGGGCCTGACGGTGGAGGAAGCGGACGCCATCATGGGCCGGCCCTTTGGCATGCCGCGCACCGGCATCTTCGGTCTGCTCGATCTCGTCGGGATTGATCTCACGCCGCAGGTGGCGGCGAGCATGCAGCGCACATTGCCCAAGGACGACCCCTATCTGCGCCTCTACAAGGATCGGCCGCTCATCACCAAGATGATCGCCGAGGGTTATACGGGCCGCAAAGGCAAGGGCGGCTTCTATCGCATGACCAAGACCGCTGACGGCCGCATCAAGGAAGCGATCGATCTCACGACCGGCCAATACCGCGCGAGCGCGGACCCGCAGCTCGCCAGCATGCACGAACGCAAGCCTGCGGCGCTCCTCAAGCACGAAGATCGCGGCGGACAATATGCGCGGCGCGTCTTGGGCCAGACGCTGGCTTATGCCGCGGCGCTGGTGCCGGAGATCGCCGACGACGTGGTCGCCGTCGATGAAGCCATGCGCTGGGGCTACACCTGGAAATTCGGACCCTTCGAGCTTATCGACCAGATCGGCACCGATAATGTGATCGCGCTCTTGAAGAGCGAGCGCGTCGACGTGCCGCCGCTCTTGCAAAAGGCGGCGGGCAATTCTTTCTACCGCGTCGAAGACGGCACGCTGCAATACCTAACACGTGACGGGAGCTATGCGCCGGTGAAGCGCCGACCCGGCGTGCTGCTGCTCGCCGACATCAAGCGCCGCGCGAAACCGATGGCGCGGAACGGCTCGGCGAGCCTGTGGGACATCGGCGACGGCGTGCTCTGCCTCGAATTTCACACCAAAATGAATGCGCTCGACGGCGACAGCATGGGAATGCTGGCAAAGGGCCTCGACACCGTGAAAAAGAGCAACGGCGCCATGAAGGCGATGGTGGTCTACAACGAGGCTGACAATTTCTCCGTCGGCGCCAATGTCGGCTTGGGCCTCTTTGCCGCGAACGTCGCGCTCTGGCCCCTCATCGAGGAAACCCAGACGCAGGGGCAGAACGCCTACAAGGCGATCAAATACGCGCCTTTCCCGGTGGTGAGCGCGCCTGCTGGCATGGCGCTCGGCGGCGGCTGCGAGGTCCTGCTCCATTCAGCGGCCGTGCAGGCGCATGCCGAAAGCTATATCGGCCTCGTCGAGACGGGTGTCGGCCTCGTGCCGGGCTGGGGCGGCTGCAAGGAATTGCTGACGCGCCACGTCACCAACAAGAAGCGGCCCGGCGGTCCCATTCCGCCGCTGATGGCGACGTTCGAGACCATCGCGCTCGCCAAGGTGTCGCGCTCGGCTGCGGAAGCGCGCGACACCCTGATGCTCCGGCCCGAGGACGGCATCACCATGAACCGCGATCGCTTGCTTGCCGATGCCAAGGCGAAAGCGCTGGCGCTCGCCAAGAATTACCAGCCGCCGCAAGCGGTGCCGATCAACTTGCCGGGACCGACCGGCGCCGCCGCGTTGAAGCTCGGCGTCAACGACCTCGTGCTGCAAGGCAAGGCGACCGCGTATGACGCCGCCGTGGCCGAGAAGCTCGCCGAGGTGCTGAGTGGCGGCGACACCGACATGACGCTCGAGACCAGCGAGGACCAGCTCTTGGCGCTCGAGCGGCGCGCCTTCCAAGCGCTCATCCGCGAGCCCAAGACCTTGGCCCGCATCGAGCAGATGCTCGAGACGGGACGGCCGCTGCGAAATTAGCGACATGAGACATCGCGTTAGACCCCCCTCCCCAACCCTCCCCCTCAAGGGGGGAGGGGGCTTTCTCAGCTGCCACAAGGAAAGATCACGATGACCGTCTACAAAGCACCGCTGCGCGATTATCGCTTCGTGCTGAACGAGCTCTTCGATGTCGGCGAGCTCGCGACATTTCCGGGTTACGAAGACGCGACGCCCGACGTCTTCGAGTCCGTGCTGGAAGAGGGCGCCAAGCTCTGCGAAGAGGTGCTCTTCCCGCTGAACCGCAGCGGCGACGAGGAAGGCTGCACCTTCGAGAACGGCGTCGTGCGCACACCCAAAGGCTTCAAGGAAGCGTACGACACCTTCCGCCAAAGCGGCTGGACGGCGCTTGCCTGCGATCCCGCCTATGGCGGGCAGGGTTTGCCGCACACGCTGCAGTTCTTCTTCGAGGAGATGGTCTCGTCCTCGAACATGTCTTTCGGCATGTATCCCGGCCTCTCCAACGGCGCTTATGCCGCGATCCGCCGCCACGCCAATGACGAGCAGAAGCAGCAATTCCTGCCGCGTCTCGTCGACGGCAGCTGGAGCGGCACCATGTGCTTGACCGAGCCGCAATGCGGCACCGATCTGGGCCAGATCCGCACCAAGGCCGAGCCGCAGGGGAACGGCGCCTACAAGATCACCGGCACCAAGATCTTCATCTCCGCCGGCGAGCATGACCTCACGCAAAACATCATCCATCTCGTGCTCGCGCGGATCGTCGGCGGCCCGCCCGGCATTCGCGGCATCAGCCTCTTCATCGTGCCGAAATTCCTCGTGAAGGAAGACGGCAGGGTCGGACCCAGGAACGGCGTGCGCTGCGGCTCGATCGAGCACAAGATGGGCATCAAGGCGTCGGCCACCTGCGTCATCAACGTCGAGGACGCCGAGGGCTATCTCGTCGGCGAGGCGCATAAGGGCATGCGCGCCATGTTCACGATGATGAACGGGGCGCGCCTCGGCGTGGGATTGCAAGGCTTGGCGCTCGGCGAGACGGCGCTGCAGACGGCGCGGCAAT
>DASZAN010000038.1:0-4693 GCA_035945115.1 Allostellaceae bacterium
GTGCTCAGTGCGTAGCTTCGAGACTGCCTCCGTTAGCGACAAGCCAGCACGTACTCCTCGCTCCGCGTCGTCCTCATGTGCCTGCGGGTAGCCGAAATACGCCAGCACGCCGTCGCCCATGTACTTCGCCACGAACCCACCAGCCTTGGTGATCTGCTCGGCGCAGCAGCGGTGATAGGCGCCGATGATCTCGCGCATGTCCTCGGGGTCGAGGCGAGCGGAGAGTGCGGTGGAGCCGACGAGATCGCAGAACATGACGGTGAGCTGGCGGCGTTCGGCAGACGTGGCGGGCTGTGTGGACGGGCGTGTGTCAGTTTTGGCGGTCGCCTCGGTCTTCGCAGGTCCGAGCTTCTGTCCGCACTCCAAACAGAACTTCGCATCTCTCGCGTTCGCAGCACCGCACGACGGACAGCGCATCGGGAGAGCCGCACCGCAAGCGGTACAGAATTTACCTGCATCGGGTGTCTCGGCGTGGCAGTTCGGGCACTCCACTAGGATCGGCCCTCCCTTTGCTACTCCTCCGGCACGCCCGCCGTGCGCATGGCTTGGAACATGTGTTCCATGTGAGCGACGTAGACCGGATGCCCACTCAAAGCTGCACTACGGAACTTGTTGATCGTCATATCGGGCACCAGTCGTCGCCCCGCAGCACATGCCTCTGCCGCCTCTGAACCACGGCCTAACAAGACAAGCGCGGCTGCCAAATAGAAAAAAGCGACCCAACGGTTGGGATTGATCTCGACCGATTTGCGAAAACGATCTACAGCTTGGCTGAACCTGCCGAGCGCCAAATCGGCCATACCCAAGATCAGAAACCAAGTGCCCAATCCAGGGTCACGCGGGCTGAGCCGTATCGCAGCAGCAACATGAGCCTCTGTTTCCTCCGCCCGTCCGAGTAGGGTTTTCATCGAACCGACATACGCGTGAGCCCACGCGTGATTGCCGTCGAGGCTGATGGCAAGCTCACATTCTCGGATCGCGCGCTCAGGCGCTGCGAGTGCGTGCCATGTCCGTGCTTGGTAGTAGTGGGCTTTGGCGTTGTTCGGTGCCAATGCGAGTGCCTTCGATAGAGCCTCCTCCGCAAGGCGAATTTGCTCCTTCGGATGGTCCGACCCGATATTGATGACCTCATCAATGTGCGTGGCTGCCAGACCGACAAGCGCGTCCACCATCCGATCATCTAACCGCAACGCTGCCTCAAAGAATTTCCGTGCTTCCCGCGCACGGTCCAACGAGAAAGGTTTGTTCCAGATTGCCCTTCCGCGCATTTCGAGATCAACCGCATCCATGTCGTCAGACCGCTCACGCGCTGCGCGCTGGGTTTCTGCTGCGACAAGCTCGATCCCCACGGCGCGTGCCAGTCGGCTCGTAATCTCATCTTGCATGTCGAAGAGATCGGATCGCGGCTTGTCGAACCGCTCAGCCCAGAGATGCGCGCCGGTCTCGGCGTCGATGAGTTGCGCGCTGATGCGAATGCGATCCTGCCCGCTCTGTACGCTGCCCTCCATCAGGTAGTGCACACCAAGCTCATGCCCGATTTTCCGTGCATCGACCGGCCTGCCTTTGTAGGTGAAGGCGGTGTTGCGAGCGATGACAAACGCCCCCGATAGGCGGGACAGGTCGGTCGTGAGGCTCTCGGTGATGCCGTCCACGAAGTAGTCCTGTTCCTTGTCACCGCCGAGATTGGTGAATGGTAATACGACGATGGAGAGGCGGCGCGTATCAGCGGTAGACACATGGGCCGGTGGGATTGTGCGCTCACTTGCCGCTGGAACGGCGTAGACGCGCATCGGACGAGCGATGTTCTTGAGGCGCTGCTCGCCGATGTCGATGAACTTCAGGGGCACCTTGTCGCAGACATGACGGTAGGCATCTTCCGAGATGCAGATGCCGCCCGGCTCCGCCACACCCTCCAGCCGCGCGGCTACGTTGACCCCGTCGCCTAACAGATCATCACCCTCTACGACCACGTCCCCAAGATGGATGCCGACGCGATAGGTGATCCGCCTGTCCTGGGGGTGCTCCTTATTTCGCGAAGTTGTTTCCTGCTGCACCTCGACAGCGCACCGCACGGCGTCCACTACGCTCGCGAATTCGATCAGAATGCCGTCGCCGGTCGTCTTCACGATCCGGCCACCGTGCGCGCCGATAGAGGGGTCGATCACCTCCCGCAGCAGAGCTTTGAGGCGCGCAATCGTCCCTTCCTCATCTACCCCAATCAGGCGGCTATAGCCTGCCACGTCGGCGGCCAGGATCGCTGCAAGCCTGCGTTGGACGCGCTGTGCCTCCACGGCCTTCCCCCGCAGAGAATGTACGCCTAGAGAGTGTATCACCAGGGGGCGTTCGTGCCCATCTCGCTGCAGCGAAAGAGACACTGACCCACCTGGCTGCACCTCACTCTCACCGCGCTTATGCCACTGAAGCCAATGCTGCCAGAAGAAACTTAAGATGCCCAGTCGTGGCAGGTTGCCGAGGAAGCAGACCTATCGATGTAGCGGCGCATTACGTGCTCGATGGGGCAAGGAGGAACAAGAGCCGCCGCCGACTGATGTTTCCTCGCCCGGTCGCGCTTTCCGCAAGCTTTGGCAGTAGGCCTACTGTAGGCTTACTGTCGTTGGGCTTTGCAGCGCGCCCCCAAAAAGGACAGCAGAATGACAGCTGCCAGTTTCGAGTACATCATTGTCGGGTCGGGTTCAGCGGGATCGGTGCTCGCCAATCGACTTTCTGCTGACCCGGCCTGCGCGGTGCTGCTCTTGGAGGCCGGAGGCTCGGACAAGTCCCTGCTCATCCGCATGCCCGCTGGCATCGCCCGGCTCGGAACCCCCGAATTCAACTGGCTCTACGAAACCGTACCCCAACCCGAGATGAAGGGGCGGTGCATGTTCTGGCCCCGCGGACGAACGCTCGGGGGATCCAGCTCGATCAATGCGATGGTATATATCCGCGGTCAAGCCGCGGACTATGACCGCTGGCGGCAACTCGGCAATGCCGGATGGAGCTACGATAATGTGCTGCCTTTCTTCAGGAAGGCCGAGCGCAACGAGCGTTTACACGACGAGTTCCATGGCAGCAACGGACCGCTGAACGTTGGCGAGCGGCCCTATACGAACGTGCTCAGTAAAGTTTTTGTCGAGGCAGCGCAACAGTCGGGCATCCCCTTCAATGCCGATTTCAACGGTGCCTCTCAGTATGGCTGCGGGCTGTATCAGGTGACGCAGAAAAAAGGCGAGCGCTGGAGTGCGGCGCGAGCCTATCTCGATCCCGCACCCAGGCGCCGTAATCTAAAGATCGTCACTGGTGCACAGGCGACGCGCGTCCGAATCGAGCGGGGCCGTGCTATTGGCGTCGATTACGTTCATGAAGGACAGCTCGTGAACGCCCACGCCGAGCGCGAGGTAGTGCTCGCTGCTGGGGCGATAAACTCGCCTCATTTGTTATTGCTGTCCGGCATCGGACCAGCCGAAGAATTGCGAGGCGCCGGCGTCCGCACCGTCCACGATCTGCCGGGCGTCGGCAAGAACTTGCAGGACCACATCAACGTCAACATCATTCAGGCCGCAAGGCAGAAAGTGACCCTCGATGGCATGAGCCGCGGCCTCCCCTCGCTGCGCGTCGCCCTGCAATTCGCCCTCTTCAAGAACGGGCCAGGCACCAGCAATGTGGCTGAAGCTGGGGCTTTTTGCTCCAGCCGCGGCGATGCGCAGACGCCGGACATCCAATACCATTTCATTCCCGCGCAAGTGGTCAATCATGGCCGCACGATCCTCGACGGCCATGGCGTAACGCTCCATGCCTGCTGTCTCCGCCCGGAGAGCCGTGGCGAGGTTCGCCTCGCCAGCGCCGATCCGCTAGCTCCGCCGCTGATAGATCCCAACTACCTCGCATCGGGCTATGATCTGAAAATCCTCATTGCTGGCATCCGACAGGGTCGCGAGATCCTCGCCGCAAGCCCGTTTCACCCCTTTCTGGCCGACGAGCGCATTCCCGGAGCGGCAGTAACTTCGGATGCCGAGCTCGAGGATTTCATCCGCACCACCGCGGAAACCGAATACCACCCAGTCGGCACCTGCAAAATGGGCGGAGATCCCACTGCGGTGGTGGATGAGCGATTGCGTGTGCGTGGTATTCAGGGTCTGCGCGTGATCGACGCCTCCATCATACCGACGTTGGTCAGCGGAAACACCAACGCACCAACCATAATGATTGGCGAAAAAGGTGCCGCAATGATGCTCGAGGATGCCAGCACAGGTGCACCCGAGCCAGCAGAAGACCCATGCGGTTGATGTTGAGCGGGTTTAAGCGGGAACCCATCGGCGCCCGACCCCCAAGCGCTACACTGGGCGCACCCGGCCCGGAATTCCGATGTCGCACTCCAAGGCCCCACGATCCCAGCGACCTGCCTCGGCGGCAGCGACGTAGGTGCTCGACAGGAAGTCCAGCAACAGGACATCAGGCTCTGCCGCAGCGCGGAGCGCATCATATGGCAGGATGAACTCACCGAGTTTTGAATCGAAATACGCGCCTGACTTGACTGGCCAGTCACGGAAACCCGGCGGCTCCGGGTAGGCGTAGGCGTAGAAGGCTGCTTGCGGAAATGCATCGTTCCCCGGCCAGAATCCCGCGCTGCTGACCTCGTGCGAATAAGCTTCACGCGTGACAGCGTCTGGAAGACCGGGGACACCGCCTGGATGGA
>DASZAN010000039.1:0-73113 GCA_035945115.1 Allostellaceae bacterium
GCCACCACCGCTTCAAGGGCGACACGATCGGTGGCGCTCAATCGAATGTTCCTTCGCTTGTGCATCCCGCAGACTCGCACAGGCGAGCCTCGCGGGGAATCCCACGGCGAATCGAAGTGTCAGATTTGATCCACTAGCTGCGACGCTGACCGCCGGCATGCTGCCCACTGTCCCCGCTCCGCCGACCAGCAATAAAACCGAACGCGAGGAAGCAGAGATATCGCAAGCGGTAGCGCACGCCGTCAGTCTCTACCGTGCAGTCCTCGAGGCCCTTAGCGTCAGACCCGGCGGCGCGTGACGGCCGCTCTTCCGAGAGTCGCGCCGCTCGCACTGAAGCGATGGGCTGCCGCCTTCGAACGATCAATCGAGCTCGCGGTGAGGAGGCCGTCCCAATTGCTGGCCAAGCTATTTACGGTCGCCCTCGCCGCGTTGGCGCTGGCAAGCTGTCGCACGCCGCGGCAGATGAACGACGCGGATGTCTGCAGCATGTATGGATCGGCGGGGTTGGCGGGCACCCCCACCGCGAAATACCGCGCGGAGATCGACCGGCGTGGTCTGATCAGCGATTGGTCGCATGTCGACGCCCACGAGATCGGTGTGGGCATGAATGAGTGCGAAGCGTTGGCGGTGTCTGGCGCCACGGATGTCCGCCGCATGGTGACGCCCCAGGGTGTGTTCAAAGTCTATCGATTCCGCCGCGGTAACAGCTTGTGGACCATCGCTGTGGACAATGGCCGCGTCGCGAATGTCATCCCTCCGGCTCCGGAGGACGATGTGGTTAAAGGGCCCGATTCGCGGTATCGCTGATCGGTCTCCTGGTGGATTAGCAGCGTTGCCTCATAGGCTATCCCTACTCACCGCCGAGCCATCGGCGCCTGATTCGCTGCCGATGACGCTCCGCTCCCAACTCCGCTCGAAACGCTCGGGCAAGCTCGCCGATCGTGGCCACCGCATGCTTGGATCGTGCTTGCGATGCGCCGCGGGGTATCGCCCGGCGCTTGGGCCGCGCAACGACTCCAATGGGATGGCCTATGCGCTTACCCTTTTGCGGCGGGCCACCGTGGCAATCCGACCAAAGATCACCCGTAAGCGCCTAACCTGATCTCCTCCAGGCGGCTGTCCGCATCGATTTGCCACGAAGTTGCCGGAGCACGACTCATCCTCGGAAACTTTTTCCCGCGAGATGGGCGCGTTTCGTGTCTCTTCGGTCATGTGCTTCACCACGCCGAGTCCATGCGATCTGGCGGAAAAGCTAGCCCGTCTTCTCCGGAACCGCTGAGGTAAATTTCTGACATTCTCTTCACCGGTCATCAGCGGCACTGACAAGGCTTGAAGCATTGTGGCCGCGATCGGTCGGCATGACCCAATGGGGCTATACGTAGACCTTCACCGCGCCGCGCGTCGGAGCGCCTCGCCGAGCGATTGGCCCGACGCCAGCATTGCGCATAGTGGTCCGCATGTTGTGAAGCCCGCCTCACCTACGTCGAGTCGCGATGGTCTGGATTCAACTCAGCTGTAGTCGGCGACGGCAATCATTCCTTGGGCTTCTCTCCGCCCTCGGCGGAGAAGCCGGCACGCTCGCGCAGCGCTCGCTGTTGGCGCTTCTTTGCCCTGTCGCTCTGAGCACGCTCCGCCTTGCGCTCCGCGTTGCGGCGCCACCCGGGCGACGTCTCGCCGAGTTCGCGAGCAGGCTGTGGCGGCAGCTTCGTGGCGCCCTTCTGCGCGAGGTACTTTGCGATCTCGTCTTCGTCGCTGCCGCTCATCGTCGCCTCCGTGAAAAACCAACAGCACCTCGGAGATTCGCGGACCGCCGGCGCCGCGTCAACGCTGCGCTGCGCATACGCTTTTCTGGCGCCGTCGCTCCGCTAAGCTGACCCGATGACCCCGGCCACCTCTATTAAGGATGTCGTTGACGAGCTCGCACGCGACCCGCTTCGGCACGTCGTTCTCCTGAAGCACTTGCTCGCGTATCCCGAACATGTGACGGTTCACCGGGTTGCCAATGCAATGGGCGCCGCCACGTTAGTTGTCCTTGAGGCGTCGGTCAGTCCCTTTGACCGGGAGACCTATCCCAGGGCGGCTATTGCCGCTTTTATCTCGAGCGACCATCCGGCGCTCAGCGCGTCGCTCCTCGCCCATGTTCCGCGCGGCGTGGGCATCGTGTTCAAGCTGTCGCGGGATGCCGATTTGGCACCCGTCCAAGCGCAGTTTGCGGTCGAGCGGCGCACCACCTTCGTGTCATTTACGTCGGCGGGCTCGCTCGAGCGGGCGGCGGGCGTTCGCGTGACCACCGAGCCCGACGACGCCACCCTTCACCTCTTCGAGACGCAGGGTCACGACAGGTCTTGGCTTCGGCCTCTGTTCCGGCGCGGCACGGCATTTGCGTGCATACTGGAGCGCGGCGGCGACAGGGTATCGGCCTGCATCGCCTTCGAGATTTACGGCCGGGTTTGGGAGGTGGGCGGTGTGGTTACGGCGCCGTCCCACCGCAGGCGAGGCCTCGGCGCGCGCGTCGTCCGCACGGCCGTCGCCGAGCGCGCGCTCATCCCGCGCTTATCAGGTCGAGGCGGACAACAAGGCGTCGATCGCGCGCGCCGAAACTGTGGGACGCCGTTCTTGACGATCGTCCACTACGCGCACGACTGCTGATGCGGCGTCTCGGACAAGCTTTGCCGGATCGGCCGTATCCGCCTTAATCTCCGACGATGATCCCGGACGCGACGACCACTCATCCACTCGGCGCTGAGCGAGCACGCGAGCGGGCGCAGTACCGACGCGGCGCGCTTCTCGTTGCCGGCGCCGCGGTGGCGTGGAGCAGCGCCGGGCTTCTGGTGCGGACGACAGCGGCGGATAATTGGACGACGCTTTTCTGGCGCTCGGTCTTTGCCGCGCTTTTTCTCGGCCTTTATATCGCCGTCCGCGAGGGGTGGCGCGGGATGCGCGGGTTCGCGCTTCTCGGTCTCCCCGGTCTCGGCATTGCGCTCGCCTTCGCGACGTCGATGACCTGCTTCATCGTCGGACTGCGCGAAACGTCTGTCGCCAATGTTCTGATCTTCCAGGCGGCGTCGCCGTTCGTGGCGGCGATCCTCGGCTGGTTCTGGCTCGGCGAGCGCATTTCCTGGCGGGCCGGCGCGGCGATTCTCGCGAGCATGGCGGGCATCCTCGTGATGGTCTCCGATTCCGTCGCCAAAGGGCGCCTCCTGGGCGATCTCGTCTCCGCCCTCATGGGCATCAGCTTCGCGGTGGTGATCGTGGAGTCTCGCCGTCATCGCGAGGTGGCGATGACGCCGGCGATGTGCCTGGGACTGGCGATGACAGGGCTCGCCGCGCTGCCCTTTGCTGAGTTCGCGCCCACGCTGCGCGATCTCGGCTTGCTCGCGCTCTTCGGCGTGGGTCAGATGGGATTGGCTCTCATTCTCTTCACCACGGGCGTGCGCCTCCTCCCGGCGGCCAATGCCGGCCTTGTCACGCTCCTCGAAGTCATCCTTGCCCCGCTGTGGGTGTGGCTCGCCTTCGGTGAAGATCCCGGAAAGCGTGCGCTTCTCGGTGGCGCCATCGTGCTCGTCGCCGTGGTTGGCCACACCCTTCTCGAGAAGCGGTACCGGGGCAGCGATCGCCCGGCCGGTTGAGCGTGTCGTCGGACGAGCAAGAGCCCCGCCGCGACAGCGGGGCTGCTGCCATGCCGATCGTCAATGTCGTGGTGGGAACGCTACTTGATCGTGTGCATTCCCGGTTTTGATCCCGCGGCGCTCGCGAGTTCGCGGCCGGCATGTGCCATATCGTGAGCCGAGCCCTCGGCTGCGCGCGCGAGCTGCGTTGTGGCACCCTGAGCCAGATTGAGGGCGATGCCGCTCAGCTCGACGAAATCGGCGGTGATCCGGCGCATCGAGCCGACCACCCATTCCTGCTGGATGCGCATGAGTTCGCCGAGATCGCTCGAATCCCGCATCTCCTCTAACGACTGCCGTGTCGCGTCCAAGGCCTCGCGGCGACGGTCGAGCCAGCGCCGCGCCACTTCGTCGAAGCGATCGAAGGCCTTGGCTTGGCTCTCGACCCAAAGATCTTGTCCGCGAAAGGCCGAGCCCATCACTTGTTCCTCCGCCCGCTCGACGTGCTGCTGTTCGAGATTCCGCTTTCTTGCCATGACAGACACCTCCTTTGGAAAATGGAGAGAACGAGGGCGGCGCGATCGAGTTCGTCGCTCGCGGGCTGGTTGCTGGATCGCTGTCTCGGTCCCGCGCTACGGACGGGGCGATACCGATGCGCGAACGGCAAGTGCAGCGCACATCATCTCGCCGGCAGGCGACGACTAATCTTGAGCGTCGGACCCACCGAAGCCGTGCGAGTGCACCGCACCTTCGATGCGCGCGGCGCGGCGATGAAGATGGCGCAGCTCGCGCCCGCGCGGAGACGGCGTTGCCGAGGCTCTATAGTGTGCGGAGCGGGCCGTCTCCTCGCTCACGCAGGAGCTGGTCACGCTTAGGATGCCAGCGTTGGTCAAAGGCGCATCGCATGGCGCAAATACTATCTCTCGCTGTATTGCGCTCTCAACTCAAACGCTCGCTAAGTGCCCTCAATCGGACCTGGAACTTTCGGGGGGTCCATGCGATCCTAAAGTTCGTCGGCGCTTCTCGCGCCCGATGGGAGCCAAGCGGGTATCCCTATGAGCAGAAAAGCGCCTTTCCGAATCGTGGGGATCAGCGCCCTCGCGATCATCGCCGCGGTGACCACCGCCGCAGCCGGTGACAAAGCCAAGAAACGGCAGATGATCCTGCCGCCCGCCGATGCAACGGCCGAACGGCTCCAGGCGCATCCGCGCGTGCCGGTCGAGGCGGCACCGCTCTCGGGCACGATCCCCTCGCTCGGAGCCGTGGCCGATTCTGCGCCGCAGCACGCCGATCCGACCAGCGCGCGCGCCTGCGCCAGCAGCAAGATGTCGCGCGCCGAATGCGCTCAATTGGCGGCACGCATTGACCGGTTCATGAATGAACGAAAGGCAGCGGCCCGTGCGCCCACCGCATCGGATGTCTGCCGCAAACCCGCTAAACCCGCGTCACGCTGTGCGGCATACATCGCGCAAATCGCTGCGTGGCTCAAGACGCGGCAAACGGCGGAGGCGGCACCGCGACCCGCTCTCGCGGGCAGCACGAGTGATCGCTGAGGCGATTCGGGCGGCGGTCGTGCCCGTCAGTCAAGCCAACGGTGGGGCTCGCCGGCAAGCCACGCCTTGCCCCTGGCGCAGAGCCGCTCCACTTCGACGCCGCGGAGCCCCGGCATATCCCGTTTCACCTTGTAGCCGAGCTTGTGCTGCAGATACGCCAAATGTCGGTATCCCTCGGGAAACTCGCCGAGGAGGGTGCGATCGAGCGATAGCGCGGCGGCGGGATCGAGCGGATCCAATCGATCCTTTTCATAAATTGGCTGGCGGAAAACCAAGCCCCAGCCACCGGCGCGTGCCTCGAGAAAATCATAAAAGCGCCCGGTGCAGATGACGTCGCAAAGGACCCCGTCAACGGGGGCACGCTGGTGTATTTGCATTTTCGTCTGAGCGATTGCGCGCGGACCGGCAAGGTCGATGGTGGTGCCGCCAAGAAAATGTAGGATGTTCACGCCGCGCTCGAAGCCCTCGCGGCTGACGGCGATGAAGCGATCGGCAGGACCCTGGAACCAGGTGGCCATCATCCAGCCATCGTCGTGCCAAACAGAGCGGAAACGTTCCCAATCGCCCTGATCGCGCCACAAGGCCCAATTCTCAACCAGCTCGCGAATGCGCGCTTTTTCCATGATTTCTGCGGTCACGGCGTTCTCCTCATAACCTCAATTCGGCGCTAGCATTGTTCGCCCTCGCCGATGCTCGTCAATGATCGCGCGAATCTCGATCAAAAGCGGTGCGAGCTTTTTTTTGCCCCTATCGGAAGTTGATGCACAGTGCTGTGTTATTTGCGGGACAAACCTGGTGAGGCGGATGCCATGGATGCCACAGCGCTTGCGGTGATCGTTGCCGCGTCGTTCGCGGCGGGCTACGGGGTGCGCGCCTATCGTGCATCGCGGCGCCGGCGAATCTTTTGGACCTGAGCGACGCGTTCATGCTTCATCGCCGGTTGGTGCCGCCGTCACGACGCGTCCTTCTGGCGCTCGTTGCCGGTCTTTGCCTCTGCCTTGCGCCCGCCGCGCGCGCCGACGAGAGCGAGGCCTATGCCAAGCGCGCGAGCGAGATTCTCGACCATCTCCTCGATGAGCGCGACTTCAAGCCGGAGCCGGAATGCGCGCCCCTCGCCGAGTGCGAGAGACTGCTGGCGCGGCTCAGAGCGGGTGTCTTTCGCGTCCTTGCGCCGAGCGAGCAATCCCAATCCCCGGATCTGCCGAGCTATCTTCGCCTCCGGCGCAAATGCCGAAGCCTCGACCTCGTCCACATCGGCACGGCGCGGCATCGCCTCACCGCGACGCGTAACTTCGCCACCTACAAGCTCGCACCGGAGACGGCGGGACGACTGGGCGAAGTGATGATTTTCCGCGCGGAGCACTTCATCGCCGCCGATATGCAAGGCCAGGCTGCCGAAGCGCAACCCGCCGCTTGGCCGGGCGCCTTCGTCGCCGTCTCAGTTCCGCGGTGTCGCGTCCTAGCAACCGACACCATCGAGGAGGCAAATCGCTATGCCAAGCACAATCCCGTTGCGGCGGATGAACATTTGAGCGAGCTACTGCTGATTGATGGTCGGTTATTCGTTATCAACCTCGTTCCGGTCATCGCCGGGCATGAACCAAAGCGTGCCTGGTGGTATAAGCTTTCCTTGAGCGAATGGGGCACCCTTGCGACCTTCGATCGGCAGCGTCATCGGCCGCACTGCGAATTCAGCTATCGGCCGACAACGCTGAGCGAGCAAGAGGAGGACCAAGCCGTGACACGCGGCCGCCACGGTGGGTGAGCGCACATTCACGTGAGGGGTCCCGTTCCGGCGGGGGTTATCAGTTGGGGATATTTCGGAATGCGGATCGTTGTCGTGTTCGCGCCGCTCGTCTTGGCGGCGTGCATCGCTGCGCCGTCACGGGAATCGGGAACTCCCGTTGCTGCCAACTGGTCGTGCGGCACGACGGGCTTGCTCGGGAATTCGAGTGCCGTCGAGCGTTGCGCCTTCGCCGAACGCGACGGTGGGGCGCGCGTGGCGGCGGCACCCGCGGTGACGCCGTCGCAAAGCAGCGCCCAGCCGACGCTGCGCGACGATGAGACGGCGGCCGCAGGCCGTGAAAGCGCCGGAACAAGTCAGGCGCGGCGCGGATCGCTCTTCAGCGGCAGGCAGGATGTCGGGACCGCCGGCGCGCTCGACATGATTCGGACCATCGCGCCGCTTCGCTGAGCGCGGCGCGCGCCTCTTCCGTCAAGGCGCGCCCGGCGCCACGTCAGACGCCAGCGGAAGAGCCGTGGCTCGGACGCCCCGGCTCTCCGGGATGGGCCGTCTAATCGTCGAGGACGAAGGTCACCTCCATGGTCACGCGGTATTCGGAGATGCGGCCGTTGTGGACGCTTGCCTTCTCCTCGAGGACGTGGAGGCCGGTGATGCCACGCAAGGTGCGGCTCGCCCGCTCAAGGCCGTTGCGCACGGCATCATCGAAGCCGCTGCTCGATGCTGCCGTGATCTTGCTAACGCGTGCGACGCTCATGACGCCCTCCCTCGGAATGGCGTTGCCGGTGAAATCGGCACGCCTTCTCTTCAAATGGGGAGGACGGGGCCTCCGCCCCAGGTGTCGAGCCGCAACAAGTCACGAATCTTGTGGGTGGAGAGTGCCTGCGCCGCGGGTCCGAAATTTCGCGTGAGTTCCCTGCGCTCATTGGCTACGAAGCCGCTGGGGGATACGGCATGATCGATCCCGAACGGGTGGGGGACATCATCCGCGAGACCGCAGCGGCGGAAATCGTGCCACGCTTTCGCATGCTCCGACAGGAGGATATCCGCGAGAAAAAGCCCGGCGATCTCGTGACGCTGGCCGATCTCGAGTCCGAGCGGCGATTGACGCAGCGGCTTGCTGCGGTGTTGCCGGGGTCGCTGGTCCTCGGCGAGGAGGCGGCTGCCGAGGATCCGGCGCGTCTCGGTCTACTCACGACGGATGCCTCGCTCTGGATCATCGATCCGATCGACGGAACCGCCAATTTCGCGCGCGGACGGACCGGCTTTGCGGTGATCGTCGCGCGCATCGAGCAACGGAGCGTTCAGGCGGGATGGATATACGACCCCCTCGAGGACCTCATGGTGATCGCCGAGCGGGGCGCTGGCGCGTGGTCGCGTGGAACGCGCCTTGCGGTTGCTTCCGAAACCGAGCCGCGGCGTATGAAAGGGGCGGCCTATGGACGCACGCGTGCCGGCACGCGCGCCGCGACAGCGCTCGAGAGCGCCGGGCGGATCGGGCGCGTGCGCAATCGCGGCTGCAGCGCGCTCGAATACGCCGAGATCGCGCTCGGCCGCGCCCACTTCTCGCTCCATTCGCGCTCGCTGCCCTGGGATCACGCCGCCGGCATTCTCATTGTGCGTGAGGCGGGCGGCGTCGCCGGTTTTGCCGACGGCAGCGCCTACGACCCCAGTATTCTCGATCGGCCGGTTCTGGCGACATCCAACGAGATCGCCTGGGAGGTGGTTTGCGGCGGGGTCGGTCCATTCGCGTAGCAGCATGTCCCGGCGTGCATCAGTTTCGCAGCTGAGAGGGAGCGCCCTTGGCGCGTGGACACAATATCGGCCGAGCGGTTTTCTACATGGCGCTGGCCATGGCGCTTCTTCCCTGCCTCAATGCCGCGGCAAAGTATCTGGGCCATGGTTACTCGACGATCGAGATCGTCTGGGCGCGCTATGCCGGGCACTTCGCCTATATGGTCGCGGTCTTTCTGCCGCAGCGCGGACTTCGTCTCTTCTATACGGAGCGGCTTTCCACCCAGGTGCTGCGCTCGGCCCTGCTGCTGAGCGCCACCGGGGTCTACTTCACGGCCCTTCACTATACCGAGCTGCCGACCGCCGCCGTCATCAGCTTCGTCTCGCCGTTCATCACCACGGCGCTGGCGGGCGTCATGTTGGGCGAGCAGGTGGGTGGTCATCGCTGGGCGGCGGTCGCCGTTGGATTCCTGGGAGCGCTCTTCATCTTGCGGCCTGGATCGGGCGTGGTCCACCTCGCGTCCTTCTTGGTGCTGATCAGCGCCACCTGCAACGCGCTCTACCAGATCCTGACGCGCCGCTTGGCGGCGCGAGATTCAGCGGAGACGTCGAATACCTACATCGCCGTCGTCGGATTTGCGCTCTCGAGCTTGCTGCTCCCCCTCGTTTGGGAGGCGCCGCGCTCGCTTCTCGATTTTCTGCTGCTCACCAGCCTCGGAATTTTCGGTGGATTCGGCCATTATTTCATCGTCAAGGCGCTGGAATGGGGACCTGCGGCCGTCATCGCGCCGCTGAACTACGGCCAACTCATCGGCACGGTGATCATCGGCTATCTCGCGTTCGACGAATTTCCGGATGCGGCGACTTGGTTCGGCGCCGTCGTCATCATCGCCAGCGGCCTCTACATCTTCTATCGCGAGCGCCGGCGTGCGAGAATATCGGATTGAAAAAGGCATCGGCGTCAGAGGCATGAAGGGAAAGGTCTGCGTCATCACCGGAGCGACCTCCGGCATCGGCCTTGTCGCGGCCGAGCGCCTCGCCGCCATGGGCGGGCGTCTGGTGCTGGTCGGACGCGACAAGGTCCGGGGCGAGGCGGCCTTGGCACAGATACAGCACCACGTTCCAGGGGCCGAGCTTCGCATCCATTATGCGGACTTGTCGCGTCTTGCCGAGATGAATCATCTCGCCGCCGAGATCGCCGCCCTTGAGCCACGCATCGACGTGCTCATCAACAATGCCGGCGCCATGTTCAACGAGCGCCGCGTCACCGAAGATGGCTTCGAGCGCACCTTCGCGCTCAACCACATGGCTTATTTCGTCCTCAGCAACCGCTTGAAAGAGCGCCTCGCGGCTGCGGCACCGGCGCGGATCGTCAACGTCGCCTCCGACGCCCATCGCGGGAACGCGCTCGACTTCGGCGATCTGCAATCGGCACACGGCTATCGAGGCTTCGCCGTTTATGGCCGCTCGAAGCTCGCCAATATTCTTTTCACGCGTGAATTGGCGCGGCGTCTCGCCGGCACCGGCGTCACCGCGAACTGTCTTCATCCCGGCTTTGTTGCGACGCGCTTTGGCGACAACAACAGCGGTCTCTTCCGCCTCGGCCTCGGCTTCGCCAAGCGTTTCTTCGCGCTCTCGCCCGAAAAGGGTGCGGAGACGATCGTCTATCTCGCGGCGGCACCTGAGGTGGCAGATGTCACCGGCGAGTACTTCGCCAAATGCCGGCCGGCAACGCCGACCGCGGTGGGGCGCGACGACGAGGCGGCGCGGCGGCTGTGGGAGGAGAGCGCGCGCCTCGCCAATCTGTGGTCGTGAAGCGGGCCACAGAATCCGCCGTCCTCCGCGGGGGACGATGCCCCGCCAACCGATAGGCGAACGGCAGGGAATTGCCGTTCCTCAATGCGAAGAGGTTGAACCGCGCAGCCTTTGCCAGCGTTGCCGCTGCGGCTGCGCCGGAGCGGCGCTGTGTGCGAAGGAACGCGCCGATGGTGTCTCACGCCGCTGACATCTACTCGCCCGACCGAGCCATGGGTTTCGTTCGCCGCTGGCTTTTCTCGACCAATCACAAGGATACATCGCGCATTTCCACTACGTGCTGTCGCTCGGCTCCGTCTTCGGCATCTTTGCCGGTTTCTATTACTGGATCGGCAAGATGAGCGGCCACCAGTACAACGAGACCTTTGGCAAGATCCATTTCTGGACGACCTTCATCGGTGTCAACCTTACCTTCTTCCCGATGCACTTCCTCGGCGCCGCCGGCATGCCGCGCATCAGCGACTACCCCGACGCCTTTGCGGGCTGGAACATGGTGGCCTCGATCGGCGCTTACATCTCCTTCGCCGCGACGCTGTTCTTCGTCTTCGTCGTGTTCCACACGTTTCTCGCCGGCCGGAAGGCTGCCGCCAATCCCTGGGGCGAGGGCGCCACCACTTTGGAATGGACCCTCCCTTCGCCACCGCCCTTCCACGCATATGAGGAGTTGCCGGTCATCAAATAGCGCTTATATGCTGGCCCGGACCAACTCCAATCTTCCCGATGGCCACGAAAAATCCCTACGAAGTGCTTGGCGTCAAGCCGGACGCGACTGACGAGCAGATTCGCAGCGCCTATCGCAAGCTTGCGAAGAAATTTCATCCCGACCTCAACCCCGGGAACAAGCAGGCTGAGGCGCGCTTCAAGGAAATCAGCGTCGCCTATGACCTGCTTTCCGATAAGGAGAAGCGCGCCCGGTTCGACCGCGGCGAAATCGATGCGAGCGGCGCGGAGCGGCCGGAGCACGCTCATGCCGGGTACGGGGGATTTGCCGAGGGCGCACCAGGCGAGCGCTATGAATTTCATTCGGCGGAAGGCATGGCGCCCGAGGATCTCGACGATCTCTTCGCCTTCTTCGGTCGCGGCACGCGCGGCAACGCACCGCGGCGGGGCTCCGACCTGCACTTCGCGCTCACCATCGATTTCCTCGCCGCGATCAATGGCGGCAAGCAGCGTGTGTCGCTTGCGCCCGATCGCAGCCTCGACGTGACGATCCCACCCGGTGTCCGCGACGGGCAAGTGCTGCGCCTGCAAGGGCAGGGGGCGCCGGGCCGCAACGGCGCGGCCGCCGGCGACGCGCTCATAGAGATCCACGTCACGCCGCATCCCGTCTTCCGGCGGGAGGGCGACGACATACATCTCGATCTGCCCGTCACTCTGGGCGAAGCGGTGCTGGGCGCGAAGGTGACGGTGCCAACGCCGACCGGCCCCGTCAGCATGACGATCCCCGCCAACACCAACACCGGTCGCGTCCTTCGCCTCAAGGGCAAAGGCGCGCCACGGCCAGGCGGTGCGCACGGCGATCAGTATGTGACGCTCAAGGTGGTTCTGCCGGAAGGCGGCGATGCCGAGCTTACGCGATTCATGCGCGAATGGGCGTCGCAGCACCCCTATGACCCGCGTCGGGGGATGGCATCATGATCGACTTCGACGCGCTGGTGCGGCAAATCGAGGGGCTCGATGCCGAAGAGCTCCGGCAATGGATCGCTGAGCACTGGGTTCGCGCGGAAGAGAGCGACCGCGGCTTCTTCTTTCACGAGGTGGACGTGGCGCGCGTGCGCCTCATTTGCGAGCTGCGGCGCGAACTCGCCATCGGCGACGAGGCGATTCCGGTGATCCTGCAGCTGCTCGACCAAGTCTACGCTCTGCGCCGCCGAATACGCCGCCTGTGCGAAGCGATCGAGGCGCAGCCACTCGAACTGCGCGATGCGGTCCGCACGCATCTTGCACAGGGGCGCTCTGAGGACGGGAAGTAGATCCTCCTCGCTTGATTATGCCGCTATTGTTGTTAGCGTAGCCGCCGTTCGACAGCGCGTGGGCGGTATCGTCAAGCGATGATCATCGGCTTGCTTTTCCACATTCTTGCGGCGGTCATTTGGGTCGGCGGCATGTTCTTCGCCCACCAGATGCTGCGGCCAGCCGCCGGTGCGCTCGATCCCGCGCAGCGGCTGCCACTCTGGCGGCGCGTCTTCAGCCGTTTCTTCCCGTGGGTGTGGGCGAGCGTCGTTGCTTTGCTGGCGAGCGGCTACACGATGGTATTCCTGGGCTTCGGTGGATTTGGCCATGTCGGGCTCCACGTGCACATCATGCAGGGGCTCGGCATCATCATGGTGCTGGCCTTCGGTCATCTCTATTTCGCACCGTGGCGCCGCTTTCGCGCCGCCGTCGATGCCGGCGAGCTTGCCGCGGCGGCAAAGCAGCTCGATCAAATCCGCATGATCGTCACGTTCAACTTGGTGCTCGGGCTCGTCGTCGTGATCGTCGGCGCCACCGGGCGATATTGGGGGTAATCAGGCATGCTCGAACTTTATGATCTCGCCGGCGCCGAAGACGACCGTCGCTTCAGCCCGTATTGCTGGCGCACGCGCATGGCGCTCGCGCATAAGGGGCTCGCAGTGAACACCATTCCCTGGCGCCTCACCGAGAAAGACCGGATTTCGCCGTCGGGGCAAGGGCGCGTGCCGGTGCTCGTGGATGAGGGGCGCTGGATCGCCGACAGCTGGACAATCGCCAACCACCTCGAGGACTCCTATCCCGATCGGCCATCGCTCTTCGGCGGATCGAGCGGGCGGGCTCTGAGCCGGTTCTACAATGGCTGGGCCGATACCTTCCTCTTGCCTGGGCTCATCCGCTTCGCCTTGCTCGATATCTGGCGCCACGTGGCGGCGAAGGATAGAGACTATTTCCGCCGCACCCGCGAGGAACGCTTCGGCACCACGCTGGAAAAATTCGTCGCCGACCGCGAGCAGCGGCTTGAGGGCTTCCGCCAGAGCTTGACGCCGCTTCGGCTGACCTTGCAGGCGCAGCCTTTCCTCGGCGGTGAAGGCCCGCTCTATCCCGACTACATCGTCTTCGGCGGCTTCCAGTGGGTCCGCTGCATCAGCGACTTCACGCTGCTGGCGGCGGATGATCCGGTCACGCTCTGGCGCGGGAGGATGCTGAACCTCTACGACGGCTTGGCCGGAAAGGCGAAGGGCTATCCGGTATAAAGCAACGCCGGCGGGCGACCGAGGTTGCCCGTCCTCACTGACGCGTGGTCGCGACGGGGCCTGCCGAGCCCTGGGCGGAGCTCACAGCCGAGCTCGCGGCGCGCACCGGTGTCGCCTCGCCGTTGCCGGCAAAGAAGCCGTCGCCCTGGCATTGCGCACCATCATTGATCTGCGCCGCGTCGAGGAATCCCAGGATGCAGCCGCCGAACTGCTTGGCGAATTGGGGCGTGGCGGCGGCCCAATGCGTCGTCAGATGCGGCGGCTGATCGATCACGACGTTGGGGAGGTTGCGCGCGGAGAGGATGGCGCGCGAGCGCTCGCCGCGTCCGCCCGGATCGAAATCGTCGCCATGGAAGTAGAAGGCCATCACCCGCGCATGGCGGACCTGCTCGAGCAGGGGATAAAGCTTCGTCGCGTTATTGCGCCAGCTGTCGAAGAACTCGCTGAAGCTGCCGTAAGCGGCCGGAGCGGTAATGACGACGGCATCCACTTCGTCGCTGCCGTCGGCGGCCATCAGCGCGAGAAAGGCGCCGAAGGACTGGCCGGCGACGGCGACTTGGCGGTAGCCCTGGTGCTTCAGGCGATGCACTTCCTCGATCAGGCCCCGCGTCGAATTGGCTAGCGTGTCGGCGTTGCGCATGCGATTGAAGCGAAAGGCGTCCCAACCGCCATCCCGCAGCGTGGCCATATAGGGCGGGTTGGGCGCTTGGTAGTCCTCGGAATCGACCGAGCGGCCATGCGCCCAAACCACCGCCCCCATTGCCTTCGCAGGCCCCAGCGCGGAGCGCGCGGGAAAAGCAGTCTCGAGCCACAGCTGAGCACGGGCCGGGAGGATGCCGAAAACCAAGAAAGCAGCCGAAAGAATGAGGCTGAGGAGGAAGTTGCGTGACGCCATCGCTCGTCTCTTGTCGCCAAGACGATGGCAGTATCCAATGGCAATGGTTTAGGAAAAGTTTCGGAAATCTCGTCGCACTCGCCAATATTCCTCGGATTCCGTCAAATGCTAATGTCCTTACCCTATCGTTGATTGGTATGTGAACCTTTGTAGTTTTATAATTCCGGATTGAATGCCCAGTTTGGGCGAGATAATCACCTTCCGCTTTGAGCGGGCGCCAGTCCGACTCGTTTCGAGAGAAATTCGATCGGTTCGTTAACTATCTACCATTAAAAGGGGAGGAAGGCGGGGACGTTTGACATCCCTGGCCGGTTCTTGGACAGGGGGTGGATCGCCCGGTCCTGCCGCGTTGCCCCGGCGCCCTCAAGCGCGCAGTGACATCAGCACCAGCGACGCGAGAACGACACCAGCGAATTGAGCGCCGGCCGAAATCTGTCCAAGCATCAGACCGCAGACGGTACTCGCCAGGGTTACCGCACCGAGCAGTGTGGTCATCAACGCCTCCTTGGGGCCTCTTATGGAGCGTGGTTTGGGCCAACAACGGGGCTTGCGAAGATTTTATTCCGCGACTTCATGCGGACATTTTTGCGGTTCGGGCGAGCTTCGCGAGCGCTTGCGGCGTGTCGATATCGGTGAGCACGCCATCGCCATCCATTTCGACTTCGCCGACCTGCTCGGGGTGCGCAGCGATGACGTCCCGGGCGCCGATGTCGCCGCCGATCCCAGCGAGCTCGGCAAAGAAGGCCTTGCCGATCACAACCGGGTTGCCACGCTTGCCGCGCCGCGTCGGGACGACGATCGCGCGGCCTTCCACCGGGTTGAAGGCGGCGACGAGCTGATCGAGATCGTGCCCGCGCACGAGGGGCATGTCGCCGAGGCAGATGACGGCGCCGTCGGCGGTCGCCGGCAGCGACGTGAGGCCGCGTTTCAGCGAGGTGGAAAGTCCCTCGGCATAGTCGGGGTTGAACACCGTCTCGACCGAGAGCCCGGCGAGCGCCGCCTCGACATGCTCGCGCTCGTGACCGGTGACGACGATCACCGGCTTCGCTGCTGAAGCGGCGACGGCTTCCACGACGCGGCGCAGCATGGGCTTGCCGTCGATATCGATGGTGAGCTTGTTGAGCGTGCCCATGCGCCGGGATTGGCCCGCCGCCAGCACGATGGCCGCGATGCGGGGCGCTCGAGGCGCAGTATCGGCCTCGGCTGCTGCTTGGGCGCGCGGCAGCGGTCGGCTCGGGATGTCCGTTAAGAGGCCGCCCACGCCCATGCGCATGATCTCGGCGGGGCCGGCCGGTAGGTCGGCGAGCAGGCGCCGCAGCACCCAGTCGAACCCGTTGCTCTTGGGCGACCGTGCACAGCCGGGCAAGCCCAGCACGGGAACCGCGCCGAGACGCCCCATCAGCATGAGGTTGCCGGGATCAACGGGCATGCCGAAGTGCTCGATCGTGCCGCCAGCCTTCTCGATGGCGGCGGGAATGACGTCGCGACGATCGAGGATCGCCGAGGCGCCGGCGACGAGGACCAAATCGGCCGGCTCCCTGACCGCTTCACCGATCAGCGGCGCAAGCTCGCCGGCGCGATGATCGCACCGCCGCTCTCCCACGAGCGCGCTGCCGAGGGTAGCGAGGCGCTCGCGCGTCGTCTCGACGGTCTTATCGAGAATGCTTTCCTTGAGGCCGGGCAAGCGTGTCTGAATGAGGATGACGCGCTTTGCCGCAAAGGCCGCAACCGTGAAGAGCGGGGTCCCCTCGGTCGCGGCGCGACGGGCGGCGATTGACGCCGATGAAACCGCAAAGGGGATGACCTTGAGTGTCGCCACGATCTGCTTCGGCGCAACCACGCTGAAGGGCTCGAGTGTGCCAAGTGTGATGGTCTCGTCGATGAGATTGAACCGGTCGATGCGGTCTCGTTCGATAACAAAAAGACCAGAGACTTCGGCGAAGAAATTCACTCGCCCTGTGAAGGCTGGTCCGACCTTCACAAAACGCCCGGCGAGCGCCGGCGCGAGCTCGGCGGCGGCGCCATTCTCCTCGACATCACCCGGCTCGAGCCGCGCCGCCACCACGCTGGCGCAGCCCGCGGCCTTGAGCGCAGCGACATTCTCGGCGGTGAGGCGACGTCCCTTGCGCAGGCTCAGGCTGCCGAAGCGCAACGAGTGGGCCAGCACCGCTCCAGCGGCGGACTCGACGGGAATTTCACCGAACTTCACGCCGCCTCGCGGTCGCCCGCAGGTTCGGCGCGCAGCACCTGGGTGATTTGCGCCATGACGGCGATGGCGATTTCGGCGGGCGAGATGGCGCCGATATCGAGACCGACCGGCCCGTGAATGCGGGCAAGCTCCGCCTCGCCGAAGCCCACCCCCTGCAGCCGCTTGCAGCGCGCGGCATGAGTCTTCTTGGAGCCGAGCGCGCCGATGTAGAAGGCGTCTGAGCGCAATGCCACCCCGAGCGCGGGATCGTCGAGCTTCGGATCGTGGGTCAGGGTAATGATCGCAGTTCGGCGATCCGGTAGGAGCTTTTCCAGCGCCTCATCAGGCCAGTCGGTGGAGACAGTCACGTCGGGAAAGCGACTGTCGCTGGCAAAAGCGGTGCGGGGATCGACGACGGTGACGAGATAGCCGGTGAGCGCCGCCATCCGTGCCAAAGGCTGGGCGATGTGCACCGCGCCGACGATGATCGCGCGGAGGCGCGGGTTGAAGACCTCGACGAAGACCTCGCCCTCGGTTGTGTCGATCACGGTGCTGCGGTCTTCGCCTTGCGCCCGTCGGATGGCCCCAAGCGCGGCGGGATCGAGCTTGAGATTTCCCGTAATCTCAGAGCCTTCCATAAGGGTCTGCGCACCTGACTTCAGGTGTGTCGCCAGCACCGCCGGGCGTCCCGAGCGGCTTGCGGCCAGTGCTTTTTCGAGCAGCGACAGTTTCATTCGACGCGCTCGACGAAGACACGGATCTTGCCGCCGCAAGCGAGCCCGACCTCCCAGGCGCGCTCGTTGCTGACGCCGAAGCTCAAAACGCGCGGCTGGCCATCGGCGATCGCCTTCAGCCCTTCCTCGATCACGGCACCCTCGACGCAACCGCCCGACACCGACCCGATGAAGCCGCCGCCTTCCTCGAGCGCGAGTTTGGCGCCGACGGGCCGAGGCGACGAACCCCAGGTGCTCACCACCGTGGCAAGCGCCACGCCTTTGCCGGCCGCACGCCAATCTGCCGCTTGCTGCAAGATTTCTTCGTTGTCGCCCATGCTCACCCCGCTTCCCGCCAGGCCGCCGCCGCTTCCAAGCGGCGCGGCCCCGGCCGGCTCAAGACTGTCACGAGTTCCTCCAGGCTTTCGAGATTGTGCACCGGACGGAACTCATCCACATGCGGCAGTATCGCCCGCATGCCCAATGATTTTGGCGCGAAACCTTCATAGCGCAACAGGGGGTTCAGCCAGATCAGCCGCCGGCAGGATTTGTGAAGCCGATCCATCTCGCGCCCGATGCCGGCCCCGCCCTCCCGGTCGAGCCCATCGGTGATGAGGAGCGCGACCGCGCCCTGGCCCAGCACCCGGCGCGACCAGTTGCGGTTGAAATCGGCAAGACATTGGCCGATGCGCGTTCCACCCGACCAATCCTCGACCGCGCCCGCCACGCGATCGAGTGCGATATCGACGTCCTTCTGGCGCAAGAAGCGCGTGATATTGGTGAGCCGCGTGCCGAAGAGAAAAGTGTAGACGCGGTCGCGGTCGTTGGTGACGGCATGCATGAAATGGAGAAAGAGCCGGCTATAGCGGCTCATCGAACCGGAGATGTCGCAGAGCACAACGAGCGGCGGCGGGCGGCGGCGGCGCCGCTTGCGCTTCAAGGCGAGGAGACCGCCGGAGCGGAGTTGTGCCCGCATGGTGGCGCGCATGTCGCTGCGGTCGCCCCGCAGATCCGGTGCGAAACGCCGGGTCGCCACGTCGGCGAGCGGCAGGGTCATGCGGCGGATGGCGGCGCGCGCCGCGGCCATCTCCTTGGCCGACATCTTCTCGAAATCTTGCTTGCGGAGAAGCTCGCGGTCGGAAAAGGTCATCACCGCATCGACTTCGATCTCATTCTCGCGTGGCCGCTCCTGGCCGCGCCCTTCGCCGGGATGGAGCGCCTCGGCAAGCCGACGGCTCATCTCTTCGCCCGGCTGTTCGGCGCGGATCGCCGGCAGCATCAGCCCCATCATCTTTTCCAGAAGCTCGGGATTGCGCCAGAAGATATGGAACGCCTGATCGAAGAGCTCGCGCTGATCACGGCGATTGACGAAGACGGCGTGGAGCGCCCAATAGAAATCCTGGCGATTTTCGATGCCGACGGCGCGTACGGCCTCCACAGCCGCGAGCACCTTGCCGGGTCCAATGGGCAAGCCCGCGGCGCGCAAGGTGCGCGCGAAGTACATGATATTGGCGACGAAGCGCCCGCTCACTTAGCCCGCCGTGGCGAGTTCCTGCTTCACTTGGGTGAGCAGGCGCTGCGCCTCCGAGCCTTGAATCTTGGCGATGTCGTCCTGGTATTTGAGAAGGACGCCCAGCGTATCGTTGATCGCCTCGGGCGTGAGCGCGAGCACGTCGAGCTGTGTCAGCGCATGCGCCCAATCGATGGTCTCGGCCACGCCGGGCAGCTTGAAGAGATCGTTGGTGGCGCGCAGCTTCTGCACGAAGGCGACGATCTCGCGCGACAGTGCTTCGGCCGCCCCCGGCGCCTTCACGCGCAAGATTTCGAGCTCGCGCTCGGCCTTGGGATAATCGACCCAGAAGTAGAAACAGCGGCGCTTCAGCGCGTCGTGGATCTCGCGTGTGCGGTTCGAGGTGATGACGACGATCGGCGGATGCTCGGCCTTCACCGTGCCGATCTCGGGAATGGTGATCTGGAAGTCCGAGAGCACCTCGAGCAGATAGGCCTCGAAGGGCTCGTCGGTGCGATCGAGTTCGTCGATGAGCAGCACCGGCGGTCCCGCGAGATCGGGTTCGAGCGACTGCAGCAACGGCCGCTTGATGAGGAAGCGCTCGGTGAAAATCTCTTCCTCGAGCGTGTCGCGGCTTTCGCTGCCGGCCTCGGCGAGCCGGATCTCGATCATCTGCCGCTGATAGTTCCACTCATAGACGGCGGAAGCGACGTCCAACCCTTCATAGCATTGGAGGCGAATGAGCCGGCGGCCGAGCGTCTCGGCGAGGACCTTCGCGATCTCTGTCTTGCCGACGCCTGCCTCGCCTTCGAGGAAGAGCGGGCGGTTGAGCGAGAGCGAAAGGTAGACTGCCGTCGCCAAGCTGCGATCGGCGATGTACCTGCCGCGCCCGAGTAGGGCATGCGTCTCGCTGACGGAAGCGGGAAGGGGCATGACGCTTTCTAGAAAAACGCCGGCGATGACGCAAATTGTCCCACTCGCGGACCCGAGCGGAAGCTGCGGCGCGTTCCTTCAGAAGCCCGCCATCAGATGGCGCGCACCCAAGACCGAGAGCACGCCCGCGCCGATGGCAAGGAAGAGATTGCGGCTCATCCACATGACAAGCGTGGTGACGGCGGCCCCGAGTACGGCGGCGGGTCCGCCGCGAAAAATCTCCGGCGCGACGACGGCAACGAGGATGGCGGCGGGCACCTCGCGCAGCCACTCCGCGACGGGACCACTCTGCGGCAGGCGCCGACCGATGACCAAGCCGCTGGCGCGCACGGCATAGGCGGCAAACGCCATGGCGAGTATCGCCGTCAACGACTCAAACGTCACGGCGCAGCGCTCCCGCGGTAGCGCCGGCGATGCCGCCGATGAGGATGTACCATTTGCCGGGAAGATACAGTGAGGTGGCGATTGCCGCGGCCGCCGAGACGGCCCACGGCAAGATATCGCGCTTGCCGCTCACCATGCCCACGAGCAAGGCGAGAAAGGTCGCGGTGAAAGCGAAGTCGATGCCCCACCGCGCCGGGTCGCCGATGGCGGTGCCGATCACGCGGCCGACAACCGTTGCGCCGAGCCACGCGACATAGAGGGCGAGCGAGCTTCCTACCATGAAGCCGACGCTCGCGTCGCCGCGTGCTACCTCCCCCATGGTGAGCGCCCAGCTTTCGTCGTTGACGAGAAAGGCTGCGGCAAGCGCCTTCACGCGTGGCGTCTGGTGGAAGAGGTCGCGAAGCGCAGCTGCCATGAGCACATAGCGAAGATTGACGGCGAGCGTGGTAACAGCGAGGGCGAGGACGGGTGGGGTCACCGCCCAGAGCGTCAGCGCCACGAACTGCGCCGAGCCGGTGAAGACGATGCCGCTCATCAGCGCGACATCGGCGATACTCAACCCCGCTTCGCGGGCAAGCACGCCAAAGACCAGGCCATAGGCGGCGACCCCGGCGGCAAGCGGCAGACTGACGCGGAGACCGCGCAGGAATTCGGCGCGTCGATCGATCGCGTTCTCGGATATGCCCGCGCCCCCGCCGACGGATCGGCGAGGGCGCGGGCGCAGATCGCTCAACCGGCCGCGGCGACGGCGCGCTTTGCCATCACCGTGACGAGATGGGCGCGGTATTCGGCGCTGGCGTGAATGTCGGAGTTCAAGCCGCTGGCGCTCTGCTTCACATTGGCAACGGCATCGGGCGTGAAGCTGCGCGTCAACGCCGCTTCCATCTCCTTCTGGTGGAAGACGGCAGGGCCGGCGCCGGTCACGGCAACCCGCACGTGGCCGCCGCTGCGCGCGACGAACACGCCGACGATGGCGTAGCGCGACGCCGGGTTGGGGAATTTCGAATACCCCGCCTTCTCCGCCACCGGGAAGCTCACAGCGGTGATGATTTCGTCCTGGCCGAGCGCCGTCTCGAACATCCCCTTGAAGAAATCATCAGCGGCAATGCGGCGCTTGTTGGTGATGACCGTTGCATTCAATCCCAAGACCGCGGCGGGATAGTCGGCGGCCGGATCATTGTTGGCGAGCGAGCCGCCGATCGTGCCGCGGTTGCGCACTTGCGGATCGCCGATGCCGCCGGCGAGCTGCGCCAGCGCGGGAATGGCGCTCTTCACCACGTCGGATGATGCCACATCGGCATGCCGCGTCATGGCGCCGATGACGATCGCGCTGCCATCGCGCTTGATGCCTTTGAGCTCGGCGATGCGGCCGAGATCGACCAAGTCCGACGGCTTGGCCAGGCGCTGCTTCAAGGTCGGAATGAGCGTCATGCCGCCGGCGAGAAGCTTCGCCTCGTCCTTGCCGGCGATGGCCTTTGAAGCGTCGGCCACGCTTTGCGGCCGCTGGTAATCGAAGTTATACATGGTCTTCGCTCCCTATCTCGTGTGCGGCTATTCAGCCGCTTTCGGCATGTTCGGGTCGTGGATTGCACGCCACACCTTCTCGGCCGTGGCGGGCATGGTGAGATCGGTAACCCCGAGCGGCCCCAGCGCATCGACGACAGC
Organism: Allostellaceae bacterium; assembly: GCA_035945115.1. GTDB lineage: Bacteria > Pseudomonadota > Alphaproteobacteria > ATCC43930 > CGMCC-115725 > DAHUYF01. The sequence continues at coordinate 21,946 of DASZAN010000039.1, forward strand.
GTTGATCACCGCCACCGGCGCGCCGATGGCACCGGCCTCGCCGCAGCCTTTGACGCCGAGCGGGTTGTGCGCGCACAGCGTAACGTGGGTGTCGACGGTGAAGGATGGCAAATTGTCGGCGCGTGGCATGCAGTAGTCCATGAACGAGCCGGTGACGAGCTGCGCGTCCTTGTCGTAGATGGTGTTTTCGTAGAGCGCTTGGCCAATACCCTGGGCGAGGCCGCCATGAACCTGTCCCGCAACGATCATCGGATTGATGATGCGGCCGAAATCGTCGGCACAGGTGAAGTTCACCAATTGCACCGCACCGGTGTCGCGATCGACTTCCACTTCCGCGACATAGGCGCCTGAGGGATAGGTGAAGTTCGCGGGATCATAGAACGCGGTCTCATCGAGACCGGGTTCTAGTTCCTGCGACGGATAGTTGTGCGGCACATAGGCGGTGAAAGCCACCTGCCCGAAAGGTACGTTCTTGTCCGTGCCGGCGATCGAAAACTTGCCATCCTTGAACTCGATATCCGTCTCCGACGCTTCGAGAAGATGGGCGGCGATCTTCTTGCCCTTGTTGACGATCTTGTCGAGCGCCTTGACGAGCGCCGAGCCGCCGACCGGAAGCGAACGGGAACCATAGGTCCCCATTCCGAACTGGATCTTGTTGGTGTCGCCGTGAATGATATCGATGCTCTCGAGCGGGATGCCAAGACGTTCCGAAACGAGCTGAGCGAAGGTGGTTTCGTGGCCTTGGCCGTGACTGTGCGATCCGGTGAAGACGCTGATCGAGCCCGTCGGATGGACGCGCACTTCGGCCGACTCATAGAGCCCGGCGCGCGCACCGAGCTGCCCCACCAATTGCGAAGGAGCGACGCCGCAGGCTTCGATGTAGGTGGCAAGACCAAGGCCGCGCAGCTTGCCGCGCTTGGCTGATTCCTCGCGACGTTTGGCGAAGCCGTCGTAGTCTGCCGCCTTGAGCGCCATTTCGAGCGTCGAGAAGTAGTCGCCGCTGTCATAAACGACGGCGACCGGCGTCTGGTAGGGATAGGCGTTCTTGGGAATGAAGTTGCGCCGACGCAATTCCGCCGGATCCACCTTCATCTCACGCGCCGCCTTGTCGACGATGCGCTCGACGACGAAGCACGCCTCCGGCCGTCCGGCGCCGCGGTAGGCGTCAACCGGCACTGTGTTGGTGAAGACGCCTTTTACTTCGGCATAGATGGCGGGCGTCGTATAGGTGCCCGCGAGGAGCGTCGCATAGAGATAAGTTGGCACCGCGGGTCCGAAGGTCGAGAGATAAGCGCCCAAATTCGCAACTGTCGAAACCCGCAATCCGAGGAACTTGCCGTCCTTGTCGAGCGCGAGCTCGGCATGGGTGACATGGTCGCGACCTTGCGCGTCGGAAAGGAAACTTTCCGAGCGATCGGCCGTCCATTTCACGGCCTTCGCTAGCTTGCCGGCCGCCCAGGTGACGATCGCTTCCTCGGCGTAGTGGAAGATCTTCGTGCCGAAGCCGCCGCCGACATCGGGTGCGACCACGCGCACCTTATGCTCGGGTAGCTGCAGAACGAAGGCGCACATCAAGAGCCGGATGACATGCGGATTCTGGGTCGTGGTGTAGAGCGTGTATTCGCCGGTCCCGCGATCGAAGTCGCCGATCGCCGCACGCGGCTCCATCGGGTTGGCGACGAGCCGGTTGTTGACGACGTCGAGGCGCGTGATGTGCGCCGCTTTGGCGAAGGCAGCTTTGGTCGCCGCTTCGTCACCGATGTGCCAGTCGTAGCAGAGATTGTTGGCGGCAGCCTCGTGTACCCGCGGCGCGCCCGGCTTTAGCGCGGCCTCGGCAGAAGCAACGGCAGGCAATGTCTTGTAATCGACCTTGACCAGTTCGGCCGCGTCTTTGGCGCGGTCGCGCGTGTCGGCGATGACGACGGCGACGGGATCGCCGACGTGGCGCACTTTGCCTTGCGCCAGCACAGGATGCGGCGGCTCGGCCATGGGTGTGCCGTCCTTCGAGTGGATGAGCCACCCACAGGGGAGTCCACCCACCTGCATATCGGCGCCGGTAAAGACCGCAGCCACGCCGGGCGCTGCCTTGGCCTGCACCGTGTCGACGCCGCGGATTTCCGCGTGCGCGTGAGGGCTGCGCAGGATGTAGGCATGGAGTTGGCCGGGCCGGCTAATGTCGTCGACATAGTTGCCCTTGCCCGTGAGGAAGCGGGCATCTTCCTTTCGGCGCACCGAGGCGCCGATGCCGGTGGCGGTCATGACGCACCCCCTGCCATCGCCTCGGTGCCGGCTTTGATCGCTTTCACGATGTTGTGATAGCCGGTGCAGCGGCAGATATTGCCCTCGAGCCAGTGGCGAATCTGCTGCTCCGTCGGATGCTTGTGGTGCTTCGCAAAATCAATGGCACTCATTACCATGCCGGGTGTGCAGAAGCCGCATTGCAAGCCATGGTGCTCGCGGAATGCTTCCTGCATCGGATGCAGCTTGTCGCCGTGGGCGAGGCCTTCGATGGTCGTGACCTGCGCGCCTTCGGCTTGAACCGCAAGCATGGTGCAGCTCTTGACGGAAATGCCGTCGACATCGACGACGCAGGCGCCGCACTGACTAGTATCGCAGCCAATATGGGTGCCGGTGAGACCGAGCTGCTCGCGCAAAAGCTGAACAAGCAACGTGCGCGGCTCAACAGTGGCGGTGACCGGCTTGCCGTTCACCGTCAGGGTCACGGTGGCCATGGACTTCTCTCCCTGTGTGTTGTTGTGTCCCTATCACCGGCCGTGGCGCGGTCGACGAATCTTGCCGCGATCGGATGACGATGGTCGAGTGTCGTGCGCCGCGAGCGCTCGGTCAAGCCGATCGAATGGCCGCGTCAGTGGCCGCTGCCGCGGGTGAAGAAATAGAGCAGGACCGCGATGAGGATGATCAAGCCGCTCACCCAGACGATGGGCGGAAGCCCTTGCCGTGCCGGTGCCGGTTCGGGCACCACTTCGGCGGCGGGTGTGGCGGTGGTTGCTGGCGCAGGCGCAGCCACCAGCGTCGAGAAGCGAGTAAAAAAATCCTCCGCCATCTTGCGTGCCGTCGCATCGATGAGGCGCGAGCCGATCTGCGCCAGCTTGCCGCCGACATGCGCGTCGACCTGATAGGAAAGACGCGTCCCGTTGCCCTCATCGCTGAGCTGCACCGCCGCGCCGCCTTTGGCAAAACCGGCGGCGCCGCCGCTCCCTTCGCCGGTGATCCTGTACCCTTTGGGGGGATCGAGATCGGAGAGCGTGACTTTGCCGCCGAAATGGGCGCGCACGGGGCCGACCTTCGCCACGACTTTGGCTTGAAGCTCGGTATCGGAGAGCTTCTCGATACTCTCGCAGCCGGGGATGCACTGTTGCAGGATGGCGGGGTCGTTGAGCGCTTCCCAAACCTTCTGGCGCGGCGCGGGAATGATGAATTCCCCGGTCATGTCCATGGGCTTGTCCTTCGCTTTTCTGAGCGCGACGAGCCTATCGCGCGCGTTCCCCAGGGGCAAGACGCAGGCCGCTTCAGGCGAACCTCTGCGGTGCGCGCACCTCGTGCGGTTGATTTTTTTCAGCTGACTGGAACGGCTGCCGGCCGGCGTTGGTCGATCTCGCCGAGCGCCCGCCTGGCGATCGCCGCGAGAAGGGCGACATCGCCGATGAGCGCGAGCGGCAGATGAAAGAAACGGCCGGTGCTGAGCGTCACCAAAGCGGCGAGAAAGAGAACGACGAAGGTCATTTTCTCCCATGAAAAAAATCCCGTGTGGCGTGCGGCGCCGACGAGCCAGATGATGGCGAGGAGCGCCAGCATGAGGTCGTAGAGGAGCATCACCGGCACCGCGACGAGCGTCGCCGCGATGAGCGCCGCCGCCCGCACGGGAAGGCTCACGCGCCGGCGCCAGAGATAAGCCACGAAGAGCGCCGCGGCGAGCGTCGCCGCGAGCTGCGTCAGGTAAGCGAGCGACGTATCGATGCCGATGACGCGCAATGCGGCGAAGGGGCTGATGATGCCGGCGAGTTGGATGCGCCCGTTCTCATATGTGCCGGGCGACGTCATGGCGATCGTGAGAAAATCGCGCCAGGCGTCGAGCCCGAAGAAGGCGAGCGAGGCGGCGACGAGCCCGACGCTCGACAACGCCGCGCCGGCAACGGCACGCCAGTGGCCGCCAGCCACGAGCGCCATCGGTACGAGCAGGCCGAAATGCGGCTTGTAGCAGAGCGCGCCGAAGAGAAGGCCGGCGACGAACGGACGCCGCTCGATCAGCAAGGTGGCGCCGCCGAAGAGGGCTGCGGTGAGGAAAGCGTTCTGCCCGAGGCCGAGCGTCCAGAAGACGGCGGGGAAGGCCAGTAGCGGCACCATTACCCGCCATCCACGCGCGGCGAGGATGTGTTGTGCCACGGTGAGGAAGAGCGCGAGGCTCGCGCCTTCGAAAAGCACGTACGCCACCAGATAGGGGAGCCGCGCGAGAAGCGCGCAGAGCAGGAGATAAACCGGTGGATAGTAGAAGAATTGGTAGCGGACGCCGGGTTCGGTGGCACGCTGCTCGGCGGCCCAATGAGCCGCTTGGTCGTAAGCAAGATGCGGTGTGCCGGCATTGGCGAGATCGCCCGCGGCATAAAAGCTCGCGAAATCGGTGGTCGTCGGCTCCGTCGTCGGCGCGATGAGCCCATGCGTGCCGGCGATGAGAAAGAGGAAAGCGGCGATTTCGAGGACGAGCAAGATCGTGCCGTAAGCCAAGATGCGCTGCCGGCCGAGCCAGGCGCCGCTTCTCATTGTTCGGAAAAGCCGGGTCGCGGCGCCAGCCTCGGCCGCCGGCTCGGAGAAGAACGACTGAACCATGCCGGAATTGTCTCAAATGCTACCGATCGCTGGCCGCGCCCAAGCGCGCCGCCGGCGAGGGGACCCTAGCGCGGCGATCCTTTACGGGCGGTTAGGGGATCACCGCGCGCTGAGCGCAGCTTCGAGATCGTCGATCAGATCCTCGACGGCTTCGATGCCGACGGACATCCGTAGGAGATCGGGCGGCGCCGGACTGTCCGGCCCTTCGACGGAGGCGCGGTGCTCGATCAGGCTTTCAACGCCGCCCAATGAGGTCGCGCGCTTCCACACGTTGACGTGCGCCGCGGTGGCGATCGCGGCGGCCTCGCCGCCGGCGACGCAGAGGCTCAGCATGCCGCCATAACCGCCCTGCATCTGCCGTGACGCGACGGCGTGCCCAGGCGCATCGGGCAAGCCTGGATAGAGCACCGCGCGGACCCGGGGATGCCCGGCAAAGTGCCGAGCGATCGCCTCCGCGGAACGGCAGGCTTGTGCGACGCGGAGCGGCAGCGTCCGCATGCCGCGCAGCAAGAGCCACGCCTCGAGCGGCCCCAAAATGCCGCCATGGCTCGTGCGCAAGCCGACGATGCGTTGCCAAAACGCGTCCTTGCGTGCCGTGACGAGAGCGCCCGCCACCACGTCGCTGTGGCCGTTGAGGTACTTCGTCGCGGAGTGCATGACGAGATCGGCACCAAGTGCGAGCGGCTGCGTCAGGATGGGCGTCGCTACCGTGCTGTCGACGGCGAGAAGCGCGCCTGACTCATGCGCGAGCTTGGCGGCGCCCGCGATATCCGTGACGACCCAGGTTGGATTGGCCGGCGTCTCGATCCAGAGAAGCTTGGTCTTGCCGGGACGAAGCGCTGCGCGCACCGCGGCAAGGTCCGGCATGTCGACGAGCTCGACCTCGAGGCCCCACTCGCGGGCGGTGGTGATAAGCCATTTGCGCAGCGCCCAATACATGACCTTGGGCGCGAGCACGTGATCGCCCGGCTTGAGTGCCAGGAAGATGGCCGTCGCCGCCGCCATGCCCGAGGCGAAGGTGAGGGCGGCCTCGCCGCCTTCGAGGCGCGCCAGCAGCGCTTCTGGCTGATCATAGCTCGGGTTGTCGGCGCGGCCGTAACCGCGGCCGCTGCGGTATTGGTTGTCGGGATCGCGGATGTAGGTGGTGGCGAGGTGAATAGGCGGGATCACCGCTTTCGTCGTCTCGTCGATCCAGCCGAGCGCCTGCGCCGCCAGTGTCTGTGGCGAAAGCATATTCTTCGCCGCCATGTCTCCTCCAATGCCGGCGTTGCCGAGGGCCGGCGCCACAAGCTAGAACCTCGCGCACCTCATCGGCGGGATCAAGCGATGCACCGCGCTCTCATGGCAATCGTTCCCATGCTGGCGTCCTTGGCCGCGGCGGCACTCGCCGAGGTCCGGACCTCGCCGCTCGTCATCGACACGGAGGGCGGCGCGCGGCGCTTTGCCGTCGAACTCGCCGTCACGCCCGAGGAGCAGGCGCAAGGCCTGATGTTCCGCCGCGCGCTTCCGGTCGATGCCGGCATGCTCTTCGATCTCGGCGCGACGCGCCCCGCCACCTTCTGGATGAAGAACACGCTCATCCCCCTCGACATGCTCTTCATCGCTGCCGACGGGCGCATCGCCGACATCCATGAGCGTGCGGTGCCGCTCTCGGAAGCGATGATCGAATCGAAAGTGCCGGTGCGCGCGGTGCTCGAGCTCAACGGCGGCACCGCCGCGCGGCTCGGCATTCACGAAGGCGACGTCGTCCACCACGCGCTCTTCGGCAACGCGAGCTGAACGCCGCCGCATCAGCGTTTGCGAGCGAGCGTGATCCCGTCCGCGAGCGGCAAGAGACTCAAATCGATGCGCTCGTCGTCGTGGAGCTTGCGGTTGATTGCGCGGAGCGCCGTTGTGTCGGCATCCCTTCGCTTCTGATCCGCCACCGTGCCGCTCCACAGCACATTGTCGATGACGATGAGGCCGCCCTGGCGGATCAGCTTGAGAGCCCGCTCGTAATAGCCGTCGTAATTGGTCTTGTCGGCGTCGATGAAGGCGAAATCGAAGCTGCCCGACGCTCCTTCGTCAAGGAGCCGGTCGAGCGTCTCGAGCGCCGGCGCGAGATGGAGATCGATCTTGTCGGCGACACCCGCTTCCGCCCAATAGCGTCTGGCGATCGCCGTGGTCTTCGCGTCGACGTCGCAGGTAATGATCCGCCCGTCTGCCGGCAGCGCGAGCGCCACGACGAGTGCACTGTAGCCGGTGAAGGTGCCGACCTCGAGGCAGCGCCGGGCGCCGACGAGCCGCGCCAGGAGCGCCATGAATTGTCCCTGATCGGGCGCGATCTGCATGCCCGCCATCGGCACCCGCGCCGTCTCCTCGCGCAAGCGACGCAGGACGTCCGGCTCGCGCAGCGACACGCCGGCGATGTAGTCGGAGAGCTCCTCGGTGAGTGTGAAGCTGTTGCGCCGCATGCGACGGTGGCTCCTTGGCAAAGTCGGAGGGGATCGGGCGATCCTGCCGCGCGACGCAGGCGAAGGGAAGGGCGCTACGCCAAGGATTTCTGGACTTCGTGGGCGGCAATCACTAAAACCTCGCGCCAAGCGAAACACGGGCGACGGGGCGTAGCTCAGCCTGGTAGAGCGCCAGCTTTGGGAGCTGGATGCCGGAGGTTCGAATCCTCTCGCCCCGACCAGACCGAGCAAGAGGGATCGACGAACGCTCATGGCACAAGCGCGCATCCACCGGCCGGTCAAATCGGCCATGCAATCGGGCCGCGGCAACACCAAGCAATGGCTTCTCGAGTACGAGCAGGCAACGCGGCGCCAGCCGGACCCGCTCATGGGCTGGATCAGCGCCAACGACACGCTGAACCAGGTGCGGCTCCGCTTTGCCACACTCGATGAAGCCGTCGCCTTCGCGCAAAAGCACGGGCTCGACTACACCATCATCGAGCCCAATCAGCGCACCTTCCGGCCCAAATCCTACGCCGACAACTTCCGCTACGACCGACCGGGCTGAGAGGTTGCTTCGCTCGCCGCCGGCGCCGCGCCTTGCTACTCTCGCTCCCGGGGCGCCCTTAGCTCAGCGGATAGAGCAACCGCCTTCTAAGCGGTAGGTCGCTGGTTCGATTCCAGCAGGGCGCGCCAGCTTACGGCGGCGAGGGGCACTGGGCGATGCTGTTGGCGTTGTTGCCCCAGCAGGTGTTGAAGACGTCGATCCCGTCGGCGGTCGAGGGATTCGAGGTTTCGCCATAGGGATCGACCATCAGGATGGCGTCGGTCAGGCCGGCCGCGAAATTCGGGACGCTTCCGTTGGCGGTCGGATCGAAATTGGCGGTGCCGTAATTCGCGAGCGGCAGCACACCCGCCGAGGACGAGGGTGCTTCCTCGATCCATTCCGCCGAAAGCAGCGTCGAGCCGTAGGTCACGTTGGCGGAGAAATTCCAACCAGCATGCGACTGACTCTGATTGCTCATCTGCAGCAGCCAGTTCTGGTTGCCGGCGCCCGGCGCACAATTGGCCGTGCATTGCAGCGACGCCGTGATCACGTCGCCGGGCTGCACGGGATAGGCGCAGGAGAGCGAATTGCAGCTGGGATAGCTCGGTGAGACGATGATCGGGGCGTTCGGCAGCACCTCCACCCACGCATAGTATTCGGTGGTGTTGGACGAGGATGCATCGTGCTCGGTCCCGAGCTGGATCAGCGTATTGTCGACGGCGCTGCAGGCGGCCTCCTCGCAATAGCCGCCGATACCCACCCACGAGGACGAGTACTCCCACTGCGGGTGTGAGGACGTGCAGAACTTATATTTGAAGAAACCGAATTTGTAGGTGTGACAGACCGGCGGCGGCGCCGTGTAGAACACCTTGGTGACGGTCCACGTCGCTTGCGCCTGGGTGTAGGCAGCGCCCGACTCGAAATTGGCGATGGCATAGCCCGACCAGTTCGATGTCTCGATCTCATTGCGAGGACCCAGCTTCGGCAGCCCGTTGCTGTCGCGGTGAACGGAGATGCGGGAATGCGAGGCTAGCAAGGGCGCGTCCCGCGCTGATTGGGGGGCAGGCGTAGCAACTATTGCGAGAGCGAGGGCGCAGCCGAGTCTAGCCACGCGCCGCGGTGAAAAACGGGTGCTCATCTCGGGTTCCCCCTTAATGTTCGCGTGTCACATGAATTATCATTCAACTTTACGCTAAATGCCAGGGCGTTTGATGTCGCATTGCTGGAAAAGAGAGGCTTGCCTGGGTCAGCGCGACTCGACCGGCACCTTATGGTTGCATCACGCCATGGGGATCGCCAGAGCACGCCATTTCCGCTGGACGGGACAGGGCTCTACCATCGAGGTGTGAGGAGACTCTGAGATGCCGCGCGTGAAACTGATTCTTGCGCTTGTCTTGGCATCGCTATTGCTGGCGAGCGCCGCGCAGGCGGCGGAGCTGCGCGTGGTGAGTTCGGGCGGCTTCGCCGCCGCCTATCGCGTGCTTCTCCCGGCCTATGAGCGCGCCAGCGGCAACACCGTGGTGACGGAATGGGGGCCTTCGATGGGGGCGACGCCGCAGGCGATCCCACAGCGCCTGGCGCGCGGTGAGCCGATCGATGTCGTCATCATGGTGGGCGACGCGCTCGGGGCGCTCGTCAAAGAAGGCAAGGTGCGCGCCGAGAGCCGCGTCGATCTCGCACGCTCGCTGATCGGTGTCGCCGTGCGCGCGGGCGCGCCGAAGCCCGACATCTCGTCGCCCGAGGCGGTGAAGCGCGCGCTGCTTCAGGCGCGATCGATCGCTTATTCCGACAGCGCGAGTGGCGTCTATCTCTCAACCGAGCTCTTCCCCCGCCTCGGCATCGCCGAGGTCATCCGCGAGAAGAGCCGCATGGTTCCCGCCGAACCCGTGGGCCAGGTCGTCGCGCGCGGTGAGGCGGAGCTCGGTTTTCAGCAGGTGAGCGAGCTCTTGCCGGTCGCCGGCATCGACATTGTCGGCAAGCTGCCGGCGGAGCTCCAGACGGTCACGATCTTCTCGGCCGGGATCGTCGCCACGGCGAAAGAGCCGGAAGCAGCGGCGGCGCTCATCGCCTTTCTCGCCTCGCCCGCGGCCGCGGAGGCGGTGACGAAGAGTGGACTCGAGCCAATGGTCGCCGCCACCGCCCACTGACGGCGGACGCTGGCAATCTTCGCTTCAGTCCTCGGGGAGCAGCGCTGGCCCAGCGGCCGGCGGTGCCGCGCGCCCTTCGAGCATCGCCCATATCTCGTCGGCGGTGCCGCGAACGAGCACGGTGTCGTCGGCGCCGAAAGTAATGCGCGTGCGCTTGTTCTTGCCGTAATCCGGCAGCGCGACGATCGAGCGCACCTGCTCGGGATTGATATAGACGTCGCGCTCGCGTTTGCCCTGCTCGTCGATCTGCTCGAATTTCACCAATCGCATCGCCGCGCCCTGTCCCGAAAACCAATTGCGGGCGATGGTGCGCCGGAGACGTGAACAAACCCTTGAAGACGTCGGCCGCGATCATCCTCTCTGGGTTATTCGCCCGCCGCTGCCGACGCCCGCCGCCACTGTCGCTCCCACGGCAGCGCCGGCATGCGCACCGCGTAAGCGCCGTCGCCCAGCAATATTTGCGCCACCAGCATCAGGCTCCAGGCGAGGGGAAACTCGGCGCCGCCATCGGTGAACCACAGGCCTTTGCGGATCGCCCAGTGGCGGGTGACGGCGACGAGCACCGGAAGGGTGAGGAATGCGACGTAGCGGGTATAGATACCGGGCACGAGCAGGACCGCGCCCGCGAATTCCGCCGCGAGCGTGTAGTAGAGCGTCCAGTCCGCATAGCCGGATTTCACGAGCCCGCTCCACCAGCTGTCGAAGCCGATGATGGCGAACTTGCGGTAGACATGGAGGATGAAGAACATGCCCAGCGACAGGCGGAGTGCCAAGGCGGCGTAAGCGGCGCTGCGGTTCTCGTCCATGGTCTTTCCTCCCAGGCGAAAGGCAATGGTAGCCGCTGACGCGACAAGCGGAAACATTGCCGCCGTCAGCTCGCATCGTCGTCACGGAAATCCTCCTCCGCCTCGAACTGGCCGTAGCTGCCGCGATCGAGGGCGACTGCCTTGATGAGCGCGAAGACGGAGCGCCCTACCTCGAGCCCCAACTCTTGGGCCGCACGTTGGGTGATCCGCGCCCAGAGCGCCACCGGCTGTTCCGCCGCGCCGATGTCGAGCCGCACATCGAGGAGCGGGCCCGGTGCTCGTGCCATCTCGATGATCCGCACCGGAAAAACGTTGCGGATAGAAATTCCTGTGGGCCGCGTCGTCGCCAGTGCCACGTCGCGTGCCCGGATGCGCACGCGCAAGACCGTGCCGAGCGGCAGCGCCAGGTGCGAGACGCGGAGCCGCCCGCCGGGAAAGGCGAGCTCGCTCAGGCCGAAGGTACGGTCGTGCCCGGCGAGCGTCGTGCGGATGACGGCGCCGGCATCGGCGAGCCCGGTGAGCGGCGCGAGCGCGAGCTGGCTCGTCACTGCTTCGAGCGCGCCCGACGCGGCGATTTTGCCCTCGACCAGCACCACCAGCGTGTCGGCAAGCCGCACGATCTCCGCCATGGCATGGGTGACATAGATGATCGGCAGGCGGAGTTCGTCGCGCAGCCGCTCGATGAACGGAAGAATTTCACCTTTCCGCGCCGCATCGAGCGAGGCCAGCGGCTCGTCCATGAGGAGGAGCCGCGGCTCGGCGAGGAGCGCGCGGCCAATCGCCACGCGCTGCTTCTCGCCGCCCGACAGGGCCGCCACCGGGCGGTCAAGCAGCGGCGCAAGTGCGAGCAGGGACACCACGCCATCGAAAGTGACGAGCCCCTGACGCGGCCGCCGCGGCGCGCCGTAGCGCAAATTGCCGCGCACCGAATAGTGCGGAAAAAGGCGGCCTTCCTGAAACACATATCCCAAGCGTCGGCGCTCGGGTGGCAGATCAATCCGCTGCTGCGAGGAAAAGAGCACGGCGTCATCAATGCTGATCCGCCCTTCGTCCGGCCGGATCAAGCCCGCGAGCATGTTGACGACCGTCGTCTTGCCGGCGCCGGAGCGGCCGTAGAGCGCGATGACACCCGTCGATGGGGCGGAAAAACGCACGTCGAGGGAAAAATCTCCGAGGCGCTTTCTCGCCTCGACCGCGATCATGCGACGCCGCGAATGCGCCGGCCGACGCGGCGCGCGAGGAGTTCTGAGACGACGAGCGCGCCCATGGCGAGCGCCACGGAGAGCGCCGCTAGCCGCCAAGCGGCCGCCTCGCCGCCCGGCACTTGCGTCAAGGCGTAAAGCGCGAGCGGCAGCGTGCGCGTCTCGCCGGGAATGTTGGAGACGAAGGTGATGGTGGCGCCGAACTCGCTGATGCTGCGGGCGAAGGCAAGGATGGTCCCGGTAAGGATGCCCGGTCCCATCAGCGGCAGGGTGACGGTCAGGAACACACGCGAGCGCCCCGCGCCCAAGGTGCGCGCCGCCTCCTCGAGGCGGCGGTCGACGAGCTCGAGCGCCAGCCGCATGGCGCGCACCATCAGCGGAAATCCCATCACCGCCGAGGCGAGCGCCGCACCCTTCCAATTGAAGGCAAAGGTGATCCCGAGCGTGTCGTAAAGCCAAGCGCCGACCGGCCCCTTGCGGCCGAAGAGCACGAGAAGCGCGAAACCGACCACCACCGGCGGCAGCACCAGCGGGAGATGGACGATGCCATCGAGCAAGAGCTTGCCGGGGAAATGGCGCCGCGCCAGGAGCCAGGCGATCGCCAGACCGAACGGCAGGCTCGCCGCGACGCTGAGCAGCCCCACCTCAAGGCTGAGGCGCAGGGCTTCGACTTCGAGCGGCGTCAGAGCCACGCTTCCTCGGTAAACACACGCCCCTCCCCCCGTGAGGGGGAGGGTAGGGAGGGGGGTGGCCCCACACTCGCTATTGTCGTCGCGCATCGTGCGCGTCCCCCCTTCCGTCCGAGGCCTTTTCGGCCTCGGACACCTTCCCCCTGAAGAGGGGAAGGGCGGGTTAGCGCACGATCGTCAGAAAACTTCGCCATCGCTTACCGCGCCGCTGCGTTGAGCCGCTCGAAGCCGCGCTCGAGATCGGCGATGAGGTCGTCGATATCCTCCAAGCCCGCATGGATGCGGAGGACCGGCCCCTCGGTCCATGGCACCGCCGTTCTAAGCCGCTCCGGATGGGCCGGCAGCATCAGGCTCTCGAAACCGCCCCAACTGGCGCCGAGGCCGAAGAGCTCCATGCCGTCCACCAGGGCCGCCACCGCGTGATCGCTGATGTCCTTGCGGAAGACGATGCTGAAAAGGCCGCTCGCGCCGGAGAAATCGCGCTTCCAGAGCGCGTGCCCCGGATGGCTCGGCAGTCCCGGATGAAGGACGCGCGCGACTTCCGGCCGGCGCTCGAGCCAACGCGCGAGCGCGAGCGCCTGTGCCTCGTGCTGACGCAATCTGACGCCCGCGGTGCGCAGGCCGCGGAGCGCCAGGTAGCAATCATCGGGGGCGGCGTGATTGCCGAGCAGCGTCGCCATCTCGCGCACGGGCATGAAGCTTTGCTCGGTGCAGACGGCGACCCCCATCATCACGTCGGAATGGCCGACGATGTACTTGGTGGCGGCGATGATCTCGACATCGACGCCGAATGCGAGCGGTTTCAAGAACAGGGGCGCCGCCCAGGTGTTATCGCAAAGCGTGACGAGCCCACGCGACTTGGCAAGCGCGACAAGCGCGGGAATGTCCTGAACTTCGAACGTGAGGGAGCCCGGGCTTTCGAGATAGAGCGCGCGCGTGTTGTCGCGGATGAGGCCGGCGACATCGCGACCGAGGGTCGGATCATAAAAGGCGGCGTCGACGCCGAAGCGCTGCAGCATGCTGCGGGCAAACAGTCGGACCGGCCCATAGACGGAATCGGGGATGAGCACATGGTCGCCGGCTTTGGTGAAAGCGAGCAGCCCCGCATAGCAAGCGGCGGCGCCCGAGCAGAAGGCGATGGCGCGATAACCGCCGGAGACAGCCGCCACGGCCTCTTCGAAGGCCATCTGGGTCGGCGTGCCGATGCGGCCATAGGTCACTTGGTTGTAGCGGTTGCGCTGACCCGCCTCGTAGGCGGCGACGCTCGGCCAGAGAATGGTCGAGGCGTGATAGACGGGGGGATTGACCACACCCGCCTGCCGTTCCGGCGCGCGGCCCGCGTGCGTGAGGAGCGTGTCCGGCTTTTTCGATTTGCTGCGCATCACCTGTCGCTTGGCGGAGTTGCGATGGACGGCATCTTGCATCGCCAGCCGCATTGGCGAAAGCCGCATTTCGCCTGCTCGACAAGGGCGCGCGGCGGCTTCATACCAGAGCGTACGTTGCTCGGCCGGAAGACACCGTGTTAGCGTCCGCCTTGGCCGCCGCCCGAAACATCGCCGTTTCTGACGGCAAATTAAGTTGATAAATCAAATCTCTCAGGGAGTATCTCGATGAGAATTCTGAAGTCGATCGGCCGCTCTCTCGCAGTGGGCGCTTGCGCCTGGGCCGCGCTCGCAGTCGCGGCCGAAGCGGGGCCGACGCTCGACGGCGTCAAGAACCGCGGCACGCTCGTGTGCGGCGTGAACACGGGACTTGCGGGCTTCGCGTTGCCTGATCGCGAGGGCAACTTCAAGGGTCTCGACGCCGATACCTGCCGGGCCATTGCCGTCGCCGTGCTGGGAGATGCGAAGAAGGTCAAGTTCGTGCCAACCACGGCGCAACAGCGCTTTACCGCCCTGCAGACGGGCGAGATCGACGTGCTCGTGCGCAACACCACCTGGACGCTGATACGCGACACCGACAACGGCTTCAATTTCGCGTCGCCCAATTACTATGACGGCCAGGGCTTCATGGTGCCGAAGAAGCTCGGCGTCAAAACTGCGAAAGAGCTCGACGGCGCCACCATCTGTGTCCAGCCTGGCACCACCACCGAGCTCAACCTCGCCGACTACTTCCGCAGCAATAAGATCAATTTCAAGCCGCTGGTGATCGAAAAGCTCGACGAGGTCGAGAACGCCTATTTCGCCGGACGGTGCGACGCGTATACAACGGACCGCTCGGGACTGGCGGCGACGCGCGCGCAGAAAGCGTCCAATCCCGACGACCACATCATCCTCCCGGACGTGATCTCGAAAGAGCCTCTGGCGCCCGCGGTTCGCCACGGCGATGACGAGTGGTTCGACATCGTGAAATGGGTGATGTACGGCCTCATCGGCGCCGAGGAGAAGGGGATCACCGCCGAGAACGTCGATCAGATGCTGAAGAGCGACGATCCCGAGGTGAAGCGCATGCTGGGCGTGAGCGCCGGTCTCGGCAAGGCGCTCCATCTCGACGAGAAATGGCTCTACAACATCGTCAAGCAGGTCGGCAATTACGGCGAAATCTTCGAGCGCAATGTCGGCAAGGAATCGCCGCTCAAGCTCGAGCGCGGCGTCAATGCGCTTTGGACCAAGGGCGGGTTGATGTACGCGATGCCGTTTCGCTGAGCTGCAGCGGCAATGGCGCAAACGGCCGAGCGCTTCTTCGCTCATGACGCACCGCGCCGGACCGCGCCGTGGCGCAGCGAACGAGTGCGCTCGGTCGTCTTTCAGCTGGCGATCGTCGCGATCGTCGTAGCGATCTTCGCGTTCTTTGCCAGCAACGCCGCCGAAAACGTACACCGGCAGGGAATCGCCAGTGGCTTCGGCTTTCTCCAACGCGAAGCCGCCTTCGAGATCGGCAACAAGGTCGTTCCGTTCAACCCTGCCAACAGCTACGGCTGGGCGCTACTGGTCGGCTTCGTCAATACGCTCACGGTGTCCGCGGTCGGCATTGTGTTTGCGACCTTGTTGGGCTTCGTCGTGGGGCTTGCGCGGCTTTCGACGAACTGGCTGGTGAGCCGGCTTGCCCTCTCCTATGTCGAAGCCTTCCGCAACACGCCGCTCATCCTCCAGCTCTTCGTTTGGTGGGACGTGCTGCGCATCAGCGCGCCGCCCGACCGCGAGGCGTGGCAGCCGCTTCCCGGGGTCTTCATCTCGCTTCGGGGTGTCACGTTTCCCGCGCCGATTTATCATCCGATCTATCTCTGGGTCGCCATTGCGGCGCTTCTCGGCCTCATCGCAGCAATCGCGCTCGGCGCTTGGGCGCGCCGGCACCGAGAGCGGACCGGGCGAGGATTGCCGAGCATTTGGATCGGGCTTGGCCTTGTGGTTATTCCACCCGTCATCGTCTTCCTCGCGGGCGGTGCGCCGCTTTCGTTCGATGTGCCGCAGCTGTTGCGCTTCGGGTTCCGCGGTGGCGAGAGCGTCACACCGGAATTCGCGGCGTTGGTCTTCGGTCTCGTCGTCTTTGCCGCGGCCTATATCGGCGAGATCGTGCGCAGTGGCATCCAGGCGGTGAGCCGCGGCCAAATTGAAGCGTCACGAGCGCTCGGCCTCTCGCGCGGACAGATGCTGCGCCTCATCGTCATTCCCCAAGCGATTCGCATCATCGTGCCGCCGCTCACGAGCGAGTACCTCAATCTGATCAAGAATAGCTCGCTTGCGGTCGCCATCGGCTTCACCGATTTCTTGAGCGTCGGCAATACGATTATGAACCAGACCGGCCAGGTGCTCGAAGGGTTCACTCTCATTGCCGTTGGCTACCTGCTCATCAACATACCGACCTCGCAATTGATGAATCTCTACAACCGCTACATGGCATTGGTGGAGCGGTGAGATGAACGGTGCTGCAACGCAGGCTTTGGGCTTTCAACGCGGCTATCGCTGGGCCCGCGCCAACCTCTTCAATTCATGGTTCAACGCGCTCCTCACCGTCGCGATCGTGTTGGCCTGCGTCAGGATCGCGCTGCCAGCGCTCGACTGGGCGGTGGTGCGCGCTTCGCTCAATGCCCCTAACATCGCGGCCTGCCACGAGCGCGGTGGCGCTTGCTGGGCATTCATCGTCGATTGGTATCGCTTCCTGCTGTTCGGCCGCTTCCCCTACGAGGAGCAATGGCGTCCCGGCGTGGTCATCGTCATCTTCCTCGCACTGCTGTTGGCGACCTGCGACCGCCGCCTCATGGGCCGGCCTCTCGCGGCGCTTTGGATCATCGGTCTCGCCGCGGTCGGGGTTTTGATGTGGGGCGGCGTCTTCGGCCTCCCCTATGTCGAGACCGATCTTTGGAACGGCTTGCCGCTGACGCTGATCCTCGCCGTGGGCAGCATCGCCTTTTCGTTCCCGCTGGCCCTGCTACTGGCGCTTGGCCGCCGCTCGTCGATGCCGGCGGTGCGCGGGCTCTGCGTCCTCTATATCGAGGTCGTGCGCGGCTTGCCGTTCATCGTCGTCCTCTTCATGGGCGTGCAGATGCTTCCGCTCTTTCTGCCCCCCAACGTCTTCATCTCGAAGCTGTGGCGTGCCGAGGTCGTCTTCATTCTCTTCATCGCCGCCTATGTCGCCGAAGTGGTGCGGGGCGGGCTGCAGGCGATTCCACGCGGACAATTCGAGGCGGCGGATGCTCTCGGTCTCGGTTATTGGCGCCAGATGCGCCTCGTCGTCCTGCCGCAGGCGCTCGCCATTTCCATACCGCCGCTGGTCGGCACCTTCATCGGCGCGTTCAAGGACACGGCCTTGGTGACGATCGTCGGATTCTTCGACCTCTTGCAGGACGCCAGCACCGGCATGAACGATCCGACCTGGCGCGGCGCTTATGTCGAGGCCTATGCCTTCGTCGCGCTCATCTACTTCGTCTTCTGCTATTTCATGTCGCGCTACAGCCGCTATATCGAAACGCGCCTCGGCAAAGGGCGCCGATGAGGGAAAGACCATGAGCGAAGCCCGCACCGCGCCCGAAGAGAGCCGGCCAATGATCGAGATGCGCAACGTGCAGAAATGGTACGGCGAATTTCACGTGCTGAAGGATGTGAGTCTCTCGGTGCAGCGCGGCGAACGCGTTGTCGTTTGCGGGCCGTCAGGGTCCGGCAAATCGACGATGATCCGCTGCATCAATCGTCTGGAGGAGCACCAGCAAGGCCAGATCTTCGTCGACGGCATCGAGCTCACCGACGACATCCGCCACATCGAGGCGATCCGCCGCGAGGTCGGCATGGTGTTTCAGCAGTTCAACCTCTTCCCCCATCTGACGGTGCTCGACAACCTGACGCTCGCGCCCATCTGGGTGCGCCGCATGCCGAAGCGCGAGGCGGAGGAGCTCGCGATGCACTATCTCGAGCGCGTCCACATCGCCGAGCAGGCGCGCAAATATCCGGGGCAGCTCTCAGGCGGCCAGCAGCAGCGCGTCGCCATCGCCCGCTCGCTTTGCATGAAGCCGCAGATCATGCTGTTCGACGAGCCGACCTCGGCGCTCGATCCGGAGATGATCAAGGAAGTGCTCGACGTCATGGTGGCGCTCGCCGAGGAGGGCATGACCATGGTGGTCGTCACGCACGAAATGGGCTTCGCGCGCCAAGTCGCCAATCAGATGATCTTCATGGATCACGGCGAGATCGTGGAGATCGCGCCCCCCGCGACCTTCTTCACCACCCCCAAGAGCGATCGCACCAGGCTCTTCCTCAGCCAGATTCTCGGCCATTGAGGAAAGCGGCAGGCGCTATCGCGCGCGCGCCGCTTGCTCGCGGATTACTCGACGTTCTGGACCTTGTCGGCCGAGCCGCTGATCGCGTGCCCCGCTGCGGACATGTCCTCGCCGAAACCGCGAGTCGTATTACAGGCGCTCAAGCTTGCGGCCGCGGCCGCGAGCAAGAGCACGGCAAAAAACGACGCGAAACCTCTGCGCATCGGATTCTCTCCTCTCAACTCGTCAAAGGAACACTCGCGATCGCGTCTGCGTTCCGCGCGGGACTTGCTCAGTCCGCTGGCAAAGGCGGCAGCAGGGGATGGCGAAGGTTGCGCGGCAAGGCGCCGCTGAGGCGCGGATCCGCGAAACGCACGGTCTCGCGGCGGTAGACGCGGAAGCCGGCGCGCTGGTAGAGGCCGAGGGCACGGGGGTGATCGAAGGTTGAAGTGTGCACCCAGAGCCGCTGCGTCGCTCCGAGCCACGCATTATCGACGGCCGCCTGCAAGAAATAGGGACCGAGGCTCTTGCCGATGAAATCGGGGATGAGGCCGAAATAACAAAGCTCGGTCTCGCCGTTCGCCGCGCGTTCGAGTTCGTAGTAGCCCGCCGGCACGCCCGCGGCATAAAGCACAAAGACCTCAATCTCGGGTCGCGCGAGATGATCGCGAAGCTTGTCGTCGCTCCACAGGCGGCGCAGATACCAAATCCAGGGTTCGCCGACGGTGTTGTAGAGGTAACGGTAGAAGGAGACGGTGCAGCGCTCGGCGCGGAGCAGCGCGAGCTTGGCCAGCGGCACTGGGCGCGGCGGCCGCGCCGGCTTCTCCGTCATCTCAAGGTAGGTGATGACGTCGGCGATCGAACCCGCCACGGCACCCTCAGCTCTCGCCGGTTTCGACCGGCGTATCGCCGGACAATCCCCACTCCGACCAGGAGCCGTCATAGACAGCGACGTCGTGCCAGCCGAGGAGATGCAAGCCGAAGGCGAGCGCGCAGGCGGTCACGCCCGAGCCGCAACTGGTGACGACGGGCTTGCCGGGACGCAACCCGGCCGCCGCGAAGCGAGCCGCCAGCTCCTCAGCCGGCAGCACCGTGCGCGTCTTGGGATCGATGAGCCTGTCATAGGGAAGGTTGAGGCTGCCGGGAATGTGACCCGCGCGCAAGCCGGGACGCGGCTCCGGTGCCGTTCCAGCGAATCGCTCGCGCGAGCGGGCATCGAGCACCTGTTCGCGCCCGGTCTTGAGGTTCTCGAGCAATTGCGGCTTGTCACGCACCATCAGCGTATTGAGGCGGGCAGTGAAATGCCGCTCGCGTGGCACCGGCACATCGTCGGTGACGGGGCGCCCTTCGGCGCGCCATTTCGGCAAGCCGCCATCGAGAACGGCGACATCGTCGTGACCGAAGATGCGGAACATCCACCACGGCCGACCCGCCGAGTTGAGGCCGGTGTGGTCATAGACGATGATCTTGTGGCCGTCGCCGAGACCAAGCTTGCGCATGCGCTGCGCGAACTTTTCGGGGCTCGGCAACATGTGCGGGAGGTGGTTACGCTCATCGGCGATGTCGTCGATGTCGAAGAAGACCGCGCCCGGGATGTGCGCCGCGGCATAGAGCTCGCGCGCGGTCGGCTTGACGCCGGGAAGGGTGAAGCTGCCGTCGACGACGCGCACATCGGGGGCGTCGAGATGACGGGCGAGCCACTCCGTCGACACCAGCGCCTCGGGATGGGCGTAAGGCATGGCGCGTTTCCTCCGATCAGCCGGCGAAGGCGATGACGACGCGCCGGTTCTGTCGGCCCTTGCTTTCGATTTTCGTCACCTCGACCCGGCCGATCTCGGTGGTGCGGCGCACATGGGTCCCGCCGCAGGGCTGGAGGTCAATGCCGGGAATCTCAAGGAGCCGCACGCGTCCCTGTCCCATCGGCGGCTTGACCGACATGGTGCGGACGAGTTCGGGACGCGTCGCCAGCTCCTCGTCGCTGATCCAGCCGGGAGTGACGGGATGGTCGCCCGCAATGAGCTCGTTGAGCCGCGCAGTGATCGCGTCCTTCTCGAGCGCGCCACCCGGCACGTCGAAATCGAGACGACCCTTGCCATCGGCGATTTGCCCGCCAGTGACCGCGCCGCTCACCACCGCCGAGAGGAGATGAAGGCAGGTATGCATGCGCATGAGACGATGGCGGCGGCCCCAATCGATCTCGGCCCGTACGAGATCGCCGGGCGAGGGGAGGGGCGCGCCGGCGGTGGCGATGTGCACGACATCCTCGGCTGTCTCACCTTTGCGCGTGTCGGTGATGGCGACGATGCGGCCATCGGCGAGTGTGAGCATGCCGCTGTCGCCGGGCTGACCGCCCCCTTGCGGATAAAAGATGGTGCGGTCGAGGCGAATGCCGGCGGCATCGACGGCGACAACGCGCGCCTCGCAGCTTCTTAGATAGGCATCGTCGCGAAAGAGTAGATCGGTCATGGCTCGAGCCAGCTCGGTGTCGGGAGGTTGCGCTCGCGTAGGAACGCAGGATTGAAGAGCTTCGACATGTAGCGCGTGCCGTAGTCGGCGAGGATGGTAACGATGGTGTGGCCAGGGCCGAGCTCCGTCGCGGCCTTGATAGCGCCCAAGATGTTGACGCCGGTCGACCCGCCGAGAATGAGCCCTTCCTCGCGCACGAGATCGAACAACACCGGCAGCATCTCTTCGTCCGTCACCTGGAACCAGCCGTCGACCGGCGCGCCTTCGAGATTCTTGGTGATACGGCCGTTGCCGATCCCTTCGGTGATGGAATTGCCGTCGGCCTTGAGCTCGCCCTTGGCGTAGTAGCTGTAGATCGCCGAACCGGGGGGGTCGGCGAGATAGATCTTGATCTTGGCATTGCGCTCCTTGAGCGCCATTCCGACGCCCGCAAGCGTCCCGCCAGTGCCGACGGCGGACACGAAGGCGTCCACCGTGCCCTCGGTCTGCTCCCAGATTTCCGGTCCGGTCGTCTCGTAATGGCCGCGACGATTGGCGACGTTGTCGAATTGATTGGCCCAGATGGCCCCGTTGGGCTCACGCGCCGCCACTTCCTGCGCGAGGCGCTCGGAATAGCGCACGTAGTTCATGGGATTGGCATAGGGGACGGCGGCAACGAGGCGGAGGTCGGCACCGCAAAGCCGCAACATGTCCTTCTTTTCCTGGCTCTGGGTCTCCGGCATGACGATGACCGTGCGGTAGCCCCGCGCGTTGCCGACGAGCGCAAGCCCGATCCCGGTATTTCCCGCCGTGCCCTCGACGATGACGCCGCCCGGCTGAAGCAGACCCCGTTCCTCGGCGTCGCGCACGATGAACAGCGCGGCGCGATCCTTGACCGATCCGCCGGGATTGAGGAACTCGGCCTTGCCAAGGATCGTGCAGCCGGTGAGCTCGGAGGCGCGGCGCAAGCGAATGAGCGGCGTATTGCCGATGGTTTCAAGAAAGCCGTCGCGGATTTGCATATTCCGGGCCGATTTTTCTGCGCGCCTCCAAGCGGGCGCGGGTTGCCAGCGAGACTATCGGCGGGGCGTCGGCCGATCAAGGGAGGGCGGCGGCCCTCTCTCGCCGCAAGCCGCCGCTAGCGCCACGCGCGCCGCAATCGCGCCCGGTTGGCGGCAAGCCAGTAGAGCGCCGCGAGGGTGAAGACGTTTTCGATTCTGCCGGCGCGCAGCAACCGCATCGCTTCGCGAACGCTTTTCACCACCACCTTGATGTCCTCGTGCTCATCGGCGAGGCCGTGAACACCGCCGGCCTTTGCCGCATCAACCCGGGCACAGAAGAGCGCCACCGTCTCCGTGGTGCCGCCGGGGCTGGTGAGGAAGCGGTGCATCGGCTCGATCTCGCCGGTCAGAATAAGGTTCGCCTCTTCCTGGGCCTCGCGGTGCGCTACGTCGAGCTCGCTTTCGCCGTCGTGATCGACGAGCCCGGCCACGATCTCAAGTTGCCAGGCGGAGAAGCCCGCGAGATGGGCAGGTAGCCGGAACTGCTCGACGAGCACCACCGCATCGCGCGCAGGATCGTAAAGCAGCACGCCCACGGCGCGGCCGCGCTCGAAGACCTCGCGCGTCAGCTCCGCGCTCCAGCCGCCGGCGAAGAGCCGATGGCGCAAGCGATAGCGATCGATGCGGAAAAATCCCTTATACGCGACATCGCGACCGAGAATTTGCAGCGCTTCGTCGCTCATCGCGCCGCAGAAAATGAAACGGCCGTGTCGAGCACGGCCGCACTCTAGGAAGAGCCGCCGGGCGAGACAACCCGCCCGGCGCCCGATGGTCCCCGCTCTAGGTGCCGCTGCGTTGCGCGCGGTCGTCGGCTAGCGGGGCGCCCGGGATGGTTTCACTCGGCTCGATGCTCTCGGCGAGCCTCACGCGCAGCGCGGCAATGCAGAGCGCAAGCGGCGCGGAGGCGGATGGGGCGGTGCAGGGGTAGGGGATCATCGCGTCGCGCGCGCGGTAAACCTCGCCGATCCAGCCGGAGAAGCCGCCCTGGCAATCGGAGATATGGCTCAGGCGATGGATGGTCCAGCCTTCCGGCAGCAGGGTCAGTGCCGCGTCGATCGACCGTGTGTAGAGCGGCACCGGCTTCGCCGTGCCGAAGAGGCGCTGAATCGCGTAGTCGAGATACTCGCTCCCCTCCTTCGCGCTCTGCAGCATCGTCACCAATTTTGTCAAATGCGTCATTGCCACCTTCCCCCTCCAGGGTGAGCGCATGTTACCGCCGCGCGTGGCGGCCATGCCGGGTCAAAAATGTGTCGATCGCCGCGGAAAAATGCATCGAAGATCAGACGCGCAGCTTGGCCGTTGGCGGTGGCAGTCGCACTGCTTCGGCAAGCGGCAAGCGAACGCGCATGAGAAGCCCATGCGGGCGGCGATTTTCGGCGATGATGGTGCCGCCGAGCGCTTCGACATTGCGTCGCGCGATCCACAGACCGATGCCGAAATGCGTATCGTCATCGCTCGTTTGCGCGGCGCGGAGAGAGAAGTAGCGCTCGAAAATGCGCGTCAGATCCTCGGGCTGGACGCCGGGGCCGGCGTCGCCGATGAGCAATTCGGCGAATCCGTCATGCGCCTCGAGGCGGATGCCGATGCTCTCGCCCTCCGGCGAGAAGGAGACGGCGTTGTCGAGCAGATTCTCGATGACGATCTCCACCATTTCTTCATTGGCATGGATAAGGACGCGCGGCGCGATGTGGCCCTTGAGGGCGAGGCGGCGCTCGGCGAACATGTCGGCGTGCGCCTGCAGCAGGCGCCCCAGCAGATGCGAGAGATCGAGGTCCCAGCGCGGCATGTCCATGAGGTCGGCCGTCGCCTCGTCGAGTCGTCGCGCCGACGCGATGAGCGCGTCGAGCTTATCGAGCGAGTTTTCGATGAGTCCGAGCGCGCGCAGTCCGCGCTGGTTCTCGCCGGGAATCGCGCGCTTTACTGGCTCGAGCGATTGGCGAATGACGGCGATCGGCGTCTTGAAGGCATGCGCGTTATCCTCGGCGGCGCGACGGATGCCACGCGCCGACGCGTCGAGCACCTCGACCATGTGATCGAACTCCTCGGCGACGTCGGCGAGCTCGGGGATGTCGTTCTGCGCGCGGAAGGAGCCGCCGCTGTTGCGGTGCTCGCGGATCGTGCGTGCCCGCTCGGCAAAGCGCCGCAAGCCGCGCCGAATGCTCCAAAAGGTGGTGATGGTGAGGAGCACCATGGCGAGGTAGATCGCCGCCGCGATCCGCACCTCCGAGCTTGCCCAATAGGGGCGGCCCAGATGCGAGCCGGGCATCGAGGTGGCGGACGTCGAGGTGACGACGACCCAGCATCCGGCCGGGCTCCGCAGCGGCGTCACCGATGTCACCACTTCGTCGTCACCGCGCGGCGTGCGGTAGCGGAGCGCGAACGGGAACTCACCCTCGCAGGTGCCGGAGAGACGATCGAGGATGCTCTGGCGGCGGAGCGTCTCGCGCTCGGCGTCGAGCTGCGCTGCCGGAACCACGGGCCACGAAGCCACATAGAAGAAGCCGTCGTTGCCGGCAGGTGCGAAGAGCAATTTCACATTCGTGAAGTCATCGGCAAAGCGCGCGAGCTCGCGGCCGAGCTGCGGCAGCACCGGACGCTCGCCGGTCGAGAGATAGGGCGCAAGCGCCGCGGTGATGACATGGCCGTGCTCTCTCACGCTGCGCAGAAGGACCGCTTTTTGCGCCTCGTCAGCCGCGTGGAACTGGTCATAAACTATCAGTGGAACAGCGAGAAAGATGATCGCCAGTACCGCCGCCTTGGCGATGAGCGAACGATAGAAGCGCGGCCGCGGCGGTCGCAGGGGCTGCGGCAGAGCAGGGGCGATTTCGAGCCGGCTACGGGCCGGCAATCCAGCGATAGCCGAATCCGGCATAGTTGTGAATCTGATCAAACTCTGAGTCTATGTCGCGAAACTTCTTTCGGATTCGCTTGATGAACGTCCGCACATTGGCGCGGTAGCCTTCGGCGCCATAGCCTGCGACGAAATCCTTCCCGTGGACGAGATCGTAGATCTCGCGATATCCGACGTCCTCACCAGCGCGAAGCGCCAAAAGTGCCACGATCTTGAACTCGGTCAAGGTGAGGTCGAGGGTGGTGCCGGCCCAGGCGGCGCGATTGATGTCGAAGCGCAGTTCGAGCCGGCCGAGATGGATCACCTCGCCGGTCGGCCGCTTCGCTTCGCTCTCGGCGACGGGCCGCGTCCCTTCGGTGATGAGGTGGAGGCGCTTCACCAAGATCGAGAGCCGGCGCGACTTGTCGATAAAATCGACCGCGCCGCCTTCGAGCGCCGCCTCTTCGTAGATATCGTCGCTCAGCACGGTGAGAAAGATGACCGGCGTGGTGACGCCCGCGCGGCGCAGGCTGCGCAGCACCTCGAGCCCATTCATGACAGGCATGCGCCAGTCGAGCAGGATCACCGCGGCTTCGCCACCTCGCGCGAAATAGTCGAGCGCCGGCGGCCCACCGGTGAAGCTGACGACATCAAAGCCTTCGTCGACGAGATTGAGGCCCAGCGACTCCCGGAAGGAGTCGTCGTCGTCAACGAGGACGATCCGTACCGCCGGCAGATTCGGTCTGGGCTCGCCGTTGGACGACGTCCCCATAACATCGCTGTGCAGATCGCTCGGGTGAATCATGGCTCCTGACTTCGTAGTGGAGGGCACGCATCGCCTGGCTCTGCAGGTCCAGGTAGAAGTAGACGTCGAGCTCGCAGTTGCGTCCGGCATAGCGCCAGATCGTCGCTGGTGGCGACTCCGCGCGGCTGCGCGGGTCTCCCAAAAGGTCGGTCACATGCGGCTGATCAAGTCCGATCAGCCGGTCGAAGCTGCCGGCCTGTGGCGTTGCTGCCGGCACCGCCTCGCGTACCGGCTCGAGCGCGCGCTCGTCTTGAGCAGGCATGTGCTCGCCGGCGGTTCCCGGCGGCAGATTCGCCAGCACCGGCGAGCGGAGCGGCGGCTTCCGGGGCGGCGGCGGCGGTAGCGTCGTCGCCGGCTCGGGCTCGCTCGCTGCGACCGGCGGCGCGGGCGGCGACGGGGCGGCGAAGTTGCAGGCAGCGAGAACCAAGCCCAGGATGAGCGTGGTTGCAAGTGCCGGATATGGTCGTCGGATCAAGTGCGCGGCTCCGCCATCTTATGCCGTCTGATGCCCCGTCTCGCCCGGTAAAGCTAGCCATGCTTATGGTCAATTTAACGTTAACGGCGCAACCGACGGGTTGCACCCATTGCCCGCGCGAGACAATGACCTGATCCATGGTTTCATGGTGAGGCTTTTTGTGGCAAGTTGCCCGATCGAAGGGGTGGGTGTGACCGGAAGATTGGCGGAAAGCCTGGGATTTCTCGATCTTGACGCGTTGCGGCGCACGCCGCTCGCGCGCGAGCCTTTCCCCTACCTCGTCGTCCCCGGCTTCGTACCGGAGCTGGCGCGGGCGGCGCTATCGGCAGATTTTCCGCGAATCACCAGCCCCGGCAGCTTTCCGGTTGCCGATTTGACCTTCGGCCCGGCTTTCGCGTCGTTCCTTGCCGAACTCGAGGGAAGCGCGATGCGAGCGGCCTTTGCGGAGAAGTTTACCCTCGACCTCGCGGGACGGCCCACCATGATCACGGTGCGGGGCGCCGCGCGCGCGAGCGACGGGCGCATACACACTGATACCGCGAGCAAGCTCATTACCGTACTCATCTATATGAACGAGTCCTGGGAGGCGCCGGGTGGGCGGCTGCGTCTTCTGGGCTCTCCGGACGACCCGGACGATG
Source organism: Allostellaceae bacterium (assembly GCA_035945115.1). Lineage (GTDB taxonomy): Bacteria > Pseudomonadota > Alphaproteobacteria > ATCC43930 > CGMCC-115725 > DAHUYF01. The sequence goes on from DASZAN010000039.1 coordinate 48,557, forward strand.
TCGTTGCCGAGGTGCCGCCAGCGGCGGGAACGCTGATCGCCTTTCGCGTGACGCCGCATTCTTGGCATGGCCATGCGCCCGTGAGCGGGCCGCGTCGCGTCGTGCAGCTCAACTGGGTTGTAAGCGAGGCCGTGGTGCGGCGCGAGCGGCTCCGGCACGGTATCTCCGCCCGCATGAAGCGGCTGGTGGGACACTTTCGCGTTGCTCCCGAGGTGAGGTGAGGGCGACGGCCGGCGCCGGGGCATCGTTAGCGGTCTGACGCGGCGCCACCGGCGCGGCGCGCAAGGCAGGAGCGAATGGCTGATCGGCTCGCCGTCTATCATCGGAAACGCAACTTCGAGAAGACGCCTGAGCCCGAAGGCGCCGCATCGCGCCGCCCGGGAAAAGGGTTGCTGTTCGTGGTGCAGAAGCACGCGGCACGCCGGCTGCACTACGATTTTCGCCTGGAGCTCGACGGAGTCCTGAAGAGCTGGGCGGTCCCGAAAGGACCCAGTCTCGATCCGCACGCGAAGCGTCTTGCCGTCCAAGTTGAGGATCATCCGCTGGATTACGCGGACTTCGAGGGCATCATCCCCGAGGGCCAATATGGCGGCGGCACGGTCCTCGTTTGGGACACAGGGACATGGTCGCCGCTCGGCGAGAGCGCCGCCGACGCGCTGCGCCGCGGCTCCCTCAAGTTCGACCTGCGCGGGAAGAAGCTCAGAGGACGCTGGGCCCTTGTCCGTATGGGCGGGCGCAAACGCGAGGACAAGAATTGGCTCCTCATCAAGGAGGGCGACGCCGCGGCCCGGCCTGGCAGCGACGACGAGATCGTCGAGCGGCGGACGAAAAGCGTGTTGAGCGGCCGCGACCTGCCGGCCGTGGCGAAAGCGCGCGAACGCGTCTGGCACTCCAATCGCGCCGATCCACCGCCGAAGCCGGCCGGGGCACGTGCATCGCCAGTCGATGCCGCCACCATTCCCGGCGCGCGCCGGGCCAAATTGCCGAGCACGCTCGCGCCGCAGCTGGCGACGCTCGTCACCGCCGTGCCCGCCGGCGAGGATTGGCTCCACGAGATCAAATTCGACGGCTATCGCATGATCGCGCGGATCGATCGTGGCGAGGTGCGGCTCTTCAGTCGCAACGGCAAAGATTGGAGCGACAAGTTTCCCCGCGTCGTCGCCGCGCTTGGCGAACTCGGTCTCGACAGCGCGATCCTCGATGGCGAGGTCGTGCATCTCCTGGCGAACGGCCTCAGCTCGTTCGAAGCGCTGAAGCAGGATCTTTCCCAAGAGGACACGTCGACGGTCGCCTATTGCCTGTTCGACCTCCTCTATCTGCGGGGATATTGCTTGATGGGCGCGCGCCTCGCCGATCGCAAGGAGGCGCTTCGCCAGCTGCTCGCTGGCGTCCCCGAGGAGGTGCTTCGCTACAGCGAGCACGTCGTCGGGCGCGGCGAAGATTTCTTGAAGAGCGCCCGCGACCACGCGCTCGAAGGCATCGTCGCGAAGCGCGCCGACGCGCCTTACCAGGCGGGGAGAGGGACCGCGTGGCTCAAGATCAAGTGCCAGGCACGCGATGAGTTCGTGATCATCGGCTGGACCGATCCGGGCGGTGCCCGCGAAGGCTTCGGCTCGCTTTTACTGGGATATTACGATCGCGCGCATCGGCTCCGCTTTGCCGGCGCCGTGGGCACCGGCTTCGACCAGAAGACGCTCCGTTCGCTGCGCCGCCGCCTCGATCGCCTCGCCCGCCGCACACCGCCATCGGCCGAGATCGCACGTGCCGCGCCTCGCCGCGCGCATTGGGTGGCACCGGGGCTCGTGGCGGAGCTGCGCTACAGCGAATGGACCCGCGACGGACGCCTGCGACATCCGGCGTTCCTTGGATTGCGCGAGGACAAATCGGCGGCGGAGGTGGTGATCGACCGTGAGGACGGAAAGACCGCTGGCACATCCAAAAAGGTGTCGAGTGCGCCGGCAGCGCCCGTCCGCGGTCGCGGCACGGTCCACGTCGCCGGAGTGACGATCTCGAACCCCGACAAAGTGCTCTATCCCGAGGGCGGCTTCACCAAACTCGATCTCGCGCGATACTATGAGCAAGTCGCGGAACACATGCTGGCGGAGCTGCGCGGCCGTCCGCTGACGCTCGTGCGCTGTCCCGAAGGCTATGACAAAGAGTGCTTCTACCAAAAGCACGCGACCAAGGCGGTGCCCGCGGCGCTGGAACGGCTCGACATTCCCAAGGGCCGGGACGCCGGCATTCACCTTCTCGCCAATGATCTCTCGGGACTGCTCTCGCTCGTGCAGATGGGTGTCCTCGAGATCCATGTCTGGGGCTCGACGCGCCGAGCGCTCGATCGGCCCGATCGCGTCGTCTTCGACTTCGATCCCGACGAGGGACTCGCCTGGCCGCGCGTCGTCGAGGCCGCCGTCACCATGCGGCGTCTTCTCGGCGAGCTTGGCCTCGAAAGCTTCGCCAAAGCGAGCGGCGGAAAGGGGCTCCATGTCGTCGTGCCGCTCCGCCCGCAGCTCGACTGGGACGAAATCAAGGCGTTTAGCAAAGCGATGGCAGAAGAGATGGCGCGCCGCGAACCCGCCGCCTTCACGACGACCATGGCGAAGAAGTCCCGGCGCGGGCGGATCTTCATCGACTACCTGCGCAACCAGCGGGGAGCGACGGCGATCGCCGCGTATTCGGCGCGCGCGCGGCCGGGCGCTCCGGTGGCGGCGCCGCTCAGCTGGAAGGAGGTCGAAGATGGCGTCCGGTCCGACGCCTTCACGATCGCAACGCTGCCCGGGCGGCTCGCAAGATTGTCCCGCGATCCCTGGGCCGACCTCGCCAGCGTCAAGCAGTCGGTACCGGCAGCGCTCCGGCGCAAGCTCCGCGCCGCCTGACGGCCGACGAAGCCGGTGACGTGAGCGGATGGATCTGAACGGCGTCACCGTCGCGACCGTCGGTCGCCTGCGCCTTCTGCCGCGTTGGCGGGTCGCGGCGGAGCTGGCGCGGCGCGGCGGCGCCCTCACCAATCGGCTGAGCAAGGCGCAAGGCCTTGTGATCGGTTATGGCGCCGCGAGCCGGCTGGAAACGGTATCGGCGGCCCTCGCGGAGGCGGAGCGGCGCCGCCTCTGGCAAGCGAGCGAGCAACAGCTTCGCCGCGCCTTGGGCCTTGTCGGGAAGGCGCCGGCGGCGCCGCGCACGATCGACGCGGACTCGCTGGCGCGCCAATCCGGGCTCGCCGCCGATGCGGTCCGCCTCCTCGAGCTCTTCGACATCCTCGGCGGCGATGACGGCGGATTCGATTTCCAAGACCTCGTCGCCGCCCGGCAGGCGCGCCGGCTTCTGAGCGGCGGGGCGTCGCTCTCCGCGGTGATCGGTGCCGTCCTGACCGCGCGCGAGCGCGGCGTCGACAACCCGCTCGTTCGCTCGCAATTCCACCTCTCGGCTGACGGCGCTCTCGCCCTTTCGGTCGGTGGCCATCTGGCGGAGCTCGACGGCCAAATGCGACTGCCGCTCGGCGATGCCGGAAATCCCAGCCTCGACCTTCTTTATGACGAAGCGGCGCGCGCGGAGGAGGAGGCTCGCTGGCCGGAAGCGGAAGCGATCTATCGTCGCATCGTCAGCATCGCGCCGCGCGACGCGGTGGCGCATTTCAATCTCGGGAACGTGCTGACCGCCAAAGGTGATGTGGGGCGCGCGCACCAAGCACTGGCGCGCGCCGTGGCGCTCGATCCGCGCTTTGCCGAGGCCTGGTACAATCTCGCTCATCTTCACGAGCGCGGCGACGACGCTCAGAAGGCGCGGCAATGCCTCGAGCGCGCGGTCGCTGCCGATGGTCGCTTCGCCGATGCCATCTACAATCTTGCCCGGCTCTATCTCGCAGCCGAGGAAGCCGAATTGGCGGCGCCATTGTTCGAGCGCTATTTGGCGCTCGACACGAGCTCGGCCTGGGCCGAGCGGGCACGACAAGGACTCCAGCTCTGCCGCATGCTGCGCCAGGCACCGGAGCCGCGGTGACGGATCCTACTCTTCCGCTTCGAGGAGAGTCGTGAGCGAGGTCCCCGGCAAGGGGCCCATCTTGGTCTTCTCGACCTTCGTATCGCGCAGATTGGCAAAGCGCAGATCCGCGCCGCGGAGCTCCGCGCCGGTGAGATCGGCGCCTTGCAGATTGGCGCCGGTGAGCACCGCGGCGGCGAGGAAAGCGCCGGCGAGATTGGCCGAGGCGAGAATGGTGAAATCGAGCTGGGCGGCGGCGAGCTGGCGGCCTGAGAAATCGATCCCCTCGAGATTGCATCCAGTGAAATTGGCGCGCCGGCCTTGGCGTCCTTGCGAATTGACCCAGAGCTCATGCTGCTTCAGGCGCTCGGCGATCGCCTCGAACTTGAGGCGCGATTGCGGCAAGGCGGCGCCGCTGTTGCGCAATGATTGGCCGACGTCGCCGCGAAGAATGGCGCTGCGCAAATCCGCTTCGGCAAGCTGTGCGCCGCGCATGATCGGATCGACCAGCTCGGCGCCGTGAAAGCAGGCGGAGCGAAGGTCGGCGTCGGAAAAGTCGGTGCCCTCGAGGATGGCGCCGCTGAAATCGACGGCCTTGCAGCGCGCATTCGGCAGCTTCGCGCCGCGCATGATGGCATTGGTGAAGCGGCTGCCGGTATCGCCGTCGAGTGTGACGTCCGCATCGATCACCATGCCCTCGCGCAGATCGGCCCCGCCCAGATGCGCGCCGGTAAGATTGGCGTGCTCGAACTTGGCGCCGCGCAGATCCGCCTTTTCGAAATCGGCGCCCGAGAGATCGCCGTTGTTGAAACGCGCGCCGAACAGGTTGGCATGGCGGAAAACCGCACCGCCCAGGTTGGCGCCATCGAAGCGGCACACCAGGAATTCGGCGTTGGTCCAGTCCGTGCCGTGGAGGTCGAGGCCGCTCAAATCGCACTGGCGGAGCATCGCGCGCTGTCCGCCGGCCTGGTTGCGCAGGTAGCGACGATGGCGCTCCAGCAAGGCCGCGAGCAAGGCCGCGTCGAACCGTGCCTTGACGAGGACCGGCGATGCCTGGCGCGGCTTTGATGTCATGTTACGCGACCGGCCTGAGCCTGGCCAAAGCGGCTGTTTGGCCTCATGCTGCGAACTATCGACGAATTGAGATTAAACTTTCGTGAACAGCCGCGGGACGTAACCGTTTGTAAAGCCGTGTTCAGCACTTCTTCACCATAAGCGCGCGATCATCGCGCCTGAGGTGCACTGTGGACAAAGAAGACCAGGACAAGCAGCTCCATCGCCAGCCGAAGGCCTACCAGGATCGGCGCTTTCTCGAGAGCAAGGATGCGCGGGCGCTGCGCATCCTCGCGGAGTATCTCGAGCCGCTCTCGCGTTTCCGCCGCTATGGCGTGCAGGACACGATCGTCTTCATGGGTTCGGCCCGTCTCTTGTCCGAGGAGGCGGCCAAGGCGGCCTTGACCGAGGCGGAACGGTCCGGAACCGGCATCGAAGCCGCGCGCACCGCGGTGGAGTTGGCCAGCTACTACGAGGCCGCACGCGAGCTCGCGAAGCGGTTCACCAGCTGGTCGAAAAAACTCGGACACGAGGAGCGGCGTTTCGTCGTCTGCACCGGCGGCGGTCCCGGCATCATGGAAGCGGCCAATCGCGGTGCATCGGAGGCCAAAGGCCTCAATGTCGGCCTCACGATCTCGATCCCCAACGACGAGTTCGACAATCCCTATGTGAGCCGCGAGCTCCACTTACACTTCCATTACTTCTTCATGCGGAAGTTCTGGTTCGTCTACTTGGCGAAGGCGGTGGTGCTGTTCCCGGGCGGCTACGGGACGCTCGACGAGCTCTTCGAGATTCTGACGCTGGTGCAGACGCACAAGATGCGCAAGCGCATGCCGATCGTGCTGTTCGGCGCCAAATACTGGAACGATATCGTCAATTTCGACGCGCTGGTGAAGTACGGGACGATCAGCCCCGGCGACGTGCAATTGTTCCATCGCACCGATTCCGTGGACGAAGCCTACGAGATCATCACCCGCGGCCTCACCGAGAACGCACTCGGCAGTCCCGGCGCCGTGCTCTGAGGCTCCCTGCTCCGGCGGCGTGGGTTGCCACCGTAACCGACCCGCGTCCCTTCGTGTTGGGAAATGAGGAACGGCGATAGGGAGCGGAGATTGTGCGCACAGCAATCGCTAAGGCTTTGTTGAGCTTGTTCATTCTCGCGACGGCCGGAACCGTGCTCAGCGCTTGCCATACCGTCCATGGCGCTGGCCAAGACATCCAGAGCGGTGGCCGCGCGGTCGATCGCGCCGTAGAGTAGCCGACAAAAAAGGGCAGGCCTGCTTTGGGGCGCGGCCTGCCATAAGTTGTCGCCTTATGACGCAGCCGTGGCAGACCGCATCAATCGACACGTTAGTCCGGATATCCGCCGGGTCAGAGTTAAATTTAATTTATGTGCACATGCTTGCACGCTCGCCAAAACTTACGCCGTCTGGGCGCGAGCGTCTCCGAAGCCCCGCTTCCTCTGCTCAGCCCGCCTGCTCGCCCGGCGCCGTCGGATCGCCGGTCAGCAGCGCTTCGGTATGGTCCGCCATGCTGTCGAGGTTTTGCGCGGCGCGGCGCAATGATTCGTGTACCGAAGGGGCCGGGAGATTGTCGGCGGCCGCGCGCAGCTCTTCGGCCCGCGTCCGCCACGCTTCGATCTGCCGGCGTTCGTTGTCGCGTGCGGTGTTCTCCTGACCGAGAAGCGCCTCGACTGTGCGCCGCGTCCGCTCGTCTAGGGCTCCGGCAAGGAGGCGCTGATAGCGGTCGATGTTGGCGCGACGCACCAGCGTATCGATAGTGATGTCGGCGCGTTCGAGCTGTTCCGCTACCTGCGCGAGACGGAACGCGTACGCGGCAAGCGACTGCTTCATCTCGTCGGTGGGCGCGTGTGACACTGCGGCGCGGATGCGCTCGGCCAGTTCGCGCAGCTCGGCTGGCGATGGCAGCATGATACGTCCTCGGGTTGGCACGCGGGCTAAGAGGCGCGGAGTTTCTTTATCTCGGTGAGGGGCGCCGCTCGGCTCGGACACAATCGTACGACTGAAAGATGTCGGCTGGAAGTCCATCGGCTGAAGGCAACACGAAGAGTCCCCGTTTGCCGTCTCTTCGTGTCGGTTCGATCATCCATGGCCAGACTATGAACGCATTCTCGCGAGCTACTATCTCATGGTTATGCTCGCGAGCGCGAACCTCGGTCCGCGCGCTTGACAATGAGCATTTGCCGGCCGGTAAGCTGGCTGAACGCGGGCGTCGTCCAGCTTTCTCGCCAAAGGGCACGCCGCTCGCGGTCTTAACGTTGAACGAAGTACCAGCGGGGCCTTCGGGTCTCGTCGCCCGTTGGCGGAGGGTTGAATGGCGCGACGACAGCCGAAAGAAAAGCTGGGTGGCAAGCGCCCGGCGCCGAAGCGGGTGAAGGCCGCGCCACCCCGGCGGCGTCGGCCGAGCGCACCCCCGCTCGCGGCTGCGGCCGGCCCGTTGGTCGTCGCGCTCGGTGCATCGGCTGGCGGGCTCGACGCCTTCAAAGGCTTTCTCGCCAACATGCCGGCCAAGAGCAGGATGGCGCTCGTCTTGGTCCAGCATCTCTATGCCCATCACAAGAGCCTGCTGGTCGAGCTCCTGAGCAAGCGGACCGAGATTCCGGTGGTGCAGGCCGAGCATGGCATGGCGGTGGCGCCTGATCGCGTCTTTGTTATTCCGCCGAACGCGGTGTTGACGATCGAGCGCGGCACTCTTCCGTTGCCACGCCGGCGCCGCCGCGCGAGCAGCGGAAGCCGATCGTCAATAGCTTGCAATCAGCTCTCTCTAGGGCCGCGTTCCTTCTTTCGCCCGCAGAGGCAAGAACCTTGCGAGCAAGAAGCGACATGCCCACCCTATCGCACCAAGCGGTAGTGCCTCAGTTTGAATTGTAACAAGTCCTCGCGCCGCTTGACGTGGCGCTGTGCCTCCCCATGCTTAGCGGAAAGCACGGGAGCGCCGCATGTATGTAGTTCGCTTCTCATTCCCCGATCGCGAGCCTTCCTTTAAAGCATTTTCCGCGCGACCGGATGCTCTGAGATGGTTTGAGGCTGCTAGCGAGTTAATCGCTGGCGAGGTGGTCGCTTCCGAGCGCGTTGAGGCTACCGCCGCATTGTTCGAAGTGCTGGGCGAGGACGATGCTAGAGCGGCGGTTGAGGCAGTAAAGGCTGGGCATGCGACGATACTTGATCGTCACCCAGCTAAGGCAGACTGACAATGCCTAAAGGTCCCCGAGGCGAGAAGCGGCCGGCCGATGTCATCGGCAACGCGGTGCATGTCATGCGCATCGCCACGGGCGAGATTGACGAGACAGTCGATCAAAAGGATCATGCGGCGGTTCACCCGCTTAGCGCTGGGCTTCTCCAAGAAATTCGAGAACCACTGCCACATGGTCGCGCTCTACGCGGTCTGGTACAACTTCGTCAAAATCCACAAGACGCTGAAGATGACGCCGGCGATGGCAGCAGGCGTGAGCGGCAAGCTCTGGTCGGTTGGCGATATTGTCGACTTGATCGAAGCCGCAGAAGTGCGGCCAGATTTGGGCGAAATGCTGGTCGGATGAGAAAAGACACTGTGTCTTTTCCTGTTACAATTCAAACTGAGGCACTACCCACCGAGCAGATTTGTTGTATAATCTTGCCATCGTCGGCATCGGGCCGGTCAGGCGTCGACGGCTGAGAGACACGATTTCCCCAAGTCCACGAGGGGTCGCGCGCACTCCCGCCTGTAGAGGTGGGAGGTGTGATGGGCCAGTTTTATTGCTTCCTTGTCGTCGATCATGACGCCGGCGTCCGCGACGTGATCCGGGCCCACCTCGAGGCGATGGGTCACTTCGTTGTTGCGTGCAGCAGCGCCGCCGAGGCTCGTGTCGTACTCGCCCGGCAATGCGTGCGCCTTCTTGTTGCCGATGAAGCCTTGTTCGGGCACGGGCGTGAGCTTGCCGATCATGCGTGGTCACTCGGCGTTCCGACGCTCTTGATGTCCGCCTACGAGGAAATCAAGGCAGAATTGGAGCTCGGATCGCGCGACTTCATCGGCAAACCGTTTCGGTCCGGTGAACTCAGCGACCACGTCATCCGCGTGCTGGCGAAGCGCGATTACGCCGTCAGCGGCGGCTAAGTCAGCGTCCGCGCGCCTCTCTTCCCCGCGCCGAACTGAACACACAGGGAGACCCGATCGTGGAATGGACAATCTGGTGGGATATGCATCGTCATCCCGGTGAGGCGCAATGGAGCCGGGCTGTCGAGGATACACAAACTGAAGCGCTGAACCGCGCGCGTCGCTTCCTCAAGCTCGGTTTCGTTGTCTATCAAATCCGAGACGCCAAAGGCGCGGTGTTCATGGACGAGGCGCAGATCACGCAGCATTTCGGCAGCGGATCGTGAGACCTCGCGATGGGCCGCCGCTTTCACCGGTTGGCTGCTCCACGTCAAGCCGATAGAGCAGCAGGAGCCCGTCGCACAGCAGAGAGGATTTTTACAATGGCGGAACCAGTCGTGCAGGCACGTTTCCGAGAGATCCACGCCTATCGCGAGATGGCGGAAAGCTGCCGAAAAATGGCCGCCTTAAGCCGCCGTCCCGGCGCTCTCCTCCTTCGCGCGCAGGCTTTTGAGGCGACGGCGCTCGCGCTTGAGCACGGCGATAAATCCCCCTGAGCGTCGCACGGGGACACCCCCCGCTCCGACACCAGGCGCCGCATCTTTAGGCGAGGCGATCGAACGTTCGCCGTTGAGGTGACGATTCCGGATACGCATCCGATAACTGTGACGAGCTTCGCCACCTCGGCGGCTATCCTAGCGGATCGACATCCCAGCGGCTGCGGAACACTGATCTGTTCCACGAACGAGTTCGCTGCGATCTGGTCTAGTGCTGTCGGATCACGGTTCTTACGCACAAGCCGAGTCGCCGATGCCGAGTCGCCGCGCAAGCGATGATATATTGCTTGGCACCCACGTATTTCCTGAAGCACGACTCGTACAATAACCCGAGTCGCGAGCCGTTCTTGCGCGCGCCAGAGCTTTTCTATTCGGCAAATGGCCGCGGAGAGCTGATACTCCGTTGTCAATGAAATTCCGATCGCTGTCGTTCCATGCTGCCCTGCCGTGGTTGATGGCCACATTAATCCGGGCCCGTCGGTCACCGACAGATGAGACCTGGCCCGAGGAAAAGCTCGCCGCTTGGCGTGATGCACCGCCAAAGCACGGCTTCCCAATGCGGCTCGAGTTTGGGTGTCTTGCTCAAGCGTTCAGGGCTTACAAGATAGCGACCGCGAATAGCGAGGACCGAGCTTGGTGCCGATGCCGCTACCGCGAGATGCACGAACTCGAGTTTTGGTTTATCACCCAGCGCGACCGAACCCGAGTCGCGATGCTCGTTCAGCTCCACGGCCTTGGCAGCGTGTGCGGCGACACACCGTAGCTTCGATAAGATCATCAGCACGACGGCCAAGCCCTTTACTAAGCTGCCCGGCAGAGCGGCCGCGGGCGCACGGGACGTCGCGAATCAGCCCGTTCCGGTATCCGCCGGTTCGACAAAACCTTTTTTGCGGCGCGGTCTTGTATCCGTGCGCACGCGGTCCCACGTGCAATGTGTTGTCATCTTAGTGGGGCGTGCCTCATCAGCATAACTCCGCCGAGCTGTGACGAGTTGGCGACCACTTGGCATCGGCAGCTCACCTGTAAGTCCAAGATATGCTCGGCATACCGAGCGCGGAGACTTAGCCCGCTCCGCAAAATGACCCCCGCAAGTCACGACGTGGCGTTCAGCGGGGGTCTTGCGTTTTGCGGGGACTTCGCGCGTTCCACATCATGGGGCGCTCGCTTCCGAGCACCTCGCTTGGAGGAGAGTTCTCGCCGTGGCGATCCGAGATCAATGGAATATCGAGTTCGTCTGCCCAAGGTGTGGCAAGACGGGAAAAGCGAGCCTCTCCGAAGAGAGCCAGCTCGGTGGTGATCCTGGCCGCCGCGTCGATCTTCTCCCTCCTGGCTTCGCGACCATTCGGGCCGGTCCCCGCTCTAGCGACACGCGGATCTTATGCGGATCGTGCGGCGTGAGTGTTTGGCCAAGCAATTGAAGATGGCGGGAAACGCCGCCGGGACGCGCTTAGAGTCCGTGACGCAGGCGCATCTTCAGGCGAAGGTATTCCCCTCAGGCGGAGCCGTCCGAGACCGACGAAATCTCGCCCGTGATTGGCCGATCAACGTCAGGCCCTCCCGCTCGAGCCGTTCCTCGAAGTTGTTGAGCTTGCGCTGCTTGAGGAGCATCGCCTCGTGCTTGCGCTGGAGCCTCGTTGTGAGTCGGGTTTGCTCGCCCTGGCGGATGGCGACAGCCGCGGCGGTCTTGCGCTCGTCCGCCGAGAGCGTCCAAGACCAGTGGCCAAGTCGCTTGCTGATCAACGGCTTCTACGGTTCAGGCGGCGAGCTTGCTCGCGCAAGCGCTCGCCACGCCTGAGGGCGGCTCGGTGGCGCCCGGCATCACCGCCCACTTCTTCGCGAGCTCGTAACGCGCTTCCCAGCTGAGCTTGTCGGGTGCGGCGACATCGGCCCGTGCGCGCGACTCGCAGAACAGCGCCTGTTGCTCGACGATCCCGGCTTGTATCTCGGCGTTGGCCGTGCGGCTGGTGACTTGCCAGCCGATGTAGTTCGACGCCAAAGGCCCGACTAGCAGGCCGAGGGCGAAGGCGAAGATCAGCGGCTTCCGGGTTTCCCACGTCGATTTGGCGGCTTCGAATGATGTCATCGGCGTTTCCTCTCATGATATTTTGGCCACGAGCTATCAGACCCCGCTCCTTGGAGCGGCGCCATCGGGGTATCTCCGATTGCGGATCCGGATTAGATCGTGAGCGAGTTCGTCAGCTGGGTCGGTCCCACGATTTGTGCGACCGCTACTCGCCGATTACATATGGTGACTCGTGCCCGTTCTTACAACGATGGAAAATTGCACAGCGCAACTCGTTTCACGGCCAGGGCAACGATCCGCGCGCAGCCATGAGCGCGAGGAGGAGCGCAATGCCAATGCAGAAGATCGAGACCGCCGGCCAACGCAAATGAACGCCCGTGCTCCCAGGCGAGATGGGGGTACCCGGGCGCGCCAGCAGCCCGGCCACATGACGCGCAACGTCGCGGACCTCTGACTCGCTTCGATTCTTTCCGACCCGCGCGATGAGCGGCGCCAGCGCGCGGGCGGCTGCTTCCCTCGGTAGTCTTGCCAATCTCGCACCTTCGGCCCAGGGATCGATGCCGAGCCGCGTAAGCCCGGAAAGGACGCTGAGCGGCGCGCCATTCTCTTCCGCGCCTATGGTCGCGAAAAGAAAGCCGTTGAGTTCGGAGTGCAGCAGGGAAAACCGTTCGGGAAGCGCCATTTTGGCCGTCACGTCGCAGGAGCTGACACAAGAAAGAGGCGCCGAGAAGCGATTTCCAGCTAAGTGACGCTCTGTTGGTCAGTCGTCAATGGGGCACGCGTGTGCTGAATGCGGGCGAGCGAAAACATCGGCCCGCAAGCAGATGCCATTTTCCCAGCATAATCATGGGCTCCGGACCTCTCTGCGACCTTCTATACACACCTAGCGCTCCGACAAATTTATTGAGACGCGACGCCCGGAGCAGCGCCGAGGCGATGTTGCAGCATCCTCGGGGCATTGCGGAGCAGAAATGATTGCCATGCGCAAGTCACAGCGCTTTCAGGTTCCCCATTGTGGACGATTTCAAAACGTACGTTGTAGGATTGGATTTGGAGCTGGGGAGGCCCCTGCGCGGCCTTCTCAGGGGAGGGCAAGCAATGGCACACCGTGTCGTGCTCGACGTGCTGCACGCCCAGGCGCAGCGCTATACGGAGGCAGTACAGCGCGAGCCCGATCCGCAAAAAATGCGCAAACTGGCGGTCACGGCCAGCGCCCTGTCCCAGCTCTTCGAACAGCTAGAGCGCGGCGTCGCTCTCAGCTCAGCGGACATCGCGGCTTACAGGGAGATGCTCGGGCACGTCGACGACGCCGAGCTTCGCGCGGCAATCGACACGCTGTTGGACCCGAAGGTTAATTCGGCCGCCTCGTGATCTCCGCCTTGTCGGCCTCGTCGTCGAAGTCGCGCGCCCAGAGCTCGAGCTGAGCGCGCACCTCGGGCACGGTCGCGATCGCGAGCAGCTTGCGACACTGGCGGGCCTTGCGGCGGAGAAACTCTGCTGTCGGCATCGGAACGCTCCCCGAATATGCCGTCCTCTGGGCAAACGCCGTCGATTGGGAAATAGCCCAGTCCCCAACGCCCCGCTTCCGCCGACCTCTCCCTGCGCTACCGGAGGGCCTGCGCCGCCGCCGTTCGCCGCAGCCGGCGCGCAACCGCCGCCGCGGGGCCTGGGGGGGGCCACCCGGGGCGGCAACTCAGTGCCTGTCGGGGCCGCGGTGCGCGGGGCGTTGGCGTTTGGCGGGCAGGGGGCGCGCGTTTTGGGCGTGGAGGGGCCCGCCACGAACCTTGCGCGCTGTTGCCCGGGCCTCCCGAAAGCTAACAAGGCGCCACAGGTTTTTCCTGTAGCGCCTTGTTTTTATTGGCTCCCGGGGAGGGATTCGAACCCCCGGCCAAGCGGTTAACAGCCGCTTGCTCTACCACTGAGCTACCCGGGATCAGTGGACCGCTGTCGCTCCGACGCGGACCCGCGGCCTTATATCAGAGGCGCCCCGCTGATGCCACCCCTTAGGGCCGACATCACCCGGAGCATTTGCCGCGCGAACACGTCTAATACGTAAATGCTTAACGAGGTATCAGCGATGGGCGGCGACAACAAGCCGACGGGTCCCGATCTCAAGGCCGGCATTTCCCTCAACGATCTCGCCGAAGGTCGAATGGTGCTGGGCCAGGCCGATGGCGAGGCGGCGCTGATGGTGCGCATTGGCGGCGAGGTCTTCGCCATCGGCGCCGCCTGCACGCATTATGGTGGTCCCCTCGCCGAAGGCCTGCTCGTCGGCGACACGGTGCGATGTCCTTGGCATCACGCCTGCTTCAGCCTGAGGACCGGCGAGGCGACGCGCGCACCCGCCTTCAACCCCGTCTCGTGCTGGCGGGTCGAGGAAAGCGGCGGCCGCGCTTTTGTGCGTGAAAAGCTGGAGCCGAGTGAGCGGCGCCTGCCGCCCACCGCGCGGCCGGCCAAGCAGGAAACGGCGCGCATCGTCATCATCGGCGGCGGCGCCGCGGGCTTTGCTGCGGCCGAGATGCTGCGCCGTGCGGATTTCGGCGGCAGCATCACCATGCTGAGCGCGGACGACGCGGCGCCTTACGACCGTCCGAACCTGTCCAAGGACTATCTCGCCGGCACGGCACCCGAAGAATGGATACCGCTGCGGCCTGACGACTACTACCGCGAGAACGGCATTGAGCTGGTGCTGGGCACGACGGCGAGTGACGTCGATAAGGCGGCGCGGCAAGTTCGCGCCGCCGATGGCCGCGTCTTTGGTTTCGACAAGCTGCTGATCGCTACCGGTGCCGAGCCAGTCCGGCTCAGCGTCGCCGGCGCGGATCTGCCGCATGTGCGTATGCTGCGCTCGCTCAGGGATTGTCGCGAACTCATCGCCCGCGCCGCCAAAGCTCGCCGCGTGGCGATCGTGGGCGCGAGCTTCATCGGCCTCGAAGTGGCGGCGGCGCTCCGTCATCGCGATCTCGAGGTCCACGTGATCGCGCCGGAGCCGCGCCCGATGGAGCGGGTGTTGGGACCGGAGCTCGGCCAGTTCATTCGCGAGCTCCATGAGGCCCATGGCGTGCAATTCCATCTTGGCCGCGGCGTCAAATCGATCGCGCCACAGCACGTCACGCTGGACGATGGAAGCGCCGTCCCTGCCGATCTCGTCGTCGTCGGCATCGGCGTGCGGCCGCGGCTCCAGCTCGCGGAGCAGGCCGGCCTCGCCATCGATCGCGGCATTGTCGTCAACGAGTATCTCGAGACCAGCGCACCCGGGATCTTCGCCGCCGGCGACGTCGCGCGCTGGCCCGATCCCATCAGCGGCGAGCGGCTCCGCATCGAGCATTGGGTGGTGGCGGAGCGCCAGGGCCAGACCGCGGCGCGCAATATGCTGGGCCGCGCCGAGCGCTTTGCCGCGCCGCCTTTCTTCTGGAGCCAGCATTACGACATCGCCATCGACTATGTCGGCCATGCCGAGCGCTGGGACAAGATCGAGATCGACGGCGACATCGCCAAGCACGATGCGGCGGTCCGGTTCCGTCGCGCCGGGCGCACGCTCGCGTTCGCCACCATCTTCCGCGGCCGCGAGAGCCTCACCGCGGAGAGGGAGATGGAAACAGCGCCAGCCGCAGGTTAGTCGTCGCCGATCACGCCATCAGGCTTCGTTAGCCGCAGCTCCGCATCTCACCGCTGCGTCATTGACGTGGACCGAGGGCCGTGCGCTAGGATTTATAGATGACAAAGCGCACGATCGAAGCAGGACAGCATTTCCGGCGCATTCGACTCGGTGCCCGTGGCCACCCAAGAGAAGCGGAGTGGATCGTCGAGGCCGTGCAGATGGATGCCCAGGGAATTCGCCACGCGCGCCTCGTCAACGCCGCGGACCCAACGGAGCGAAAGACGCTTGCGGCAGACGTGCTTACCGACCCTTCTCGCTTCGAAGAGGTCGTCTGAGATGCAAGCCGCCGCGAGCGAAAGCAGCCGCTCCTGTGTCAATGTTTCAGGGTGGAGGCCGGAAGCGGAATCGAACCGCTGTACGAGGATTTGCAGTCTATCGCGCACCCAGGTTTTCCGCGGCTTTCCGGGCTCCGTGTCGCGTTCGTGTCGCGTCCGGAGGCGGCGGCGCTAGGGAATTCCGCGCGGCAGGATTATCCAGCCCTCGATCTCGGGCGCGGTCGGCGGGACGGGCTCGACGCCGCCGGGGTCGGAGAACAGGTGCGCCAGCAGCGCGCAGACGAGAGCGTCCTCGACGTCCGGGATGACCCCGCCGCTCGGCGATGAGAACGGCGCCGTCTGCAGCATCTCCCCGCATCGCGAGGCGAGCGGCGCGCTCTTTCGGGCGACCGCGGGGTAGGTCTCGATCGCCGTGACGCTCACGCCGTCGCTCTCCGCTCTCCAGACCCCGCAAGAGGTGGTGGGAAGCGAAGCCGCGCGCAGGAAATGAATACCCTTCGTCGACTGGCTGCCGAGCATGTCCCTAACCGCCGACAAAGGCTGATAGCCGCGCCTGATCAGGTCGAGTTCGGTGTCCCGCCGCGTGTAGGGGTTCAGGCGGTCGTCCTCGGGCACCGGAGTCCGCTCGCCTCCGGACGCGAGGCGCAGCATCGCCCGCGGCCACCCGAGCGGAGTGTCGATCGCGACGGTCAGGTCGAAGGAGCCCGCCTCCCGCAGCTGGCACAGAGCGAGCATCTCGCGGACGAGCGGGACGCCGCTGAGCGTGACGAGCGCGCCGCGAAGATTGCCCCGCCATTTTCCGATCGCCCGAAGTTCGCCGTCGACGGGTTCGAGCAGGACGAGGGCATCGCGCGACAGCTTGTTCCGGTCGCAATGCCAGCCTCCGACGTCCCATCCCATCCAGAGTTTTCGCCGCATCCGAGACTCAGCCCTGGCCGAGGAGCGAGCCTTCGAGCTTCGCCATCGCCTTCTGGTCGCCCTTCGCGTCCGGGAAGAGATGGCCGTAGACGTCGAACGTCAGCTTGATCGTGCTGTGCCCCATGAACACTTGGATGCGCTTCGGCTGCCAGCCCTGGGCGATGAGCAGCGACGCGCAGGCGTGGCGCATCGCGTGGAGGCCGTACCTCTGACGTCGTTCCGGCCTGCCGTCCGCGCCGAGGATCGGCTTCCCCGCATCGCCGAGGCGCGGCTCGGCGATCCCGCAGGAGAGCTGGAGAGCGCCGAAGCGGCGATAAAGCGTCGTGTGATCCTCGACCTTCCCGTCGGCGTCGGGGAAGACCAGCGCGTCGTCGGGGAGCTTGACGAGCGAGAGGTCGACCGGGGCGTCGTCCGCCACGCCCGCGAGCGCGCGCTGGCGCTTCTCGCGAAGCTCTCCGAGCAGGGCGAGGAGGTGAGGGCCCATCGGGATGTCGCGGCGCGACGTCTTCGACTTCGGACGCCCGATCTTCCCAAGGCGGTCGGCGCGCTGACGGACGCGGACGACCCCCTCCTTGAGATCGACGTTGCCCCAGACGAGCCCGCGAAGCTCGCTCGGACGCATGCCCGAGAAGATCGCCGTATGGACGAAGGCGCGTAGCGAGCCCGCGGCGCACTCAAGCAAGAGCTTGATCTCTTCCGCCGTCGGGAACTCCGGCTCCTCCTCGTCGCGCGACGAGCCGGGGAGCCGGACCTCGCGGACCGGATTGGTCGCGGCGAGCCCGCGGCGGACCGCCTCCGAGACGATCGACTTGAGCGAGTTCGTCACCTTGACGACGGTCGCGCGATTGCGGTCCTCGGCGAGCCGCTCGACGAAGCCCTGGGCGACGGGCGCGGTCAGGCGGGAGAGCTTCACTTCGCCGAGGAGCGGCTTGATGTGCTTCCGGACGTGATTTCTGTAGACGCGCGTCGTCGATTCTTCGAGCTTGTTCGCCTCGCAGCTCGACAGCCAGATGTCCGCCGCCTCGGCGACCGTCAGCGAGGCGCTGTCCGCGACGTGGACGCCGCGCGCAAGCTCGCCGCGGACCTGCATCTCGTACGCGACCGCCGCGGCCTTCGTCGCGAACGAGCGCGCGCGCCTGACGCCCGCGGCGTCGCGATAGTCGAGCCTCCAGTAGACTTTCCCCGTGCGCGGCAGGACCCGCTTGCAAATGCTCATCCCTTCCTCCTCTGCCCTTCGGGTTGATCGAGGGGCATGCTTTCGGCCTTCACTTTGATCATCTCGTCGAGTGGCGACCTTCCCGCCCGCCCGAGCTGCCGGAAGAGGGAGAAGCCCGCGAGCGCGCGCCTGCTGCGGGGGTGATCTTCCGGCGCGAACGCGCTCCCCCTCGCGGCGATCTGGTACTGCGCGAGGAAAATCTGCGCGAGGACCTTCCCGAGATCGCCCTTGGCCTTCGTCGCCGTCAGCCCGCGGAGTTCTTTCGTGATAGCGCCCCGCCCCTTGGGTCGGAGATACCGCATCAGCGTTTCGACGAAGGACCTCATCTCGTCGAAGGCAAAAGCGTCTTCCCAGACGCTCCGGCGGGTGGTCCGCTCGATCTCCTCGATCCCGTCCGCGACGAGCCGAGCGAAGTCGCGACTCCGGCCGCCGAAGCCGTGATCCGGGTCGAAGGAGCCGCGCAGCCGCAGCTCGATCTCTTGGCTGATCGTCCGGGACGCCTTCTCGGACGAGGCCCTCAGGCGCTCGTGAAGGTCGGGCGCAACGCGGACGCTGAGCGTCGCGCTGCGCCTCTCTGCGTCGGTCTTCCTGGGCCTTGGCATCGTCTTTTTCCGTGGTAAACGTATACATAAACCTACGGTAATCGCTGGCGCTTGTAAAGGAGAAACCGTAGGGTTCGGGAAGGAAGGGTTTTTCGCGGGAGCTGTCGAGATGAGCGAGCTAGAGCTTAAGGACGACTTGATCCGCGGGGCCGATGCCATCGGCCGCTTCATCTTCGGCGACGATCCCGGCGCGCGACGCAAAATCTATTACTTGTCGAGCGAGGCGAAGGGCGACGACAAGTTGCCCATTTTCAAGCTGGGCGCGGTCATCTGCGCGCGCCGGAGCACGCTGCTCCGCTGGATCGCCGAGCGCGAGAGCGCCTGATCGGCCGATCTTTTCGCGGCTTCTTCATCGGCCTCACGACCCGGGGCGAAGCCTCACAAGGAGGGAGAGACAACGCAAATGAGGGTTTCTGGATGGCCGAACACGAAAAAGAAGAGCGCCGCGATGCAAGCGCGGCGCTCCCGATCTCGACCAAACCTCTCAGCGGTTCGAAAGATAGCGCGAATCCCGGCGGCGGGCCAGCCGAAGTCGTAAGCCTCAGCGAGGCGCGCTCGCGAAGGGGATGGCGCTGGTGGGAACCTCAGTCGAGGCCGGAGCCGCCGCCGAAGCAGCGACCCGCGGCGAAGGAGCCGCGCGCGCCGCGCGCCAACGTCATCGTCAGCTACGACGACGTCGACGACCTCATGCAAAAGCTCTACGTCCGGGAGGCGCGCCGCGAGGAGGAGGCGGCGAACAAGCGCGCGCGCCGCCTCGCTCGGAGAAGACGGCGGCGATGAGCGACGCCGAAGCCTATGCGCCCGCGTGGCGCAGACCGCGATTGGTCGAGATGAAGATCGGCGACGCCGATGACTTTGCGCTCAGGTATCGAGCGCGCGGCTGGGCGGTCCTGCCGCTCGAACCGAAAGGGAAGGACCCGCTGCGGCAAATCAGCAGGGGCTGGCAGAACTTCGTCGCCGACGACAGCACCACGTTCCCCGGCAATGTCGGCGTCTTGCTCGGCGCGCGTTCCGACGGTCTCGTCGACGTCGACCTCGACTGCCCCGAGACCGTGGCGCTCGCGGCCGAGTTGCTGCCGCCGACCGACGCCGTCTTCGGGCGCGCCGGAAAGCGGCGGAGCCATTGGCTTTACCGGTGCGAGCCGCCGCCCGAGACGAAGCAATTCCAGTTCGACAAGGCGATGCTCTGCGAGCTGCGCTCGTCGGGCGGGCAGACAATGTTTCCGCCGAGCATTCATCCGTCGGGCGAGCGGGTCGAATGGGCGGGCGATGGCGAGCCGGCCGAGGTCGCCTCGGATCACCTCCTGCGCTGCGTCGCCGATATCGCCGCCCTCTGCTTGCTGATCCGCAACTGGCCCGAGACGCATGGTCGCTACAACGCCGAGGGCGCGCTGATCGGCGCGCTCCTCCGCGCCGGCCGGGGCGAGGACGAGGTCGAGCGCATCGTCGACCTGATGCAGCGGCACGCCGGCAAATCGCGGAAACACCCGCCGGGGAAGAGCGTGCCGCGCCTCGCCGGCAAGCTCGCCGAAGGAAAACCGGTCCCGGGCCTCAACAGGCTCAAGGAGCTGTTAGGTGCCGACGTCGCGGGCAGGGTCGCCGAATGGATGTCGCTCGGGCGGCGGGGCGCTCAACCATACGAAGAGCGCGACGGTGCCATCTGCTGGATGCAGCGCAAGGACGACAAGGTCACGCCGGTGAGGCTGTGCAATTTCACCGCCGCCATCGCCGAGGTGGTCAAGCGCGACGACGGCTCCGATCTCGTCGAGCGCCGCTTCGTCGTCAGAGGCAGCCGCGGGAGCGTCGAGGTTCCGGCGGAAGAATTCGACGCCATGTCCTGGGTGACGAGCGCATGGGGACCGTGGGCGAGCATCGTTCCCGGGCCGATGATCAGGCCGCACCTCGCCGAGGCGATCAAGAGCTTCAGCGACGAGGCGGAAGAGCGAACGATCTACGCGCACCTCGGCTGGCGGAACATCGACGGGCGCTGGCTCTATCTGCATGCCGGCGGCGCGATCGGGGCCGACGGGCCGGCCGAGGGATACGAGGTCGATCCCGGCGGGAAGCTCGCGCATTACAAGCTGCCGCCGGTCCGCGACCTCGCGGCAGCGATCCGCGCATCCCTCTCTATGCGCCGCCTCGGTGCCGCAGGCTTCGTCGCGCTCGCCGCCGTCTACCGCGCTCCCCTCGTCGAATTCTGCGAGGTGACGACCTCGGTCTACATCGAAGGAAAGACGGGCGCGTTCAAGTCGGCGATCGAAGGAGTGGCGCTGTCGCATTGGGGCGCGCAGTGGGACGGCGTTCAATTCCCCGCCAATTGGACGGGCACGGCGAACGCGCTCGAGAAGCTGGCCTTCCTCGCGAAGGACGCGCTCTTCGTCGTCGACGACTTCAAGCCGCCGGACTCGGCACGCGATTCGGAGAAGCTGCACCAGACCGCGGACCGATTTCTGCGAGCCGCCGCGAACCTCGGCGGGCGGGATCGGATGAACGCCGATAGCACCCTGCGCGAAACCTATCACCCGCGCGGCTTGGTCATGTCGAGCGGCGAGGACGTCCCGAAAGGGCAGTCGCTCCGCGCCCGCATGGTGATCCACCACATGGAGAAAGAAGACATCGACGTCGCGGCGTTGAGCGACCTGCAGAAGGCGGCGGCGCAAGGCCTGCTGGCCGAAGCCATGGCCGGATACGTGCAATGGATCGCGCGCCGCGGCGCGGACGAGATGCGCGATGCATGCGCGACATACGTCGCCGAACGGCGCGCCGAGTTGGCGGGCGAGCATGCGCGCACACCCCACAACATCGCGTCGCTGCTGCTCGGGATCGAACAGCTCGCGCTCTTCGCTCAGGAATCGGGCGCGCTGAGCGAGGCAGACGTCGCGATCCTCCGTCGCGAGGCGCGCGCCGCGATCGTCGGCGAGGCGGAAAGGCAGGACAACGAGCAAGCGGCGGAGGACCCGGCGCGGCGCTTCATCTCTCTGATCGGGGAGGCTCTCGCCGCCGGTCGCGCGCACGTCGACGACAGGCGCGACGGCGAAGCGCCGAGGGGCATCGAACTGGAATGCGGCTGGCGAAAGCGGAAGTACCACTCGGCTGACGGAAGGGAAGGGGAGGCATGGCAGCCGCAAGGAGATCGGATCGGCTGGATCGACGGTGACTTCATCTACCTGAACGGCGCGGCGTCATACGCGGTCGCCGAGCGATTGAGCCGCGACCAGAACAGGTCGATCGGCATCACGCTCGACACGCTCGGCAAGCGCCTGTTGGAGGCGCGCCTGATCGCGGACACGAAGCAGAAGCCGATCCGTTCGAGAGACGGCGTCAATCGCACGCATCGCCTCGACGCGGCTGCGGTCCTCCACCGGCGCGAGGCACCGACTTACTCCGAGAAGGTCCAGGCGCTCCGGCGGGCGATCGTGGCGGTCGAGGGGCACGCCAAGACCGACATGGCGAAGGCGGCGGTCGCCGAGCTGCTGAAGCAATGCGACGAGCTTTGGGACGACGCGACCGACAACCCATTCTGAGGCGTAACGAGCGTTACGCGGCCCGGCAAGCGGCGAGTTACGAAAGTTACAAGGCGGCGCAGGAGGTTAGAGGGGGAAGCAGCGTAGTAACGTTTATAACGGAGAGAAAGAGAGATACGCGCGACGCTCGATTACTTGTCCCTTCGGTAATTCCGCTCCGCTGCCTCCCTCTCTCTCCCCCAAACCGAGTTACAGCGTTACAGACGTTACAAGCGACCGAAAATTCGTGCTTCTTCGCGCTCGAAGCGACCGGCTCCGCGTCCGCTGATGGGCTCGCCGAGGACCGCTGATCAAAGTCGTGAGAGGATGTCTTATCCTTAGGCGCTCCGGAACCCCTTATATTTCGGGCATTTTCGCTATCGTGTCGCATCCGTGTCGCGCGTACTAAAGATTGTCAAACGTTCCGATACCCGCGGAGTAGGAGGTCACGGTACGGTTTCGAAGTAGCAGCGCCTTGGTCTCGGTCTGCCCCCTGGGTAGCGCCGGCTTCGGCGGGAGATAGGGCAACGATGCCGGCACGTTCCGTCTCTTCGGGTTCCCCCGTCTCCGCTGCCCGGCATCGGACGCGCCGCGCTAGGAAGCCCGCCGGCAGGCCCTCTCTCCGCCCCGCCCTCTCGCCGCGCCGGACCGCCGCTCGCCTGCCGGGAGCCCGCCCTTGACGAGTTCCGCCGCCGCCGGACCGCTTTCGCCGCGCCATCGCCTCCGCCGCCTCGACGGGCGGACCCGAGAGGCGCAGTTCCTCAAGCGGACCGAGGCCGAACTCCTCCGCCATCTCGGCGGCGCCGAGAAGGCGACCGTCCCGCAGCGCATCTTGATCCGCCGCGTCGCCGCCGACTTGTTGCGGCTTGAGCTGCTCGACGTCAAAGCGGCGAACGGCGAGTTCACCGAACTCGACGGCAGGGTCGCGCATGCGCTCCGCAACAGCGTTCGGCTCGCGCTGCGCGAGATCGGGCTCGAAGCAGCCGAGCCGCCGCCGAAATCGCTGCGCGAGCACATCGCAGAGCGCGACGCGGAGGCGTCCGCGCGATGAACGTCCTCGAAGCGATGGACGACCCCGCGCTCTTCCGGCCTTGGTTCAAGCGGCGGGAGACATGGCGGGCGTGGCGCGTCCTTCTCGCCGCGCTCTTCGCGCTGCCGATGAGCGAAGAGGACCTCGCGCTCTTCCGCGAATGCACGGGGCGCGACGCTGCGCCCGACGCCGCGATCGACGAGATGTGGATGGTGATCGGCAGACGCGGCGGCAAGAGTCTGATCCTCGCGATGCTGGGCGTCTTCCTCGCCGCGTTCATGGACTGGAGCGCGTACCTCGTCCCCGGTGAGACCGCCGTCGTCTCGATCCTCGCCGCGGATCGTCGGCAAGCCCGCGTCATCTTCCGTTATATCCGCGCGATGTTTACTCACATCGCCGTGCTGAAGGGCGAGGTCGTCCGCGACGACGACGAGTCGATCGAGCTGGCGAGCGGAATCATCATCGAGATTTCGACCGCGAGCTACCGCACGATACGCGGCACGACTTGCATCGCGGTTTTGGGAGATGAAATCGCGTTCTGGCGGACCGGCGACAGCGCGAACCCCGATCACGAGATACTCGCCGCGGTCCGCCCGGCGATGGCGACAGTCCCCGGCTCGAAGCTCTTCGCCGGGAGCAGCCCCTACGCGAAGCGCGGCGAGCTATGGGACAACTACCGCCGCTTCTACGGGCGCGCCGGCCCCGTGCTCGTCTGGCAGGCGCCGACGCAGACGATGAACCCGACCGTGCCCGAGCGCGTGATCGCCGAAGCGTACGAGCGCGACGACGTCGCCGCCGCCGCCGAGTACGGCGCGCAGTTCCGCTCAGACTTGGAATCATACGTCGCCCGCGAGGTCGTCGAGGCCGCCGTCGTCGTCGACCGTCACGAGCTGCCGCCGGTTTCCGGGACCACTTACGTTGCGTTCGTCGATCCGTCCGGCGGCAGCGCCGACAGCATGACGCTCGCGATTGCCCACGCGGACGACAAGGGGCGCGGCATCGTCGATGCTATTCGCGAGCGTCGGCCACCCTTTTCGCCCGACGAGGTCGTCGCCGAGTTCGCGGCGCTCCTCCGCTCCTACGGAGTCGCGAGCGTCCGCGGCGACCGCTACGCGGGCGAATGGCCGCGCGAGCGCTTCCGCGCCCACGGCATCGAGTACGAGGTCGCGGAGCAACCGAAGTCCGACATGTACCGCGACCTCCTCCCGCTGCTGAACAGCGGGCAGGTCGAGCTGCTCGATCTCCCGCGCCTCGTCTCTCAGCTCTGCGCGTTGGAGCGGCGGACGGCGCGCGGCGGCAAGGATTCGATCGACCATCCGCCCGGCGCTCATGACGACGTTTCGAACTGCGTCGCCGGAGTCCTCGTAGCGGTCTCGGCTTCGGCGGTGTCGTTCACTCCCTGGCGTCGCTCGATGACCGAGGTCGCGCCGATGCCCGCGAACGCCGGCCTGATCTTCGCCGTCCTCCGGCCTGGAGAGAAAGGCGAATGCGCCCTCGTCTACGCGGCGCGCCGCTCGCTCGATCGCGCGAACGACAAGACGCTCGTCCTCCTCGACGTCGAGGTCGCGCCCTTCGTCCTGACGTCGATCGTCCCCCGCGTCGTCGAGCGGCTCCGCTCCTTCGCGTCGGCCTGCGGCGTCCGCGACCTC
>DASZAN010000040.1:0-42233 GCA_035945115.1 Allostellaceae bacterium
CGACGCGCTCGCGAAGATCAAGCGAATAGGGTCTCGCCATCCATGCTGGCCCCCCAACTCCAGCCAGCATCTTGAATCAGAAATCGAGCCCCTTGGGAATCCTCAAAAGCGATTCCGCCCAAACGAATCAGACTCTAGCCGCCGAGAATGGCCGAAAGGCCGGCGAGCTGCGGCCAACCGGCGGCGACAATCTCGTGGCTCGCAAAGGCGGCGACGAGGCTCAAGATGCCGACGATCAAGCCGAGCTCGCGCATGCGCTTGAGGTCGCCGCCGCGGATCTCGGCCGCCAGCACTACGGAAAAGAACACCAGGCTCAACACCGAACCCAGCAGCACCGCCACCATGTCACCCTCGTCGCCTTGGTCGCGGCGGATTGTAACAGATCGGCCGCCCGAGCCTAGTGCCGGGTGCGATGCGGCGACGACATAACCCTTCTGAGCGATGCCCGGCTTTTACAATTGTGCCGAGCTCCCCGCCGTGCGATCGTTCTCCCACAGTTTCAGCTTCGGCGGACTTGCCGATCGCCCGCCGGGCGTTGCTCCAAGGTGCTTGAGGCCGAGAACTGCACGACGCCGCCAATGCTTGATGCGCGGCGGCGCCGGTCCATCGATCAAGGGAGGCTTGCTTGGCTACTGGTACCGTCAAGTGGTTCAACGCGCAGAAAGGCTATGGCTTCATCCAGCCCGACGGCGGCGGAAAGGACGTTTTCGTCCATATCTCCGCGGTCGAGCGCGCCGGCCTCAACTCACTGCGCGAGGGGCAGAAGATCAAATACGAAGTCATCGTCGACCGCGGCAAGGAAGCCGCGGGCAATCTAACGGCGGTCGACTGATCGGAGAAAGTGGCGGGCGGCTGGCATTCGGCCGCCCGCTGCAATCAACCTAAAGGCGAAATACTCAGCGCCTCTCGCCCTTTCGGGGTCTCGACCACGCGCATCGTCACCTGTTGCCCCTCGGCGAGACCGGCGATGCCGGAACGGCTCAGCACCGAGATGTGGACGAACACATCCTTCCCGCCCCCTTCCGGAGCGATGAAGCCGAAGCCCTTGTCGGTGTTGAACCATTTGACCGTGCCGGTCATCTCGACGGCGCTTGAGGCATCGCGGGGCGCTCGGCCGAAGCCGGCATCGCCGCGGGGCGGCCGGCGCGGCGGTTCGCTCGCCGTGCTCTCATCGACCTCGATGACGCGCGCCACCTGACGGCCCTTCGGCCCCTGCGCGGTGGCGACGCGCATCTTCGATCCCGGTAGGACCGATTGCCGGCCCGCTGCTTGCAGCACCGCGACGTGCAGGAATGCATCGCCGGTGCCGTCGCTCAGTTCGACGAAGCCGAAACCCTTCTGGCCGTTGAACCACTTAACCACAGCCTCGACCTCCGGGCCTTCCGCCATGGGCGGCGAGAAGGAGCCGAAAGAGCGTCGCGGCTGCGAGAAATCGGGCATGTCTGGCGGCGAAAAGTCGTCGTCGAATCCGCGTCGTCTCGGGCCGCGGAAGTCCCTACCTCTACCCATTCGTCGTGCTCTGCCTTTGCTTTCCGTGAGAAATCACCACGCGCGGGGGCGCGCGCTTTACCAACCTAGCACATCACTGTGAAAATTCCGCGGCGTATTATGTCGGAGACCAATTTCTCGCTGAAAATTTATCGAAAGGGCTGGCGAGAGCGCGCTGGACAGCCCGGAATCCGCGGGATTAGCCTCTAAGGGCCGGATGGAGCAGCTTAAGAGGGGTGACCCATGACGGCAACGCGCGCCCTCATCGACCGGCTGAAGCGCCAGGCGAGCGAGATGGCGCGGCCGTTCATCGATGCGGCCCGCCAGCCCAATGCCACCGAGATCGAGCGCGCCTTCGGCGAGGCAGCCAGCGGGATTCTGCGCGATGCCGAGACGCGCGCCCGGCGGTTGCCACGCGAGGAGTTCGAACGCCGGGTCGAGGCATTCGCGGCCTGGCATCGCCGCAGCGACGCGGAGCTCGCGATGCTGAGCGCGCCTGGTGCGCAGAAGACCGGACGGCGGCGCCTCTCCCAGGCGCGCCGGCGCGCCACCGCCGAACTCGACCACCGCGAGGCCGAATTCGATGCCTGGGTCGAGGGCTATGCGCTCGCCGCATGGATCCGTGCGACCGAAGATTTGCTGAGGCTCGACCGTCCCTTCGCTTGCATCGCCTCGCAGGAGAGCCCGGCGCGCCACTAGACGCGTGTCGTTTTACTCGCCGGCCGATTCCCGATAAAGTTGGACTTGCGCCTCCCGCGGAGGCGAGGAGCGAAAGGCGGCATGCGAGGTCAAGGGAGCGAGCCCGTCGAGTTGCATCCCGGCATCAGTGCGCGGGAGGTCGCCCATCTCGCCGAGGTCGAGCAATGGGCGTGGCGTCGCGTGCGGTCGCTGCGCGGGTTCTACAGCCATCTCACCGCCTATGTGATCATCAATTTCGTGCTCTTCATGATCGATTCGACCACGCCCGGCCCGGCGTGGTTTTACGCGCCGCTCATCGGCTGGGGCATGCTGGTGGTGCTCCACGGCCTTCACGCTTACGAGCTTCTGCCGTGGACGACCCAGGATTGGGAACAGCGCAAGGTGCGTGAGCTGATCGACAGCCGCCTGCGCCGTTAGCGAAGGCGCGGAGAACCGCGCAATCCACGCCCGGAGGGAGAATGGCTATGGCGGAAGCGCGCCTCAAGGTGTTCGGCTGGGGTCGCGAGGGCGAAGCGATGACGCGCGAGGAAGAGGCCTTCGTGCTCGCCCGCTATCGCCAGCGCTTCGGTGTCGCCGAGTTCGACGAGGTGGCGCCGCCGTCGCTCGCGGCGTTGAAGCTCCGCCCGCCGCGGCTTCTGCCGCCCGCAAGCCTCGCCGACATCTGCACGAGCGAGCTCTACGACCGCGCCGCCCACACCTACGGCAAGTCCTATCCCGATTACGTGCGCGGTCTCTCGGGCGATTACGCGAGCGCGCCCGATGTCGTCGCTTATCCGCGGAACGAAAGCGAGGTGGCGGCGCTTCTCGACTGGGCCGGCGGCGCGCAAGCCGCGGTGATGCCCTTCGGCGGCGGCTCGAGCGTCGTTGGCGGTGTCGAGCCGCGGCTTGATCCCGCGCGTCACAAGGCGGCGATCACCATCGATCTCCGCTGCATGGGCCGCGTCCTCGAGATCGACCGCACCTCGCGCGCCGCCCGCATCGAAGGCGGCGTCTTCGGTCCCGCGCTCGAGGCGCAGCTGAAGCTGCACGGCCTCACGCTCCGCCACTTCCCGCAGAGCTTCGAGTACTCGACCTTGGGCGGCTGGATCGCGACGCGCTCCGGCGGACACTTCGCGAGCCTCTACACGCATATCGACGATTTCGTCGAGAGTCTGCGCATGGTGACGCCCAAAGGCGTGATCGAGACGCGGCGTTTGCCGGGCTCGGGCGCGGGCCCGAGCCCCGACCGTCTGCTGCTGGGATCGGAAGGCATTCTCGGCATCATCACCGAAGCCTGGATGCGGCTCCAGGACCGGCCGCGCTTTCGTGCCGGCGGCTCGGTGCGCTTCAAGGACTTCTTCACCGCGGCGCGCGCGCTCCGCGCCATTTCGCAGGCGGGCCTCTATCCCGCCAATTGCCGCATTCTCGATCCTGTGGAAGCGCAGAACACCGGCGCCGGCGACGGCAACGCGGCGATCATGGTGCTGGCCTTTGAGTCGGGCGACCACGCGGTC
Source organism: Allostellaceae bacterium (assembly GCA_035945115.1). GTDB lineage: Bacteria > Pseudomonadota > Alphaproteobacteria > ATCC43930 > CGMCC-115725 > DAHUYF01. The sequence goes on from DASZAN010000040.1 coordinate 3,681, forward strand.
GAGCCCTGGATGAAGCGCGCGCTCGAATGCTGCGCCGATCATGGCGGCACGCCGGAGATTGCCGGCAAGGAAGATGCGCATCGCGAGGGTGCCGCCGGCATCTGGCGCAATGCCTTCATCCGCATGCCCTATGCGCGCGAGCGCACCGTGCCGCGCGCGCTCATCAACGACACCTTCGAGACGGCGATCACCTGGGAGCGGTTCGAAAGCTTCCACGAGAAGGTGAAGGCGGCGGCCGAGCGCGCCATTCGCGAGGCGACGGGAAGGCCGGGTCAGGTCACCTGCCGCTTCACCCATGTCTATCCCGACGGGCCCGCGCCCTACTTCACCTTCCACGCGCTCGGCCGCCACGGCGCGCTCTTGCAGCAATGGCAGGCGATCAAGACCGCCGCCTCCGACGCGCTCATCGCGTCGGGCGGCACCATCACGCACCATCATGCCGTCGGCCGCGACCACCGCACCTGGTACGACCGCCAGCGCCCGCCGCTTTTCGCCACGGCGCTCAGGGCGGCGAAGCAAGCGCTCGACCCACAGGGCCTGCTCAATCCCGGCGTGCTGATCGATCCGTAGATTCGATCGCGGCATTGTTTGCACCGTCATTGCGAGCCGAAGGCGAAGCAATCCAGGGCTGGGAAGTGTGATTGCCCTGGATTGCTTCGTCGGCTTCGCCTCCTCGCAACGACGCATTTATGCGATTCCGTGTCGATTGCGATGCGATCTGGCGTCCGCGCTCACCTCGCCCGAAGCGCCCCCATTGCCTTCACCTTGAAGGCAAGGAGATCGTCGTGGAGCGAGCGCGGAAACACCTCTTCCGCGGAGAGCTCGCCCTCCCACCACAGGCAGAGGCCGCTTTCCGCTTGCGTGAGCTTGCGGCCGATCTCGCCGCGCGTGATGTAGTAGCGCGTGTCGCGCGCGAGCTCCGCCGTCTTCGCGGTGAAGAGGAGATGCGATCCCGCGAGCTCGACGAACCAGCGGTGATGATAGAAGCCGATCTCGGCGCCGCGGCCGAGCCAACGCCGGAGCGTCGCGAACCGCGCCTTGGCGAAAATCTCGCGCAGCCGCGCGGGTGTCTCGATATAGCCGGCGCGCGCGACGCGCCGGAGCTCCTTCACCACGGCGATGGGATCGCGCACGTCCTCGAGGATGTGCGAGCAGAAGCTCCACTCGAAATAGCCGTCGGGAAAAGGCCAAGGCGCAACGCAAGCATCGGCCACCGTCCACGTCGCCTCGCTGAAGCGCGGCGGCGTCGCGGGATCGAGCGGCGCGCCGCGCGCGGCAAAAGCCACGATGTCGAGCATGTGCGTCGCCGCATTGAGCGGATGCGAGGAGCCCCCGACATCGAGCACGCGCGCATGGCTCAAGGCGCGCGCCACGATCTTCGGGATGTTGTCGTAGAGGATCACGGCGGATTTCGCCGCTCAACCGGGTACAGCGCTGTCCTCATCCCGGCTTCTGCCGTCTGAGCGGCCGCAGCGTCTCGTCCTTCTCGTTCGCCTCGCCCCAGCGTTTGACGCCGGGCGATTCGAGGCCGAAGAGGTCGAGGAGGCGGCCGAGGGTGTGGTCCACCATGTCCTCGAGCGTCGCCGGCTGGGCGTAGAAGGCGGGCACCGGGGGCGCGATGATGGCGCCCATCTCGGCGAGCGCCGCCATGGTGCGGAGGTGCCCGAGATGGAGCGGCGTCTCCCGCACCATGAGCACGAGAGGCCGACGCTCCTTCAAGGTCACGTCGGCGGCGCGGGTCAAGAGCGTGCTGGTCGTGCCGTGAGCAATTTCGGACATGGTGCGGATCGAGCAGGGGGCGACGATCATCCCCATGGTGCGGAACGAGCCCGAGGCGAGCGGCGCCGCGATGTCGCTGATGGCATGGTGATGGTCGGCAAGCGCCCGGATCTCCGCGAGCTTGAAGCGCGTCTCATGCGCGAGCGACACCTCGGCCGCCTTGGTGACGACGAGGTGGGTCTCGACAGCGAGGGGGCGCAGCAGCTCCAGAAGGCGCATCCCATAAAGGACGCCCGAGGCGCCGCTGATGCCGACGACGAGGCGGGTAGAACCGGCCATATTTTTACCCTTTCGGCGGTGCCGGAATGCCGCGGCCCCAGGCAGCATATCTTCCTTGGTGCTGCCCTCCAATCGGCGTTACCATAGCCGGTCAGCAGCCCTCACGCGTCCAGTCATAGGAGGAGCCATGTCGCTGCAGGATCGTATCGAGTCCCTCCGGGCCCGTCACCGCACCCTGGAGGAGGCCATCGATCAAGAGATCAGCCGACCGATGCCCAATGTCGAGACCCTCGCCGACCTGAAGCGCCAAAAGCTCCGAATAAAAGACGAAATCTTCCACCTCGAACACACCACCCACCCCGCTCACTAGCTCCTTCCGCTCGCCGGATCGAATCCCAATCCTCGTCATTCCCGCGAAAGCGGGAATCCAGGGGTGGAGGGATTCGTCGCTAGCCCTGGGTCCCTGCTTTCGCAGGGACGACGGGCAGGTGTTTGCACTGTTTGCTGGTATCCATTCATACACGTTTGAATCAACCCAGTGCCTTCGCCTGGGCGCGCAGCACAGTCTTTTGGATCTTCCCCGTCGAGGTCTTGGGCAATGGCCCGAAGACCACTGACTTCGGCACCTTGAACCCCGCGAGTTGCCCCCGACAGAAGGCGATCAACTCCTCCGCTGTGGCGCGGGCCTCGGGCTTCAATGTCACAAAGGCGCAGGGGGTCTCGCCCCAGCGCTCGTCCGGCCGCGCCACCACCGCGGCTTCGAGCACCGCCGGGTGGCGGTAGAGGACACCTTCCACCTCGATGGTGGAGATGTTCTCGCCGCCCGAGATGATGATGTCCTTGGAGCGGTCCTTGAGCTCGATATAGCCGTCCTCATGCATGACGCCGAGATCGCCGGTGTGGAACCAGCCGCCAGCGAACGCTTCGCGCGTCGCGGCCTCGTTCTTGAGATACCCCTTCATCACGACATTGCCGCGCATGAAGATCTCACCCATGGTGGCGCCGTCCGGCGGCACCGGCGCGAGAGTCCTCGCTTCCGCCACCATCAACCCCTCGAGCACGGGATAGCGCACGCCTTGGCGTGCCTTGATCGCCGCGCGCTCAGCGGTCGGAAGATCGTCCCACTCCTCATGCCAGGCACACACGGTAACGGGGCCGTAAACCTCGGTGAGCCCATAGACATGGGTGATGTGGAAGCCGAGCGTCTCCATCCCCTCGATCACCGCCGCCGGCGGCGCCGCACCCGCGGTCATCATGGCGATGGCGCGGCCGCGGAGATCGCGCCGCGCCTCGGGGGGCGCATTCAAGATCATGTTCATCACCACAGGCGCGCCGCAGAGATGGGTCACGCCATGCTCGCCAAGCGCGGCATAGATCGCCGCCGCTTCGACACGCCGGAGGCACACATGCGTGCCGGCGAGCGCCGTCACCGTCCAGGGAAAGCACCAACCGTTGCAATGGAACATCGGCAAGGTCCAGAGATAAACCGGGTGCTGCGGCATGCTCCAGACGAGCGCGTTGCCGAGCGCGTTCAGATAAGCGCCGCGATGGTGATAGACGACGCCCTTGGGATTGCCGGTGGTGCCGGAGGTATAGTTGAGCGTGATCGCGTCCCATTCGTCGGCGGGCGGCTCCCACGCGAAGTTCGGATCGCCGCCGGCGATGAAGCGCTCGTAATCGATGGCGCCGAGACGCTTGCCTGGCGGCGCCAAAACATCGTCGATGTCGATGACGAGCGGTTTCTTCTGAAGCTTTGCCAGCGCTTCTTCGATCACCGCGGAGAATTCGCGATCGGTGATGAGCACCTTCGCCTCGCCATGCTGCAGCATGAAGGCGATGCTCGCCACATCGAGGCGGATGTTGAGCGCGTTCAGCACCGCACCCGCCATGGTGACGCCGAAATGCGCCTCGAAGGCTTCCGGCACATTGGGCGCCATCACCGCCACGGTGTCGTTCTTGCCGATGCCGTGCCCTCTGAGCGCGCTCGCAAGCCGCCGGCAGCGTTCGTAAACTTGCGCCCAGGTGTACCGCCGGGTGCCGTGCACGACCGCGAGCCGCTCGGGAAACACCGCGGCGCTGCGCGCCAGAAAATCGAGCGGCGTCAGCGGCGCAAAATTGGCGGCGTTCCGCTCGAGCCCGATGCTGTAGGGGTTGCGCGTCTCTGCCATGGCGGTGCTCCCATCTTTCCTGCGCTCCCCCTCACCCTCCCATCGCTTCGCGATGGGCCCCTCCCTCTCCCCGTCGGGGCGAGGGGCTAAGATCGGCGCCGCGCGTCCCCTCTCCCCTCGGGGAGAGGGACAGGGTGAGGGGGCCGCTGCGCGATCTTCAACGTAACTCGTCTGCGGTACGCAGCTTGGCAAGCGCGCATGCTTGCCGCACACTCGTTATATCAAGCGAATTAAACCCGAAGAGGGTGCGCCATGGCCAGCCGGTATGAGGAAGCCTATCGCCGCTCGCTTGCCGATCCCGCGGGGTTCTGGGCCGAGGCGGCGCAGGCGATCGATTGGGAAACCCGCTGGGATTCCGTCCTCGATCGCTCCCGCCCGCCCTTTTATCTCTGGTTCAAGGGCGGACGGCTCAACACTTGCTGGAACGCGCTCGACCGCCACGTCGCGAAGGGGCGCAGCGAGCAAGTGGCGCTCATCTATGACAGCCCGGTCACCGGCACCATCAAGCGCTTCACCTATCGCCAACTCCGCGACGAGGTGGCGCGGCTCGCGGGCGCGCTGCGCGGTCTCGGTGTCCAAAAAGGCGACCGCGTGCTCATCTACATGCCGATGGTGCCGGAAGCGGCGATGGCGATGCTCGCCTGCGCGCGGCTGGGCGCCATTCACTCCGTCGTCTTCGGCGGCTTCGCCGCGCCGGAGCTCGCAACCCGCATCGACGACGCGCAGCCCAAGGTGATCCTTTCGGCGTCCTGCGGCATCGAGGTGCAGCGCATCATTCCCTATAAGCCGCTCCTCGATCAGGCGATCGAGATCGCCAAAGCGAAGCCTGAAGCCTGTGTCATCCTGCAGCGGCCGATGGCAAAGGCCGCGCTCGTTGCCGGCCGCGATCATGATTGGGTGACGCTGGTCGCCAAGGCCGCGCCGGCGGAGTGCGTCACCGTCGCGGCGACCGATCCGCTCTACATCCTCTACACGTCAGGCACCACCGGCATTCCCAAAGGCATCGTGCGCGACAATGGCGGCCATGCGGTGGCGCTTTACTGGTCGATGGCGAACATCTACGGGCTCAAGCCCGGCGAGGTGTTCTTCACCGCGTCGGATGTCGGCTGGGTCGTCGGCCACTCCTACATCGTCTACGCGCCGCTTCTCTATGGCTGCACCAGCGTGCTCTATGAAGGGAAGCCCGTCGGCACGCCCGATGCGGGCGCCTTCTGGCGCGTCATCGCCGAGCATGGCGTCGCCGTCATGTTCACCGCGCCCACCGCGTTCCGCGCCATCAAGCGCGAAGATCCCGACGGCAAGCTCATGCGGAAATACGATCTCGGCAAGTTCCGCGCGTTGTTCCTCGCGGGCGAGCGCGCCGATCCGCCGACGGTGGAATGGGCGGAGCAGCAGATCAAGGTGCGCGTGATCGATCATTGGTGGCAGACCGAGACCGGCTGGCCGATCACCGCCAATTGCCAAGGCCTCGAGCCGATGCCGGTGAAGCACGGCTCCTCGACGAAGCCCGTGCCGGGCTGGGATTTGCGCGTGCTCGGCCCCGAGGGCCAGGAATTGAAGCGCGGCGAGATCGGCGCCCTCTGCTTGAAGCTGCCGTTGCCGGCGGGCGCGCTGCCGACGCTCTGGCATGCGGATGAGCGCTTCGTCCAATCCTATCTCGCCGACTATCCCGGCTACTACCAAACGGCGGATGCCGGCTACATCGATGAGGATGGCTACGTCTTCGTCATGACCCGCACCGACGATATCATCAATGTCGCGGGCCATCGCCTCTCGACGGGCGGCATCGAGGAAGTGCTGGCGGCGCATCCCGATGTCGCCGAATGCGCCGTCATCGGCGTCGCCGATTCACTGAAGGGCCAGGTGCCGATCGGCTTCCTCGTGCTGAAGGCGGGTGCGGCGCGGCCGCCGGCGCAAGTGGCGGACGAAGCGGTGAAGCTCGTGCGCGAGCGCATCGGCCCGGTCGCGAGCTTCAAGACCGCGATGGTGGTGCAGCGCCTGCCGAAGACGCGCTCCGGCAAGATCCTCCGCGGCACCATGCGCCGCATCGCCGACGGCGAGGACTACAAGACGCCCGCCACCATCGACGATCCTGCCATACTGGGCGAGATCGCCGACACGCTCAAAGACGCGGGGTATCCGGGACGGTAGATGCGTCGAGCGTTAGACCAACTCGACGCGGATATGAGCGCGCGCCCTGCCGGCGAGCCGTTGGTCGCGCGTTAGCAGCGGCACATCGAGCGCTTCGGCATAGACGGCGTCGTAAGCCGTAAAATTCCGTCGCAATTCCCAGACGCGTTGCAGAAGAAGGGCGTGGGGATAGCGGCGCAAGGGAAAGTCGGCGAGGTCGGCGAGCGCCTCACGGCCACGCTCCGCATCGATACTGCCGATCGCGGCGAAGCGCCGAACGACATGGGCCACTTCAACGTCGTGCAAATGCGGCGCGTGCAGCGTCTCTTGTGCCGCCAACAGGCGCGCGCTCACGACCTCGGCCGCCAGCGCGACAATTTTTTGTGTGCTTTTGTCATCGTCACTCATCATTGGCTCGCGAGCGGCCGAGCGCACCGCGCCGCAGCGGCCCCTAGGAGAGCCGCCTGCGCGTGCTCCTTGCTCCGCCGGCGCGAAGACAGCTGCGCGAGCAATTGATCCCCACACCCTGTTTCCGTGAAACGCTGTCTCGGACGCGACTTAATTGCGCCCTCACCCCGCCGACGCGCCATCCTCCGAGGTGACCGGCTCTTCGCCCTCGGCGGGCGGCGGCTCGACCTCGACCCGCTTCTTGCCGCGATTGGCGCGCGCCACCGCGGATTCGAGCTCGGCGAGCGTGCAGAGGCCGAGCGCCACCGGATGCCGCGGCTTGATGTTGGACGAGTTCCAATGGGTGCGGTCGCGCACCGCCTGGATGGTGGGCTTGGTGGTGCCGATGAGCTTCGAGATCTGCCCGTCGGAAAGCTCGGGATGGCTCTTCAAGAGCCAGGCGATGGCGTCGGGCTTGTCCTGGCGCTTGGCGATGGGCGTGTAGCGGGGTCCGCGATGCTTCACCACCGGGAGCGGCACGGCTTCGGCCAAGAGCTTCAGTCGCGCGTTCGGATCCTTCTGGCAGCGCTCGATCTCCTCGAGCGTGAGCTGGCCGTTGGCAATGGGGTCGAGGCCCTGCATCTGCACCGCCACCTCGCCATCGGCGATCGCCTGCACCTCGAGTGGATGAAGGCCGCAGAATTCGCCGATCTGGTCGAAGGTGAGCGAGGTATTCTCGACGAGCCACACGGCCGTGGCTTTCGGCATGAGCGGCAGCGCCATAAACTTCTCCTTCTAAACTCCTTGCCGCGCCGGCCCGGGTTGCGCCGGAAGGCGGACTGGCAAACGTCATGTCCAGGGGATAGCCGCTATATAGAGGGTCGCCGCCCGCCTGGGAAGGGCGCCCTCCCCTTACACCTCGAGCACGATCTTGCCGATATGCGCCGAGCTCTCCATGAGCTTGTGCGCCTCGCTCGCTTGCGCCAGCGGGAACGTGCGGTGGATCACCGGCTTCACCTTCCCCTGGTCGAGGAGCGGCCAGGCGACGCGCTTCAACGGCGCCGCGATCGCCGCCTTCTGCTCCACCGTGCGGGCGCGCAAGGTGGAGCCGGTGATGGTGCCGCGTTTGAGCATCAGCGGCAGCAAGTTCACCTCGACTTGAGAGCCGCGCAGGAAAGCGATGTAGACGATGCGCCCTTCGACGGCGAGCGCGCTGATGTTGCGCTGGATGTAGTCACCGCCCACCATGTCGAGGATGACGTCGACGCCGCGGCCCGCCGTCATATCCTTGACGATCTTGACGAAATCCTCGTGCTTGTAGTCGACGCCGCGCGTCGCGCCGAGCTTCTCGGCGGCATGGCACTTGTCGCGGCTGCCGGCGGTGGCGAAGACCTGATGCGCGCCCAAGGCTTTCGCCAGCTGGATCGCCGTGGTGCCAATGCCGCTGGTGCCGCCATGGATGAGCACGCTCTCGCCGGGCTTCAGCGCACCGCGCTCGAAGAGGTTGGTCCAGACGGTGAAGAAGGTCTCCGGCAAGGCCGCCGCTTCCACCATGCTGAACCCCTTGGGCACGGGGAGGCATTGCGGCTCGGGCGCGACACAATATGTCGCATAGCCGCCGCCGGTGACGAGCGCGCAAACGGCGTCGCCCACCTTGATGTGGTTGACACCGAGGCCGACCGCGACGACCGTGCCCGCGACCTCGAGGCCGGGAATATCGGAGGCACCGGGGGGCGGTGGATAGCTACCTTGGCGCTGCATCACATCGGGGCGATTGACACCGGCGGCGGCCACTTGGATCAGCACCTCGCCGGCGCCCGGCAGCGGCAGCGGACGACTTGCGGGCTTCAACACCTCAGGCCCGCCGGGCTCGGTGATTTCGATCGCAGTCATGGTGGCGGGAAGCGCGGTCATGAGGCCGTCCGTCATTGTCTTTGCTGATGGATTGCACCTCTAGCCCCTGCGCGGCAGACTGGCAACAGCCGAGCGAGCGAGGAGAAAGCGATGGACGAGGAGGATTTGCTCCCGCGCCAGAAAAAGCCCGCCAAGAAGGATTTGGTGCCGCTCTCGATCGCCGAGCTCGAAGCCTATATCGGCGAGCTCGAGGAAGAGATCGGGCGCACCCGCATCGAAATCGCGGGGAAGCGCAAGCAACGAACCGGCGCCGACGCCCTCTTCAAGCGATAGATGCCGGAAATCCCTGAGATTCCCCTCGTCGATATCGGTCAGGGCGGCGGCATTGCACTCTTCGATGCGCAGGCCGACCGCGCCGCCGCTCTGGTGGAGACCACACTTTCCAGCCATGCACTATTGCCGCTTGCGGCCCGCTTCGCCGATCAGGTTTCACGGCGGTGGCTGACGCGGCAGGCGAATCCCTATCGCAACGAGATCGAGTATATCGCCGAGCGTCTCTCGCGCCGGGGCGTCTACTTCCTCAACATCGTCTACGAATGGGCCTGCTCGACGAGCGCCGCGCGCGATCCCACCGGAAGCGGCGCGCGGTTGATCCGCGTGCTCGATTGGGGACTGACAGGCATTGGCCGCTACGTCGTTATTGCCCGTCACGAAACCACTCATGGCCCCTTCTACAATGTCACCTGGCCTGGCTTCGTCGGCGTGCTCACGGCCATGGCGCCAGGACGGTTCGCCGCGGCGATCAATCAAGCGCCGCGCATGCCGATCATTGGTCCGCGCTGGCTCGATGAAGCGCTCGGCAGAATGCGCCTCGTGCGCCTCGGCGGCGCCATGCCGGCGGCGCATCTCTTACGGCAGGTCTGCGAGGAAGCCGGCGACTACGAGACCGCCGTGACGATGCTGATGGACCGCAGCATCTCATTGGCGATGCCCGCGATCTTCTCGTTGAGCGGCAGCGAAGGCACGCAATGCTGTGTCATCGAGGCGATCGCGCGGGACCGCCGCCTGCATCGTGGCGCCGAGATCGACAATTTTACCGTCGGTGTCGCCAACGACTGGCTCAGCCCCGATCTCGACGGCGCGCCGCGGCCGCACGCGCTCGAGTGGGAAAGAGTGGCGCCGCGCGAAAACAATCAGGTACGCCGCAAAGCGGTTTGCGCGCTGCAAGGCGGTGCCTTTGCCGGAACGACCGACCTTGCGCCGCCGGTCCTCAATGGCCATACCGTGCTGGTCGCCGCGGCAAACGCCGCCACTGGCGAGATGCTCGTCGAGGCACTCGACCCCATCCCCGGTCAAGGTCCCGTTCCGCAAGTGGTCGCGCGCCGCGTCGTGCAGCATCAAACGTCAAATAAGGAGGCTCTCCGATGTTGAAAGGCAAAGTCGCCGTCGTCACCGGTTCGACCAGCGGCATCGGGCTCGGCATCGCCAATGCGCTCGCCGCCGACGGTGCCGCGATCATGCTCAACGGATTCGGCGAGAAGGCCGCGATCGACAAGCTGAAGCGTGATCTTGCCGACAAATACGATGTGAAGACCGCATACTCCGCTGCCGACGTGTCGAAACCCGCGGACATTCGCGAGATGATCGCTGCTGCCACGCGCGAGCTCGGGAGCGTCGACATTCTCGTCAACAATGCCGGCATCCAGCACGTGGCGCCCGTCGAGTCCTTTCCCGAGGACAAGTGGGACGCGATCATCGCCATCAATCTCTCGGCCGCGTTCCACGCCACCAAGGCGGCGCTCCCGCTGATGAAGCAGCGCAAATGGGGCCGCGTCATCAACATCGCCTCGACGCACGGCCTCGTGGCGAGTGCGGAGAAGGCCGCCTATGTCGCGGCGAAGCACGGCATCATCGGCTTCACCAAGGTGGTGGCGATCGAGACCGCCAATCTCGGCATCACCTGCAATGCCATTTGTCCGGGTTGGGTGCTGACGCCGCTCGTGCAAAAGCAGATCGAGGCGCGCGCCAAAGAAACGGGCCGTCCGGTCGAGGAGGAGAAGCTCGACCTTTTGCGCGAGAAGCAGCCGATGCTGCGCTACACCACGCCCGAGCATTTGGGCGCGCTCGCTCTCTTCCTCTGCGGCGATGCGGCCGAAACGATGACCGGCGAAGCGTTACCGATGGACGGCGGCTGGCTCGCGCAATAACCCAACTCTCGCGTTCGCTTCAGCTTCTCTTAACGAAGGGGAGCGGATACTGCCGTGCGGTTCGGGGCTCGTCCCTGCCCGCAATTCCGGCATCTTCCGCACCTTCGCACCTTGCACCTTCGGGGAGCCGCCACTCGCTGGCGGCTCCAGCGAATTTGCCGGCAATGTCGGCCCTCTTCCGAGCTTCGTGTATGGTAGGCGCGTCCGCTCACGGGGAGCCCATCATGGCCGACGCGAAATTCCCCAAATTTGCCACGCTCAGCTTGCATGCGGGACAGCGACCCGATCCCGCCACCGGTGCGCGCGCCGTGCCGATCTATCAGACCACCAGCTACGTTTTCCAGAACAGCGATCATGCGGCGTCGTTGTTCAACCTCGAGGAACCCGGATACATCTATTCGCGCATCGCCAATCCCACGGTGGCGGTGCTGGAAGAGCGTCTGGCTGCGCTCGAGGGCGGTGTCGGCGCGGTCTGCACCGCGAGCGGGCAAGCGGCGCTTCATCTCGCCATCGCGACCCTCATGGGCGCGGGCGGACATATTGTCGCGGCCGCCTCGCTCTATGGCGGATCGATCAACCTCATGAAGCTCACCCTGCCGCGCTTCGGGATCGGGACGAGTTTCGTCGATCCGCGCGATCCCGCCGCCTTCCGTACCGCGATTCGTCCGGAGACGCGCCTCGTCTTCGCCGAGGTTCTCGGCAACCCCGGACTCGAGGTGCTCGACATCGCCGCGGTCGCCGCGGTGGCGCATGAATCACAATTGCCGCTCATGGTCGACGCCACCTTCGCCACGCCTTTTCTCTGCCGGCCCATCGAGCATGGCTGCGACATCGTCATGCACTCCGCCACCAAATGGCTGGGCGGCCATGGCGTCGCCATCGGCGGCGTGCTCGTCGAAGCCGGCCGCTTCGCGTGGGCGCGGAGCGGCAAATTCCCGACGCTCAGCGAGCCCTATGCTGGCTACCACGGCATCAACTTCGCCGAGGAGTTCGGCCCGCAGGCCTTCATCATGCGCGCGCGCGTCGAGGGCCTGCGCGATTTCGGCGCCTGCATGAGCCCCGCCAATGCGTTCCACCTGATCCAGGGCGTCGAGACCTTGCCCCTCCGCATGGCGGCGCACATGGCGAACACGCGGCGTTTGCTCGATTTCCTCACATCATCGGACGCCGTTGCCTGGGTGCGCCATCCCGATCTGCCCGACCATCCCGATCACGCGCTGGCGGGACGTCTCTTCCCGCAGGGCGCCGGTTCGATCGTGAGCTTCGGTATCAAAGGCGGGCGCGCCGCCGGCAAGCGCTTCGTCGACAGTTTGAAGCTCGCCTCGCACCTCGCCAATGTCGGCGACGCCAAGACGCTCGTCATCCACCCCGCGAGCACGACGCATCAGCAACTCGACGCCGCAGCGCTCGCTGCCGCCGGCATCGGCGAGGACATGATCCGCCTCTCGGTCGGGCTCGAGGACGCCGAAGACATCATCGACGATCTCGCGCAAGCGCTGCGCGCGTCGCAAAAGGCGGTTCGCCTCAAGCCCGCGGCGGAGTAATCGGATGGAATTCTCGCTCGACGGCAAAGCCGTGTTTGTCGGGACTGGCGGCCGCGCGCCTGAGGCAGCAGAGCCCATGGTCGTCCTCGTCCACGGCGCGGGCATGGACCACACGGTCTTCGCCCTCCAGGCCCGCGCGCTCGCCCATCATGGCCGGCGCGTGCTCGCCTTCGATCTTCCGGGACACGGCCGCAGCGCCGGCCCGCCGCTCACCAGCATCGCGGCGATGGCCGATTGGGTGCTGCGCGCCGCGAGTGCCGGCGGCGCCGAGCGCTTTCGCATCGCCGGACACAGCATGGGCGCGCTTGTCGCACTCGAAGCCGCCGCACGGAGCGGTGACCGCGTCGAAGCGCTGGCATTGCTCGGCATCGTGCCGGAGATGCGGGTTCATCCCGACCTCGTTGCGGCGGCGCAGGACGACGTTGCGACAGCGGCGGCGATGATGACCAGCTGGAGCTTCGGCGTGGCGGGGCACCGCGGCGGCAATCCGGCGCCGGGCCTCTGGCTTCCCGGCAGCGCACAGCGGCTGATCGAGCGCGCCGACGCCGCGGCGCTCGCCGCCGATCTCGCCGCCTGCGACGCGTATCGCGGTGCCGCCGCGGCCGCCGCCTCGGTGCGTTGTCCTGTCCTCTTGGTGCTCGGCCGGCAAGATCGTATGACGCCGGCGGCCGACGGGTGCCGCTTCGGCGCAAGCTTCGCCGAGCGGCGCATCGAGGTGCTGGAGGATGCGGGTCACATGATGATGCTCGAGCAACCGGCGGCGACGCTCGCTCTCCTTCGAGAGATGTTGTGATGCCGGCGGGGCCGACCGAGCGGCGCGGCGACTATCCGCATTTTCACGCCATCACCACGCGATGGATGGACAACGACCTCTACGGGCACGTCAACAACGTCGTCTACTATTCCTTCTTCGACACGGTCATCAACCAGTACCTGATCCGTGCGGGCGGACTCGACATCCATGACGGGCCGGTGATCGGGCTTGCCGTCGAATCCATGTGCCGTTTCCAACAGCCGCTCGCTTATCCCGATCCGGTTGATGCCGGCTTGCGCGTACGCAAGCTCGGCCGTTCGAGCGTGCGCTACGAGGTGGGCCTTTTCACCGCCCGCGCGAACGAACCGGTCGCCACCGGACACTTCGTCCATGTCTTCGTCGCGCGGCAAAGCCGGCGGCCGACGCCGATACCCGAGCCGATTCGCGCCGCCCTCGCGCGCCTCATGCCACAACTTTCACATACTGACGGTTGACGACCTACCCGAGATAGGCGACTCTTGCACAGTGCCGCACTCCAAAGGAGCGGGCAGGTTGTCGAGGGTTTGGGGGATCGTTCTGTCCGGACCGTTCGTGTCCGCGGTCTGGCTCCTGCTGTGCGGCGTTTATCTTCACACCCAAGTCGGCTGGGAGGTCCTGCCGACGCTCTTGCCCGACGAGGTCGCACGCATCGTTCTCGGCGTGACCATGCCGTTGGCCTTCATCTGGGTCGTCACCAGCTTCCGCCGCCGCTCGGCGCAGCTCTCTCGGAGCGCGGCCGTTCTCGCCGACCGCCTCGACACCTTTGTCAATCCCTCGCGCCAAATCGAAGAGCAGCAGCGCACCATCGGCGCCACGCTGAAGCGCCAAGCCGAGGAGCTGAGCGAGGTTCTCAGTGCCTCGGCGACGCGGCTCCAGGCAAGCGCCGACGGACTTGGTGGCCGCATGAACGAGGTGGTGACCTCGGTCAACACCGCCGCCGAACGGGCCGAGCGGACGCGCGGCAATCTCGAAGCGGCGGTGGGCCACATCGAACGCCTGACATCGTCGATCGGCAGCTATGCCGGGTCGATCGAGAAATCCGCCGGCCGCGATCTCGCCGCCGCCACCGAGCGCTTGGCGGGCCAAGTGAGCGTCGTCGAGGAGGTGGTGGAGCGCGCTTTCGCCGCAAGCGGCGATCGCTTGGCGTCGCGCGCCGCAGATCTCGAATCGTCGATCGTCGCCGCCGTCGATCGGACGCTCGACCGCGCGGCGAGCGAGCTTGGCGGGGTTGCTGACCGACTTGCGCGCGAGGTGGCGGCGGCAGCGGCGAAGGTGACGGGCGAGATCGGCACCTTCGAAGCGATGGTGACCCGTACTTCCGGTGAGGCGCGCGAGCGCTTGGCCGAGCAGAGCGGCATCACCGAGCAGCAGCTCGGCAGCGCCGCTGACCGGCTTGCGCGCGAGGTGGCGGCGGCGGCGGCAAAGGTGATGGGCGAGATCGGCACCTTCGAAGCGATGGTGACGCGCACCGCTGGCGAGGCCCGCGAGCGCTTGGCCGAGCAGAGCGGCATCGCCGAACAGCAGCTCAGCGGCGTCGCCGACCGGCTTGCGCGCGAGGTCGCGGCAGCGGCGACCCGGGTGACGGGCGAGATCGGCACCTTCGAAGCGATGGTCACACGTACCGCGGGCGAGGCACGCGAGCGTTTGGCCGAGCAGAGCGGCATCACCGAACAGCAGCTCGGCAGCGCCGCAACCCGGCTTGAAGGCGCAGCGGCCCAGATCAGCGGCGCCACTAAGCGAGGCGCCGACGCGCTCCATGGCGAGACGCAGGCGCTGCTGGTGGCCTCTGACAAGGCGGCGGCGCAAGCCGAGGTGCTCGCCGCCGCCTTCCGCAATTACGCCGCTGAGCTGACGCGCCAGACCGAGCAAAGCGCCGGCCAAGCGGAGTTCCTCGGCACGACGCTCACAAAACAAGCCCAGGCGCTGCGCGCAGCGGCGGCGGAAGCCCTCGCGCGCGTCAAAGAAGCGAGCGACTCGCTGGGCGCCGGCAGCGAACATTTGACGGCGGCGGCGCGGCAGGCGAACGCGCGCATCGAGGAGGTGGGCGAGACGCTCCGCCAGCAGGGACGCGATCTCGCCACGGCGAGCGAGCAGTCGGTGATCCGCGTGCAGGCCGTCGGCGAATCCTTGCGCCAACGCAGCCTCGATATCTCGACCGTGGTCCAGGGCACGATGGCGACGGTGCGCCAAGCGATCGATTCCTTCCGCGAAAGCAGCGAAGCCATGACCGCCACCGCCGATCAGGCGGCGGGCAAGGTCGGCGAAGCGGCAAGCGGCTTGCGCGGACATGCGGGCGACCTCCAGAGCATGGCCGACCAGGCGATCGCCAAGATGCGCCGCGCCGGCGAGACGTTCGATCAACAGACGGATCGGTTGGCGGCCGCCGCCGCCGAAGCGACGCAATCATTGGAAGGCGTGGGCGACGTCCTCAGCCAGCACCGCGACGGCGTGAAGGAGAACGCCGAGGCCGTCGCGGCGCAGGTAGCGCAGCTCCATGACGCTTTCACCCAGCAGCTCGGCCGCCTCAACGCCGCGCGCAATGCCGTGGCGGCGCAGGTAACGGAGATCCGCACCATCCTGCAGCAGCAGTCGCAGGATCTCGTGCGCTCGGCCGAGACCGCGATCAGCCGCTCGACTCAGGTGGGCGACGCCTTCCGCGAGCACTCGCGCCTCTTGAAGGAGGCGGCGACCGACGCGGGAAACCAAGCCGAGTCCATGGCGCAGCTGATGCAGCGCCAGGTCCGCGACCTCCATGCGGTGGCGGACAGCGTCTCGACCTTGAGCGCCACCATCCACGAGACGATGCAGGCGGGCTCGAGCGAGGTGACGCAAGCCGCCGATCGGGCCGGCGCCAAGATCGAGGAGGTGGGCGAGCAACTCGCGGAAAAAGGTCGCGCGCTCGCGCAGGCGAGCGATCTTGCGGCGCTTCGCCTCGGCCAGGGCGGCGAGCTCTTGCGCCAGCGCGCAACCGAAGTGACGGAAAGTGCCGACCGCGCCGCGGTCAAGTTGGGCGAGCTGGGCGAGCGCTTCACCGAGCGCAGTCATCAGATGGCGAGCGCCAGCGATGCGGCGAGCGGCAAGCTTCGCGAGTCAAGCGCGCAGTTCCGGCAGCAGGCGCAGGACATCGCCGGCACCGCCGACCGGGTCGCCACCCGCCTTCAGGACGCGAGCGAGCATTTGAACGAGCGCGCCGCCGCCGTGGCCAGTGCCGGCGATACCGTGGCGGGGCGGCTGCAGGAGCTGAGCGAAGCGGCGCGCAATCAAGCGAACAATTTGCTCGGCGCGGCCGAAGCCGCCTCGGCTCGCGGCGACCAGAATGCCGAGGCGCTCCGCCGCCAGCTTCGCGACCTTGCCGCCGCCGCCGAGCATACCGCGAGTCAGCTCGGCGACGTCCGCAACGGGCTGCGCGAGCAGACGACCGAGCTCAATGCGGCCACTGACAAGACGGTCGAGCGCTTGCGCGACATCGCCGACGCGTTCCGCCGTCACGGCAGCGAGCTTATCGGCGCCGCCGATCGCGCCGGCGTCAAAGCCAAGGACGCCGTCGTGCTGTTCGAGAGCCAGACCGAGGCGCTCCTCAAGGCCGCCAACGATGCCGTCGTCGAGGCGCAACGAGTGCGCGAAACGGCGATCGACACCCAACAGGACACATTCCTCAAGGCCGCGACCTTCATCATCGAGACGCTGCAATCGATCGCCGTCGACTTGAACCGCGTGCTCGATCAGGGCATCCCCGACTCCGTTTGGAAGCGCTACCACTCGGGCGATCGCGGCATCTTCACGCGCCAGCTCTTGCAAATGCAGGACAAGAACTCAGGGCCGCTCATCAAGAAGAAGTTCGAGGAGGACCCGGGATTCCGCGACTATGTGCTCCGCTATCTCAATCAGTTCGAGACGCTGCTCGCGCAAGCCCGCGAATGCGACCACATGGACGTGCTGGGCGCCACCTTCGTCACCGCCGATGTCGGCAAGCTCTACCTCATCCTCTCCAACGCGGTGGGGCGGTTGAAGCATTAGGGCGGTTCGCGTTCCGAATCCAATGAGTCGTCGTCCCTGCGGAAGCAGGGATCAAGGGCAAGCGACCCTGGATTCGCGCTTTCGCGGGAATGACGTGGGAGAGGAATTGCAGCGCAACAAAAAGAAGGGCGGCTCCGTGAGCCGCCCCAATCGGCGAATACGCGATGGTTAAGCCGCCTTCTGGTCGATGACCTTGGGCGTGCTCGCCGTGCCGATCGCGATCTTGCGCGGCTTCATCGCTTCCGGAAGCTCGCGTGCGAGGTCGACATGGAGCAAGCCGTTGTCGAGGCTCGCGCCCACCACCTTGATATGGTCGGCGAGCTGGAAGCGCCGCTCGAAGGTGCGGCGGGCGATCCCGCGGTAGAGATATTCCTTCGCCTCTTCGTCCTTCTTGGACTTGGCGCTGATGAGGAGCGCGTTCTCCTTGACCGTGATATCGAGCTCATCGGCCGCGAAGCCCGCCACCGCCATGGTGAGGCGATAAGCGTTCTCGCCGGTGCTCTCGATATTGTAGGGCGGATAGGCGCTGGCGCCGCCGTCGACACGGGTCGCCGCATCGGCCAGCCGCATCAGGTGGTCGAAGCCAATCGTCGAACGGAAAAGCGGGGAGAAGTCGAAGCTGTCCATGATCCATATCCTCCACTGAGCAACATGGGTTTTCGCCCTACCCACCCGAGCCGGCTGGGGTTTGGCGATGATCGGACCCGTCATCGGCATCCGATGCCTTTGAGATAGTCACTGGCGCGTTGCGTTCAAGGGGCGGCGCTGCACCGCTGCGGCATGGGACTCGCTTTTAACCATATGGAAATGCTAGAGCAATTGGCGGGGAGAAAAGGCAGGCCTGAAGTGCAGGCGACGGCGTTCTTCGGCAAGACCTACGGCGAGGCGATGACCTTGCTGTTGGAGGCGCGCGATTATCTGACATATGGCGAGCCGGTGGATCGCGCGCGGCTCGCGCCGCTCGATCAGCTCCGGCTCTGCTGCGAGACGATGCGGCTCACCGCGCGGCTGACCGAGATCATGGCTTGGCTGCTGGCGCAGCGAGCGGTCCACGCCGGCGAGATCACCCAGGAAGAGGCGCTCGGCCATCACTGCGCGTTGGGCGACGTCTCGGTCTGCATCGACCGGCTCGATGCCGCGGAGGCGGCGATGCCGCGGGGTCTCGTCAGCCTGCTCGAGCGCAGCCGCACGCTCTATATCCGCGTCGCCCGGCTCGACGAGCTGGCGCGGCGGCAATTGCACTGAACGGCTTGTGGTAAACGCGGCCGGTGCGGCCGCGCGCGGCTACTTCTTGAGACCGAAGCCCTGGAAGCGCTTGTTGAAGCGCGCAAGCTGCCCGCCGCTGTCGACGAGGCGTTGCTGGCCGCCGGTCCAAGCGGGATGCGACTTCGAATCAATTTCCAGCCGCAAGGTGTCGCCCGCCTTGCCGTAGGTCGAGCGCGTCTTGTAGCTCGTCCCATCGGTCATCACGACGGTGATCTCGTGATAGTCGGGGTGAATGCCTTCTTTCATCGCCGTGCTCCCGCGAAAGCGGCGGCTTTATAGCGGAGCAGCGCGCGACTCGCAACTTGTTTGCGCCTCGTTGCGCCGCCGATTCGCCGGGAAAACCCGCGTCGCGGTCGCGAAAACGCGCCTCGCGACTCGATTTTCGCCGCTCTTCGCGCAAAAAACGATGCTTCGACCCCAGTTTTGCGCAATTCCATTCGACTTTCGGTTGCGACTTCCATTAGAATCGCGGCGTTTCGTCGGCACAGGGGGTTTGACACTCATGAAGATGAAGCGTAAGCGTGCCAAGGCTGCGGCCTCGAAGGGCGCGGCCAAGAAGGCTCCCAAGCGGAAGAAGGCCACAAAGAGAAAGAAGGCCAAGAAGAAGTAGCACGGTTCTCGCTGCCACGACCCTTCCCGAGGGGAGCGTCGCGGCGGCGATATCCGAGTTCAACGAAGCCGCGGCTGCGCAAGCACCGCGGCTTCGTCGCGTTGAGCGCTCCCTCAGCGCTCGGTGAGCTTGAGCTCGATGCGGCGGTTACGGCGGAAGGCGATCTCGTCGGTGCCGGCATCGAGCGGCTGGTACTCGCCAAACCCCGCCGCGATCAACCGATTGGCGGGAATCCCTTGGTCGATGAAGAAGCGCACGACGGAGATGGCGCGCGCCGTGGAGAGCTCCCAGTTCGAGGGGAATTGCGCCGTGCTGATCGGCCGCCGGTCGGTGTGGCCGTCGACCCGCAGCACCCAGTTGATGTCGGGTGGAATCTTGGCGGCGATCTCCTTGAGCGCGTTCGCCACCGGCAGGAGCTGGCGCTTGGCATCGTCGCTGAGCTCGGCACTCGCCAGACTGAACAGCACTTCGGACTGAAAGACGAAACGGTCGCCGACGATGCGGATGTCGGGCCGGTCGCCCAGCACCTCACGGAGGCGGCCGAAGAATTCCGAGCGGAAGCGCGCGAGCTCCTCCACCTTGCTCGCGAGCGCAGCATTGAGACGCTTGCCGAGATCGGCGATCTGCACTTCCTGCTGCTTGCTTTTCGCCTCCGATGCGTCGAGCACCGCGGCAATCTGCTGGAGCTGTTGGCGGAGCACGGCGATCTGCTGATTGAGGAGATCGACGGTGGTTTGCGCCTCGCCGAGCTTCTGGTCGCGGGATGCCAGCTCCTGCTGGGCGGTCGCCAAGCGGCTCTGCAGATCGACGGTGCTCTGCCGCGCCTTCGCCGTCGCCTCGTCGGCTTGCGCACCCAATTCCGCGAGCCGGTTCGTGAGCCGGTCCCGCTCGGCGTTCGACGACTGCAGCAGGCTCGAAAGCTGGGTTATCTCGATGCGGAGGTCAGCGCTGTTTTTTTGCTCGATCGCCAGCTGGGCGGAAATGGCGGCGATCTTCCTTCTGAATTCATCAAGCGCAGCATCGCGGCCGGAGAGCGCGTCTGTCAGATAGAACTGGCCGGCGGTGAACACCAACAGCACGAAGACGATCACCATGACAAGCTGCGACAGCGCGTCGACGAATCCCGGCCAGATGTCGATGCTGGAGCGGCGTTGGCGGCGGGAGGAAATCGCCATGCGGAGATCCCGGACCGGCGGCTAAGGACGCTCGGCTTCTTCGGCGAGCGCGGCGATGGTCCGAGCGAGGAGCCGGATCTCGCTGCGGATCTCTTGCGTCGCCTCGCCCCGGCCTTGCGAGACATCTTCCGCGAGGCGCGCCAGATATACCTCGATGTTGCGCAAATGGCCGCGCGTCTCTTCCTGGCCGAGCGGTCCCGTGGCGGTGGCATCGGCAAGCCGCTGCAGCACTGGCTTCAGCTCCACCTGCTGTTCGGCAAGGCGCAGCAGCAGGTTCTGCTCGGCCCGCATCTGATCGGTGAGCGTGGTGAGGCGCTCGGTGAGCGTCAACAGGTTGGAATTGGCGGCGATGCGGCTTTCCTCGCCGCGCCCGAGAATGCGCTGCAGGTTCTCGAGACTGTCCGCGGTCTGCTCGAGGAGCGCCTGGATGAAGGCGGGCACCGCCACGTCGCCGTCGCCGCCGACCGGCCCGCCGCCCGAGAGTCGCGTGTAGCTCGAGAGATATTCCTCGAGGTCGTGATAGAACCGGCTCTGCGCCAGCCCGGCTTGGAGATCGAGAAAGCCAAGCACCAGCGAGCCGGCGAGACCGAAGAGCGAAGCGCTGAAGGCGGTGCTCATGCCACCCAAGGGCGCCGCCAGATTGTTCTTGAGCTCGCCGAAGGCGCGCCCGACGTCGCCAGCGCCGACCGAGAGGCTGCCGATGACCCCGCCCACCGATTGCACCGTCTCCAACAGACCGTAAAACGTGCCGAGAAGGCCGAGGAACACCAGCAGGCCGATCAAATAGCGCGACGCCTCGCGCCGCTCGTCGAGGCGCGCGCCGATGCCGTCGAGCAATGTGCGCAGCGACATGGCTGAGAGGCTGAGGCGACCGCCGCGGCGATCAGCAAGCATGGTCGCCATCGGCGCCAACATCGGCGGCATATCCTCACGCGACAAGCTCGCCTGGTTGCGGCGGAACGCTTCGAGCCAGCGGACTTCGGGGTTGAGCAGCGCCACCTGCCAGAAGATGTAGATGATGCCGGCGAGAAGAATGCCCAGGATGACGCCGTTGACCGCCGGATTGCCCAAGAAGAAGTGGAGGAGCGCCGGCGAGAGCAGTGCGGCGACAGCCGCCACCGCCGCGACGAAGACGGCCATGATCGTGAGGTAACGTTGCGGACGTGCCACCAGGACCTATCCTCCGCCGGAGCGCCGGCTCATCGGTCGAGCATCACGATATCGACGCGGTCGGCCGGCGCGCCGCCGTCGCTGCGGTTGCCGAGGGCGCGCACATCCATCCGCGAATTGGGCACACCCTGCGCGATGAGATAAGTGCGCACCGCGAGCGCACGCGAGAGCGACAGTCGGCGCGCCTGGTTCGCCTCATCGGGGCCACCTCCGGCATAAGCGACGAGCTGGAGCCGGGTCTGTTCGGCGCTCGCGAGCTTCTGCGCCAAGCCATCGAGATCGCGCTTAGCGCCCTCGGGAAGGTCGGCCACGCCGGTGGGGAACCGTACGCGCACGGTCTTGTCACCGATCGCGGTTACGACCGAGGGTGCGACAGCAGCGGCGGTCACGGGCGGTGGTGCTGCGAAAGCCGGTGCCGCGGCGGCAGGCGGCGCGGCCGCGGCGACTTTGTCGCCTCCCATCGCACTCGTACTGGGAGGCACTGGCGTGGCCGCTGCCGCCGGAGACGGCGTCGCAACTGGCGCCGTGTTGCTCGGTAGCGCGGCCGTTGCCGCGGGCGATGCGGCCATCGGTGGCGCGGCGGCCGGTGCGGGCGGAATTGTCGGGACCGGCGGCGGCGCCGCCGGCGCGGGCAGTTCCGGCATCGGCGGCGAGGGCGGTGTCGCGGGCGCGGCACCCTCGGGAATCGGCGCCGCAGTGACGCTGTGGCGTGCCGCGGTGGCATTATTCGCGGCGACCGGTTTTACCGGAGCGGCGGCCCTTTCCGCGGCCGACGCCACGGTCTTGCTCGCTTTCGTGCCGGCGTGCGCCGTCGCTTTCGGCTTCTTCTTGTGGCGCGGCGCATGAACGGCCGCCGGCTGCGCCGCGCCGCGCCCGGCCGATGCGGCGGCGCTGCGGCTCGCTCGCGGCTGGCCGCGCAGGAGATCCGGCAAGGTCGGGGCGGGTCCCAGGGAATCGAGCACGCCGAGATCGACCTCGACCTCGGGAGGACGGGTGGTACCGCCGACGACACGCTGCGCTACGGCGAGGTTCGGCGCGGCCGCGATCAGGGCAATCAGCAGAGGAAGAGCAATCGAGCGAACAACCATGAGCATCGTCATCTCGAAGAGACGAAAGCGGGTACCCATCCGCCCCGCGCGCCGCGGCGGCGCATCTTGCCACCTCGCGGGGCGTAAACTACCGCAACCCGGCGGGTCGCCGCCACAGTCAGTTTGTCGCCTGGCGCTTGCGGGACTGGTCGAGGAGCTGTGCCAGCGGTTGATGGAGATGGTCATTCGCAGCCAACACATCGCCGCTTCCAAGCATGCTGCTGCCGCCCGCCATGTCCGTGACGTAGCCGCCGGCTTCGCGGACCAGCACGATTCCGGCGGCGATATCCCAAGGTGAAAGCCCGAACTCCCAGAAGCCATCGAGGCGACCGGCGGCGACATAGGCGAGATCGAGCGAGGCAACACCCAAGCGCCGCACGCCGCTGGTGGCCGCCATGACGGCGCCCAACGTGGCGAGATAGGCGCCATGATCGCCGCGCCCGACAAAGGGTATGCCGGTGCCGATGAGCGCCTCGCCGAGCTGGCGCCGCGCCGAGACGCGCAAGCGCCGATCGTTCAGGAAGGCGCCGCCGCCCTTCTCGCCCCAGAACATCTCATCGCGCACCGGCTCATAGATGAGTCCGGCGATAATGTCGCCGTCCCGCTCGAGCGCGATCGAGATGGCGAAATGCGGGATGCCGTGGAGAAAATTGGTGGTGCCGTCGAGCGGATCGACGATCCAGCGGTGATGGCGATCGCTGCCCGCGTCGGCACCGCTTTCCTCCATGAGAAAGCCATAGCCGGGTCGCGCCTTGGCGAGCTCGGTGCGCAATACCTTTTCCGCCTTGAGATCGGCGGCGGTGACGAATTCGCCTGGTCCCTTGACCGAGACCTGGAGCTGCTCCACCTCGCCGAAATCGCGGATCAATCCGCGCGCCGCCCTCAAGGCGGCATTGGCCATGACGTTGATCGTCGCCGACCGGACCGCCATCGACTGCGATCAGTCCTTCGCTCGCTCGAGATAGCTGCCATCCGCCGTGTTGACGACGATCTTGGTGCCGGCGGCGATGTGCGGCGGGATCATGACGCGACGACCGTTTTCGAGCTTGCCGGACTTGTAGGATGACGAGGCCGTCTGACCCTTCACCACGGGATCGGCCTCGACCACCGTCATGACGACGCTTTGCGGCAGCTCCACCGCCAAAGGCGTCCCTTCGTAAAGCTGGATGGTGCAGACCATGCCTTCATGGAGGAAGTCGGCAGGCTCGCCGATCATCTCCTTGTTGACGGTGATCTGGTCGTAGGTCTCGTTGTCCATAAAGGTTGCCATGTCGCCGTCGAAGTAGAGGAACTGCATCTCCTTCTCGTCGAGGCGGACTCGCTCCACCGTCTCTTGCGTGCGGAAGCGCTCGTTGAGCTTGGAGCCGCCACGCAGATCGCGCATTTCCACTTGGGCAAAAGCGCCGCCTTTACCGGGTTGCACCAGCTCGCGCCGGACCACCAGCCAGAGCTTGCCCTGATGCTCCAGGACATTGCCCGGCTTGATGTCGATGGCATTGATCTTCATGGCGCTCGACCCTCGTGGGCGCTGCAGGTTCGACCGATGGCGGTTAGGAGCCGCTTCCTAGCAGCTTGGCCGCGGCAAAGGAAGAGCCGGGAGCGTCGCGCTCGCGTCATGGAGCGGCGCTAGGATGGTGCGATCGGACGCCTTATGCTGCGGGATCGCGGAAGGAATTCGATGCACACGCGCTTGCGGTCACTGCTCGCGTTGGCGCTCGTCCTCGGCAGCGCTCGGGCTTGGGGCCAGGACGCGGCGAGGCCGACGACGCCGATCGAGCATCTCATCATCATCGTCGGCGAGAACCTCTCCTTCGATCATCTCTTCGCGACCTTCCGCCCGGCGCCGGGCGAGACCATCGCCAACCTGCTCGCCAAAGGCATCGTCACCGCCGAGGGCGAGCCTGAACCCAACTTTGCGCGCGCGGCACAACAGATGGCCGAGGTGAAAGAGCGTTATCAGGTGACGCCACGGATCACCGGCCGCTTTCCTCTGCTGCCGCAGCCCAACACCAACTCCGCACGCGGGCTTCCTCAGTACGCGGCCGATGCGCGCTTTTCGGCACAGCTTGCGAATGGCCCTTTTCAGATCACGCGCTCTGTCGCCTACGGCGCCTATGTCGGCGATCCCGTCCACCGTTTCTTCCAGATGTGGCAGCAGCTCGACGGCGGGCGGAACGATCTCTTCGTCTGGGTGGGGCTTACCTCGGGCGAGGGTGCCGAGAACCGCGACGACCCCGACGCCGACACGCGCCAAGGCGGACTGGCCATGGGCTTCTACAACATGGCAACGGGCGACGCGCCCTATCTCCGCCAGCTCGCGGAACGATACGCGCTCGCCGACAACTATCATCAGCCGGTCATGGGCGGCACCGGCATCAATTACTTCGCGCTCGCCACCGGCGACGTGCCGGCCTATCTCGTCGACGGCCGGCCGGCGACGCCACCCGCCAACCAGATCGAAAACCCCGACCCGCGTCCCGGCTCCAACAACCGCTACACCCAGTCCGGTTATTCGAGCGGCTCCTACGTGAATTGCGCCGATCCGCTGCAGCCTGGCGTCGGCGTCATTCGCGACTACCTGCGATCGCTGCCGTACAAAGCCTTCCGCGACGCCAATTGCGCGCCCGGTCATTACTACCTCGTCAACAACTACCGTCCGGGGTACACGCCGGATGGTCACGCAAGGCCGCTCGGGTCCGACCGCTCCGTGCTCCCGCCGCAGGTGGCACGCACAATTGCCGAAGCGCTCGCCAAGAAGGGCGTGAGTTGGAAATGGTATAGCGGCGGCCGCATCGGCGGCGGCATCGATCAGCGGCAATATTGCGATCTCTGCGATGCGCTCACCCATTCGACGGCGGTGATGATGAGCGCGCTGAAGGCTAACCTGCAGGGCATCGACGCCCTTGAGCGTGATCTCGTCGCCCAGACGCTGCCGGCCGTCGCCATCGTCGTGCCGCCCAATGACAAATCCGGTCATCCCGCCTATTCGACCGCGGCGCTCTTCGAGGATTTTCTGCGCGATCTCCTGCCGAAGATCGAGGCGCAGAAGGACATATGGGCCAAGACCGCCATTCTCGTCACCACCGACGAAGGCGGCGGCTATTACGACAGCGGTTATGTGCAGATACTCGACTTCTTCGGCGACGGCACGCGCATCGCCCTGATCGCGGTGTCTCCCTTTGCCAAGAAAGGGCATGTCGAGCACACCTATTATGACCACGTCTCCATCCTCAAATTCATCGAGCGCAATTGGCGCTTGCCGCCGCTCTCGGCGCGCAGCCGCGATAACCTGCCAAACCCCGTGATGAGCGCTGCCGATCCCTATGTGCCGGAGAACCGGCCGGCGATCGGCGACCTCATGGAGCTCTTTCAGTTCTAGCCATGGCCGAAGATGCGTGGTGGCACCCCCTTCGCTTTCGCCGGCGCGAGCCCTATCTCGCGGCGCGCCAGCGCATCATCGCCGCGATCCGCGCCTTCTTCGCCGAGCGCGATTTCGTTGAAGTCGACACCCCCGCGCTGCAGGTAAGCCCCGGCCTCGAGCCGCATCTCATGGCATTTGCCACCGAGCTCGCCGAGCCGGACGAGGCGCCGCGCCCGCGCTATCTCCACACCTCACCGGAACTCGCCATGAAGAAGCTGCTGGTGGCAGGCGTGCCGCGTCTCTTCCAGCTCACCCACTGCTTCCGCAACGGCGAGCGTGGCGCTACGCACCATCCCGAATTCACCATGCTCGAATGGTATCGCGCCGGCGCGGGCTATCGCGATCTCATGGCCGATTGCGAGGCGCTGCTGCGGACGTGCCTCGCCGCAGCCGGCGCGGCGCATTTTGCCTGGCACGGCAACACCGCCGATCCCAAGGCCTCGTGGGAGTATCTGAGCATCGCCGAGGCGTTACAGCGTCACGCGCAAATCGATCTCTTGGCGACGGCACCCGATCCGATGGAGCCGAGCCTCGATCGCCTGGCCGAAGCGGCTCGCCCCCTCGCGATCGCGCCGCATGCGGGCGACACATGGGAGGATTTTTTCTTCCGCATCTTCCTCGATCGCATCGAGCCGAAGCTCGGCATGGGCGCGCCTACCGTTCTCTACGATTACCCGATCTCGATGGCGGCGCTGGCGCGGCCGAAGCCCGAGGATGCGCGCCTAGCCGAACGTTTCGAGCTCTATGTCTGCGGCCTCGAGCTCGCCAACGCCTTCGGCGAGCTTACTGATGCCACAGCGCAGCGCGCGCGCTTCCTTGCCGACCAGGAGAAGAAGCGCACGCGCTACGGCATGACCTACCCCATCGACGAGGATTTCCTCGCCGCCCTCGCCCACGGTATGCCCGACAGCGCCGGCATCGCGCTCGGCGTCGACCGCCTGGTGATGCTGGCGACGGGAGCCGCGCACATCGAGGAGGTGCTCTGGGCACCGGTGCAGTGATCTCGCGGGAATCACGTGATTTCGCCAAAGCGACCTGCCACTATTGCCCCTTCGGGGGTGCGGCCCGCGTCGACTGGCGTGAGAAGACCTGATTTACCCCGAACAGGGAGGCTTTGGCCAAAATGCGCTCGGCAGGAGGGCGGAGGAAGGCGCGCGCAAGCCCGAAACCGCCGCGTTCCGCCGCAAAGGTTGAGCGGCAGCTCGCGGAATTGACCGCCGAGCTCAGGCTGCGCACCGCCGAGCGCGATGAAGCGCTCGCCCAGCAGGCCGCGAGCGCCGAGGTCTTTGAGGTCATCAATTCGTCGCCCGGCGACCTCGGCCCAGTGTTCGATGCCATCCTCGACAAGGCCATGCATTTGTGCGGCACCGCCTTTGGTGCTCTGGGTACATGGCAGGGCGAACGCTTCGCCATGGTTGCGATGCGCGGCGGAGAGCGTCTCGCGCACCACCTTGCCACCAACGAAACGTCGCTCGGACCCCGAAGCGGATTTGCTCGTGTCGCCGAAGGCGACGGCTACGTGCAATTCGCCGACATTTCCCAATCGAAATTCTATCGATCGGGCGATCCGCACACCCGTGCCCTCGTGGATCTCGGCGGCGCGCGATCGACCTTGACCGTGCCGCTCGCCAAGGAGGGCGAGGTCCTCGGCCTCCTGCTGTTCTATCGCCAGGAGGTCCAGCGGTTCTCCGAACAGGAGATCACGCTCGTCAAGAGCTTCGCCGCGCAGGCGGTGATCGCGATGGAGAATGCGCGGCTCCTGGAGGCGGTTAACGATCGCAACCGCGACTTGGAGCAGTCGCTCGAACGACAGACTGCGACATCGGACATCTTGGGTGCCATTGCCGCATCGCCTGGGGAAGCGGAAGGCACGCTGCGGAAGATAGCGGAGACGACGGCGCGGCTTTTCAGCACCGCCGGCGTCTCGTTCAGGATGGTCGAGGGCGACGAATTCAAGCTGTCCGTCGGCGTCGGCCGGGGCGCGGAACAGGTGACCGAGGCGCTTTGGGAAAACCCCGCAAGGCGTCCGACGCCCGGCGGCGCCAGTCTGCCAGCCACGGTCGTTCGCGAGAACCGGCAGATCCAGATTCGCGATCTCGACAATCTCGATCCCGAGATGGCGGATTGGCCGGGTCCGCCTGTCGCACGCGCCGCCGGGATTCGGACAATGGTCGGCACGCCGCTGCGAAGCGGGGGCCAAGCCATCGGCGCCATGATGGTCTATCGCGACGAGTTGCGGCCGTTCGATCCGGTTGAGCTCCAACTGCTGCAGAGCTTCGCCGACCAAGCGGTCATCGCGATCGAGAACGCGCGGCTCCTCACCGAGACGCGCGAGGCGCTGGAGCGGCAGACCGCGACCGCGGAGGTGTTGCAGGTCATCAATGCCTCACCCGGCCACCTCACGCCCGTGTTCGAGGCGATGTTGGAGAAAGCGACGCGGCTGTGCGAGGCAGGATTTGGCGTTCTTTGGCTTTACGAGGGTGAACGATTTCGCGCCGGCGCGACGCACGCCTTACCGGCCGCGATGGTCGAATTTTGCCGCGTACCCGTGGCTACAGACGCCGGCGCCAGCCTCTTGGGGATCGCGCGTGGCGGCGGCTTCGTTCACGTCGCTGATTGCGCCGTCAGTGAGTTGTACAAAGCTGGCAATCCCATGCGTCGTGCCGCTGTCGACCTCGGCGGCGCGCGCACCCTGTTGAGTGTGCCGCTGCGCAAGGACGACGCGCTGCTCGGTGCCTTCACCATCTACCGCCAGGAAGTGAAGCCGTTTTCGGATAAACAGATCGCGCTCGTGCAGAATTTCGCGGCACAGGCGGTGATCGCGATGGAGAATGCGCGGCTTCTCGACGAATTGCGCCAGCGCACGGGCGATCTCGAAGAGTCGCTCGAATACCAGACCGCGACGAGCGACGTGCTCAAGGTCATCAGCCGCTCGACTTTCGACCTCCAGCCGGTGCTCGATGTGCTCGCCGAAACGGCCGGCCGGCTTTGCCAAGCGGACTATGCCGCCATCCTCCGCCGTGACGGGGATGTCTACCGCATCGCGACGGCGGTCGGCTATTCGCCCGAGATGATGGAGGATGCCCAGCGATACCGGGCATACCTGGAGCAGCATCCGCTCGTGCCCGGCCGGGGGTCGGTCACCGGCCGCGTGGCGCTCGAGGGCCGTGCGGTCCACGTCGTCGATACCGCATCTGACCCGGAATACGTGCTTCCCGCAACCGAGCTGGGGAAATTGCGGACGCGGCTTGGGGTGCCGCTGCTCCGCGAGGGATCGCCCATCGGCGTGATCATCCTCGGCCGACAGCGCGTCGAGGCCTTTAGCCAGCGGCAGGTCGAACTCGTCACCACCTTCGCCGATCAAGCGATCATAGCGATTGAGAATGCGCGGCTCTTGAGCGAGCAGCATGACGCACTCGAGCGTCAGACCGCGACTGCGGAGGTGCTCCAGGTCATCAATTCGTCACCCGGCGATCTCGCCCCCGTATTCGAGGCGATTTTGGAGAAGGCGCATAGACTCTGCGCGGTCGCCCACGGTAGCTTGCAGCTTTATGACGGCGAGAAGTTCCGCGCCGTCGCGGTGCACGGGCTCTCGCCACAGTTTGCCGATCGGCTGCGCCAAGGTTACGCGCCGGGCCCGAACGTGCCAAGCCGGCGCTTGCTGGAAGGCGCGCGTTTCGCCCAAGCCGCCGATCTCGCCGAGATCGATGATCCCGTGGCGCGTGCCGCCGCCGAGCTTAGCGGCATCAGAACCACGCTCTTCATCCCCTTGCGCAAGGATGGGGTTCTGCTCGGCCAAATCGTCGCGGCGCGACTCGAAGTCAGGCCCTTCACCGAGAAAGAGATCACGCTCCTCGAAAGCTTCGCTGCGCAAGCCGTCATCGCCATGGAGAACGCACGGCTCCTCGGCGAACTACGCCAGCGTACACGCGATCTCGAAGAATCGCTCGAATATCAGACGGCGACGAGCGACGTGCTCAAGGTCATCAGCCGCTCGACCTTCGACCTCCAGCCGGTGTTGGAAACTTTGGCAAGAACCGCGGCGCGGCTGTGCAGCGCCGAGATGGCACTGATCTCGCTGCGCGACGGCGACGCCTATCGCGCCGGCGCCGCCGTCGGGTTCTCCTCCGAATTCGCTGCTTTCATCGCCTCCCATCCTTTGCAGGTCGACCGCGGGACCGTGGTGGGCCGCGTCGCGCTCGATAGACGGATCGTTCACATCGTCGACGTGGCGGCCGATCCCGAGTACCGGCTGAGCGAGGCAGTAACGCTTACCCGCCAACACACGTCCTTGGGCGTACCTCTGTTGCGTGAGGATGAGGTGATCGGCGTCATCGTGCTGGCGCGCCAACGGGTCGAGAGCTTCACGCCGAAGCAGATCGACCTGGTCGCCACCTTTGCCGATCAAGCCGTGATCGCCATCGAGAACACGCGTCTGCTGACCGAGCAGCGCGAGGCACTCGAGCAGCAGACCGCCACCGCCGAGGTGCTGCAGGTCATCAATTCCTCGCCCGGCAACCTTGCCCCAGTTTTCGAGGCCGTCCTCGACAAGGCAACGCGGCTCTGCGACTTCGCGTTCAGCATCCTCTGGACCTATGATGGCGAGGCCTTTCGCGCTGTCGCCATGCATGGCGTGCCGGAGCGCTACGCGGCCTATCTTGCCGGCCACACGATCGTGCCGCCGCCGAATACCGAAGGTGCGTTCTGGCAATTCATCGCCGGCAAGGATTTCGTCCACATCGATGACGTCGCGGCGACGCCGCTCGACGAGCTGACGCCACGCGCGCGCGGCGCGGTCGAAATGGGCGGGGCGCGCACCAACATGCTGGTGGCTTTGCGCAAGGATCAGCAGCTGCTCGGCGCCATCGAGGCCTATCGAACCGAGGTGCGGCCGTTCTCCGACAAGCAGGTGGCCCTATTAAAGAATTTCGCCGCGCAAGCGGTCATCGCGATGGAGAATGCGCGGCTCATCACCGAGACGCGCGAGGCGCTCGAGCAGCAAACCGCCACCGCCGAGGTATTGCGAGTGATCAATAGCTCGCCTGGCGAGCTCTCTCCGGTGTTCGACGCGATCTTAGAGAAGGCGCACAGTCTTTGCGCGGTGGACCACGGCAGCTTGCAACTTTATGACGGCGAGAAGTTCCACGCGGTTGCAACGCACGGGCTTTATGGGGCGCTGCCTGATTGGATGCGCCAGCCCTACCGACCGGGCCCCAACCACCCGATCCGACAATTGCTCGAAGGCGCGCGCTTTGCCCAAGTCTCTGACTGGGCCGAGATCGACGATCCGCGGGCACGTGCCCTCGCCGAGTCCGGCCTCCGCACCACGCTCTTCATCCCCTTGCGTAAGGACAACACGCTCCTCGGCCATATCGGCGCCTCGCGATCGGAGGTCAGGCCCTTTAGCGAGAAAGAAATTGCGCTCTTGGAGAACTTCGCCGCGCAGGCGGTCATCGCCATGGAGAATGCGCGGCTCATCACCGAGACGCGCGAGGCGCTGGAGCAGCAGACCGCGACCGCTGAGGTGCTGCAAGTCATCAATTCCTCGCCGGGCGACCTCACGCCGGTGTTCGATGCGATGCTCGAGAAGGCGATGCGGCTGTGTGAGGCGGCGTTCGGCATTCTGCTCACGCATGACGGCACACGCTTCCACCGTGCGGCAACGCGCGGCGTTCCAGCGGCCTATTCCGAATTCTATGAGAAGAACCCGCCGATCTGGGGACCGCGGACAGGGCCGGGTCAGGTGCTCGAAGAAAAGCGAGTGCTTCAGATGATCGATGCTATGGACACCGACCTTTATCGGTCGGGCGATCACGACCGCCATGCCATCGTCGATCTCGCCGGCGCGCGCACCCTCCTCTTAGTGCCGCTCCTCAAGGATGATGTCGTGCGCGGCATCCTCACCGTTTACCGCCAGGAAGTCCGGCCGTTCTCCGACAAGCAGGTGGCATTGTTGCAGAACTTCGCCGCGCAGGCGGTGATCGCCATGGAGAACGCGCGGCTCATCACCGAGACGCGCGAGGCGTTGGAGCAGCAAACCGCCACGGCCGAGATTTTGCAGGTGATCAACAGTTCGCCTGGCAATCTCGAGCCGGTGTTCGACGCGATCTTGGAGAAGGCGCACCGTCTCTGCGGTGTCACGAACGGCGTCTTGGTGACCAAGGAAGGCGAGTATTTCCGCACGGTGGCCACGCGCGGCGTCAAGGAGGACGCCGTTGCATTGCTGCGCCGACCTTTCCGCGCGATGCCGAACACCCCCCACGCGCGGTTGTCTGCCGGAGAGCGCATCGTCCACATCGCCGACATTACCGTCGAGGAGCGATGGGATCGCGATGATCCGAGACGCGCGAGCGCGATCGATCGAGGCATTCGCACGGCGCTGTTCGTTCCGCTGCGCAAGGACGACGCTTTGCTCGGTTACATTAGTGCGAACCGCCATGAAGTGCGGCCGTTCTCGGACAAGGAAATCAAGCTGCTCGAAAGCTTCGCCGCGCAAGCCGTCATCGCCATGGAGAACGCGCGGCTCCTCGAGGAAATCCGCCACCGCAACGACGAGCTCGCCGAGGCGCTGGAATTCCAGACCGCGACCGGCGAGGTGCTGCGCATCGTCGCGAGTTCGCCGGATCACCTCCAGCCGGTGTTCGACGCCATGTTGGAGAAGGCGACGGAGCTGTGCGAGGCCAAGTTCGGCACGCTCTTCCTCTATGACGGCAACGCGTTCACCGTAGCGGCGGAGCGAAATCTGCCGCCGGCCTATGCTGAGGCGGTGCGCGGCAAACCCTTCTCGGCCGAAACGAACACCGCGCTCCGTCATCTGCTCGAGAGCAAGGCTCCCGTGCACATTAAGGAAATGTTTGGTGACGCCGCTTACGCCGGGCGCGAACCGTTGCGGATGGCGGCGGTCGAGCTGGGCGGCGTGCGCAGCCTTGTCGCCGTCCCGCTGTTGAAGAAGGGCGAGTTGATCGGCTTCTTCTCGATCTATCGGGAGGAGCCCGGGGGTTTCGCCGAAAACCAGATCGCGCTCGTTACCACCTTTGCCGACCAGGCGGTGATCGCCATCGAGAATGCGCGGCTCTTCCGCGAATTGCGCGACCGCCAGGCGGAATTGTCGCGCTCGGTCGACGAGCTCACCGCCACCGGCGACGTGCTCAAGATCATCAGCCGCTCGTCGGTCGATCTTGGGACGGTTCTCGAAACTCTGGTGGAGACTGTCCGGCGCCTCTGCCGCGCAGACCAGACGTATATGTTCCGCCTGCGCGAAGAGATGTGGCATCTGGTCGCGAGTTCCGGGCTTTCGGCAGAGGCAAAGGAATTTTTCCACACGCATCCGTTCACACCTGGCCGAGGCTCGACACCTGGTCGTGCGGTGCTGGAACGCCGGCCCGTCCTAATCCCGGATGTTTTGGCCGACCCGGAATACACCCTTATCGAAGGACAGAGGAGAGCAGGCTATCGCACCACGCTCGGCATTCCACTGTTGCGCGAGGACACGCTAATCGGCGTGTATGGCATTGCGCGGACGCGCGTTGAGCCCTTTACGGACAAAGAGATCGAGCTCGCCATTACCTTCGCTGATCAAGCCGTGATCGCGATCGAGAATGCGCGGCTCTTCGAGGAGCTGCGCGACCGCCAGGCCGAGCTACGCACCACCTTCGACAATATGGGTGACGGCGTCGTCATGTTCGACGCCGAGGGGCGCCTTACCGCGTGGAATCGCAATTTCCAGGAGATGCTCGAGCTGCCCGATGCCTTCCTCGCCGGGCGGCCGAGCCATGCCGAGTATTTCCGCTACCTCGCTGACCGTGGCGAATACACCTCAGCCGATCTCGAAGAGCAGCTGAGCCGCACCGTCGAGGATACCCAGCGAGAACTGCGCTTTGAACGCACGCGGCCAGATGGCCGCGTCATCGAAGTACGCCGCAACGCGGTACCGGATGGCGGGTTCGTCATGATCTACAGCGACATCACCGAGCGCAAGCGCGCCGAGGCAGCGATCAACGCCGCCCGTGACGCGGCCGAGGCGGCGCTGCGCGAGTTGCAGACGGCACAGGCGAGCCTGCTTCATGCGCAGAAGATGGCGGCGCTCGGCCAGCTCACCGCCGGCATCGCGCACGAGATCAAGAACCCGCTCAATTTCGTCAACAACTTCGCCAGCCTCGCGTCTGAGTTGCTCGACGAGCTCAAGGAAGCGACCGCCCCCGCGATGACCACGCTCGACGCCGACAAGCGCGCCGAGATCGATGAGACGATCGAGATGCTGACCGGCAATCTCAAGAAGATCGTCGAGCATGGCCGTCGCGCCGACGGCATCGTCAAGAGCATGCTGGCGCATTCGCGCGGCGGCAGCGGCGACTGGCAAGCCGTCGATTTGAATGCGATCGTCGAAGAGGCCCTCAACCTCGCTTATCACGGCGCGCGCGCCCAGGATCAGAGCTTCAACATCACCATGGAGCGCGACCTCGACCGCAATCTCGCGCCGGTCGAGGTGGTGCCGCAGGACGTGACCCGCGTGTTCCTGAACCTCATCGGCAACGGCTTCTATGCCGCCAACAAGCGCAAGCGCGAGGCGGATGCCGCGTTCCGTCCGGTTCTGCAGGTGGCGACGCGCGATTTGGGAGACGCGGTCGAGATCCGCGTGCGCGACAACGGCATCGGCATCGCGCGCGAGCACCGCGAGCGGTTGTTCCAGCCCTTCTTCACCACCAAGCCCACCGGCGAGGGCACCGGGCTTGGCCTTTCGATCAGCTACGATATCGTAACCCAGCAGCATGGCGGCGACATCATCGTCGACAGCGAGGTCGGCTCGTTTACCGAATTTACGGTGCGGCTACCTCGGCGCCGGCATGTTGCGACAGCGGGGAGGAGCGCGTGAGCGTCAGCATCCTGATCGTTGATGACGAGCCCGACGTCTCCGAGCTCTTTCGCCAGCGTTTTCGCCGCGAGGTGCGCGAGGGCTCGTATGTCCTGCATTTCGCCTATTCCGCCGAAGAGGCGTTGCGCATGCTGAGCGAGGGTATTCGGCCGGAGCTGATCGTGATCCTTTCCGACATCAACATGCCCGGCATGGATGGGCTCACGCTCCTGGGCGAGATCAGGCAACGCTGGCCGGAGCTTCCGGTCATGATGGTGACGGCCTATGGCGACGAGGAGCGCCGCCGCAAAGCCAGCGAGCGCGGCGCCGCCGAGTTCATCACCAAGCCGGTCGATTTCGATTTCCTGAAACAGCAGTTGCGGCAGCTGGCGGGCCCGCCGGCGTAGAGGAACGACGGTGACTGGTCTCACGAAGATTCTCGCTGTCGACGATGAGCCGGATTTCGAACTATTGATCCGACAGCGCTTCCGTCGCCAGATACGCGATCAGGAATTCTCCTTCCTCTTCGCCCGTCACGGCGAAGAGGCGCTCGAGATTTTGGCTGCCGAGCCGGATGTCGAGTTGATGCTGCTCGACATCAACATGCCGGTGATGGACGGCCTGACGTTGCTGGCGGAATTGCGCAAGCGGCAATCGCCGGTGCGCGCCGTCATCGTCTCCGCTTATGGCGACATGGCGAACATCCGCACGGCGATGAACCGCGGCGCCTTCGATTTTGTGACCAAACCGGTCGATCTCAACGATCTCGAAACGACCATGCGCAAGACGCTCGAGGAAATCGCCCGCATCCGCGATCTCGATCGCCGCCGCGCTGTGGCCGAGCGGGCGCGCGCCAATCTCGCGCGATACTTTTCGCCGAATCTGGTCGAGCTGCTCGCCGAACGCGACGAGCCGTTGGGCGCCGTCCGCCGCCAGACGGTCGCCGCCCTCTTCTGCGACATCGTCGGATTCACGATGATGGCCGAAACCATGGCGCCAGAGGCCGTCGTGGCGCTGTTGCGCGAATTTCACGCGCGGATGATGGAGCAGATCTTCGCTTGCGGCGGCACCGTTGAGAAATACATCGGCGATGCCATCCTCGCCGTGTTCGGCATCCCGACCGAGAGCGCCGAGGACGCCGGGAACGCGCTCCGTTGCGCCGGCATGATGCTGAGCGCGCTCGACGAGTGGAACAGCGAGCGCGAGGCGCGCGGCGAGCGGCGCCTCGCGATGGGCATCGGCATCAACTATGGACCCGCCGTCTTCGGCGACATCGGCAGCAAGCACAGCCTCTCGGTCGCCGTGATCGGCGACACCATCAATACTGCCAGTCGCCTGCAGGGATTGACGCGCGTGCTTGAGACGCCGCTCATCGTCGGCGATGCGCTGGTGATCGCCGTGAAGACGGGATCGACCGAAGC
The DNA here is from genome assembly GCA_035945115.1 of Allostellaceae bacterium. Lineage (GTDB taxonomy): Bacteria > Pseudomonadota > Alphaproteobacteria > ATCC43930 > CGMCC-115725 > DAHUYF01. The sequence goes on from DASZAN010000040.1 coordinate 39,781, forward strand.
CGTTGCCGCCCTTCTCCGCGATTTGCAAGATCGGGGCGAGCAAGTGCTGCGCGGCAGAAGCGCGCCCGTTCGCGTGTGGAGTTGGGCGGGCGGGAAATAGCCTGGAGTCAGCCGCGCCCCCGCTATGGGGCAGCCGCCGCAATTGCACCGGCGAATGCCTTCACCGCCGCGCCCGGTCCCTGCGGGTGATCCCACACGGCGGAAATGACAGCGAGAAAATCGGCGCCGGCGGACACGAGCGGCGCGCAATTCGCCGGCGTGATGCCGCCGATGGCGACGCAGGGCACCTCCATAAGCTCGCTCCACCAGCGTAGGATCTCGGGATCGGCGTGGTGCTTCACCACTTTGCTCGCGCTCGAGAAGAAGGCGCCAAAGGCGACATAGTCGGCACCGGCTTCGGCCGCTTCGATCGCGAGATGGCGGCTCGCATGACAGGTCACGCCGACAATGCGGCCCAAGCCCAGGATACGCCGCGCCTCGGCATATGAGGCATCCTCCTGACCGACATGGACGCCGTCGCAACCGGTGGCGAGCGCGAGATCGGGTCGATCGTTCATGAGAAAGGCGACGCCGCGCTGTTGCGCCACCGGACGAAGCGCGTCGGCAGCGCGGCGGATCGCGTCGTCATCCGCCGGCTTCAAGCGCAGCTGGACGCAGGCGACGTCGCCGGCGTCGAGCGCCTCGGCGAGCCGATCGGCGAAGGTGCGGGGCTCGAAGGCGGGCGGCGTAATGAGGTAGAGGCGAGTCGCCACCGCGCTTGGGTCAACCTTCGCCCTTGTAGATGCCGATGATAGCGTCGAGGAGCTTCAACGCCTCCTCACGCGGCCGCTGGAAGGTGTTGCGGCCGATGATCGAGCCGTTACCGCCGCCGTCCCGGATGGCGCGCACCTCGTTCAAGACGCCGTCGATGTCTTTCGCCTCGCCGCCCGAGAAGACAACGATGCGCCGGCCGTTGAAGCAGGATTGCACCACATGGCGGATGCGCGCCGATGCCGAGCCGACATCGATGCGCTGTTGCTCGTAGACCTTCTTCGCCGCTTCGAGCTCGAGCGCGCTGGTGGGCGGCTTCACCTTGATGATGTGCGCCCCCAAGAGTGCCGCCATATGCGCGGCATAAGCGCAGATGTCGATCGCCGTCTCGCCCTGCTTCGAGAGATTGCCGCCGCGCGGGTAGGACCAGATCACGACGGCAAGGCCATAGGATTTGGCCTCGCGGGCGAGCTCGGCGATCTCCTCCATCATGCCGTAAGCTTCATCGGAGCCCGGATAGATGGTGAAGCCGATGGCGGAGCAGCCTAACCGCAGCGCGTCCTGGACGCTCGCCGTCACCGCCTGGCTCGGCGCTTCTTTGTCGCGCGAGAGGCTGTTCGCGGAGTTCACCTTGAGAATGGTGGGAATGGCGCCGGCGAAGGTGCCGGCACCCGCCTCGATGAAGCCCAATGGCGCCGCATAAGCGGAAAGTCCGGCATCGAGCGCAAGCTGGAAATGGTAATGCGGATCGTATGCCGGCGGGTTCGGCGCGAAGCTCCGCGCCGGACCATGCTCGAACCCCTGATCGACCGGCAGGATGACCAGTTTCCCGGTGCCGCCGAGCTTACCCTGCATGAGGATGCGGGCTAGATTGGCCTTGGTCCCGGGGCTGTCGCTCTCATAGGCGTCGAGGATCTTCTTGACGCGTTCGCTGACCTGCATGGCCGCTCACTCCGACGGGGTCTTGGGATCCCGGCGATATAGCAGAACACTGCAGCCCGGCAAAGGCGCCACCAGTTTCCGTGCCTGGCCATCGCGTTCCGAGCGAACACCTAGCTGCCATCTTGGTTCCTGGCGAGAAAGCGGCGCAACAGCGCGAGAGGGTCGCGCGCTTCGAGCAAGTCAAGCACGTTCTCCTCGACGGCTGGACCCTCGACGGCAGCGCCCAGCTGCGCGGCGATCGCGGCGAGGCGCGCACGCGTCTCGACCGCGCCGGTGAAGCGAATGCGCGGAACGCCCGCACGCAAGGCGGCGAGCGCGCTGCCGGGCTCCTCGCCGCAATCGAGCACCGCGATCACGTCTGCGGCCGGATGCTCCGCTTGCGCCGCGACGATGAGCGCCAACCACCAACCGGGGCCAGCATAACCGCCGGCAGCAGGCGCGCTTTCGAGAGTGACGGGCACACCAAGCTCGAGGGCGGCGGCGAGCGCGGCGCGGGCCTGCACCAGCGAATGGATGATGATGCGCCGGCGGCTCAGCCGAGCTTTCCGACGAGCGCCGCGGCTTCCACCATGCGATTGGAGAAGCCCCACTCGTTGTCATACCAGGAAAGCACGCGGCAGAAGCGCTTGCCCAGCACCGCCGTCTGCGTCAGGTCGAAGGTCGAGCTGTGCGAATCGTGATTGAAGTCGACCGACACGACCTCGTCCTTGTTGACGTTGAGGATGCCCTTGAAGCGGTTCGAGTTCGCCGCCTTCACCATC
>DASZAN010000041.1:0-68639 GCA_035945115.1 Allostellaceae bacterium
CGTGACACGCTTTCCGAAGGCTTCAGCTACTTCGTCACCTCCATAGCTGCTCCGGCTGCTTCCGGCTGGAGCGGTTGCCGGGTGGGCCTCGCACCCACTGAAAAGCGCCGCCTTGTCACGGCGCACACCCATTTCAGACATTGCCAGCAGCGGCATTGGTCGCACGCGGCTGAAGCTTGAAATGGCGAGTAAGGTGTGATGTTTCGCACACCTGCCAGGCTGTAGCCTGATAGAGTAAGGACGATCAGGGTGCCGCCAACCCTGCCAGATCAGCCGAGGAAGACAGATGAGGCGGCGAGATTTCGTTGCACTCGTTAGCTTTGTGCTGGTGACATGCCCTTTCAGCGCGCGTGCGCAGCCGGCAAGCGATCGCATGCGACGCATCGGCATGCTCATTGGGCTCGCGGAGGATGATCCGGAAGGCAAGATCTGGGTCGACACGTTCCGGGCCGCACTGAAAGCCCTCGATTGGGTCGAGGGCGAGAACGTCCATCTCGAGTATCGCTTCTCTCCGGCCGGCCTCAAAGCCGACGCGCTTGCCAATGAGTTGATGGCTCTCCGCCCAGACGTCATTCTGACGTTTTCAACTCCGGCGACGGCGGCAGTGCGGCGCGTCGGCGGCGTTATTCCAATTGTCTTTCTGGGCGTCGCCGACGCGGTCGGGCAAGGCTTCGTCCCGAGCCTCACGCATCCCGGCGGCAATCTCACCGGGCTCACCATGTTCGAGGCGAGCGTGACGGGCAAGTGGCTCAGCATGCTCAAGGAATTTGAGCCGGCGCTGACGCGCGCAGCGCTCGTCGTCAATCCAAAGACGGCACCTTACTATGGCTTCTATCTTCGTGCGGCGGAGGCGGAGGCGCCTGCACTCGCGATTGAGCCGGTGTTGGTTGCCATCGAAGACAACGCTGACGCCATCACGCGCGCCATCGACAACTTCGCCGAGGCGGCGAATGGCGGCTTGCTCGTGCTGCCGGACAGCACGACCAATCTTCACCGCGACCTTATCATCGCGCTCGCGGCAAGGCACCGATTGCCCGCTGTCTACACCAACCGGTTCTTCGTCACCGGCGGCGGCTTGATGTCATATGGCGTGAGCTGGATTCACGAATTTCGGCAAGCGGCATCCTATGTCGATCGCATTCTGCGCGGCACCAAACCCGCCGATCTTCCGGTGCAGGCGGCGACGAAATTCGTGACGGTGCTCAACGTCAGAACGGCGAAGGCGCTCGGCAAAGCGGTGCCCGCCTCGCTGCTGGTCGCCGCCGACGAGGTGATCGAATAACCGACTGACTTCCAGTTGTGGCACCTCTGCGATTGCTCGCAGTTTGCTCTGGGCCGCATCTGAGGGGTTGCCGCTCGCCGCCCGATCAGGCCGCCTCTGCCTGCCACATGAGCACGCGGCGGCGCATGAGCTCCATTGCTTTGATGAGAAGGCTGCCGACCACGGCGATGGCGATGATGCCGGCGAAGACGCCGGGTGAGTCGGCAAAGCGCATCTCCGTCATGATCGTGCCGCCGAGCCCCTCGCCGCCCATCGCCATCTCGGCCACGACCGCGACGATGAGCGAAATCGGCAACGCCACCTGCAAACCGGTGACGATTTGCGGCGAGGCGGCGGGAAGCGCGATCTCCCAGAGGATGGCGCGCCGGCTCGCGCCCAAGCTCCGCGCCGACCACAGCAAGGCGCGGTCGACGCCTTCTGCTGCCGCCGCGGCGGCGACGATGACGGGAAAGACGGCGGAGAAGGCGACCATCAGGATCTTCGAGGCGTCGAACACGCCGAACCACAGGATGAACACGGGGAGAAAGGCGATCTTCGGCATCGGCAAGCCGATCGAGACGAGCGGATCGAGGAGCCAGCGCATCGCCGCCACGCGCGCCATGAGAATGCCCGCCGCGACGCCAAAGACGGCGGCGAGCGCGAAGCCGGCGAGCGCGCGATAAACGGTGAGGGCAATGCCGGTCGGCAGATCGCCCGAGACCAGATCCTCGAAAAGACGCATCACCACGCCCGAGAACGGCGGCAGCAAGAACTCGGAGACGACGTGGGCGCGGGCGAACGCCTCCCAGAGAAGCGCCACCGCAACGAGCGGTGCCGTTCGGAGGAATGCTCCGGCGATCCCCCTCATTCGCGCCATCGGAGCATCCACGTCATGAACAGCAGATAGAGCCGGTCGGCGAGGAAGCCGACGGCGGCCACGGTGAGGACGCCGGCGAACATCGCGTCGTAGACGCCGCCTTCGCCGAGAAAGGAGATGAGGTAACCGAGGCCGCGACGGCCGACGAGGAACTCGGCCGCGACCAGGAGAATGAAGGAAAGCGCGAGGGCGTTGCGCACGCCCGCGAGGATTTCCGGCATCGCCGCCGGCAGCACCACCTCCCACAGCACCGCGCGCCGCCGCGCGCCCGCGGCGAGCGCCGACCAGACGAGCACGCGATCGATACCGCGGGCGCCGTTGTAGGTGCTCAAGACCACCGGCAGCAGGCAGCCGAGAAAGACCGAGGCGACCTTCGAGCCGCTGCCGAGGCCGAACCAGAGGATCATCACGGGTATCAGCGCCGAGCGCGGCAGCGGATAAAGCGCGCCGATCAAGGGGCTCACCGCGAGGTCGATCGGGCGATACCAGGCCATGGCGAGACCGAGCGCCAGGCCGACGACGATGCTGAGCGCCAGTCCCGCCGTGAGATCGGCGAGTGACGCCGCGCCATGAAGGACGAGATCGCCGGGCAAAAAGAGCTTGTACCACCAGGCGTGCACCACCAGGGAAAAGGGCGGGAGCGCCGCGGGGTTGATGAGCCCGATCCGCGGCGCCGCTTCCCAAGCGGCGACGAGAAGAAGCAGCGGCGCGTAGCGCCAAGCCGTCGCCGCCATCAGGCACGCACGCCCTGTGCCAGCATGGCCTCGCCGCGCACGAGCTGCCAGAGACGCTCGACCAATGCCGCCGACGCGCTCTCCGACATCGCATTGCGGCCAGCACCTGGCGCACGAATGTCGACGATCTCCTTGATGCGGCCGGGACGCGCGGACATCACGGCGACGCGGTCGGCGAGAGCGACGGCCTCGCGCACATCATGGGTGACGAAGAGCACGGTCTTGGGCGCGCGGCGCATGATGGCGAGAAGCTCCTCATGCATGAGCGCGCGGGTCTGCGCATCGAGCGCGCCGAAGGGTTCGTCCATCAGGAGGATCTCGGGGTCGGTCGCGAGCGTGCGGGCGATCGCGACGCGCTGCTTCATGCCGCCCGAGAGTTGCGCGGGATAGCTGTCCTCGAAGCCGTTGAGGTGGACGAGCTCGATCAGCTCCTGGGCGCGCCGCTCGCGCTCGCGCCGCGGCCGGCGCTGCTTCTCGAGGCCATAAAGCACGTTTTGGCGAACGGTCTTCCAGGGATAAAGCGCGAAGCTCTGGAAGACGATGCCGCGATCGCGGCCGGGGCCGGTGATGGGTCGTCCTGCAACCAAGATCTCACCCGCCTCGATCGGCAGGAACCCGCCGAGAAGATAGAGAAGCGTGCTCTTGCCGCAGCCGCTCGGACCCAAGATCGCCAAGAACTCGCGCTCGCGCACCTCGAGCGAGACGCCATCGAGCGCGAGGAGCGGCGCTCCCCGCTTCGGGCGATAGGTGTGGCTCACTCTACGGAAGGAGATGCCCGATGCGCTCATGGTTGCGATCGACCGCTCACCCTATCGACCGCGCCGCGCCGCCTCGTCGACGAGCGAGAGATCGGCGTAGTCGGCGACGGCGATCGCGATCTTCAGGAAGCCCAATTCCTTCTGCAGGTCCAAATTCCTTTGCAGCGCCGCGAGGTTCGGCCGCGCCTCGGGATCACGATAGTAGTCCTCCTTGGTGAAGACCCACTCGGCGAAGTCTTTCGCGGGCTCCTTGGTAACCACCGCGAGAACGGCGAGCGCCTCGCCGCGATGGGCCGGATCGTAGAACCATCGGAGCGCCCGCTGCCAATCCTCGAAGAAATCGACGAGCGCTGCGCGATGCGCGGCAATGAAGGCGGCGCGCGCCGCGAGCAACGTCGTCTGCGCCTCACCCATCGCGTCCTTCATGGTAAAAAGCGTGCGCGTCTTGCCGCTCTCTCTTGCTTGCCGCGAGAACGGCGTCACGAGGCCGACGAGGTCGACCTTCTTCTCGTCGAGCGCCGCGAGCATGTTCGGGAACTGGATCTCAATGATGCGAACATCGCGGCGATCTTCCAAGCCATGATCGCGCAGCATCTTGCGCAGTCCCATGTCGACGGCGCCGCCGAGACCATTCGTCGCCAGCACCTTGCCCTTGAGATCCTCCGGCTTCGCGATGCCGCTGTCGGCGCGGACCATGTACTCATTGGCGTAGTAGCCGTCGATGCCGTCCTGGTAGAGATCGCCGACGACGCGGAGGTCGCTCATTCCCGCGTTCTGAATGGCAAGCCCGAAGGAGGAAAAGGCGAGCGCGGCGAGATCGAGCTCGCCTGCGGCCAGCGCCGTGATCTGCGGCGCGCTGCCGCGGAAACGGACGAGGTCGGCGGTATAGGATTTGCCGTAATGCGCGAGGAGATCGGACTTGGCGAAGATGAGGGCGGTGAGCTGTCCCGGCACCACCGCCCAGCCGATCCGCAGCTTCAGCGGTTCGGCGGCGTCGGCGTTCCCTCCCGCCAGCAGGATGAGGAGCGCCGCGATCGGCCCGACATGCCCTAACATCCGCCTCCAAGACCCAATCGACGCATGCGCGCCGCATTTCGGCTTGCCGCTCCGCCCCTGTCAACCACGAGGGTGCATTCCGCGGGGCCATCGCCTTTATATTCGTCGGCCGGCGCGTTAGGATTCCGCTCTCGCGCCTCCCGGAGGAACCCTGATGGCCGATGGCATCGAGCTCACCGTCAACGGCAAGACCCGGCGCGTCCCCGCCGCACCGGACACGCCCCTCCTTTATGTGCTCCGCAATGATTTGGCCTTGAACGGCGCCAAATTCGGCTGCGGGTTGTCGCAATGCGGCGCGTGCACGGTGCTGGTCGATGGCAAGCCGGTGCGATCCTGCTCCTATCCCATCGAGGAAGCGGCGGGAAAGCCGATCACGACCATCGAAGGGCTCGGCACGATCGAGAAGCCACATCCCTTGCAAGCCGCCTTCATCGAAGAGCAGGCGGCGCAGTGCGGCTATTGCATCAACGGCATGGTGATGACGGCGGCCGGGCTCCTCGCGCGCAACCCGCGGCCGAGCGACGGCGACATCCGCCAGGCGCTCGCGAACAATCTCTGCCGCTGCGGCACGCATGTGCGAATTCTCCACGCCGTGGCGCGGGCAGCGCGGGAGATGGCGCGATGAGCGGCCTCGTCCTTTCGCGCCGCGGCTTCATCCAGAGCGCGGGCGCCCTCACCCTTGCCTTCAGCCTCGCGCCCCCCAGCCTTGCCGCCGAGCCTGCCAAGCTGCCCGGCAGCCTCGCCAACAACCGCATGCTCGATGCCTGGGTGCGCATCAATGGCGACGGCACGGTCACGATCTCAACCGGCAAGGTCGAGCTCGGCCAGGGGATTCTGACCGCGCTCGAGCAGATCGCCGCCGACGAGCTCGATGTCGATCCCAAGCGCATCACGCTCATTTCCGGCGACACCGCCCAGACGCCCGATGAAGGCTTCACCTCGGGAAGCCAGTCGATCGAGTACAGCGGCATCGCGCTCCGCTATGCCTGCGCCGAGGTGAAGCAGATGCTGCTCGATCTCGCTGCGAAGCGGATGGACCTACCCCACGGTAATTACGCCGCGACCGTGGAAGACGGCACCATCAGCTTCAGCGGTAAGTCCGTCACATACTGGGAGCTTGCCGGCGCGGTGGATTTGCATCGCGAAGCCATGGCCGGCTTCGTCCCCAGGTCACCGCAGGGATTGCGGCATATCGGCAAGAGCGCGCCGCGGGTCGATATTCCCGCCAAGGTCACGGGCGGCGCCAGCTACGTGCAGGACCTTCGCTTGCCCGGCATGCTCTACGGCCGCATCTTGCGGCCGCCCAGCTACGGCGCCGAGCTCGTCGCCTTCGAGGAGGCGCGCGTGCGTGCGCTCCCCGGCGTCGTCGCCGTGGTGCGCGACGGACGTTTCCTCGGCGTCGTCGCCGAACGCGAGGAGCAGGCGATCGCTGCGCGCGACGAGCTCGCGCGTGCGGCGCAATGGCGCGAGCCCACATCGCTGCCGAAACCGGAGGACATCCAGAGCTATCTACGATCCCTCCCCGCCGAGGACCATGTCGTGAGCAGCAAGGACGGGGCGCCGGCGGCGGCGCGCTCGACCCTCGAGGCGACCTACACGCGACCCTACACCGCCCACGCCTCGATCGGCCCCTCCTGCGCCGTGGCGCAGATGAAGGACGGCGCGCTCACGGTGTGGACGCACAGCCAGGGCGTCTTTCCGTTGAAGCGCGATCTCGCCAAAGCTCTCGAGATGGACGTGGCCAAGATCCGCTGCGTCCACGCGCAGGGATCGGGATGCTACGGCCACAACGGTGCCGACGACGTGGCGCTCGATGCGGCTCTGTTGGCGCGCGCTGCCAATGGACGACCCGTCAAGGTGCAGTGGATGCGCGATGACGAGTTCGGTTGGGAGCCGTTCGGACCGGCGATGAGCGTCAAGCTCAAAGCGAGCCTCGATGACGTCGGCAAGATCGTCGATTGGGCGCACGACGTCTGGACCAACACGCACAGCATGCGGCCGGAGAAAGAAGGCTGCAACCTGCTCGCCGCCTGGCATTTGGCGCAGCCGAAAGCGCCGGGCAAGCCCGGGATCATCCCGCAGCCGGCAGGTGGCGGCGACCGCAACGCCGTCCCGCTCTACGATTTTCCGCGCCAGAAGGTCACGCATCACTTCATCTCGGAGATGCCCATCCGCGTCTCGGCGCTGCGCGCCCTCGGCGCGTACGCCAACATCTTCGCCATCGAGTCCTTCATGGACGAGCTCGCGCGGACGGCCAAGGTCGATCCCGTCGAGTTCCGCATGCGCTATCTGAACGACCCCCGCGCGAGCGCGGTGGTGCAGGCGGCGGCGAGCCACGCCGGCTGGCAGCCCAATCTTCCGGGCGGCACCGGCAAGGGCCGCGGCATCGGCTTCGCCAAGTATAAGAATCTCTCGGCTTATCTCGCCGTGGTCGTCGAGGTGGAGATGGATCGCGCGAGCGGCGCCACCCGTCTCGTCCGCGCCACCGCGGCGATCGATGCCGGCCAAGTCATCAATCCCGACGGCCTCATCAATCAGACCGAAGGCGGCATCATCCAGGCGGCGAGCTGGACCTTGAAGGAGCAGGTGCTGTTCAATCCGCAGCACATCGTCTCCCGCGATTGGAGCCGCTATCCCATTCTCACCTTTCCCGAGGTGCCGGCGATCGACGTGGTCGTGCTCGATCGCCCCTCGGAGAAGTCGCTGGGCGCCGGCGAGGCGGCGCAAGGGCCGACGGCGGCGGCAATCGCCAACGCCATCGCGCACGCGACGGGCTTGAGGCTCCGCGATCTGCCGCTGACGCCGGAGCGGATCAAGGCGGCATTCGGCTAAGGAGGAAGCGATGCAGGGATCGGTCGCAATGGGCGGCGAGCGGCGGCTCGCCAACGCACCGCTGAGCGAGGAGGAGCGCCAGCTCCGCATCGAGCTCGCCGCGTGCTACCGGCTCGCACAGCGGAACGGCTGGGACGAGCTCGTCTACAATCACATTTCGGCCCGCGTGCCCGGGCCCGAGCATCATTTCCTCATCAACCCCTTCGGTCTTGCCTTCGAGGAGGTCACCGCCTCGAATCTGGTCAAGGTGGACCTCGAGGGACGGATCATCGGCGACGCGCCCTATCCCATCAATGCCGCGGGGTTCACCATCCACAGCGCCGTCCACGCCGCGCGGCCCGATGTCGGCTGCGTCATCCACCTCCACACCGAAGCCGGCATGGCGCTCTCCATGCTCGAGAGCGGCCTTCTGCCGCTCACGCAGACCGCCATGTTCCTGCAGGGCCAGATCGCCTTCCATGATTACGAAGGCGTGGCCCTCGACCTCGGCGAACGCGACCGCCTCGTCCGCGATCTCGGCGACAAGGCGGTCATGATCCTGCGCAACCACGGCACCCTCGTCGCCGGCCGCACGATCGGGCACGCTTATGTGACGATGTTTCTTCTTGAGAAAGCGGCGCGGGCGCAACTTCAGGCGATGGCGTGCGACCGTCGGCTTGTCGAGGCGTCGCCCGCGGCGGTGGAGATCAGCGCGGCGTTCGGCAAGACCGCCGGAGGCACCGTCGAGCACGCTTGGCGCGCCATGGTGCGGCGTCTTGATCGCGCGGATTCGAGCTATAAGAACTGAGCGGCGCAGGCGCCGCGATTGGCGCCGCGCTCGATCACATACTCGCGGTCCAAGAGCTTGACGGTGTGATGCAGGGTGCTGCACTTCAGGCCGCACTCGCGGTGCGGAACCGACGCTTGGCAGGGAAAAGGATGCCATGACCGCTTCTTCGCTTTCTCCCGAACTGCGCGAGCGCAGTGCCGATATTCGCGAGCGCATTGCACGCGTGCCGCGAGTTCACCTCGCTCTGGTGCCGACGCCCATGCACGAGGCGCCGCAGCTTGCCGCGCGATTGGGCGGACCCCGCATTTTCGTGAAACGCGACGACTTGACCGGCGTCGCGCTCGGCGGCAACAAGACGCGCAATCTCGAATTCCGCCTGGCGCACGCCCTCAAGGACCGGCCCGACGTGGTGGTGGTCGGCCTCGATCTACAATCGAACTCGGCGCGGCAAACCATCGGCTGCTGCAACAAGCTCGGCCTCAGTACGATCCTCGTGTTGGAAGGCGCTCGTCCCAATGCGGTGCAGGGGAATCTGTTGGTCGACTATCTCCTTGGAGCAGATGTGCGCTTTGCCGCCGATCGCGACGAGCAGCGACGCATGCTCGACGAAGCCGCGGCCGAAGTGCGCGCCCGCAGGTTGGTGCCGCACATCCTCAACGACAATCCCATGTTCGACGTCGCCTCCGCTCTCGCCTACATAGAATGCACGATCGAATGCCTCGAACAATTAGCCGACGACGGCGTGGCGCCACGCGCACTCTACATGTCGTCGAGCGGCAAAGGTCAGGCGGGATTGGTGCTTGCCAAGCGGCTGCTTGGTGCTGATTTTGAAGTCCGCTGCATCACCGCCACGCGTGAATTCAGTGACGTGCCAGCGCGCACGGCCGAGATCGCCAATCAAACCGCGGCCACGCTGGGCTTCGAGTTGCGGGTTACCGCGAACGAGATCAGCAACTTCGACGGTTATGTCGGCGAGGGATACGGGATTCCCAGCCGCGACGGCACCGCGGCGGTGAAGCTCTTCGCGGAAGCCGAAGGGATCGTGCTCGATCCCGTCTACACCGGCAAGTGCGCGGCGGGAATGATCGACCATATCCGGCGCGGCGACTTTACGCGCGAAGATATCGTCGTCTTCATCCATACCGGCGGCACGCCCGCTGTCTTCACGCATCACCATCTTTGGACGTGAGCGAGCAAGCGGGACAAACGAGGAGGCCCAAGGCGATGCGCGATCTCGATGGCATGCTTTCGAGGCGGGCAATTCTGATTGGCGGCGTCGCGGCGATGGCGGTATCCGACCTGCGCCTTGCCGAAGCGGCGCGCGCCGACAACAGCCTCATCTACGCCCATAGCGTGCCCGTCACGCATCTTGGCCCCGATTACGGCGCCTTTCTGCGCTATCCCGCCGGCTACGAAGTGGGATATGTGCTGTTCGATCGCCTCGTCGGCTTTGACGAGTCCCTAAAGATTCAACCGCAACTGGCGGAGCGGTGGGAAGTTGCCTCCGATGGCAAGTCGACGACCTTCTCTCTGCGTCGCAATGCGCTCTTTCACGATGGATCACCGGTCAACGCGGCCGCGGTCAAGTTCAACATCGATCGCATGCTCGATCCCAAGCGCAACACCACCAATCAGCCGATCTGGTCACCCATCGCCGGCGCCGACGCGCTCGACGATTGGACGGTGCGCATCCGTACCAAGGAGCCGTACGCGCTACTTCTCAATACGCTGGCGCACGGCTCTGGCGCGATCGTGAGTCCGGCAGCGATCGAAAAGAACGGCGACGACAGCATGGCGCTCCATCCCGTAGGCGCCGGCCCCTACATGCTCGAAAGCTTCAATCCCGGCCAGGAGGTGGTGCTCAAGGCGTTTGCCTCTTATTGGGGCGGCAAGCCCAAGCTCGACAAGATCGTCTTCCGTTACGTCCCTGAGCCCTCGACGCGCATCGCCGCGCTCAAAACGGGGAGCGTCGACTTGATCGACGCGGTGCCGCCGCATCTGGTGCAGTCGATCAAGCAGGAAGCAGCCCTGGAGGTGCTGACCAAACCCGGCCTTCGCCCGATGGGCCTCGCCATGCTGACGACGCGACCACCCTTCGACGACGTGCGTGTGCGGCGCGCGCTCAACCACGCGATCCCCGTGGCGACCATCGCGGAGAAGGTGTTCTTCGGTTACGCGCATGCCTCCGACTCGCCGCTTGCCTTCAACACATCGGGGCACAAGTCAGCGGGCAGCTACGCCTATGATGCAAAGCGCGCTTCCTCGCTCCTTGCTGAAGCGGGTTTTACGCGCGGTTCCGACGGCACGCTCGCGCGCAACGGACAACCCTTCGCGGTGCGCCTCTTGGCGAGCGAGGGTCTGTTCCCGGGCGATCTCCAGACGGCCGAGATCGCGGCCCGCGCGTTCGAAGCGCTCGGCATCAAGGTGGCGCTCAACAAGATCGAAGCGGCCGCCTATTGGGACTATCTGCGCGTGGCCGAGGCGAGTGTCGCCTGGGACATCGCCATCTTCGGCTTCAATCCCTCGAATGGCGCCGGCTCCTATCACCTCGATGCCTTATTCCATTCCAATCCGCCGGGAAGTGAGAAACCCGCCGCGTGGAACATCGTGCGCTATAGCAATCCTGAGGTGGATCGGCTCATCGATGAAGCGAAAACCACCGTCGATTCCGCGAAGTACGACGGACTCCTCGGCAAGGCGCAGGAGATCATCTGGAACGACGCGCCCTATGTTTGGCTCCAGGTGAACGACATCATCTCGGCCGCACGAAAAGAGGTTCGTGACGTCCGCGTTTGGCCGATCGTCTTCACCATCGTGCGCGACGCGCATTTCTAAACGGCGCGGCGGTCGGAGCTATGCTGCGCTTCATCGCCGTTCGGGTCTTTCGCATCGTCCCGATCGTCGCCGGCGTCGTGACGATCATCTTCCTCATTTTTCAGCTGGTCCCTGGCGATCCCGCCGTGCTCATGGCAGGACCGATGGCGACCGAGGAGCAAATCGCCACGCTCCGCCACGCGATCGGCCTCGACCAGCCAATTTATCTCCAATACTGGGACCATTTGGCGGGCCTTTTCACCGGCAATTTCGGCTATTCGCTGACTTATAAGGGGAGCCCGCTCGGCGAGATTTTGCTGCGCTTGCCGGCCACGCTTGCTTTGGCGGCGACGGCGATCGCGCTCACGATCTGCCTTGGCATTCCCGCCGGCGTCTTGGCCGCGCTCAACCGCGATCACGCCGCGGATTACGCCATATCATTCTCTGTGGTGGCGTTGCTGGCGATGCCGAATTTCTGGCTGGGCCTCGTCATGATTTCCGTGTTTTCCGTCGATCTCGGATGGCTGCCAAGCTTCGGCTTCGCGGGCTGGCGCTCCGTCATCATGCCGGCACTGGCGCTCGCGGCCCGGCTCATCGCGCTCATCGCGCGCCTCACCCGCGGAGTGATGATCGAGGAGTTGCGCAAGGACTATGTGCGCACCGCGCGCGCCAAAGGATTGCCGTTCCACACGGTGGTGGTGCGTCACGTGCTGCGAAACGTGCTCATTCCGACGCTGACCGTGATCGGTCTTCAGACGGGGTATCTCCTCGGCGGTTCGATCGTGATCGAGCGACTCTTTGCCTGGCCCGGCATCGGCGATCTCTTGATCAACGCCGTCGGCTTGCGCGACTACAACCTCATTCAAGCGATCACCGTTCTGTTCACTGTCGGCTTTCTGCTCGTCAATCTGGTCGTCGATATTCTCTACGTGGCCGCCAATCCGCGTCTCCGCCATGCGTGAGCGGTGGGGTGCCTGACCATGAGCATCGCGATCGATCTCACTCCGGCGCGTGCGGCTGGCTCGTTCTATCTCCGGATTGGCGGGGCGATTGTCGGCTTTTACACGGTCCTTGCCGTGATCGGCTCGATCATCGCGCCCTATGGCGCCAACGATCAGGATCTGCTGTCGGCGCTCGATCCGCCGTCGCTCGCGCATCTCTTCGGCACGGACGCGTTGGGACGCGACATGCTCTCGCGCGTCATCATCGGCACGCGGTTCACTTTGACCGCCACGCTCGTTTCTGTCGCCGCCGCGCTCATCGCCGGCGTCGCTCTTGGCATTGCCGCTGGCTATCTCGAAGGTCGCATCGCGGCGGCGATTGCCGGCTTCATCGATCTCTTGCTTACCATTCCCTCGCTGGTGTTGGTGATCGCCATTGCCAGCGTTATCGGCGCGGGCCTGTTCGGCCTCATCCTTGCCATCTCGATCACGTTCGTCCCGCCCATGGCGCGCCTGGTGCGCGGCCGCGTTCTCGAGCTCAAGTCCGAGGACTATGTCGAAGCGGCACGGGCTATCGGCACGTCCGATCTCGGGATCATGCGTCGCCACATCTTGCCGAACGCGTTCACGGTCATCGTCGTCGAGGCGAGCCTAGCGGCGGGACAAGCCGTGCTGATCGCCGCGGCGCTCGGTTTCCTGGGGCTGGGCGTGCAACCCCCTGCGCCGGAATGGGGCACCATGCTGGGAGCCGGGCGCGAATACATGCAACGAGCGCCTTACCTCGTGCTCTGTCCAGGCATCGCCATCTCGCTGCTGATCCTTGGCTTCAACTTGCTTGGCGACGGGCTGCGCGACCGTTTCGATCCCCGCACCGGATGAGGACTGCCGCATGCAAATCGTCGATTGTCACGGCCACATCTTCCCACCCCTTTCCGGCGCCTCCGGCTTCGCGAGCGCCGAGCTGCATCTGCTCTTCCAGCAACGCTCCATGCATCTTCACGGCAATCAGCCGGTACGGCGCCTTCGGGATCACGCGATCGTCAGCGAACGCCACCTTTGGGCAGCCAACGACGATTCCGAGGCGGGTTGCGCGCGCGACGTCCAATTCCGCGTCGGCCGCTGCGGGCGCTACGAATGGCAGAAGGGCGACGAGAGCTTTTATCTGCAGTTCCTGCCGCCCTCGATGCAGGATATGGCCGCGCCCGCCGAGTTTATGATCACGCAGATGGATTACGCCGGGATCACGACAGTGGTGCTGCAGAACGATCACATCTACGGCAACCTTGCCGAATACTTCTCTGATGCGATCAAGAAGTATCCAGGGCGTTTCATCGGCCTCGCTCAGGTCGAAGAGGCCTTCGCCTATCGCGACGATCAACTGCGTGCGCTCGAGGACCAGGTCCATCGCCTCGGCATGAAAGGCCTCTACTTCACGTTTGCCGGATTTTTTCGCAACGGCTATCGCGTCTACTACAGCGATCCCGAGTACCGGCCGTTCTGGGAACTGGTGGAGCGCATCGACATACCCGTCTTCTGGGTCTTCCTCGGGAAATCGCCGCGCGGCGATTTCATGCAGGAGCTCCGCGCGTTCCGCCGCTGGCTCGAGCATTACCCGACCATCCGCTCGGTGCTGGTGCACGGGCTTCCCACCCATCTCTTCGCCGACGAGAAGGACGTGCTGCGTCCGCCGGCGGACATCGTCGCACTCATGGAGGCGCTGCCCGTCTACCCCGAGGTGCTTTATCCGATCATGTGGGCGGGCAAGATGAACTTCCCCTTCGCGCGCGCCCAGAGCCACTTTCGCCAGCTTTATGAGCGTTTTGGGCCCGACCGGCTTATTTGGGGGTCAGACATGCCCAATGTTGAGCGTTATTGCACTTATCGCCAGACGCTGAGCTATCTCATCGACTACAGCGATTTCCTGTCCGAAGGAGACCGCGTGAAGATCTTCGGCGAAACCACGCGGTCGCTGTTCCGGATGTGAGGCCAGAAGTTCCGGACGCCGATGTACGCCGGGGTACCCCCGTTGATCAAGCCGACACGTCCGAGCTGCTGGTCGGCGATACGACATTGGCGCAGAACCAGCGATAGGCATCCTCGAGGCCGGCGCGCAAAGGAATGCGCGGACGCCAACCGAGCGCGGTGAGCTTCGCCACATCGAGGAGCTTGCGCGGCGCGCCATCGGGCTTCTCGCGGGCGTAGCGGAAGCCGCCTCGATAACCCACGACCTCGGCGATCATTTGTGCGAGCTCGCGGATG
The DNA here is from genome assembly GCA_035945115.1 of Allostellaceae bacterium. GTDB lineage: Bacteria > Pseudomonadota > Alphaproteobacteria > ATCC43930 > CGMCC-115725 > DAHUYF01. The sequence continues at coordinate 14,302 of DASZAN010000041.1, forward strand.
CTGACATCCTCGCCGCAGCCGACATTGATGTGACCTTCCCCGGAGTACCGCTCCATGAGGAAGACGAGCGCGTCGGCGAGATCGTCGACATGGAGGAACTCGCGCCGCGGCGTTCCCGTGCCCCAAATCTCCACCTCCGGCGCGCCCTCGAGCTTCGCCCGATAGGTCTTGGCGATGAGCGCCGGGACCACATGGCTCGCGGCGAGGTCGTAGGTGTCGCCGGGTCCGTAGAGGTTGGTCGGCTGCGCGGTGATGAAGTCCGAGCCATATTGCCGGCGATAAGCGGCACAGAGCTTCAAGCCCGCGATCTTCGCCAGCGCGTACCACTGGTTCGTCGGCTCGAGCGGGCCGGTCAGCAATGCCTCCTCGGCCATCGGCTGCGGCGCAAGGCGCGGGTAGATGCAGGAGGAAGCGAGAAAAAGCAGCTTCTGCACACCGCCGCGCCGCGCCGCTTCGACGACGTTGGTGGCGATCGCCAGATTGTCGTAAATGAATTCGGCGGGTCGCGTGTCGTTGGCGAGAATGCCACCCACCGTCGCCGCCGCCATGAAAACAGCGTCCGGCCGCTCGGCCGCGAACCAGCGCTCCACCTGCTCTTGCCGACGCAAATCGACGTCGCCGCGAGCGACGGTCAAGAGTGCGCACTTCTCGGCCGCGAGCCGGCGCAGCAGAGCGCTCCCGACCATGCCGCGGTGACCGGCGACGAACACACGCCGTCCGGCGAGCGGAAAGAGACGCGGCGCCGCTTCGTCCATGTCGCTCAACTCGTTCCCGACGAGGCCGCGCCGCGCGCGGGGTCTTGATAGCCCGCGTTCTTCAACGTGCTCTCGCGGCGCGCCAGCTCGTGATCATGCGCCACCATCATCTTGACGAGGCCGGCGAAGTCGACCTTCGGCCGCCAGCCGAGGCGTGCGCGCGCTTTCGCCGCATCGCCTTGGAGCACATCCACTTCGGTCGGGCGGAGGTAGCGGGGATCGATCTCGACATGGCGCTGCCAATCGAGGTTGAGCTCGGCGAAGGCGCGCTCCACGAAGTCGCGTACGCTGTATGTCTCGCCGGTGGCGACGACATAGTCGTCGGGCTGCGGCTGCTGCAGCATGAGCCACATCGCCTCGACATAGTCGCCGGCGAAGCCCCAATCGCGCTTCGCGTCGAGATTGCCGAGATAGAGCTTCTCCTGCAGCCCTTCCTTGATGCGGCCGACGGCGCGCGTCACCTTGCGCGTAACGAAAGTCTCGCCGCGCCGCGGGCTCTCGTGGTTGAAGAGAATACCGTTGCAAATGAAAAGGCCGTAGGCCTCGCGGTAATTGACGGCATACCAATGTCCCGCGAGCTTGCTCACCGCGTAGGGGCTTCGCGGATAGAAGGGCGTGCGCTCGCTTTGCGGCGCCGGCGCCGCCCCGTACATTTCCGACGAGCCCGCCTGGTAGTAGCGCACGCGTGCGCCGCCATGGGCGATGTGATCGCGCAGTGCTTCGAGCAAGCGCAGCGGACCCAGTCCCACCACATCAGCCGTATATTCCGGGACCTCGAACGAGACCTTCACGTGGCTTTGCGCGGCGAGATTGTAGACCTCGTCCGGCTGCACCTTCTCGAGGACGCGGCGGAGCGCCGTGCCGTCGGAAAGATCGCCGTAGTGCAGCGTCAGCTTGGCGCCGGAAATGTGCGGATCGTGGTAGAGATGGTCGAGCCGGTCGGTGTTGAAGAGGCTCGCCCGCCGCAGCACGCCATGCACATCATAGCCTTTGGCGAGCAGGAACTCCGTAAGATAGGCACCATCCTGCCCGGTGACGCCCGTGATCAATGCGCGTTTCGTCATGGCCGCTCCAACTCGCCCGCGCGTGATGATACCGCAACTGAGTTAACGGCGTGCAACACCCAAGAAGGGACCCACGGCGGAAAGAAAGGCGTCCGGCTGCTCGAGCGGCGGGCAATGGCCGCATTGCGGCAGCAGCACGAAGCGCGCGCCGCCGATCGACTCGGCGAGCTCGCGCGCCAGCGCCACCGGCGTCGCCGCATCGAGCTCGCCGACGAGCACGAGCGTCTTCTGCTTGAGGCGCGGAAGCGAGTCGCGGAGATCGACGCGCTCAAGCGCGCGACAGGCAGCAATGAAAGCCGCCGGGTCGAAGCGCATGAGCACGGCGCGGCGCTCGGCCACCGCCTCGGGATGAGCGCTCAAATACGCATCGTGAAAAATGCGCCGCGCGGCGATCTCGGCGACAGCCGCCATGCCGCCCTCCCTCACCTTCTCCGCCATGACGGCGAAGGCGTTCCGCGCCGGCGGCGGGAAATAGGCGGCGGTGTCGACCAGGAGCAGGGTGTCGAAGAGGTCGGCATGTCGTGCTGCCAAGGATATCGCGATGAAACCGCCGAAGCCGTTGCCGAGGAGCGCCGCGCCCGGACCGAGCGGCAGGCACCTCAGCGCGTCGGCGATCCGGTCGGCGTAGTCGCCCACCTCGGGACCGGCCGGCGTCGAGCCGTCGAATCCGGGTAACGCGACAAGGTGGACTCGGCGGGTGCGTGCGAGGCGCGGCACCACCCGATCGAAGGCGGAGCGGTCGATGAGCAGCGAGTGCAGGAGCACGAGATCGCCTCCCTCGCCGGTCGAGAAGACCTCAATCCGGCCGCCCGCCGCCTCGATCCATGCCATGCCCTCTCCGCAAATTCCAGAAAAAGCCGGCGATTTCTTAACACCTCCGCAGGCTTCTGTCCTTATCGTTCTTCTTGCGGTATGGATCGGGATGGGCTAGGGCGATGGTGCCAAGGGGAGCATCGGTGCAGACGGAAGCGAGGCGAATCGAAGTCGCGGCTGCTGTGGCGCGGGCACCGGAACTGACGGTCGTCGTGCCCACTTTCAACGAACGCGACAATGTCGAGCCGCTGCTCGAGCTGTTGGCGTCTGTGCTCGAGGACGTCGACTGGGAAGTGGTTTTCGTCGACGACGATTCCGCCGACGGAACGGCCGCGCGCGTGCGCGAGATCGCCTTGCGCGATCCGCGCGTGCGCTGTCTTCACAGAATCGGTCGGCGCGGTCTCTCCACGGCGTGCATCGAAGGCGTCCTCGCCTCTTCCGCCCCTTACGTCGCCATCATGGACGGCGACCTCCAGCATGACGAGCGCCTGCTGCCGCGCATGCTCGAGACACTGAAGCGTGAACCGGTCGATCTCGTCGTCGGCTCGCGTTATGTGAGCGGCGGCGGCATGGGCGATCTCAGTCAGCGGCGCGCCGAGATCAGCAACCTGGCGACGCGGCTCAGCCGCATCATCTGCAAGACCGCGATCGCCGATCCCATGAGCGGCTTCTTCATGATGCGCCGCCAGGTCTTCGAGAACTCCGTGCGCGGCTTGTCGGGACAGGGCTTCAAGATCCTCCTCGACCTGCTGGCATCCTCGCCCGAGCCGGTACGCTTGAAAGAGCTCCCCTATCAATTTCGTCGCCGCCGCCATGGCACGAGCAAGCTCGACACGCTCGTCGCCTGGGAATTCGGCATGCTCATCGCCGACAAGATGGTGGGCCATCTCGTTCCCGTGCGGTTCGCGCTTTTCGCCTTCATCGGCGGGATCGGGCTTGCCGTTCACCTTGCCGTGCTGCGCCTCGCGCTGACGATGCCGGCGCTCGATTTCACCAAGAGCCAGGCGATCGCCACGGTCGTGGCGATGACGTCGAATTTCTTTCTCAACAACCTCTTCACCTACCGCGACCAGCGGCTGCGCGGCTTCAAGCTGCTGCGCGGCCTCTTCTCCTTCTATTTGATCTGCGCGGTGGGCGCGATCGGCAACGTCGGTATCGCCGCTTACGTCTTCGCCGCCGACCAGCAATGGTGGATCGCCGGGATCGCCGGAGCGATCGTCGGCTCGGTGTGGAACTACGCCGTCTCCTCGGTCTTCACCTGGCGCCGGCGCTGAGGATCACTGCTGGCGCTTCGCCCGGAGCACATAGCGATCGCCGGCGAGACCCTCGAACATCACCTCGATCATCGGATGAACGACCGGCCCGTTCTCCGCGTCGGGCAGGAGATTCTGCTCGGAGACATAAGCCTCGTAGGGACCGCCCTCGGCATTTTGCGCGAGGAGATGGTAGAAGGGCTGATCCTTCGACGGCCGCCGGTCCGCGGGGATGGACTGATACCATTCCTCGGTATTGTTGAAGACGGGATCGACGTCGAAGATCACGCCGCGGAACGGGTAGATCCGGTGCCGGACGATTTGCCCCACCGCGAACTTCCCTTCACGAAACAGTCGCTGTGTATTCACCCGGCACCCTCTTGCTCGGCACGCGTCCGATCGTGTCGGGCTGTATAGGCGACGGGCCTCAAGCCGGGCAAGGCTCGACAGCGCGCGACATTCGCGACACCATCCGTCCGCAAACAACGCCGGGGATCAGCATGCTGCCACTGTCGGGGATCAAGGTCGTCGAAATCGGTCAAGCGCTGGCGGGACCGTATGCGGGCGAGATTCTCGCGACGCTCGGCGCCGACGTGATCAAGATCGAGCGGCCCGAAGGCGACGACGCGCGCGGCTGGGGTCCGCCCTTCTGGCAAGGTGCGTCCACCGTCTTCACCACTGTCAATCGCAACAAGCGCAGCATCACGCTCGACCTCAAGGATGCGCGCAGCGTCGCCTGGCTCAGCGATTACCTCGGCGGCGTCGACGTGCTGCTGCACAATCTTCGCCCCGGCGTCATGGAGGAGCTGGGGCTCGGCGCCGAGCGCCTCACCGCGCTCCACCCGCGGCTCGTCTATGCGACGCTCTCGGCCTTCGGCCGCACCGGGCCGCGTCGGCTCAAGCCCGGCTACGAGCCCATGGTGCAGGCATTTTCCGGCATCTTCAGCGTCAACGGCGCCGAGGATGCAGCGCCGACACGGGTCGGCGTGCCGATCCTCGACATGGGGACCGGCTTGTGGTTGGCGCTCGGCTGCGTCGCAGCGCTGCTGCGGCGCGTCGAGACCGGCCGTGGCGGCATGGTCGACGCCTCGCTCTTCGAGACCGCGCTCACCTGGCTCACCATTCCCTTCGCGCATTTCAAGATCACCGGCGAGCCGCCGCAGCGCCATCGCACCGGCAGTCGCCGCCTCGTCGTCTTCGAAGCATTTCGCACGCGCGACGGCGAAATCGTTATCGCCGCCGCCAACGACCGTCTTTTTCAAAAGCTCGCGATCGCGCTCGGGCGCGCGGATTGGGCCGCGGACGAGCGTCTCAAGAAGAACGCCGGACGCCTTGCCCACAAAGCCATGCTGATGGAGGAGATCCAGGCGATCATCGCGCGTGAGAGCTCCGCCCATTGGGTGGCGCACCTCGAAGCGGCGGGCGTACCCTGCGCGCCGATCCAGGACCTCACCGCCGTCGTGGCCGAGCCGCAAACGAGCGCGCTCGGCATGATCGCGGAAGTGCCGGGCGCCGATCTGAGCCTGGTGGGACTGCCCCTCTCCTTCGATGGCGCGCGTCCGCCGATGCGGCGCCGCGCACCAAGTCTCGGCGAACACAACGGCGAAATCTTGGGCGAGGATGGCGCGCCGCCCCGGCGCTGAGCGACTGCCATGCTATAATTGTTGGTTTGTAGCAACCGAGTGCGAGCGGTGAATAGCGGCGATACGCCTGCCGGACCCTTGGCGATATCCGCGGATCGCGTCGTCGAACTTCCGTTGCTCGGCCGCGGGCGCGCAGAACCGATGTCGGCCCTCGCCATGACACTGGCGGCGCTTCTCCATGTCGCCGTGCCCGTGATGTTTCTGCTCCATTGGCCAGCTGCGGCCCCGATCGTGCTACCGAAGCCGATACCCGTGGCGCTTGTCGTGGTGCCGCCACCCGAGGCTCCGTCACCACCGCCGCCGAAGCCGCAACCGGAACCTCCGACATTGCCCTTTCTGGAATCGGGACCCGGCGAGCACACAACCGCTCTAGCACCCGCCGAAGCGGTGTCGCCCGAACGGGCAAGCCCGCCGGCTGAGCCGGAAGCGGTCGAGGACGCGCCCGCGAAGGACGCGCCTTCCGCGACGGGCGAAGCACCGTCCGCAAAACCTCCACCCGTGCCCGCCGAGAGCAGTCGAGCGAAGCCGAAGCCGCGAAAGGAGATCGCCCACCTCGAGCCATCCGTGAAGGAAGCGCCGAAACCGCAAGCGCCAATGCTTGCGCCACCGCTTCGGCACCCCAACATCACCCTTGGCGACAAGAACGAAAGCGGTGATCCCTACCTCAATCGCATTCTGCAGCTGATCGAAGAGCATCGGATTTACCCACGGATCACCGGGCAGTTCGGACTGCTTATCGAGGGCGTTGCGGTTTATGCGGTCGTCCTCAACCGCGGCGGCGCTATCGTGAGGCTTGGGCTGGTCCGCTCTTCAGGAAATCGCGAGCTCGACCGGATTGGCGCAACCATGATCGAGCAAAGCGCGCCGTTGCCCCCGATGCCTGCGAACATTCCCGACGGGGCACAAATCGAAGTGACGCTTCCACTCTATCCGCAATCGTGACCGCCGCCCGGGCGCTCGGCTACGGCACTGGCGAGAGCTCGATGCGCTCGCAATTCATGCGGCCCTGGAGGAGGCAATCCTCGAGCTTCGAGACTTGCGCCAAGCCTTGCGCCACCCAGAGGGCGACGAGACCAAGGAGCAGCGCCACCGCGAAACCGGCAAGACTGGCGGTGAAGCGGTCTGCTTCCTCCTGCCGCTCTCGTTGGGTGAGACCGCGGTGTCCATCGGCCATGATCGCGCATCTTGCCACGAAACGCCCGTCAGCGCGAGGCGCTCTCAACGACCCCACCCCCGGTGTCAGGAGCGCTCCGGTGCTGCCGGATGAATGTCCGCGAGGGCGAGCGTGATTTCCGGGAGCGATGCTGCGCCGAGGAGGGCAGGCAGCAAGCGCGTCGGCAGCATGGAGCCGTGGCCGGTCCGCCACAGCAACGCCCCACCGAAGGCCAGCGCAAAGACCAGGGACAATGCCGCGATAAAGCGGCCCCGTCGGCCCCGCCCCGGCGCGCGGAGCGGTTCCGGATCCTTTCGGACGGTGGCGAGCTCGGCAATGAGCCCGCTCGGCGTCACCGGGGCAATGTCGCTGCGCAAGACGCGGGTCGCGGTGAAGCCGGACCGCTCAGAGCCGTACCAACGCGAGGCGAGGACGCTGTCGATGGCCGCGCCGAGCGCATCGAACTCGGCGCTCTCCGGTTCCGCGGGTTTCGCTGCTTCTCGGGCAGGCCGTTTCCGCGTGGGAGCGGCGGAGGGACGGCTCCGCTCCGCCTCGGGCGCGGCAGCAGGCGGAGTGGCGGGCGCCGGACTCTCGACGGCGACGCTCGCCGAGATCGGCGGCGACGGCGGCGGCGACGCCACAACGGGCACCTCGACAGTTGGCGGAGACGCGACGGGGAAAGCGAGCGGCGGATCATCGGGCGGGGCCAAATCGACCGGCAGGACCGCCGGCTCCTCGCGGATCTCTGAAGGAGTGAGCGGCGGCAGCGTGAGTTCCGCGGCGGGCGTGCTGAGTGGCGCCTCCACGGCGGCCGGTGTCGGTTTAGCTTCCGCCGGCATCGCCGCAGCATCCGGCAGCGGACGAAGCAGCGCTTCCACGGCCGCAGAATCGAGTTCGGCGGGCTCCTGGAAGGCGCGAGGCGCGGCAGGTGGGTCCGGGACCGGCGGCAAGGGCTCGGCCAAGGGGGCGAGCCTGCGGATCGTCGGCGCCGCGTCGAGAGAGGCGAGCGGCTTCTCTTCGGGCTTAGCCTCGATCGGCGGGGTCGAAGGCGAATTCGAGCGGCGGCGCGCATCGAGCTGCTGCTCGAGCGACGCGACCGGCCCCGCAACCTGGCTCGGATCAGGCTCGTAAGTCCAATAGGCCGGGCGAAAGGTCGAAGCGGTGGCGTTGCCCTTCTTATAGAACATGCCATCGCCGCCCGGCTTCGCCGACCCGTCGCTGGCAGGGCGGCTATCGGCCAAGGCGATGACCGAGGCCGGCCCCTTGTCGCGGCGCACGATGCGGATCGTGCTCAAATCGGCCGCCGGCGGAAGGTCGCCGGGAGCGGTCAGCACGGCACTCAGTCTGGCGCGTTTGGCAAGGCCCATCGTCCGATCCTCAGTACTGCCAGTACCACGGTCGGAAGCTCGCCGCCGTGGCCGAGCCCTTCTGATGGAAGATCGCTTCCGCCGCGACGGGAACGGCTTGGCGGGCGGCAATCGGCACGGCGCTCAGATCGCCGCACCGTTTCGCTCCTTTGACGGCCGCCTGCCGCCGCGACGGCTCCGACTGCGGCGCGTCCACGGCCACCACCTCGGCGAGCCGCTGGACGGGCAAGACATGCAGCGTTGCGGAGGGCGCGACGCGACGTCCTTCAAGGAGACCGGCAACCAGCTGTGCGCGCTTCTTCGTGGCCATACACACCCAGGGGAAGACTCGATCAGAGCGGCCGGATCTCTCGCGGGACCCTGGTCGCAAACCACCGGCGAGTTTCGCACGGCACGGCTCCGCTCCGAAAGTTAATTTACCTCGGAATCGCCAACATTATTCGGAAATTCCAAGATAATCCCTCTAATCCGACAGTAAAACGTACCGGTAGATTGGATTTTATTAGAATGGTTGGCCTTTTTTCTGACACGCAAAAGCGGATCGACCCTCAATAAGCTTGGCGGCACTTCCCGAAACAAGCGTGAGGTCTGATCGTGAACCGATTGAGGTTTGGCCTTGTCTTGCTGAGCAGCGCGGGCCTGTTCGCCTGCACGGCGGCGCAACCACAAAACCCCGGCCCGGCTACCGACCTGGTGGCGGCTCGGCCGGCGGCAACCGCGGGCGAGCTCGCCTGCGCCCCCAGCTTCTCGCAATACGGCCTCGCCTCCTGGTATGGCGAGGCCTTCCACCTGCGCCAGACCGCCAGTGGCGAACCGTTCGATATGAACGATCTGACCGCGGCGCATCGTTTCCTGCCGCTCAATTCGGTCGTCCGCGTCACCAACCTCCGCAACGGCAAATCGGTGCTGGTGCGGATCAACGATCGCGGCCCCTATGTGCGCGGCCGCACCATCGACCTCTCGAGCTATGCGGCAAAGCGGCTCGGCATGAGGAACAGCGGGCTCGCACCGGTGCGCATCGACGTCTTCGATCTCGACCGGCGCGAGCTCGGCACCGTCCGATTGCAGACCGCGGAGCTCTTGGCGCAGAGCGGTTCTTCGACCCCGCCCCGCAGCGACGCCTGGCCGAAACATTTTCCGCAGGTGGGCGCGCTCACCCAGCGGCCCTGATCCTGCCGATTTCGGGCAAAAAAAAAGCGCCGGTGGCCGAAAGCCATCGGCGCCGAAGGCAACTCTCTTCGCGCAGAAAGCGCGCGATACTACTGGTGCCCCAGACCGTCGCTGAGCACCGCACCCGAGACCGGATCGAGGATCAAGCGCTGGGGATGCGACGGATCGTCGAAGTCGAACATGTTGTCGAACGACCCGGTCACGACGTCGAATGACTGCTTCTCCGGCGCCAACGCGAAGCCGGGCGTGCGCAAGCCGTTCGCCGGATCATGGGTCGCCGGACCGTCGATGTAATTGAGGTCCCAGTTATCCTCGATGAAGCGCAGCAAGGACGACAGGTCGGTCAAGCTGTGATCGACGTAGTTCACCTTGGCCCAGGGCGAGAGCATGTTGAGGACGAGCCGCGGACCGAAGCCGCAGCGCGCCTGCAGCGCATCGGCCTTGGGCGTGCCGCAGTTGCCGCCATTCGCGGGGCTGACAGCATCGAAGCCCGGCACTGCCGAGGGATTGAGGAGCGGCGGCGTCGCGTGATCGTACCAGCCGTCGCTGTCGTCCCAGGCAATGAACACCGCCGTCTCCGCCCATTCCGGAGAAGCTTGCAACACGTTGATCGTCTGCGTCAGGAAGCGCTGCTCCGCGAGCGGATCCGACTCGCCGCCGGGATGGCCGTCATCGCGGTTGAACGCCTTGAGGAACGACACCGCCGGGAGGTTGCCGTTCTTGAGCGCGGCAAAGAAGTCCAGCAGGTCGTACTGATGATTGGCCTGATCGGTCTTGCCGATCATGCCCACGGAGGCCGGCGGAAGATGATGCCGATTGCGCGTCGACTTGTAGTACTGGAACGGCTCGTGATGCGGATTGTAATCCGTCCGCACCGGATGGAGCGCGGCCTTGCCATCGAACGTGGTCGTCGCGTCGGGATGGAGCACATGCGCGGACGCGCAGGTCGCCGGCTTAAAGCCGGGAGTGCCGATGCCCGTTGCCTGACCCAGGTTGTCGCCCGCTCCCGAGACCGGCAGACCGAACGGGTCGTTGCTGAACCCCCCGGCCAGATTGTTGGGGTCAGTCGTCTTCGGATTGGCTGTGGCCGCTGTACGGAAGCCGCCATGGAACCAGCCCCAGGTGACGCCCTTCTCGTTGAGGAGGTCGCCGACGTTCTTGCCAGTCAGCTCGACCGTGAGCGCTGCCGCCGTGCCGCCCTTGTCGTTGCCGCAATCGTCGAGGTACGGGTCGAGATCGGTGACAAGCGTGCCGGTTTGAAGGGGCAGTTGCTGGCTAAGGCCTGTCGCGTTGTTCAAGGTATCAGTAACCACCACCGGGTTGGTGCCGCCGATGAAGAGCACATCGGTGATGGTGGCCACCACGGGGGTATCGGTGAACAGGCCAGTTGCGAGCTTGGGGCCGGTGAAAGTGTGCGCCACCGCGCCGGCGGTCTGGCCTGACACGAGGTTGAGGGCGCCGGGCGTCGAGGGACCATAGGTCGTGTCCCAGCTATTGTCGCTCATGGCAAAACGCTGCGCGAAGTTCCACATCGCGGTGACGGTGTTGCCGTCGAAGTAGCCCATCACCGTCGTGCCGTCATTGGAGCAGCCCGCGCCATTGCTGTTGTTCTCTTGCGGAAACTTGTCCATGAAGCCCGCATCGGTCGCTGTCTGCTCGCCCTTATAATCGTGATTGTTCGAGCAGGTGACGATCTGCGCCGGCGTCATCCGGAAGGGATTGGCGTTGCCGTTGGGATCGGGCACGAGGACCGGGCTCGAGCCGCCGGGCGCAGGATTGTTCGGATTGAAATCGTGCAATCCGACATGGACGCGCTCGGGGAACTTGTCGTTGCCATCGGTGAGGCCGTTCACCGTCGGCGTGTCTTCCTTGGCGAAGAACTGCGTCCCGTCCGTATTCTTCGCATCAGGATATGTGGCGAAGTAATGATCGAACGAGGCGTTCTCCTGGAAGATGATGACGATGTGCTTGATCGGCGTCTTCGTCGGCGTGTCGTCGCGATCGCGCGCCGAGGCAACGATCCCCGCTGACGTCGTCAGCATCGTCGTCGCGGCGAACGCTGCAAGCGTCCCTCGCTTGATCCGCATATTCCTGCTCGTCACAGTTGCTTCTCCTCTTGGAAATGTCGGTTAGGCCGTTGGAGACAGCGATGGAGCTCCGCACAAAGCGTCGCCCGCGACGCGATTCCCCCAGCTTGCTCCCGCACAGCCGGTCGAGAAGCGCCCCCTTCTAGCGCGACCTGCTCCACTGACATGCGCGTGCGCCGCGATTTTATCGAGCGCTCATGACAGTTTTTTGTAGGAGGAGAGGGATTCCGATTCTTTTCCCACGGGAATTCCGACACAAAACCTTCGCGGGACTGTCACAAAACTGTCTGCGCCGGATGGCTTACTGATCCACTCGCTTTTGCCGCGGATGGTACGGACCCTCTCGACTATGACTGCGACGCATCTTCCCGCCGTTCAGCGCTTGCGCCACGTCTTGGCTGGATTGATTCCTGTGGCTTTAGCGGTAATGCCGACCGCGCCCAGCGCCGCCGCCGAGTTCGGTGCTGGAATCGCGCAATACAAATCCTTTCTGGGCGAGCAGATCGCGCGCAGCGGCGATGCCGCCGCGGCCTTGCGCGATCGCGTCGCCGCGGGCGACCTGGCCGGTGCGCAGCGTGCTTGGCTCGAGGCGCGCGGCGGCTGGGAAGCCGCCGAGGTGGTGGCCGACGAATTCTTCCCCGAGCTCGATGCGGCGATCGATGCTTGGCCCGATGCCAAGCATGGCTTTCATGCCATCGAGGCGAAGCTCTTCGGCGCGCACTCGACCGACACCTTGGCCGAGAGCGAAGCGCTGCTCGCCAATCTGAGGACGTTCCGGCAGAAGCTCGAGGCCACCGGTCTCACCGCGCAAGGCCTTCTCAACGGCGCGGCCAAGCTCGCCTTCGAAATCGGCGAGAACAAGAGCGATGGCGGCGAATCTCCGTTCAGCGGCAACTCGCTCGCCGAGATCGGTGACAATCTTGCCGGGATCGATGCCGCCTATCGCGAGGTCTTTGCGGCACCGCTGGCGGCGGCGGACGCCGCCCTCGACCGCAAGGTGCGCGCGACGATCGAGGAGTTCCATGCCGTCACGGCCGCAGGCGATCTCGCGAAGCTCGACCAGACGCACCTCCGGCGGCTCAGCGAGGAGCTGGCGACCGCCTTGCAAGCGGCAGGACCCGTCATCGGCTTGCAGAAGCCCGTACTCGAGGACTGAGCGATGCGCCGGCGTTGCCTCGCGGTGCTAATCGCGTTCCTGTCGCTTTCCGCTGGCTTCTGCGGCAGCGGCACGCGCGCGGAGTTCCGCGGCGAGCATGGCATCCTGCCGGCAGGCAGTGAAATCGACAACGAAGCGCTGAGCCGTCCGCGCGAGGTTTTCCGCTCCGAAGCGATCGGCGGACGCAAATCCTATCTCGTCAAGCTCGGCGACGCCGCCTTCAACGCTCCCCTCCTCTTGGGCGGTGCGGCACGCCAAGCCGGCATGAGCTGCGCCACCTGCCACGTCAACGGCACCTTCAATCCGCGTCTCTTTGTCCCGGGCCTCTCACATGGGCCCGGCACCTTCGATACGACAGGGCCGATCTTCAATCCGCTCGCGGACAACGGCATCAATGACGCCGTCACGACGCCGAGCTTGCGCGGCGCTCGCTATCTTCAGCCTTACGGCCACGACGGTCGGATGGCATCGCTGCGCGACTTCGTGCGTGGCGTGATCGTCAACGAATTCGCAGGCCCGGAGCCGTCTCCGGCGATCTTGGACGCGCTGGTCGCCTATATCGAGGACATCGATTTCTTGCCCAACCGCCGGCTCGGCCCGGGCGGCAAGCTTGTGGGCCAGCTCAGTGACTCGCAAAAACGCGGTGAGGCACTCTTTTATCGCCCCTTCCCGCATGATCCCGCGCTCAGTTGCGCTTCTTGCCACATTCCATCGGGCGCCTTCGTCGATCATCGCCAGCACGATGTCGGCTCCGATGGCCTCTTCAAGACACCCACCTTGCGCAACGCCAATTTCAACGCGCCTTACTTCCATGACGGCCGCTATCGCAGCTATGCCGAGGTGGTGACGCATTTCGACCGCGTCTTCTATCTCGGTCTTTCCACGCAAGATCGCCGCGACCTCGTCACATATCTGACGGCGATCGGCGATGGCGAGCAGCCCTATGAGGCGGACGGCGTCGACCCCCGCATGCGGGAGATCGAGGACTTCGTGAGCGTGCTCGATGCGGCGCTACCCGCGCGCGACGGCGCCGCCGTCGCCCTCGTCATCGACGCGGTGAACGCCGAGCTGCACGAGCTCTCTGAACGCTTTCCGGCGCGCAAGGATACCGCGGTCGAGGGCGGCCGCGACGAGCGCGCCAAGGCCCGTGGCGCTATCAAGGAGACCGTCCTCAGCCTCCACCGGCTCGAGGCCGCCGCCGCGCGCGAGGACGTCGAGACGGCCACGAAGCGGCTTACGGACTATCGTGCCACGCTTGCTGCAGCTCTCCCCGCGATGAAGGCGGCTGAGCCGTGGTCGCTCTTCGATCCCAAGGTGGCGGAGGCATATTACGCCGCCCGCCAGCAACTCTATCGCGCGGCGATCGACCCCGCCATGGCGGCGCGGCGCCCGTTCGATCCCGACGACTGACCGGAGACCGCATCAGCGCAGGTTCGCGCTCGGCGACGATCTCTTTCAGCGGCCTGGCGCCGGAAACGGCAGAGCCTCGCGGGCACTCGCGGGATCGAACGCGTATGCGCCGCCCGTCTCCACCGCCCGACGATAAGCAGGCCGCGCTTGCATCCGAGCGAGATAGTCGGCGAGCCGCGCATGGCGCGCGCTGACGAGCCCCGCGAAGGCCGCGAATTCGAGCGGAAACACCATCTGGATGTCGGCGGCGCTGAACGCCGGCCCCGCCATATGGCCACCCTTCGCGAGTTCCGCCTCGACCAGATCCAGCTCGTTGCCGATCATGCCCTCGACGCGCGTTTGCATCGCCTTCGCCGCTTCCCCGACGCGCGCGAGATAGAGCCGCGCGACGAGGTGCAGCATGAGAGTCCCCTCGGCGAAATGCATCCAGTGCAGATAGCGGACATATTCTCGCGTGCCGCGCGGCGGCACGAGCCGGCCGTTGCCATAGCGCTCGAGCAGGTACTCGATGATGGCGCCTGACTCGGCGAGGACGAGGTCCCCGTCCTCGATCACCGGCGACTTCCCGAGTGGATGAACCCGACGCAATTCCGGCGGCGCTAGATTGGTTTTCGCGTCCCGCTGATATTTCTCGACGCGATAGGGCGTGCCGAGCTCCTCCAGCAGCCATGGGATGCGCTGCGAGCGCGAGTTGTTGAGATGATGCACGACGATCATGGCAGCGCTCCCTCCAACGTTTGCGCGGTGTTCACGAATCCGAGCGAATAGAGATGGAGTTCTAGGGAATGGCGTGCCTTAGCGCCATCTCGAGTGAAAGAGAGCCCAGCGGAACACCAGATGGGGCATAGTTGGCTGGCCACAGAGAAGCGGTGAAGGATGACGTCCAAAGACCAAACCACCTTCGTGATCATCGGTGCCGGCGCTGCGGGGCTGATGGCCGCGCGCGAACTTGCGCGCGCTGGCAAGCGCGTGATCGTTCTCGAGGCGCGGGAGCGATGCGGTGGTCGGATCGAGTCCTTGCCGGTAGAGGCGTTCGGCTATCCCGCGGAGGGCGGTGCCGAGTTCGTGCATGGCGCCTCGCCGCTCACCCGTTCGTTGATGCGCGAGGCGGGGCTTCGGCTAGCCCCGTCCGCCGGCCAAGGATGGCGGGCGGTTGACGGCGAACTCTCACCCAGCGAGGGGCCGATGCCGCACGCCGCGCGGCTCCACGAAGCACTCAGCCGGCTAAAGACTGATCTCCCAGTTGCCGAGTTCCTCGCCGAGCATTTCGCCGAGCCGCAATACGCCGAGCTGCGGCGGTCCGTTACCCGAATGGTCGAGGGCTTCGACGCGGCTGATCCGAGCCGTGCCAGCACCTTCGCGCTTCGCGAGGAATGGATGGGCCGCGGATTGGGACAGCAGGGTCGGATCGCCGAGGGCTATGGCGCCCTCATCTCCTTCCTCGCGTCTGACTGTCGTCGGCAGGGCGTGACGATCCAGCATGGCGCCGTCGTCAACGCAATCGACGCCAAGCGCCGCGGGATCGTCGTCGGCTGTCGCGACGGCGCTCTTGTCGATGCCGATGCCGCGATCTTGACCGTGCCGCTCCCGCTCCTCGCCGACATCGCCATGCCGGCCAAAGCGCGGGCGGCGAGAACGCAGGTCGCGAGCGACATCGGTTTCGGCAACGTCATCAAGATTCTCCTGCGCTTTGCGACGAGATGGTGGACCACCGGTGGCGGACGAAATCTCGCGGGCATGTCGTTCGTCTTCTCGAGCGCACCGGTTCCGACCTGGTGGACGCAGCATCCAGCACTCCATCCCGTGCTGACGGGCTGGCTGGCCGGGCCCAGGGCGGACGCCGCCGCGGGGCTCGCCGAGCACGACATTGTCGAGATGGGGATACGCTCGCTGGCCGAGATCTTCACCGTGCCGGCCGATCGCCTCAAGGAGATGCTCGTCGCGTCGCGGGCGATCAACTGGGGCAGCGACCCCTTCGCGCGCGGCGCCTATTCTTACGCCACGCCGCGGACGCGGGAAGCGCAGTCGCGATCGGCCATGCCGGAGCTTGGGGTGTTCTTTTCGGGCGAGGCATTCTACGCCGGTCCGGAAATGGGCACCGTCGAAGCCGCGTTGGCAAGCGGGCACGAGACGGCGCGCCGGATCATAGCGAACGGCTCGCGATGCTAGGGAATGCGGTCTGGGACCTGACCTCAAGTCTGCTTGCGGGCGAAGCGGACATGAACCGGCGGACAACACTGGCTGAATCCGTCGAAAATGACTCATTCTGGTCCTCAGGCGGACCAGGATTTTTGCACTGCACCGAGCCCCTGACTGATGGTCGCCAATCCGTTATGCTGACACGGACTCCCCGGCTATGGGCACTAGATCGGGCTCTAGCCTCATCCGAACCGGCAAGATGGAGAGGCAAGCATGCGGAATTTCATTCTGGTAGCGACGGTTTTGATCGGAGGAGCAACGGTCGTGCTCGCCCAATCGCCCTCTCCCAATGGCGTCAAAACGCTTGCGCCCGAGGGCGCGATCAAGACAACCGGAACCTGGGATGTTGGCACGCGCGCCGGCGATTTCGTCTTCATCGCCGGTATGCGGGGTATCGACCCTAAGACCAACACGCTGGTTCAGGGTGATGAGGCGCGAATCCGGCAGGCGTTTCTGAATATGAAGCTGGTAGCCGAATCTGAAGGCGCGAGCCTGCGTGATTGCGTTCGCATCGTCGTTTTTGTGACTGACATGTTCCGGTTCCGGCCGATCGTGAACAAGGTGCAGGAAGAATTGTGGGGCAAGCCGCCCTATCCGCCGCGAACCATCGTCGAGGTTCACCGACTCAACCAGGACGACATCATGGAGGTGGAGGGCACTTTTTACGCCCCGGTGAAGAAATGATCTCAGCTCCTGGGGCGCCGTTTGACTACACGCCGCGGAAATTCGGTTTGCGCTTGCCCTGAAACGCCTCGACCCCCTCGCGGAAGTCTTCGGAGGTGCGCAAGCGGCTATAGCAGTGGCCTTCGAGCTCGATGGCGGTGCTGAGCAACGCGTCCTCGGTGTCGTTGAGCAGCTTTTTTGCCGTGCGCTGCGCCAACGGTGAGAACGCGCGCAGCTCCTCGACAAGCGCGTCGGTTGCTGCGTCGAGCTTGTCGACAGGGACGCAGTCGCTCGCCACGCCCCAGTCGAACGCCTGTTTTCCCGAAATGCGTCGCGAGCGCATGACCATGTCTTTGGTGCGGGTGATCCCGATCATCTTTTGCAGGCGCGCCGAGCCGCCGGACCCGGGAATTTGCCCCAAGCGCTGTTCGGGCAGCGCGTAGAGACAGGTCTCCGAGGCGAGGCGGAAATCGCAGGCGAGCGAAATCTCAAAGCCGACGCCGAAGCAATAGCCGCGATTGGCGGCGATGACCGGCTTGCTGCAGCGCCCCGGCGCGGCGATGTTCCAAGCGAGCTTGGCGACATGCTCCGGCGAAGCTTCAAGAAAGCCTTTGATCTCGCCGCCGCTGGAAAAATGGTCGCCCAAGGCGCGCAAGACGACGACGCGAACCCGCTCATCGGCATCGAGCGCCTCGAAGGCGACGCGAAGCTGGTCGCGCTGCGGCATCGAAATGATGTTGAAGGGCGGACGGTCGAGAACGATATCGGCACGCTCGCGGGCGGGATCGATCTCGACACGGAAGCCATCGAGATCGTTCGGTATTTGCGGGGCGATCGTGTAGGGGTTGCGGCTCATCAGGGGGTGCCTTTGGAAGCGAAGGTTGGAGCACGTTCGACCTCATATTCGCCAGCGACCAGCTTGCGGCGGAGAACCTTGCCCACCGGCGATTTCGGTATCTCGCGGACGAAGATGTAGTCGCGCGGCCGCTTGAAATTGGCAAGGCTCGAGCGCCGGCACCACTCGTCCAATTCTTGCCATTCGACCGGCCGAGCGCATTTGAGGAAGGCGGTGATGCGCTTGCCCCAACGGTCATCCGGCAATCCCGCGACCGCCACTTCCGCCACATCGGGATGCAGCGAGAGAACGCGCTCGATCTCGCCCGGCGACACGTTCTCGCCGCCGCTGATGATCATGTCGTCGACGCGTCCGGTGACGAAGATGTCGCCCTCGGCGTCGATGAAGCCGGTATCGCCGGTGAAGTACCAGCCGTTCCGGATCGCCTTCGCGTCGGCGTCGGGCCGTTGCCAATAGCCTTCGAACGCCTCGTCGCTTGCGAGATCGGCGATGATTTCGCCCTCCTCGCCCGGCGCTGCCAGATCGCCCGGACTCTTCGCGTCGAAGCGCACGACGCGAATCCGCTGGTTCAATCCGGCTTTGCCGGCAGAGCCGGGCTTCCGCGCGGCGTCGGGCTCGATCGTGAAGGTGTAGATTTCCGAAGAGCCGTAATGGTTGACGAAAATCTCAGGCTTGAACGCCGCCGCGACGCGCTCCACCAGCCCGTCGGGCATGGCGGCGCCAGCGAAACCGAGTTTGCGCACGGAGCTTGTATCGGTTTGCGCGAAACGCTCATGCCCGATGAGGTCATGATAGAGCGTCGGCACCAGGTAAAGGCACGTGATGCGCTCTTCTTCGATGAGGTCGAGCGCCTCCGCCGCGTCGAAGCGGGCTTGGCAGACGAAGCAGCCGTCAACCAAGGCCATGGCGAGCAGGGAGCGCACGCCCATCGTATGGTAGAGCGGCATGACGCCCAACGTCCGCTCGCCATGGGCATAGAGGTTCTGCGCGACATGCGCCACGGCGGCGGCGCGTTCATGCCGATGGCGGCGCGGCACACCCTTGGGTCGCCCGGTGGTTCCCGAGGTGTAGAGCATCACCGACCATGCGTCGGCCGATGCGTGCGGCACGGCAGCCGCTGGAGATGTTGAGAGCAAATTCTCAAAGTCATGCGTGCCGCCGCTCGTCCCCCCGACCGCGATGCGCGGCAGCGCGCTCGTTTCACCGCATCCGGCGACGGCTTCGGCGGAAACGTCCTGGAAGAACACGGCCCGAGCGCGCGAATCCGCGGCGCAGTAGCCGATCTCATCGGCTTTGGCGCGCCAGTTGAGCGGCGTCATGACCAGCCCGGCGAGCTGACACGCCCAATGCACGGTCGCCGCCTCCCAACGGTTCTGCAAGACCGAGAGCACGTGATCGCCTCGCTTGAGACCGAGGGTCTCCAGCCCACCCACGAGACGGAGCACCCGGTCGAGCCATTCGCGATAGGTGAAGCGCAGCTCGCCATCGACGATTGCCGTCGCATCGCCGCTGCGCTCGACCGCGGCGATCAAACTCAGGCCGAGGTCAAGCACCGGGCTTCTCCTCTCGCAAAGCCGCAGCGGCCTCGAGTGCCGCTTGCACGATCCCGGTGTATCCGGTGCAGCGGCAAAGGTGGCCGCTCAGGAGTGCCCGGATCTCCTCTTCCGTTGGGTCGGGGTGACGTCGGAGGTAATCGTCGAGCGACATGAGGATACCCGGCGTGCAGAAGCCGCATTGGAGCGCGTGGTGGCGCCGGAAGGCGGCTTGGAGGGTCGACAATTGATCAGCCGCGCCGAGGCTCTCGACCGTGTCGATCCTACGCCCTTCGGCTTGCACGGCGAGCATCAGGCAGGACCGTGCCGCACGACCGTCTAGCTTGATGGTGCAGGCGCCGCAGATCCCATTTTCACAGCCGACATGCGTCCCGGTCGCCCCAAGCGCATGGCGCAGGAAGTCGCTCAACAGCATCCGCGGCTCGGCCCAGCCGCTGACGGCTTTGCCGTTGAGCGTCAGCGAGACACGGTGGCGGCAGGCGGCGCTCAGCCTCGGCATTGGCGCGCCTCCTCAATGGTGCGGCGACCCATCCGGCGCACGAGCTCGCGCCGGTAGCGGGCCGAGGCATGGAGGTCATCGACGGCGCCGAGCTCCCAGGCAAACGCGTTGAGCGCATCGTCCAGACTGTCGTCGCCCAGATCGGACGGCCACTCCCGCACCATGGGCCGACCAGCAACACCCCCGATCGCCAATCGGATGTGGGCAGGCCTGACGATGGCGGCGCAGGCGACGATGGCGAAATCGCCATGGCGCTGCGCGACTTCTCGAAAGGCGATGCCGGCGCCGCCCTGGCGAAGCGGAAACCGGACGGCTTCGACAAGCTCGTCGTCGCGCCTGTCGGTGGAGAGGACCCCCAAGAGGAAGTCGTCGCCGCTGACGATGCGGCGACCGCTCGCCGAGCGGAGGACCACGTCGCCACCGAGCGCCAGCAGGCAAAGCGGCAATTCAGCGCTCGGATCGGCATGGGCGATCGAACCGCAGATCGTGCCGCGATTGCGCGTTTGATAGTGCCCGACCCACGGCAGCGCCGCGGCCAACAAGGGTGCTTCAGCGGCGAGTGTCGGACGCGTCGCCAATTGGGCTTGCGTCACCGCGGCGCCCACCATCAATCTACCATCGACCAGCCGAACCTCTGCCAAGCCGGCCAGGCGGCCGATATCGACCAGCAGCTGTGGCTGGACAAGGCGCATATTGAGCATCGGCATGAGCGATTGGCCGCCCGCGAGCACCCGAGCATCCCCGCCCAGCTCACCGAGCGCCGCCAGCGCCTCATCGAGCGTCTCGGGACGAAGATAGTCGAAGCTCGCGGGCTTCATCGCTGAAGACCGCGAGCCCGCGGCGCCGGCGCGCGCTCTTCGCCTTGGATGAGCGCCGCCACACGCGATTTGGTCAGCGGCAAAGCGATCTCGGCAACACCCAAGGCATCGGCGACGGCATTGGCGAGACAAACCGGCGTGCTCATGTTGTTGCCTTCGCCGACCCCCTTGGCGCCCAGCGGCGTGAATGGAGAGGGCGTCTCCATATGGAGGATGACGGGATCGGGCACTTCGCACGCGGTTGGCACGAGATAGTCGGCGAAGGTTCCGGAAAGGAAAGCGCCATCATCGCCATAAGCCAATTTCTCATAGAGCGCGGCGCCGACGCCTTGCGCGAACCCGCCGCGGATTTGGCCGTCGACAAGACGAGGGTTCAAGATCCGGCCGGCATCGTGCATCGTCACATATTTGTCGATGCGGATCGTGCCCGTATCGCGGTCGATCTCGACGCCGCAAAAATCGAAGATGAAGCCATAGGCCGCGGAGCTGTTGATCTCGTCGGCCTCGCTTGGTGCTTCAAGCTGCGGCGGCGTCCAGAACACAGTGTCACGCAGTGCCGGCGCCATCCCCGATGGAAGCGTTCCCGGTGCCCAATGGCTGGTTCCGGCAATGCGCGAAAAGCTGGCCGCGTTGTCGGGATTGCCGCGCGCGAAAATCTTCCCGTCGGCGAATTCGATGTCCTCGGGTCGAACATTGAGCTGTTGCGCGGCGATGCGTGCCAGTCGCTCGCGTAGCCGCTGGGCGGCGAGGTAGGCGGTGCCGGCCACCGCCGGCGCGAAACGGCTGGAGTAGTTGCCCGATGCGATCGACCATGCATCCTTCTGCGTGTCGAGCTCGAGATTGACGCGGATCTCCTCGGGCTTGAGCCCAAACACGTCGGCGACCACTTGGCTCAACACCGTGCGATGGCCCTGCCCTTGCGGCGTCGAGGCGGCGTGCACAGTGACACCGCCAAGGGGGTCGATCGCGACCGTGGCCGTGGCATGGGCGCCATTCTTCGGCCCCGCCTTCCGGCGCTCCCCCGGGGTCATCACTGTCGTGATGTAGCCCATATTCGAGACCGACGGCTCGACAATGGCAGCAAAGCCGATGCCGTAACACCGGCCCTCGGCACGCAGGGCCTCGCGTTTCTTGCGCAGCGCGTCGAGCCCGCCTTCTTCGACGGCGCGCGCGACGGCGGTCTGATAATCGCCGGAATCGAGCAGCGCGCCGGCGGGCGCTCGATGGGGAAACGCGTGGTGCGGCACGAGATTGCGGCGGATTACCTCGAGCGGATCGAGGCGCAATTCGACGGCAATGCGCTGCATCAAGCGCTCGAGCGCGAAATAGACCTGCGGTCCACCGAAACCACGATTGAGACCGGTCGGAAGCTTGTTCGTGACGACCACACGGTTCTTCACCGCGAGATGGCGAATGGCGTAAGCACCCGTGAGGTTGCCGTGCATGCGGTAGAGCGTTGCCGGCTCGGGGGCGCGCAGATAGGCACCGCAATCTTCCATCTGATCCCAGCGCATGGCCTTGACGACACCATCAGCGGCGACGGCAGCTTCGATGCGGATGACGCGGTTGGTGGCGGAGACCGACCCCACGAGGTGCTCGAGCCGATCTTCGACCCATTTGACCGGCCGACCGGCGACGCGGGACGCCACCGCCATGAGCACCACATAGGGAAATACCCCCTGCTTCACGCCGAAGCTGCCGCCGGAATCGGGGGGCGTGCGCAGGCGAAGCCGGTTGCCCGGCACGTTGAGCGCGCGCGCCATGACGGGATGAAGGCTGAACGGGCCCTGGAAGTTGGCGAGCACGTCGTAGACGCCGTCCGCCGGATTGTAGTCGGCGACGACCACATAGCCTTCGATCGGCGTGCAGGAGTTACGGGGGTAATCGACCGTCAGAGCGACCGTGCGCTCCGCGGCGGCGAATTGGCCATCGGGCTCTCCGTAGACGAAGGTTCGCTCGCTCACGACGTTGCTGCCGACCGCGGGGAACAGCCGGGGGCTTTCGGCCGATGCCGCGGCGCGCGGATCAACGACGGCGGCCAACGGCCGGTACTCGACTGCGATGCGCTCCAGCGCGTCCTCGGCGACATAACGATCCTCGGCGAGAACGACAGCGATGGGCTCGCCGACATAGCGCACGCGGTCGACGGCGAGCGCCCAGCAATCGAGCGCTTGCTTCACGCCGACGACAAACCGGCTCGAAAGCTTTGTCACTTCCTCGCGCGTGATGACGGCGGCGACGCCGGGCAGCTTCAGTGCCGCCGAGGTGTCGATCGCGAGAATGTCGGCATGCGGATGAGGAGACCGAAGGATGGCGGCGTGAAGGGTATCCGGTCGGACCGGGAGATCGTCGGCATAGCGGCCACGCCCGGTGAGGAGCGCCGCATCCTCAAGCCGCTCGATGGGTCGTCCCACATAAGGCCCTTCCTCTGGCACGGTCTCGGATCCTCCCATACGCGAAGCCGGATTCATACTAAGACGGGTCGGCGATGTTCGAGAAGGCTGGGACGAGAACACACGTGCCTCCGTCTGCCCGCCGGTGGAACGGAGGGCGAGCGTTACCACTCCGGGCCTCGCTTGCTGCCGGATGATCCGTCGTACGACAAAGCCTATACTTGGGCCTAAACCGGGAGGGCGGTGATGATCACCGAAGGCGGCGCGCAGCAAAGGGAGAGCCAGGCTCGGCCAGTCGAGCGCTGGGACGTCATGGTCATCGGCGCCGGGCTTTCCGGCATGTATCAGCTCTATCGCCTACGCGAGCTCGGCTTCAACGTGCATGTCTACGAAGCCGGCGGCGGCGTTGGCGGTACGTGGTACTGGAACCGTTATCCCGGAGCACGCTTCGATTCCGAGAGCTGGACCTACGGATTCTCCTTCTCCCCGGAGCTGCTGCGCCGATGGGACTGGGCCGAGCATTTCTCCGGCCAGCCGGAGAATCTCCGATACTGCGACTTCGTCGCCGATACCTTTGATCTGCGTCGCGATATCACCTTCAACGCGCGCATCAAGTCCGCGCGGTGGGATGATGCGGCCAATGAGTGGGAGATCGTCATCGAGGATGGACGGCGTGCCCGCGCCCGCTATCTCATCACGGCCATTGGTCCGCTCTCGGCGCCCACCATGCCGCTCATCGAGGGCGTCGACGCGTTCGAAGGCCAAGCTTGGCATACCGGCCTCTGGCCGCACGAGCCCGTGAGCTTTGTCGGCAAACGCGTGGCGGTGATCGGCACCGGCGCCTCTGGCGTGCAGGCGATCACCGAGATCGCCAAGACCGCCGGTCACCTCACGGTTTTTCAGCGCACCCCCAATTGGTGCGCGCCGCTGAGAAACACCCGAATCGACCGCGAGACCATGGGGCGAATTCGCGCTGACTACGACAGAATTTTCGCCCGCTGCCGCGAGACCTGGGGCTGCTTCATCCACGATGCCGATCCCAGAAACGCGGTCGACGTATCCGCGGAGGAGCGCGAAGCGCTTTTCGAGAAGCTCTACAACACGCCGGGCTTCGCCTTTTGGCAGGGTAATTTCCGCGACGCGCTCATCAACAAACGCGCCAACGAGTTCGTGACCGCCTTCGCCGCGAAAAAGATCCGCGAGCGCGTCAAGGATCAGGGGGTGGCGGGCAAGCTCATTCCCAGGGATCACGGCTTCGGCACGCGGCGCGTGCCGCTCGAAAGCGGCTATTACGAGGTCTTCAACCAAGGAAATGTCGAGCTCGTCGATGTTCGCGAGACGCCGATCGAACGTATTACCGCTCGCGGCATCAAGACGAGGGATGGCGAACGTCCCTTCGACATCATCGTCTATGCGACTGGCTTCGACGCGATCACCGGGGCCTTCGATCGCATCGACATCCGTGGGCGCGATGGGATCCGCCTCAAGGACAAATGGGCGGATGGGCCGCACACCTATCTCGGTTTGCAGGTCGAGGGGTTTCCCAACTTGCTGACGCTCGTCGGACCGCACAACGCCGCGACATTCTGCAATCTGCCGCGCTGCATCGAGCAGAATGTCGAATGGGTGAGCGAGCTCTTGCGCTATATGCGGGAACGTGGGCTCACGCGTGTCGAGGCGACGGCGTCCGCCGAAGCGGCGTGGACGACGCATGTGCACGAGACCGCGGCACGCCTGCTCTTGACGCAAGTCGATTCATGGATGACCGGGATCAACAAGAACGTCCCTTGGCGCCACAAGCGCACCTTCATGGCTTATGCTGGCGGCGCCCCCAAATATCGCCAGAAATGCGACGAGGTGGCCGCCCACGGCTATGAAGGGTTTGCGCTGACCTGAGGTCCGCCACCGCTACTCGTTAACGGGTCCGCCGACACTACTCGCGAGTTGCACTTCGACGGCTGCCCGCGCATCATGGCAGGTAGAACGGCTATGCATAACTAGCCGAGGGAGGAGCGCGGGCGTCATGAGCCCGACACCGGCCGGTTCAGGTGACGGCGGCGCCGATGCGGCGCAGCTTTCGGCTGTGGCCGTGTCCAAGCACTTTGGCGGCGTTTGTGCCGTGGACGAGGTGTCCTTTGCCGTCGGAAGGGGCGAGATCGTGTCGGTCATCGGCCCCAATGGTGCCGGGAAGACCTCGCTTCTCAACATGATCAGCGGCTTCTACCGCCCCGACCGGGGCTCGATCCGGCTCGAGGAGCGCGACATCACCCGCTGCCGGCCCTCAGAGATCGCGCGGCTTGGCGTCGCCCGCACCTTCCAGAACATCGCGCTCTTCAGCGGGCTCACCGTGCTCGACAACATCTTGCTGGGACGCCACGTCCATATGCGGGCGGGCGTCATGGCATCCCTGATCTTCTGGGGGCCGGCCCGCAATGAACAGGTGAGGCATCGCGCCCGCGCCGAAGAAATCATTGAATTCCTGAAGCTCGATGACGTCCGCAAGCAGCCGACGGCCGCCCTTCCCTATGGGTTGCGCAAGCGCGTCGAGCTCGGTCGCGCGCTGGCACTCGATCCCAAGCTGCTGCTTCTTGATGAGCCCATGGGCGGGATGAATCAGGAAGAGAAGGAGGACATCGCCCGCTTCATTCTCGACATCAACGCGGAATGGGGCACCACGATCATCTTGATCGAGCATGACATGGCCGTGGTCATGGATATTTCCGATCGCGTCGCCGTGCTCGATCACGGCCGCAAGATCGCCGAAGGAACGCCCAAAGAGGTGCAACATCATCCCGCCGTGCTGCAGGCCTATCTCGGTCGCGAGGCGGTGGCCATGGAGGCCCGCGCATGAGCAGTCCCGAGACCTTGCCCTTGCTGCTGCGCCGCAATGCCCAGTCGATGCCGGAGCACCCGGCGATGCGGGAAAAGCATCGAGGAATCTGGCAGACGCTGACGTGGTCCGAGTACTGGACCCTCGTGCGCGGCTTTGCGCTGGGGCTGGCGGCGAACGGCTTCCGCCGCGGCGACAAGCTGGCCGTCATCGGCGACAACCGGCCGCGTCTTTACGCGGCCCAGCTTGCCGCGCAGTGCCTCGGCGGGATCGCCGTGCCGGTCTATCAGGATTCGATCGCCGCCGAGCTCGTCTATGTCCTGGAGCACGCGGAAGTATCGGTGGTCGTCGCAGAAGACCAGGAGCAGGTCGACAAGATCCTCTCGCTCAAGGACAAGCTGCCGCGGCTGCGCTTAATCGTCTACGACAATCCCCTTGGTCTTGCGCAGTATGAGGTTCCATCTCTCCGCGCCTTCGATGCGCTCGACGAGGAAGGTCGCCAATTCGCCGCAGCCCATCCGGATTACGTCGACGAAGAGATCGACAGGGGAAGCGCCGACGATATCGCGCTCCTCGCCTATACCTCCGGCACCACGGGCCGCCCCAAGGGGGTGATGCTGTCGCATGGGAACCTGATTGCAAGCGGCGAGGCTTTTGCCGCCTCCGAAGAGATCCGCGCGAGGGATGAGTGGCTTTGCTATCTACCGATGGCCTGGGTCGGCGACGCGCTTTATTCGACGGTGCTCAGTCTCCTCGTCGGCTTCACCTGCAATTGCCCGGAAAGCCCGCGCACAGTGCAGCGCGACTTGCGCGAGCTCGGCCCCACGGCGCTCCTCGCACCGCCGCGCATTTGGGAGAATCTCCTGACCTCGGTCCAAATCAGAGCCGCGGACGCGAGCCCGCTCAAGCACAAGATCTTCGAGATATTCCGCGATCTCGCGCTCCGCGCGGAGCTGCGGCGGAGCGCCGGAAAAACAGCGGCGCCGCTGATGCGCCTGGGATTGCGCTTGGGTGAGGTGCTCGTCTATCGGCCCGTGCGCGATCAATTGGGGCTCGCCCGCGTGCGCTGGGCTTACACGGGCGGGGCACCGCTTGGGCCCGATGCATTCCGCTTCTTCCGAGCCTTCGGCATCAATTTGAAGCAAATCTATGGCGCGACCGAACTTTGCGGCGTTGCTGCCTTGCAGCCCGATGGCGAAGCCGACCCCAACACCGTCGGACGCATGTGCCGCGGCATCGACGTGCGGATTTCCTCCGACGGCGAGGTGCTTGTGCGCTCGCTGGGCACATTTAAGGGTTATTACAAGCAAGCGGACGAGACGCGCCAGACGCTGACGGACGATGGCTGGCTGCGCACCGGAGACGCGGGCTTCGTCGATCCACGCGGCCATCTCGCCATCATCGATCGCGCCAAGGACGTGGGTAAGCTCGCGGACGGCTCGCCCTTTGCCCCGCAATTCCTCGAGAACAAGCTCAAATTCAGCCCCTTTATCAATGAGGCTGTCGCGTTCGGCGACGGCCGCGCCTTCGTCGCGGCGATGATCGCCATCAATCTCGAGACCGTGGGCAAATGGGCGGAGCGCCGGGGCGTTGCCTACACCTCGTTTCAGGATCTGAGCGCCCATCCGGCGGTGCGGGCGCTTATTCGCGACGAAGTACAAAAATGCAATGAGAACCTTCCGGCCGCCGCGCGCATCCGTCGTTTTCTCCTCCTCAACAAAGAACTAGACGCGGACGACAATGAGATCACGCGCACCCGCAAGGTGCGCCGCCGTTTCGTCGCCGAGAAATACAAGGCGGTGATCGAGGCGCTCTACGGCAGCGCGGACAATGTCGAGCTGGTAACCGACATCACCTTCGAAGACGGGCGCAAATCGACCATCCGCTCGAGCGTCGCCATCGATACGGCAGACGAGGTGCAGGAGCGGCTGATGGAACCCGCGCATGCCTGAGCTCGACTGGCAATTCACGCTGCTGCTCGTCACCAACGGGGTGATGATCGGCCTCATGTACACGCTAATCGCGCTCGGGTTCGTGCTCGTCTACAAGGCGACCGACGCCATCAACTTCGCTCAAGGCGAGTTCGTGATGTTCGCGGGCTTCATCGCCGCCGCGGCCGCCTACTTCGCCGGTCTCCCCTTCTGGATTTGCGCCATCCTCGCGATCGCCGGCATGGCGGCGTTCGGCTTCGGCCTCGAGCGCATCGTGCTGCGTCCGCTGATTGGACGTCCCGTGGTCGCCGTCATCATGGCCACCATCGGCATGGCGGCATTCCTTCGCGGCTTCGCCACTCTCGCCTTCGGCGCCGGCACGCGCGCGATCACCATGCCCATCGACGATGAACCTCTATTTCTCGGCCCGGTCATGCTGTCGCCGGTGCAACTGGTGGGTGCCGGCGTGAGCCTCGTCTTCCTCGCGGCCTTCACTTGGTTTTTCCTCCGAACACGCATGGGCATCGCCATGCGCGCCGTGGCGGATAGTCAACAGGTCGCGATGGCCATGGGGATCAACGTGCGCCGCTATTTCGCCCTTGCCTGGGCGATGGCGGGCGTGGTCTCGGCGCTCGGCGGCGTCGTCTGGGGTGCGATGCTCGGTGTCGACAATCAGCTCGCGGTCGTGGGCCTCAAGGTCTTCCCCGTCGTGATCTTGGGCGGTCTCGACTCAGTCTTGGGCGCGGTGGCGGGCGGCTTGATTGTCGGCGTCGTCGAGAATTTGGCCGCGGGATACCTCGACCCCTATGTCGGCGGCGGCACCAAGGATTTCGCCCCTTATGTTCTGATGATCTTCGCGCTGATGATCAGGCCTTACGGCATCTTCGGCCGCAGGCTCATCGAGCGCATCTGAGTCCCGCGAGGAGCGACGACCGCCATGCTTCACCGCGAATCCGGGGTCTTCAAGACCAGCTATGGCGCCGATATGGCGGTGTTCCCGCTGCCGATCGCCAAGGGGGCGATGGCGGCGTTGACGGTGTTGTTCGTCGCCGTCGTGCCGATCGCGTTCAGCGAATATCACCTCTCAATTCTCAATCTCATCCTGATCGCCGTCGTCGGCGCGCTTGGCCTTAATATTCTTGTGGGGTACACCGGACAGATCTCGATCGGCCATGGCGCGTTGATGTCGGTCGGCGCCTATACGGCCGCCAATTTGATCACGCGCCTTCATGCGCCGTTTTGGCTGGCGCTTCCCGCAGGCGGCGCCATGGCGGCGGTGATTGGGGCGATCATCGGCATCCCGTCGCTGCGCATCAAAGGCCTTTACCTCGCCATTGCCACGCTCGCTGGGCAACTCATCATCGAGTGGGTGATCAACCACGTGCCGTGGATCTCGGGCGGGGTGCAGGCATCGATCGAGGTGCCACGCCCGACCGTCTTCGGCGTGCCGCTCAGGAGCCAGGCGCAGCTCTATCTCTTCCTATTGTTCTTCACGGCGCTTGCCATCGCCGCCACGATCAACCTGATGCGAAGCCGCATCGGCCGCGCCTTCATCGCGATCCGCGACCAGGACATCGCCGCCGAGATCATCGGCATCGATATCTTCCGCTACAAGCTCTGGGCATTTGCCATATCGTCTTTCTACGCTGGCGTGACCGGCGTGCTCTACACCTATTACCTCGGCATCGCCAACTACGAGCAGTTCCAGATCGGCGTCTCGATCGACTATCTCGCAATGATCATCATCGGCGGGCTCGGCTCGGTGCTGGGATCGATTCTTGGCGCGACGTTCGTGACGCTGTTGCCGATCGCAACGCGCTGGGGACTCGAGGCTGCCGGGGGCGTGTTCTTTTCGGTGGCCGATCTCGCCAATATCATACCAAACCTGCGCCTCATCATGTTTGGCGGGTTGATCATCGTCTTTTTGGCGGTCGAACCGGAAGGGTTGAACCGGCTCTGGCGCAATATCTTAAGTTATTTTCGGGTTTGGCCGTTTTCTTACTGAAGCTTCGAGCGAGGGAGGTGGCAATGACGCATACCATGGTCAAGACGATCCTCTACGCGGTGGCTGCCGCCGGCGGCATATCGTTTGTCGGCGCGGCCACGGCACAACAGAAGGAAGTGGTGATCGGCGAACAGTGCGACCGGACGGGCCCGACGCAAATCGTCGGCGTCAATCTCTGCCCGGCGATCCGCGACTACGTCAACTTGGTCAATTCCAAAGGCGGGATTGAGGGCTACAAGATCAAGCTCGACGAACTGGATAACGAATATAAGGTTCCAGCCGCGGTCGAGGCGTACGAACGGCACAAAGCCGAAGGCGCGGTTTCGATCATGATTTACGGCACGCCGCAGACCCAGGCGCTGACGCAGAAGCTGAACGAAGACAAGATTCCCGGCACCTCGCCGGGCTTCGGCACGGCGGCGGCGGCGAACGGCAGCCGCTACCCCTACCTCTTCCCCATCGCCGCGACCTATTGGTCGCAAGGCGCCGCCGCCGTCCAGTTCGTCAAAGAAAAGCTCGGCGGCAACCTCGCCGGCAAGAAGATCGCCTATCTCTATTACGACAACCCCGCCGGCCACGAGCCGATCGTGATCCTCGAGGATCTCCAGAAGAGCGAGAAGTTCGAGCTCAAGACTTTCGCCGTACCGCCGCCCGGCGTCGAGATGGGTGCGCAAGTGCTCGACATCGCGCAGCGCTTCCGGCCCGATTTCGTCATCGCTCATCTCTTCGGGCGCTCACCATCGGTCGCAATGAAGGAGCTGAAGCGCGCTGGCTACCCGCTTTCCAAAGTGGTCGGAATGGTCTGGGCCTCGGCCGAGCCCGACATCGAGGCCGCCGGCGGTTGGGCGGTTGCCGAGGGCTATCACACCATCCAGTTCGCTGGCGTCGGCGACGACTATCCCGTGCGCAAGGAAATCGTGGCGATGTACAAGGCCGAAGGCAAGGAGCCGCCAAAGGAGATGGCGAACACCGTCTATTACAATCGCGGCCTCCTCATCGGTGCGGTTCATGTCGAAGCGATCCGCAACGCGATCAAGGCCAAGGGCGGCGCCCAGCCGACCGGCGAGGACGTGAAGAAGGGCTTCGAGGCGATCAACGACGTAACCTTGGGCGGCCTCGTTCCGCCGATGCACCTCAGCGCCGCCGACCACGAGGGCGGCGGATGGGTGCAGGTCTTCCAGGTCAAGGGCGGCAAGTTCGTCAAGGAGACCGACTGGTTCCGCGCCTATCCGGACGTGCTCGCGCGTGAGCTCAAGGCAGCCGAATAGCGATAGCGGTGATGTGGCCGCGCCCACCGGCGCGGCCACACAGCGTGTGCCCGGCGATACCATGTTGGCGCTGAACAATGTCGAGGTCGTCTACGACAACGTCGTCCTCGTGCTCAAGGGCGTGTCGCTCAGCGCCAAAGAACGGACGATCACGACCATCCTCGGCGCCAATGGCGCCGGCAAGACGACGACTCTCAAGGCGATCTCGGGGGTTCTGAGGACTGAGCGCGGCGAGGTGACGCGCGGCTCGATCGAGTTCGACGGCGCGCGGCTCGATCGCTTGCCTCCGCATGAGGTCGTGCGCCGCGGCGTGACGCAAGTGTTCGAGGGGCGGCGGGTTTTCGAGAATTTGACGGTCGAGGAGAATCTCGTCGCCGGCGGTCATCTGCAGAAGGATGCACCGTCGGTCCGCCGCGGCATCGACCATGTCTACGGGCTCTTTCCGCGGCTTCATGAGCGGCGCCAACAGGTATCCGGCTATCTCTCCGGCGGCGAGCAGCAGATGCTGGTGATCGGCCGGGCACTCATGTCGCGGCCGCGTCTGATCCTGCTCGACGAGCCCTCGCTTGGGCTCGCGCCGCGCTTCGTCGAGGAGATATTTCGCGTCATCGCCCGGCTGCGCGAGGAAGGCATGACCGTCCTCTTGGTCGAGCAGAACGCGATGCTGGCGCTCGAAGTCGCCGACTACGGCTATGTCATGGAAAATGGGCGCATCGTTCTCGACGGGCCGGCGGCGGCGCTCCGAACGAATGCCGACGTGAAGGAATTCTACCTCGGCCTCAACGAGCTCGGCACGCGCAAATCCTATCGCGACGTGAAGCGCTACCGCCGCCGCAAGCGCTGGCTGTCGTAGCGTCGCGTCAAAGCATCACCGTGCCGCCATCGACCGCGATGGTTTGGCCGGTGACGAAGGCCGATTGCGGCGAGGCGAGCCACAGCACCGCGCCCGCGACATCGCCGGGCTCGAGATTGCGCTGAATCGACTGCCCACCGGCGATCACCTGAAGCGCACGGTCGTATTTTTCGCCGAAGAACTGCCGCGTTCCCTCTGTCATCACCGCCGAGGGCGCGATCGCGTTGACGCGGATGTTGTCGCGGCCGAGCTCGCGGGCAAGCCCGCGCGTGAGCCCGATCACCGCCGCCTTGGATGCGGTGTAGTGGAGGGCAAAGGGAGTGCCGTAGGTCGCCGCGAGGGACGCGATGTTGATGATGCTGCCGCCGCCGGCTTTGCGCATCTCGGGCACGACCGCCTTGCAACAGTGCCAAATACCCTTGACGTTGACGCGCATGGCGGCGTCCCACTCCGCCTCCTCGATTTTCTCGAAGCGGCCGCCTTTGAGGGTGGCGTAAAGGGCGGCATTGTTGACGAGAATGTCGATGCTGCCGAAGGCCTCGCGTGCCGATGCCGCCATGGCCTCGACGGACGTCATCTCGGTCACATCAGCACCCACCGCAAGAGCGCCGCTTCCGAGCGGTGACACGGTCTCGCTGCAATCGCTGACATCGGCGGCAACCACTCGCGCGCCCGCACGGGCGAGCACATGCGCGAACTCGCGCCCCAACCCGCGCGCAGCACCGGTGACGATGGCGACTTTGCCTTCGAGCATCGACGTCTCCTCCTTCGGGCCTCTCGCTAGATCACTCTTCGGCCAAGGCCGCGGTCACCGATTTGTGGAAATGCTGAAGCGACGGCTCATTCCGGCCAAAAAGGACTTCCTCCTGTGCGCCGGAGTAGAAGCCGCGCTGCATCCCCTCGGAGAGCGGAAAATCCTCCTTCTCGACCGTCGCCATCAGCAAGTCCATGTTGCGATCCCAATGCCGCCGCGCGCTCTCGCTCGTGGCCGGCTCGGGCGTGTAGAGGGAGGCATACATCACGCTCTCATCGGGATTGTCGCCGGCGGGATAGGCGTGCCAGGTCTCGAGATGATCGCCCTGCATCACGAAGACATTGTTCGGAAACAGCACATAGATGACGGCGCTATAGGGAATGAGATTCCATTCCGACTCCGGCAGCTCGCGCAGCTTCTCGATGGTGCGCCGGGCGGCAATCAAGCGGAGGTTCCGACCGAACGCATCGAACGTGCCGAGATTAGAGTGGAGAATGGGACTGACCGTGCTGGGATGGAGTGCGTTCAGATGATACGTCTCAAGGAACGTGTCGACGACGATTTTCCAGTTGATGCGCCGCCGCAGCATGCGGGTTTCGTAATGATGATACGAGGCGAGATCGTAGGCGGCGAGATCACGCTCGAGGCCGGCGAGGCACTCGTCGACATCGAAGGTGAGGCCAGGCCCCGGACTGACCCAGATCATGCCATATTTCTCGACCACCGCGAGCTCGCGCAAGCCGCGCGTCGCCTTGTCGATTTCCGCGAACGACCGCTCGTCCGGGCGCGCCAGCAGCTTGCCATCGAGGCCGTAGCACCAGCCGTGGTAAGCGCAAGTGAGGTCGCGCGCGCCTTTGCCGGCGCCGTTGACGAGGCGCGCTCCACGATGACGGCACACATTGAGAAAGGCCCGCAACGAGCCATTCTCTTGCCGCAACAGCAGCAGCGGCACGCCGGAATAATCGTGAGTGAGATAGTCGCCGGCGGCGGGAAGGAGGCAGCTCAAACCGATGAAAAGCGGACCTCGCCGGAAGAAAGTCTCACGCTCACGCGCGAGTTGGCGTGGGCAGGTATAGTCGGTGACCGGCTGCCGATAAACGGCATCCGCCATGGCGGTTGTGCGCGAGCGCAAAAAGGCGAGCAGCTTGTGGGCCTGCTCCAACTGCTCTTGTTGCTCCATGGTCCGTCCCGCCCTCGGTCAAAAAGCTCGGTTCGCGACGCCACATCATAAACAGAGCGACCCAACAAAGAATAGCGGCACGAAGCTCGGCGCCGGAACAGTCAGGCTCTGAGCCGCAGATTGCCGGGATCCCAAGCCGGCTCGGACAGAACCCACGCTGGAGACCGCCGCCCCATCATCAGAATCTCGAATTTGTTGAACGGCTTCGCCAGGCTTGGATCGATATAAGCGAAAGCGAGAGACTGATCGGCTGCATGGCCGAAGGCACCACTCGTGGTGATCCCGACCAGCTTGTCGCCATCATAGACCGGCTCGTTGCCGTAGCAATCGTTGTCGACGCTTTCGACCGCCATATACGCAAGCTTTAGCGACGGGGTCTCCGACTTGGCCTGCAGCGTCGCCGCTTTGCCGATGAACTCTTTGTCGAAAGCAACGAAACGCTCCATCTCGGCCGCGATCATCGTGACCTCGTTGGTAAGCTCCGCTCCCCAGCTGCGATAGGCTTTTTCCATGCGGAGGCTGTTCATGGCGTATGTGCCGAACAACCGGATCCCGCGGCGCTCGCCCGCGCACATGAGGGCGGTGAACACCTGCGGCATTTCCGCCATCGGCGTGTGCAGCTCCCAGCCGAGCTCGCCGACATAGTTGATGCGAAGGGCGCGGACGTTCTTGACGCCGGCGACCTCGATCTCGCGCGCCGCACGCCAGGGAAACACGCTATTGCCAAGCTCTGCAGCAGTGCAGGCGGCGAGGACATCACGCGCATATGGACCGACCAGGACCAGCACGCCATATTCGTCCGTCACATCGGCGATGTCGACGCGCTCGCCGGGGGCAAGGCGCCAGCGCAGCTGGTCCATGTCATAGAGCTGCGCCGCGGCCGCGGAGAGAAGGTAGAAGTGGTCGGGTGCAAACCGCGTGACGGTCATCTCGCTCTCGATGAAACCGTTCTCGTTGAGGAGATGCCCGAGAGCGATACGGCCATCATGCGCCGGTATCTTGTTTGCGCAGAT
This sequence comes from Allostellaceae bacterium, assembly GCA_035945115.1. GTDB lineage: Bacteria > Pseudomonadota > Alphaproteobacteria > ATCC43930 > CGMCC-115725 > DAHUYF01. Next base: position 48,988 of record DASZAN010000041.1, read on the forward strand.
GCGCTCGAGAAAAGCATGAGCGTCCGACCCGGTGACTTCGAATTTGGCGAAGGTGGAGAGATCCATGAGGCCGACGCGGCGGCGCACGGCCAGACACTCCTCGCGCACCGTGTCCCACCAATTGGAGCGCTTAAATGAGAAGATCTCGCCTGTGCTCGAGCGATCATACCAGCGCGGCCGCTCCCAGCCGAACACCTGGCTGAACTGCGCCCCCTGCTCTCTCAGCGCGCGATGGAGCGATGACGTCCGCAGCCCGCGTCCGACGTCATGCTGTTCGGCGGGCTTGTAGCAGTAGTACATGTGCTGGTAATCGGCGATCGCAACGGCTCTCACGTAATCCGTGGTCGCCCAGTCGCCGAACCGCCGCGGATCGAATTCGCGCATGTTGATCTCGGCCTGGCCGTGGACCATCCACTGCGCCAGATACTTGCCGGCACCCGCACCCTGGCAGATGCCGATCGACGCGCCGCAATGCATCCAATAGTTCCGGGGACCAGGGGCCGGACCCGAGAGATAAGTGCCGTCCGGGGTGTGCGTGATCGCGCCGGAGATCACGCTCTTGATCCCGGCCTCGGCAAAAAGCGGGAAACGCTCGGCGGCCTTCTCGAGATAGGGGGCAAGCCGCTCGAGTTCGGGCGGCACCAGCTCGCTCTCGAAGTCCCAGGATGGCGACTGGCCGCCCCAGCAAAGATGTGCCGTGGCGGTCTCATAGGGGCCGACGAGGATGCCGTCGGTCTCCTCGCGCAGATAGCAGTGCGACCAGGGATCGCGGATCACGGGAAGCTCGCGCTCGAGCTCGACGAGCTGCGGCACCGGTTCGGTGATCACATAATGATGCAGGAGATTGGCAATCGGCACGCGATGGCCGGTCCAGGCGCCGACCATGTCGGCGTAGGACCCGGCGGCATTCACCACATGCTCGCAACGAATCTCGCCCTTGTCGGTGGTGACCAGCCACTCCCCGCTCGCCAGAAGCCGGATGCCCGTCGCGCGCGTGCGGCGGTTGATCTCGGCGCCGAGGGCCCGCGCTCCCGCTGCCATGGCGCCGGTGATGTCGGCAGGCGAGACATGTCCATCGGCAATGGTAAGGAAAGCCGCCTTCACCCCTTTGGTGTCGAGGAATGGGTGATATTTCGGAACCTCCTGCGGGCCGATGACATGGCCCTCATAGCCCGCGAGCTTGGAGATGCCATAAACCCGCTTCAGCCAGTGCACCTCCTCCTCGGTGCAGGCGAGACGGAGGCCGCCACAGCCATGCCAGCTCACGGCGTGCCCGGTGAGCGCCTCCAGCTTGGGATAAAGCTCGGTCCCATAGACATGCACCTTCGTCAGGTTGAGCGAGCTGTTGAAATGCGGGCATTGGCCCGCGGCATGCCAGGTGGAGCCCGAGGTGAGCTCGCCCTTCTCGATGAGGACGATGTCGGTCCATCCTTCGAGCGCAAGGTGGTAGAGCAGCCCCACGCCCATGACCCCGCCGCCGACGATCACCACGCGTGCCTGCGATTTCATTCCGCTCTCCTCGCTAGCAGCGATCGTGCGCTATCTTGACCCATTCGGTTTCGCGGTCCTAGAGCAGCAGCGCTGCAACGGAGGCCAAGCGCTTGACCATCAATGTTGGCGTCGACGTCGGCGGGACATTCACGGACTTCCTCCTGATCGACGGAGCGCGGCAGGAATATCGAGTTGCCAAGCTGCCCACGACCCGCGACCCGGCGCGAGGCTTCCTCGACGGCATCTCGGCGCTTGAGGTCGCGCCGGCCGCCATCGGCTGGCTGGTGCACGGTACGACGATCGGGACGAACGCCCTCCTCGAACGCAAGGGCGCATGCTGTGGTCTCATCACGACCCGGGGCTTCCGCGACATCCTCGAGCTCGGCCGCCGTACGCGCCCGCACGCCTATGGCCTCTCCGGAAATTTCGAGCCGCTCATTCTGCGTGAGCACCGGCTGGAGGTGGGCGAGCGCATGGATGCGTCCGGGCGCATTGTCGAACCGCTCGATGAGGACGAGGTGCGCACCGCGGTGACGAAACTGCTCGCGGCCGGCGTCGAATCTCTGGTCATTCATTTCCTCCATTCCTATGCCAATCCGGCGCATGAGGAGCGATGCGTCGAGATCGCGCATCCGCTCTGGCCCAATCGCAATGTCGTCGCAGGCCACGCGATCATCCGCGAGATCCGCGAATTCGAGCGCGGCTCGACCGCGGCGATCCACGGCACCATCCGGCCGATCGTTACTCGCTACATCGAGGAGGTATCGGAGTGCCTCCAGCGTACCGGCTTCCGGAAAGAACTCCTGGTGATGCAGGCGAATGGCGGCATGATGAGCGCCTCGGTCATCGGCGAGAATGCCGTCCAGACGGTCATGTCGGGGCCGGCCGCCGGCGTGCTCGCGGCGGCGGAGATCGCGAACGCGGCTGGAATCTGCAACGTCATCACCGCCGATATGGGCGGCACCAGCTTCGATGTCGCGGTGATTGTCGACGGAAAACCGCTGATCAGCGCCGAGAAGGATCTCGGCTACGGCGTCCCCATCCGCATTCCCATGATCGACATTCACACGATCGGGGCCGGCGGCGGCAGTATCGCGCGCATCGATGCGGCAGGAATGTTGCGCGTCGGGCCGGAAAGCGCCGGCTCCCATCCGGGACCAATTGGTTACGACCGCGGTGGCAAGCTCCCCACCATCACCGACGCCAATCTGCTCTTGGGTCGGCTCAACCCCGCGATCGTCACCGGCTCCGACCGGGCTGCCCCGCTGCCTCGCATCGAAGCCGCAATCGAGACACAGATTGGCCGCCCGCTCGGATTGCCCGCGATCGCGGCCGCCTCCGCGATCATCGACGTCGCGGTCGCGGGGCTGGTGGGCGCGATCCGTCTCGTCGCCATCGAGAAAGGCCACGATCCCCGCGATTTCACGCTCCTGCCGTTCGGCGGCGCAGGGCCCCTCCACGCCGTGACCATCGCCCGCGAGCTCGGCATTCCCCGCGTCCTGGTCCCGAGCCTACCCGGGCTCACCTCGGCCTTGGGCTGCGTGCTCGCCGATGTCCGCCACGACTTCGTGCGCACGCTCAATCGCCCGTTCGCCGATCTCGATGCCGACTCGCTCGATGCCGTTTTTGCGGAGCAAGTGGCGGCAGGGCGCGCGCTCCTCGCGCGCGAGCGGGTCGAGATCGAGCGCGTGGATGTGCGCCACGAAGTCGACGTGCTCTATCGCGGTCAGTCCCACGTGATCCGTCTCCCGGTAAAGAGTCCCGGTTTCAACCCTGAGCACGTGCTCGCCGATTTCACGCGGTACTATCAGGAACGCTTCGACATCTCCTTGCCCGACATGGTGCCAGTGCTCGTCAATGCGCGCACCACCATCGTTGGTGTGAGGACACCGATCGATCTCGGCATGTTTCGGCCGCGGCGCGCCCACGGCGTCGCGAGTGCGCTCATCGGCGAGCGGCAAGCCTGGTTCTGTGGCGCTTCGCACCCGACCAAGATCTATCGCCGCGAGAAGCTTCCACCGGGCGCGCGTCTCGCCGGTCCCGCGATCATCGAACAGCTCGATTCGACGCTCGTCCTCGATCCGGGCTCCCGCGCCGAGGTGGACGAGCTCGGCAATATTGTCGTAACCGTCGGATCTTCGGAGAGCGCGCGATGACCATCGATCCGGTCACTCTCACCGTGATCGAGAAGGGCTTGCAGCAGGTCTGCAGCGAAATGGACCTCGTGCACGAGAAGACCTCCTTCTCGCCCGTCATCTCCGAGTCCTTCGACCGCTCCAATGGCATCTACAGCAAGGAAAACGGCGATGTGATCGCCCAAGGCGAACTCGGCTTGCCGATTTTCATCGGTGTCATGCAGGAGACGAGCCGCGCCGTCATCGCCGACCGGCGGGATCTCGAGGACGGCGACGTCGTCCTTGTGAACGATCCCTACTTTGGCGGCACCCATCTCATGGATGTGAAGATGCTGCGCCCATTCTTCTATCGCGGCGAGCTCTGGTGCTATCTCTCGAACACAGGGCATTGGCCCGACACCGGCGGTATGGTGCCCGGCGGCTTCAACAGCACCGCGACCGAGATCCACCAGGAAGGTTTGCGCATCCCGCCGGTGAAGCTGATGCGCCGCGGCGAGCTCGACGGGGACATCATCCGCATGGTGCTGGCGAATATCCGCGTTGCCGAAGAAAGGATCGGCGACATCAAGGCGCAGCTGGGCGCGCTCACCACCGGCGCGCGGCGCCTGACCCTGCTCCTCGACCGCTACGGCCGCGACACCGTCGACCAAGCCATCGCCGAGCTTAGACGCCGTTCCGAGCGAATGATGCGAGCGCAGATCGAGTCGATCCCTGATGGCCGCTACGAGAGTGTGGCGTACCTCGACAGCGACGGTGTCGTGAACGAGCCGCTCGAAATCCGCCTCGCTGTCGAGGTCGAAGGGAACAAAATCCGCTTCGATTTCTCGGGCTCGAGCCCGCCTTGCGCGGGCCCGATGAATTCGGTGTGGGCGACCACCCTCTCCTCCGTCTACGTGGCGATGAAGCACATCTTCCCGGAGATTCCCATCAACGCCGGCTGCTTCGCCCCGATCACGGTGAAACCGCCGAAGGGAACCTTCCTCTTTGCCGAATACCCGCGACCCGTCGCGGGTTGTGCTGCCGAGGTGGCGCAGCGCATCATCGAAGCCGTGTTCCTGGCGCTCGCCCAGGCCATACCGGAGCGGCTCTTCGCCGCGCCCGCGGGCACCAGCGGCAACTTCAGCCTCGGCGGGTACGATCCGGAGGAGCAGCGCAATTACGTCATGTACTTCTTCTCGGGCGGCGGCTACGGCGGCTGGTGGGCGGGTGACGGGCTCAGCAACGGCTGCTCAACCATCGGCATCTCCAAGACGCAGCCGATCGAGGTGCTGGAGCAGCGCTATCCCCTGCTGTTCGAGAAATATGCGCTTCGCGAGGGTTCGGGCGGCGCCGGAAAATTCCGCGGCGGCTTCGGCGTGAGCTACCGCGTGAAGCTGCTGCGCGGTGAGGCGAAGGCCTCCTTTCTGATGGAGCATGGCCGCTTTGGCCCGCCCGGGCTGTTCGGCGGCAATGCCGGCGCTCCTAACGCGATTCGGCTCCGGCAGGGCAACAAGGAACAGGTGCCGGAGCATCTGTCGAAGGGCGAAGGCTATCTGCTCAAGGCCGGTGACTATCTTGCGGTCGATACGCCGGGCGGCGGCGGGTACGGAGAGCCCAAGGACCGCGCGCCCGAGCTCATCGAGCGTGACCTTCGCGCCGGGTATTTTCCGCAAGACCGATAACGATGTCGGTCGAAACCGGAGGCGTTTGCAACCGCGGCCGTTTGAGTCCGACTCCTTGTCGACGGTACGCCTACTTCTTCGGCCCGTAGGCTTTCATCGTCGTGTCGTAGAAGCTGTAGAGCGCATCGCCGGCGATGACCCCGGCGGCGAACACTTCCATTTCCGAGCGGCGCTCACCCTTCGTCCAGTGCGTCCAGAGCCAGCGAAGCGCCACGCCGACCAACACCGCCCAGCCCGCGTTGACATTGAAGATGAGAAGGCCGGTGGCGAAGAGGACGCCGAGCTGGCGCTTGGGCCCACCCAAGAACTGGACGATCGCGCCGGGAATGGCCCAGAGCGCGAGCTGGCGCGCCACCTCCCAGGAGGCGCCCGCTTTGATGGCAGCGACATAGACGCGATCGACGGGCGCCACCTTGTTGCCGGCGAAGTAGCCCTGATAGGAGAGCGTAACGACAATGCCGGCGATGGCGAAGGCGAACATAGCGGCGAAGAGCTGCTGGCGCCGCCCGTCGCGCTCGAAGCCGGGGTTCTCGCCGTAGCCGCGCAGCATATAGCCGGCCTTCAAATCGTAGCCCATATCGGCGAAGGCGGGACCGGTCGCCGCCGAGAATCCCACGAGAAGGCAGAGCGCCGGCGCGGGAAAGCCGATGAGAATGCCGATCACCAATGTGATGAGTGCCACGGCAAAGGCCGGGAACCAGCCGGCATGCATCGCCGCCAGGCCAACGATGAGCTCGTGCGCCAGCGCGGCAAACGCGGCGTAGACGATGAAGAGAATGAGCATGCCGGGCGACATCTCAGAGAAAAGCCCGCCCAAGAGCGCGATCAGCGCGGCGATCACGATGTAGGCGCCGCTGCCCAAGCCGATGGTGCGCCTGACTGCCGCCGCGCTCTTCTGTGCGTCGATCTCGCGGGCACCGGCGCGCCGCATCATCAGTAACGCGACCTGGATGAGCGCCACCAGGCCCGCGCCTACCATGACGCCATGGGGAATGTATGCCTTCATGAGATCGCCGCCTGGCAGCAGCGACGAGAAAAGCGTCGGCGAGTAGCCCCGGATCAACAGGCCGATGCCGAACATAGTAAGCGCCCAGATGTTGCCGATGAAGGCGACGCCGAATGCCGACATGGGAATCGTGAAGATCGAGCCGACAATGCCGACGCCCACGCCGCCCAGGAGCACCAGCCCCTTGCGTCCGCCCTCATCGCCGGCGCGGATCGCCTCGGCGGCGGCGACGCCCGGGGGCCAGGCGCCGCTCGAAGGGAACACTTCGCTGTCGAACATGCGGTAGAGGAGATAGCCGTCGACCAGCATGGCGAGAAAGACGCCGATCAACATCGGCGGCACCAAATCCATTCGCCCCAAGACAAAGGGAATGCCGACCGGCAGCAAGAGCGCATTCCCGGCGCCGAAAGTGGCGGCGGAGATGGCGCTCTGCGCGAGGTTCTGCACATGGATCGAGCGATAGCGGCCGAAGGCGCGGCCGGGAATGCGCGCGAGCGCCATGCCGGCGAGCGCGCCGATGAGCGCGGTGTTGGTGGTAATCCCGAGCGTGGTGATGAGCTCGGTGCCGATGATGGCGCCCAGCACGCACAGCGGTGCGATGAGCAGCAGGCTCGCCCCGCTGAAGAACCTCGGATGCTCGAGCGATCGTGGATGTTCGACAGCTGTCGCCCGTTCCATATTGTTCATTGTTCCCCCGCCTTTTTTGTTGCCGCCCGCCCCCTCACCCCTCCATTGCTTCGCGATGGGTGCCTCCCTTCCCCGAGGAGAGACGGAAAAATTTACTCCGCCGCGCTCGTTTGCGCTTGTCCACCGTAGTGGCGGCGCACCGCCTCGGGCGAGACGTAGCCGTCCGCTACATCGGCATCGAGCTGGGCGCGGTCACGCTCGAGCGCCGGGCCGAAGCCGGAGCCGCCGCCGAGCTGCACTTCGATGATCCGGTCCGTGCCGGTGAGCGTCACCAATTCGCCGGTGCCGCAATCGTGGACGACATTGCCATCGCGGTCGCGCACGAGCCCGTGCACGCCGCCGCCGGCGCGGCCCGCGAACAAGCCATCGGTCTCGACGCCAACGCCCTCGGGATAGACCGAGAACAAGGTCGGCAGGCCGTCGTCATAGAGCTTGCGCAGGCGCGTGCGCACGCCGAGGCCGCCGCGATGGCGCCCCGGGCCGCCGGAATCCCTCACCAGCGATTTCTCAAGCACCAGCACCGGCGCCCTCGTCTCCATGAGCTCGATCGAGGTGTTGGCGGCGGAGGTCGGGTAAAGCAGGGCCGACTTACCGTCGCCATGGGAGGACGCGCCCTGCCCGCCGCCCATGAAGAAATGATCGGCGTAGATGCGCCCCTCGCCGTCGCGGCCATAAATATTGATGGCATGCGGCAGGCCCGTCGCCGCCTGCACTTGCTGCGGCGCCGCCTCGGCGAGCGCGCGGAAGATGTTGGGCGCGATGTACCAGCCGGTGCGGGTGCGCAAATTCACTGACGCCGGCTTTTCCGCATTGAGCACGGAGCCTCTGGGCGCGCGCACGGTGAAGGGGCGATAGCAGCCGGCATTGCTGCGGATCTGCGGCGTGAGGATGCATTTCAGCGGATAGGTCGTATGTGCCGCCGTATAGGTGTAAGTGCAGTTGAGGCCGCCCTGCGGCTGCTGCGGCGGCGCGCCGGCGAAATCGACCTCGATCGCGTCGTCCTTCACCGCGACAGTGACGGGATAGCGGAGCCGGGTGCCGAGCGGATTGTTCCAGACCTCGGCGCGGTACTCGCCCTTCGGCAGCTTGCGGATCGCGTCCCGCACCGCGCGCTCGGCACGGTCATGGACGACGGCGGCGAGCGCGCTCAGATCGTGCATGCCGTAATCATCCATGAAGGCGAGGAGCCGCTCCGCACCCAAGCGGTTGGCGGCGACGAAGGAATGGATGTCGCCCAGCACCTCCTCGGGCTTGCGCACGTTCTCGGCAAGCAGCGTGAGCAAATCCTCGTTGGCGGCGCCCGCGCGGTAGAGCTTCATCGGCGGAATCTGGAAGCCCTCGTCGTAGATCTCGCGGGCGCGGAGCCAATCGCGGCTGCCGCCGATATCGCCGACATGCCCCACCGTCGCGGTGAGCGCTACCACGCGTCCCTGGCGAAAGACCGGCATCACCACGGCAATATCGAAGAGATGCCCGGCGCAGAGCCAGGGATCGTTGGTGATGAGCACGTCGCCGGGCCTCAGCGTCTCCGGCGGGAATTTTTGGATGAGCGCCTTCACCGCGATCGGCAAGGTGAGATTGAAGACCGGCATGGCGCGTGGCGAATGGGCGAGGCTCTCGCCATTGGGATCGAGCAGATCGGTAGCGAAATCTTGCGCTTCCGAGACGATGAGCGAAAAGGCCGTGCGCACGATGGTGTGCCACATCTCCTCGACCACGGTGACGAGCCGCGCCCACATGATCTCGAGCGAGGCCGGATCCGCTTCGATGAGGGCGCGCGCCTCTTCGACGGGCGTCGTCGCGGTGATGCGCGCCGCAGCGGGCGGCATCACTGCAATCTCGAGCCGGAGCGTGCCGTCTGCCGCGACGATGACGCGGTCGCCCGGCGAGACGATCGTCGTCGCCTCGCGCTCTTCGATGATGGCGGGGCCGGCGATCTCGGCCCCCGGCGCAAGCGCGTACCGGTCATAGACCGGCGTTTCGAGGAAGCCATCGCCGAAGAAGGCGCGACGTGTGCCCTTCTTCGCGGCTCCGGCTACGGCCGCGCCCGCCTCGGCGAGGCTCAGGGATGGCGCTGGGCCGCGGCAGCGGACGCGAAGCGACACCATCTGCACCGCCACGCCGTCATAGACCGTGGTGTAGCGCGCCGCGTAGGCTTCGGCGAAGGCGCGGTGGATTGCCGGCATGCGCGAGGCGTCGATCGTTCCATCGGGAAGGGCGACGTTTGTCTCGTGAATCTGGCCCAAGAGCCGCATGTCGGCGGAACGCTCCGTCACGACCTCCTCGGGTGCGGTGCCGGCGGCAAGGAGGCGCGCCTTGGTCTCGCCTTCGAGCTCGCGCAGAACGGCGTCGATACGCTGGGCCGCGTCGGTCTCGTCGAGGCGAAGTGGATGGCTCCGCACCTGCTCGAAGGAGAGCGGCGCCGCAAGGAAACCCAAGGCCGAGGCGGCGCCGGAGGCCGGCGGAATGAGCACCTCGTTGGCGCCGAGAATGCGCGCGACCCCGGCCGCATGGGCGGGACCCGCGCCGCCAAAGCCCACCAAGGCGTAGCGTCGCGGATCCTTGCCTTTCTCGACGACATGGATACGCGCCGCCGCCGCCATGCTTTCGGTGACCACGCGATGGATGCCCCAGGCGGTCTCGACGGCGGAGAGCCCGAGCTTGCCGCCAAGCTCGGCCAGCGCGGTTTCCGCCGCCTTTCGGTCGAGCGCCATGCGGCCGCCGAGGAAGAAACCGGGATCGTAATAGCCGAGCAGCAGGTTGGCGTCGGTCACGGTTGGCGCGCGGCCGCCACGGCCGTAGCAGGCGGGACCGGGATCAGCGCCGGCGGAGTGCGGGCCCACTTGCAGGAGCCCCACCTCGCTCACCGAGGCGATCGACCCGCCGCCTGCGCCGATCTCGATCATATCGATGACCGGCGCCTTGATGGGGAGGCCCGAGCCCTTCTTGAAGCGATGGACGCGCGCCGCTTCCATCTCCGCGGCGATCGCGGCACGGCCGTTCTCGATGAGGCAGGCCTTGGCCGTGGTGCCGCCCATATCGAAGCTGATGACGTCGGACTTTCCGGCGAGGCGGCCGACGAAGGCGGTCGCGAGCGCGCCGCCCGCCGGACCCGATTCCAGAAGCCGGATGGGAAACGCGCGCGCCGTTTCAGGCGCGACAAGCCCGCCGGCCGAGTGCATGAGGTAGAGGGCACCGCGAAATCCCCGCTGCCAAAGCCCGCGCTCGAGGCGCCGCACATAGCGGTCCATCAGCGGCTGCACGAACGCGTTGGCGCAGGTGGTGACGAAGCGCTGATACTCCCAGAGCTCGGCCACCACCTCGGAGGAAAGGGAGACGGCGAGCTCGGGAAAGACCTCGGCGATGGCAGCGCGCGCCTCTTGCTCGTGAGCGGGGTTGCGGTAGGCATGGAGGAAGCAGACGGCGATCGCGTCGACGCCTTGGGCGACGAGCTGCCGCGCCGCCTCGCGCACCGCCACGGGATCGAGCGGCACCACGACGTTGCCGTCGTGGTCGAGACGCTCCGCCACTTCGAGACGACGCCGGCGCGGCACCAACGGCTCGGGATAGCGCAGGAAGAGATCGTAGATGTCGTAGCGCTGCTCCGTCCCCATCTCGAGAATGTCGCGAAATCCCGCGGTGGTGATGAGACCAAGCTTGGCGCCGCGCCGCTCGATCAGCGCGTTGGTGACGAGCGTCGTGCCATGAACGATCTCGCCCACCGCGCTCATGTCGATGCCGGCGGCGGCCAGCAGTTGATCGAGCCCTTCGAGCGCGCCCACCGAGGGATCCTGCGGCGTCGTCAGGCATTTGTGGAGGCGGATCGAGTTGCGCTCCCGATCGAGCAGGATGAAATCGGTGAACGTCCCGCCGATGTCGAAGCCGATGCGCCAGCGCGTGCTCATGAGCAGGCTCCCAGATCCGGTGCCGGAAGTGTAGGTGATGGAGAACCGCGTTTCAAAGCGATCCGGGGCCGATCCGCTGAACAACGTCGCTCTTCAATGAAAGTGACAAACACTCATTTGCGCACGAACAGCTTTACGCTTACCTTCCTTTCAATTGGAGTGACGATCAAATGAACCATCTTCCTTCCGGCGTCCCTCCCGAGATCTGGACGCGTGCCCAGCGTCATCTGTTGCAGTACGGCGGTGAGTTCGTGCCGTTCGTGCCGGAGCGCGCCGAAGGCGCATTCCTTTACGATGCGGGCGGCCGACGCGTGCTCGATTTCACCTCGGGGCAGATGAGCGCCATCTTAGGTCATTCCCATCCGGAGATTGTCGCGACCGTGCGGGAGTGGATTGCGCGGCTGGACCATCTCTTTTCGTCAATGATCTCGGCGCCGGTGGCCAACCTGGCTCATGCCTTGGCGCAACTGGTGCCCGACCTGCCGAAGGTGATGTTCTTGTCGACGGGCGGCGAAGCGAATGAAGCAGCGATACGGCTGGGCAAGCTTGTCACGGGCAAGTGGGAGATTGTGGGATTCACGCAGTCGTGGCATGGGATGACTGGTGGCGCCGCCTCGGCCACCTACAAGGCGGGGCGACGCGGGATCGGACCGCTTGCAGCGGGTTCCTTCGCCATTCCTGCGCCGAATGCCTATCGCCCCCGATTTCCCGGCGTGAGCTGGCAGCAGGAGCTCAACGACGCGTTCGATCTTTTGGATCGGCAAAGTACCGGCAACCTCGCCGCCTTCATCGCCGAGCCGATCCTCAGCTCAGGCGGCATCTTGGATCTTCCGCCCGGATATCTCGTGGCATTGCACGAGCATTGCCGCGCACGAGGCATGCTTCTGATCCTCGACGAGGCCCAGACCGGTATTGGACGAACGGGAACGATGTTCGCGTTCGAGCGCGACGGCGTCGTGCCGCACATCTTGACATTGTCCAAGACGCTGGGCGCTGGGCTGCCGCTCTCGGCGGTGATGACCACCGATGATATCGCCGCGGAAGCGGAGAGAAGAGACTTCTTGTTCTATACGACGCACGTCAACGACCCATTGCCGGCTGCGGTCGGCATGAAGGTGCTTGAGATCGTCATCCGCGATGGGTTGGCGAACAAGGCTCGGGAATCCGGTGGACGACTAGCGGCCGGACTACACAGGCTGAAGCAGCGGCACGCTTGCATCGGTGATGTCCGTGGACGAGGTCTCCTGCTCGGCCTCGAGTTCACGAAAAGCAACGGCAAAGATCCGGCGGCGATTTCGAATGCAGTCACCGACGCGGCGCTCGAGCTTGGTCTCTCAGCAAACATCGTGCGCACTGGTGCATCTGGCCCGACGATGCGCATTGCGCCGCCGCTAACCGTCAGCGACGCCGAAATCGATCTCGGTCTCGAGCTGCTCGATGCGGCAATCTCACGAGTGATGCCGCGCTAGCGATCAGCACCGGACATCGCCGGCGGCGGATTCAACTCTTTCGGCGCCGGACACAATCGGCGGCGAGATCGAACGGCACAAGCACCAGCGACGACTCTGGCTTAGGCTCCATCGGGTCGGCTGTCCGGTGCCGACTTGCGGGGAGGACCCACGTAAGTCCGCCACCCATTCAGCCGCGATGCAGCGCGCAGATCTTGTTGCCAGCTGGATCGCGCAGATAGGCGAGGTAGAGCTTGCCCGCAGGCCCTTCGCGCCAGCCCGGTGGATCCTCGATGCTCTTGCCACCGTTGGCGACCCCGGCGTCGTGAAAAGCCTTCGCCTGCTCGGGGCTCGTGCACGCGAAGCCGATGGTGCCCCCATTGGCATGCGTCGCGGCCTTGCCGTCGATCGGCTTGGTGAGGCCGAAGACGCCCGTCTTCGTGCGATAGAAAATGCGGCCCTTCGGATCGGCTTGGCCCGGCGACAGCCCGATCGCGCCCAGCACAGCGTCATAGAACTTCTTCGATGCGGCGAGATCGTTGGTGCCGACCATGACGTGCGAGAACATGCCTCGGTGTCCTTCTGCCTGTATCCGATCCTGGTGCTTCGCTGGCCGCTCCCCATCCCTCGCGAACGCGGTGCCCGGGGGCGGAATGAATCGGGCACCTTCCGCTTTGATTTCATTGTATGGTGGTATCGCAAAAAGTCAAAAATACCGACACCGATACCAACAAAAGTTGCCCGCAACGCAACGCAGTTGAGCCTAGCCCCACAGAGAGAATGCCATGCCCGTCGAAGCCCGCGCCTACACCCGCCCGCTGCCCAACCCGGAATGGCTCGGCAAGCTTGCCGAAGAGATCCTCGAGCCCGAGCTCCCGATCGTCGACCCGCATCATCACCTGTGGGATCACCCGGGGAGCCGATACTTGCTCGACGAGCTGCTCGCTGATGTCAACTCCGGGCATAACATCGTCGCGACCGTGTTCGTCCAGTGCGGTTCGGGCTATCGCACTGGAGGTCCCGAGGAAATGCGGCCGATCGGCGAGAGCGAATTCGTCCGAGCAATCGCCGAGGAGGGCGACCGGCGCGGCGGGAGGACGAAAATTTGCGCCGGGATTGTCAGCTTCGCAGATTTGCGTTTGCCCAACGTCGATGCGGTACTCGAAGGGCAGATCGCCGCGGCGGGAGGGCGGTTTCGCGGCATCCGTCACATTGCGGCCCATGATCCCGCAATCATCGGCACCTCATCCTCTGTGCCGCCACCCGGGCTGATGAACGACCCGAACTTCCGACGCGGCCTGAAGCGCCTGCCGTCGCACGGTCTGACGTTCGAGGCGTGGATCTATCACCCACAGATCAAGACCCTGACCGAGGTGGCACGCGAATGCCCGGACGTCAAAATCGTTTTGAACCATTTTGGCGGCCCGCTCGGCGTCGGTCCCTACAAGCGCGACGCCGTGTTTCCCGGATGGCGCGCCGATATCAAGGCGCTCTCCGCCTGCCCGAACGTGCATGTGAAGCTCGGCGGGCTCGCGATGATCGTCAACGCCTTCGATTTCCACCTGGCGCCGTTGCCGCCCTCATCGCAGGAGATGGCCAAGGCATGGCGACCCTATGTCGAGACCTGCATCGAGGCGTTCGGCGCGCATCGCTGCATGTTCGAGAGCAACTTCCCGGTCGATAAGGGCGCGTGCAGCTACCCGGTTTTGTTCAATGCCTTCAAGCGGCTCGCAAGCGGCGCTTCACCGTCCGAGAAGGCAGCTCTCTTCGCGGGTACCGCGTCACGGTTTTACCGACTGGGCTTGGCCTGAGTGTCGCGAAGTGAACCGATCCAAACGGCGTCGGCTCGCGCTACCCGAAGGCGCTTCATGGCCGCAGAACGCAAAGAACGTCGCCGTTATGGCATCATTCGACGTCTGCGAATATGAACCGTGAGTTCAGCGTAGGGAGGATGGACAATGGACATCCGCAAGACCGTCACGCTCGTTGAGGAGATCAACAGCGAATATGGCGCCTCCGCCGACGCGCCGCTGCGGCGGCTAGCGATCGCTGCCGTCTTTAAGAACCCGCTTGCCGGCGCCGCTGCGGGCGCCGACCTCAAGCCGCTGGTCGACTATTCGCTCGAGCTCGGGGCATCCCTAACCCGCACAGCACTTGCCACGCTCGGGGCCAGTCCGCCGCAACTGCGCGCCTACACGAAGGCGGCGCTTGTAGGCGTTGGCGGCGACCTCGAGCACGGCGCGGCCATGATCCATCCGCGACTCGGCATGGCCATGCGCCGCGCCATTCGGCGCGGTCGCGTTATCATTCCCGGTCACGCCAAGGTGGGACCGCCCGGAACCACCATCGACCTGCTCTACGGGCCGATCGACGAAGGTTGGGATCTGGACGCGTTCGATTCGACGCCGGTACTGATCCATGATGCGCCGAGGCCGGACGAGATCGTTCTGTGGATCGGCTATGCCTCTGGCCCGCGCGTCAATGCCCGATGCAAGGGGCCGGATCAGAAGGAAGTTGATGCGCTGGTAGCTTCGTTTCGCAGGTGAGGCTCCGGATCGACCACTCCACTCTAGCGTCCCCCTCCCCACCGCTGCCCGCAACATGCATTTAGCGCGGTGGGCGGACCGCAGCGCCCCAGCACATGGTGGTGCCCAGGGAGGGATTTGGCCAAAACCACACTTATGATTCCATCACCGTATTTGTCTGAGCCCTCGAAACTTCGGAGCCTACCAGAGTTTTCATCGAAAAAAACCAAAGGCCCTTCCGGCCGCAGTCCAACGCGCGGCGGGCCGAAATTGGCTCACGCGGTCATGCGGTCGATCCGATCGCGCATGCGGTAGTAGACGCCGACGAGCGGCAGGAACCAGGGATTACCGCTATAGAGCGGCCGGGATGGGAATTCCCGGCCGTCGAAGGCATTGACCTGGTTGGCGCCGCCAACCAGCTTGCGCGCGGTCTGAGTCCCCAGATAGGTCATCATCGCGATTCCGCTGCCGTTGCAGCCGAGCGCGTAGTGCATTCCCTCTTCCTTGCCCATGTGCGGCAGAAAGTCGAAGGTGAACGCGACATTCCCAGTCCAGGCATGCGTGACGCGCGCGCCCTTGAGCTGCGGAAAGCGGGCCGTCATGAAGCGGTAGAGTGCGGGCGCGCTCACCTCCGGCCGGACCTGCGTGAAGCGTGCCCGCCCGCCGAACAGCATGCGGCGCCCGTCGGGCGACATGCGGTAATAGGTTAGAACGCGCGGCGTATCGCTGATCGTCTTGCCCCGGGGGATCAGGCTCTTGGCGAGATCGCCGGGCAGTTCCTCGGTTGCGATGATGTGGCTGGCGACGGGGATCACGCGGCGCTTGAGCGTCGGCGTCGCCTCGCCGGTATAGCCGTTGGTGGCGATCACGACCTCCTTCGCCTCGATGTCGCCGCGGCCGGTCGAGAGCCTAAACCCGCTCGTCGTCCGCCTGATGGCGCCCACCGCGGTCTCCGCGCAGAGCGTCACCTTCTGCCGCCGGCATGCCTCGAGCAGGCCCTTATAGTAAAGCGCGGGATGGAGCTTGCCCGAGCGCCGCAAGACCATGCCGCCATAATAGAAATCCGACGCGATCTCCTCGTGCTGACGCTCGCGCGGCAGCATCTCTGCCTCGGTCGAGGCGTATCGATTGAAGGGCTCGAGCTTGCGGCGTAGATCGTCGAAATGCTTCCGCGTGTATGCACCCATGAAGCGGCCGCTGCGCTCGTAGAAGCAGTCGATGTTCTCGCGCGCGACAAGGTGCTCGACCAATAACAACGATTCCGACGCGTCGGTCAGCATCGCTGCGATCTCACGCTCCCAAGCCTCACGGTCCTCCTTCCCCTCGCGCCCGGAGAGCCCTTTGCCGAGGCTTACGCCGCCGCTCACGGCGCCGCCATTTCGCGTGCTCGCGCCGTGCCCGAAGACGCTCGCCTCGAGAACCGTGGCAGAAACACCGTTGCGCGCGAGCTCCAGCGCAGTCGTGAGGCCGGCATAGCCCGCGCCGACGATCGCCACGTCAGTCCGGCTGGGCACCGGCATCGAGCCCGCCGCGCTCGGCTCCCAGGCGTCCCACCAATAGGGCCTGGCCTTGAAATCAGGGTGGAAGATCGTGCTCGCCATGCGGAACCCCTATGCTTTGCTTGACGGACCTTCCATCGTCGCATTCGAGCCGATGCGGCGCCCGAAGCGCTGCGAGATGACGAGCGCCGCTGCGATCAGCAGGATCTGCAAGACGGATACCGAAGCGATGGTTGGATCGATCTCCATGCGGATGTTGTCAAACATCTTCTTGGGGAGCGTCATCTGCGATCCCGCGAGGAACATGGCGACCACGAGCTCGTCGAAGGAGGTAATGAACGCCAGCACCGCCGCAGACACGAGGCTCGGCCGTATCTGCGGCAGCGTCACGCGCCGGATCGCCTGCCAGCGACTTGCGCCCAACCCGATCGCCGCGCGCTCCTGATCGATGTCGAAGCCGCGAAGCCCCGCTGACACCACGATCATCACGAAGGGTAACGCGAGAACGGTGTGTGCGAGCGCGATCCCATACCACGCCCCAATCAGCTTCAGCTTCGCGAATACCCCGTAAATGGCAACGGAAAAGATGATGCTTGGCACGATCATCGGCGCGATCGTCAAGCGGTCGATCAGCATCCGCCCGAGATAGCGACCGCGCACCACGCTGAAGGCGACGGGCACGGCCACGAGAAGTGCGAGGATGGCGGTCGCCACTCCGATCCCGAGGCTGCGCACCGTCGCTTCAACCCACACGGGGTCGCCGAAATAATTTTGGTACCACCGCCACGACAGCCCCGGCGGCGGAAACTGTAGGTAGGGCGCCGAGCTTACGGAGAGCGGAAAGACGATGAGGAGTGGCAGCATGAGGAAAAAGTAGATAGCCGCGCAAGCAAAGCGCAGGACGAGGCGGCTGCGCTTCCGCCGGGAGCGGCGGGGTATGGTAGTCGCGTTCATGCGCTCTCCTCCACCGATTGCCGCATGAGGCCTCGCGTCAGACTGTAAATTACGAGGGTTGCGGCGAGCAGCACGGTCGCGAGCGCGCCCGCGAATTCCCAATTGAGGGTCTCGCGCACCTGCTGCTCGATCAGCACGGCGATCATTACCACGCGTCCGCCTCCGAGGAGCGCGGGCGTGATGAAGAAGCCGAGCGACAGGATGAAGACGAGAACGCAGCCGGCATAGATCCCCTGAGCCGTGAGCGGAAGGAAGATGCGCTGAAAAATCCGCCATCCCGGCGCGCCCAATCCTTCCGCCGCCTGGATGAGGGTCGGATCGACCCGCTTCATTGCGCTGTAGATCGGCAAGACCATGTAGGGCATGAGCACATGCACCATGCCAATGACGACGCCGACCTCGTTGTAGAGGAATGCGATCGGCTGATCCATCACACCGAGATCGATGAGGATCCGGTTGAGGACGCCGTTGCGGCCGAGCAGCACCATCCACGCATAGGTGCGCACGAGGATGCTCGTCCAAAGCGGCAGCACGATGAATACGAAGCCGAGCGAGGCCCAGGCGTCGCTCGTCGTCGCCAAGAGATAGGCGACCGGATAGCTCAGCAAGAATGAGGCTAGGGTGACGATCGCCGCGATCCGAAAGGTGGCCCAGAAGACCTGCAGATAGAGGTTTTCGCTGAGCGCCTTCTGATACCACTGCAGGCTGCCTGCATCGAGGCTGAGCTCCATCAGGCGCAGTACGGGAAAGGCGAAGAGGACGAGAAGGAGGACGAGGGCCGGCACGCTCAGGCTGGCGATGAGCGCCTGCCGCCGGCGCTCGACGCGAGCACCGCGACGCGATCCCGGCCGCCCGATTTCTTGCACTGCGGCCACCTCGCGGTCACTCCTGCCGGAAGAGATGCGCATCCTCCGGAGCGAACCGGACGGCGATGGACTCGCCGACTGCCGGCGCGCGCTGCCCGGCCAACACTGGCGTGCGTAGGAGCAGCTCGCGCCCTCCATCGAGCCGAATGCGATGCTTGTGAGAGTTTCCGACATAAACGCTCTCGAGGACGCGCCCGCGAAACAGGTTGGCGGTACCTTCCGCGGCATCGCTCGCGCGCAGCCGCTCCGGCCGCACGAGCACGGCGACACGCGTGCCCGCCGGCTCGTCGCCGGCCGCTAGGATCTCAGTCCCGTCGCCGATCGCGATCTCGACATAACCATCCCTGCGCGTTGCGACAGAACCCAACAGCAAGTTCGATTCACCGACGAATTCTGCGACGAAGGAATTTGCGGGGCGTTCATAGATTTCTGGCGGCCTTCCCGCTTGCTCGATCGCCCCTCCCCGCATCACCGCGACGCGGTCGGAGATGACGAGGGCCTCTTCCTGGTCGTGCGTGATGAAGATCGTCGTGAGCCCCAGCCGCTGCTGGAGCCGCCGCACCTCCAGCTGCATCGCCTCGCGCAACTTCCGATCGAGTGCGCCGAAGGGCTCGTCGAGCAGGAGAAGCTGCGGACTGAAGACGATGGCGCGCGCGAGCGCGACGCGCTGCTGCTGACCGCCGGACAGCTGGCGCGGGAAGCGGTCTCCAAGACCGCCAAGAGCAACGAGATCGAGCGCTCTCACGACGTCGCGCTCGATCTCCGTGCGCGCCTTGCCGCGCATCTCGAGCGGGAAAGCGATGTTTTCCCGGGCCGTCATATGCGGGAACAGCGCGTAATTCTGGAACACCATGCCAATGTTGCGCCGCGCCGGCGGCATGGTGGTGATGTCCTCCCCACCCAGCAACACGTTCCCCGCCTCCGGCATTTCGAACCCGGCGATGACCTTCAGCAGCGTCGTCTTCCCGGACCCGCTCGGGCCCAGGATCGTGAGCAACTCTCCAGACCGGACCGCGAGAGCGACACCGTTGAGCGCCTGTACGGCCCCGTAGTGTTTTCGGACGCCCTCGATGACGAGCCAGCTCGAGGCGCGATCGCTGGGCCCCCGGTCTGCGAGAGGAAGCTCCCGGGGATTCCCACGACCAGGCGCCGATGCGTGCACTAGCTCACTTCTTCAGGAGCCATTCGTTCCAGCGCTCCTGCGCCTTCGCGCCATTCTCCGCCCACCACCTGTCGCTGATCCAGAATTGCTTCTTCATGTTTGTGGGCTCAGTCGGCAGGTTGGGTTTCACCTTCGGATCGACGTATTGGAGCGAGTCTGGATTGAGGCCGGGATAAGCGAGGGCATTGGCATAGATCGCCGATGCCTTGGGGTCGGTCATGAGCGCCAGGAACTTCTGGCCCCAATAGGCGTCCTTCGCGCCCCTCGGGATGACGAAGCTGCCCTGCTTGAGCGCGCCTTCGCCCCATTCGAT
>DASZAN010000042.1:0-6561 GCA_035945115.1 Allostellaceae bacterium
GCCCTTCGCAAGTCGTGAATTTGTTTGAGATCCTGCTCGAGCAGCAGCTTGTCGTCTTGCGACTGGGCGATTTTCAAGCAACGTTCGAGCGCCTGGCGAATGCGCTCGATGCCGTCATTGCTGAGCTCGCTCAGAGGTACCTTCAGCACCTGCGTGGCGCGCTCTTGATCGATGCCGACCCAACGTCGGCCGATCTGCAGGAAGAGCTCGCAGGTCGGCACGCTGAGCGCGTCTTGCGCCGCGGCTGGCGGCAATGCGGCGAGCTGCGCCACCTCGAGAAGCGCAAGGAGAAGCGCAGCGAGCGGGAGACGTGCGGTCACGCTAGGCTATCATTGCGTTGCCGGCTTAGCGCCCGAGCGCCTGACGCACCTCGCGGGCAAACGCCTCGCCATCGCGCGCGGCGGCGGAGAACGCATCGAGATGCACGGGCATGCGGCCCATCAGGCTGGCTTCGGCATAGGCGACGCGGTTCGCCAATTCCGCCTCGAACAGCCGGTAACCGGAGGCCCCGAGCTCGCGCCGCACATGGCGCGCCACGGCGCTTCCCACGGTCACTTGCGTCAGCAGAAGGCGATACGACATCGGCCGCTGCTGTCGGTCGTCCGTCGCATTGACTTCCTCGATGAGCCGCGCGGTTTCCACGGCCGCGGCGATGTCGAGCGGCGAGGCCTTGATCGGAATGACCGCAAGATCGGCGACTGAAAGCGCATCAATCATCGTGCGGTTGCGGAATCCCGCTGTATCGATGATCACCAGCTCCGCCTCGCGCGCTAGGGCGCGCGCTCGCGCCCCCACGGTCTCCGAGGTGTCGGCGATGATTTCGATGTCCATCGCCGGCTCGCCAAGACTCGCCCAGTGAAGGAGACTCGCCTGTGGATCGGCATCGATGATGGCGACGCGGAGACCGGCACGCCGGCAATGGGCGGCGAGACAGGCGGCGGCGGTGCTCTTGCCGCTGCCGCCCTTGAGCGTCGCCATGACGACGATCGGTGCGCGGCCAGATTCCACGAGCACGGCGCTTGCCGCGAGCGCGCGGTCGGCGAGCCCCGACTCGGCGGTCGTCGTTACCACTGCCTCGAGTGCGCTCATTTCTTCCCTCCGCCGCGCACCGACTTTGACACGGCGTCACTATATTTCCGTGGCTCGAAGTCAAGGAACGTGCCGCCCTCCTCGAAATGCTGAATGAAGATCTTGCCGATGGCCTCGGTGGCGAGCGTCGAGGTGCCAACCGACGTGGCGATGCCGATGAGCGTGCCGAATCCCGGCGCCATACGCGCCGCCGCGCCGGCGACTCCGATGCTGATGGTGTAGGGCGTCCAGCCGCCGAAGAGCGCCGAAACCAGCGATACGACGCGCACCTTTTCGAAGGGCACGCCGTAGAGCCCCGCCAACTGCGCCAACATGCGCAGCTGAACGCCGCCGATGAGCACTGCGTCGGCGAGCGGGATCGGCGCGGCGGCGGCGGCGATCGTCCATTTCCGGTAGCGCGCGACAATAGCGCGGGCACGCTCGTAGCGTCGGCGATCGCGCTCATCGGCGGGCTCGGGAATAAGCGCGGGAAGCGCGGTCCGCATCGGGGTGGTGGGCGGAGGAGCGGGCGCGGTCGCCGCGGCCATGCGCTCCTCCACGGCTGGCGTCGCCGCGGTCGCCGTTCGCTTGATGTCCTCGAGCGTCGGGCTGCGCAGCTTCGGCAAAGTCTTCGCCATGCGATCGAGCATACACGAGCGCTGGCGCGATGCCAGCGCGACTCGACATGGCTCCCATCGATTACTTCGAGGCCGCGGGCGCCGGCTTTGCCGCCTGCTTCGGTGCTTCCATCGCCGTCGGTGCGGCCGGCACCGGCGCGCCGTTGCCCTCGGTACGCGGCGATCCCGACAACGGCGTTGTCGTCGTGCTCGTTGCCTTCTTGTCGCTCCCGGATTCGGCGGGCGTGTTGGTGAGCGGCGCCAGCGCCTTTGCATCGGTGGCGGCGTTTCCGCTGCCGCCCTCGGCTGTAGTGGGCGGAGCGATAACGGCGTCGAGGTTGCCGAGCAGGATCGGCAAACCGGTCTTGCCGGAGCCCACGACGATCACCTTCGAGTTCGACGACTGCGCCAGCTGCAGGGTGGCGTCGATGCCCTTCCACATGAGATAGCGGTCGGTGATTCCATCCTTCACGATGTCCTGGAACTGGCGGATGCCCTCGGCTTCGATACGCTTCCTTTCGCTCTCCTTTTTCTCGCGCTCGATGCGATAGTCGTATTCCAGCATCATCTGCAGTTGCTGGTTCTTCTCCACCATGGATTTCTGTAGGGATTCTGGCAGCTCCACATCGCGGAGGAAGATCTCGTCGAGTTCCAGGAATTCGACCCGCTGCAGCAGGGTGTCGGCCTCGGGATCCATCGCGAATTCCTTGCGCATGCCTTCGCGGATGCGGTCCTGGATTTCGAGGCGCTTCGTCGAATAGACCTCCTCGGGCGTGTGGCGGGCGACCTCCTCGCGGACGCGTGCGCCGAGGCTCGGCAAGATCAGCTTCTCGACGTAATCCTCGCCGATGTACTTGTGCAGAAGCGGCACGTTGCGGCGCTGGACGCGAAACCGAAACGCGACATCAGCGCGGAGATTGAGGCCGTCCGAGGTATGCGCATCGAACTTCGACGACTGATTCTGGAAGCGCACGTCATAGATGTACATGTTGTTCCAGGGGCCGATGATGTGAAAGCCCTCGTCATAGGCTTGCTCGACGTCGGTGCCGCCTGAGAAGCGCTTGAAGAGCGCCCCTTCATGGCCCGCCGGGACAGTAATGAAAATGCGCGGCGATAGTGCCGCGACGAGCAACAGCACAAGCAATATTCCGAGACCGATCGACAGAAGATGATCTTCGGTCCAGTCGACCACGCGTGAAGCGATCGTCTTGATGCGTGAAGAAAACACCGTCCCGCCCCCACTCCGGTTCGCGGTTGCCTCGTCGGCATATTACGGGCACCGCGGGCGCTTGGATACAAGCGCTTCGCAGCATGGCGCCATTGGGGCTCGGTTGCCTGCGGACTCCGTCCTATGATAGTTTCAAGCGGTGTCGATGACTTGAGGGGCGGAGACTCCTATGGACGATCGTATGACGGAAGCGATGGGCATCGTGCGGCGGGCGTCTGGCTGGTCGGCAGGTGCCGGCCTCATCCCGATTCCGCTGGTCGACATCGGCGCTATCGCTGCGCTCCAGGTCAAGATGGTGCGAGATTTGGCGAAGCTTTACGGCGTCGAGTTTCCCGAAGTGCGCGCCAAGGCGCTGAGCGGCGGGCTCGCTGGCGGCGTTCTTCCGTACCTTATGACGATGGGTTCGGGTTACGCCTTCTCTTTCCTGAAGACCATTCCGGTCGTCGGCACGGCGCTGGGCATCGCCGCCATGCCAGGCTTCGGCGCGGCCGCGACTTATGCGGTCGGCAAAGTCTTCGCCCAGCATTTCGCCGGCGGCGGCAGCTTGCTCGATTTCGACCTCGAGGCGAAGAAGGAAGAAATCGGCAAAGAGTTCGCCGAGGCGCGCACCGAGGCCAAGAAGTCGTCGGGCAAACCGGCGGTCGCCTGATCGACGGGCGCGGACAGGGGACGGCCGGTGGACCCGATTATCCTCACCATCATCTATCTTTTGGCCTGCGTTATCGTGGGGATCGCCGGGTCGCGTCGCTCGATGGGCTTCTTCGGTGCGTTCTTCTTATCGCTCTTCCTCACGCCCATTCCGGCCATTCTCATCCTGGTGCTGACGCGCCCCGCCGAGCGCTATCGGCGCGAGCGAGATCGCCCGCCATCACCTGCGGGCTAAGATGGCGGTCGCCGGTTTCGGCCGCTCGGGTCTGCACTAAATGCTGATCCTGCAGACACTCCGCAAGGAGAATGCGATCCCGCCCTCGCGCATTGCGGTGATGATGGGGCTCGCCGCCGGCACGAATGCGCTCATCCTGAGCACCATCAACAGCGCGGCACAGCATGTCGATGCGAGCGGGCCCGATCTGCATCTGCTGGCGATGTTCTGCCTCTGCCTCCTCGTTTACGTCATCACCCAGCGCTATGTCATGGCGACGGCGATGGGCGAGATCGAGCGCATCGTCAACACGCTGCGCCTCCGGCTCATCGAAAAGGTCCGCCGCTGCGATCTCGCGCGGGTCGAGCGCCTCGTCCCGGCCGACATCTTGACGACCGTCGCCCGAGAGCCGGCGACGATCTCGAGCCTTGCCCCCACTGTCGTCGCCGCGGGGCAGGCGAGCCTGCTCCTGCTCTTCGTCACGGTCTACGTGGCCTATCTCTCGGTCACCGCCTTGGCGCTCACCGCAATTGCCGCGGTCTTCGCCATCTCGATCTTCTTGCGCCGCGCGGCGCGGCTGCGCGACCGCTTGCGCCGCGCCGCCGAGCAAGACACCGACGTGTTCGAAGGCCTCGACGACCTGCTCAGCGGCTTCAAAGAAGTGAAGATGAGCAGCGCGCGCGGGGCCTCGCTCGCGCAGACCATCGAGCATCTTTCGGAAGAGGCGACCGAACTCAAGCAGGAGATCGCGCGCAGCTCTGCCGGCGAGTTCGTCTTCGCGCAATCGACATTCTATTTCCTGCTGGCGACGGTGGTGTTCGCCGTACCTGCCTTCAGCAACATCACCTCCCCCGATCTCGTGAAGATCACCTCGGCGATCTTGTTTTTGATCGGCCCGATCTCGATGGTGGTGCAGGCGATCCCGGCGTTGGCCACGGCGAACGCTTCGTTGGAACGGCTGCTCTCCCTTGACGAGAAGCTGAGCATCGCTGCCTCGGCCACAGCCAACATTCCGGTACCGCCGTCGGCGCTGCGGCCGGAGCTGCGTCTCGAGGGCGTGAGCTTCACCTACGCACAAGAGGGCGGCGGCGAGGGCTTCACGGTCGGACCCGTCGACTTCGTCGCCCGTCCAGGGGAGATCGTATTTATCACGGGTGGCAACGGTTCTGGCAAAACCACGCTGATGAAGCTGATGTGCGGCCTTTATCATCCCGACAGCGGCCGGGTTGTCTTGGGCGAGACGGTGCTGTCGCCGACGACCGAAACCTGGCTACGAGATCAAATCTCGATCATTTTCTCCGATTTCCACTTGTTTCGCCGGCTCTATGGGCTTGGCGAGCAGGATCCCGACCGTGTCGGCGCGCTGTTGCGCGAGATGCAGATCGATCAGAAGACGGGAATCCGCGGCGACAGCTTCACGACGATTCAGCTCTCGACTGGCCAGCGCAAGCGTCTCGCTCTCATCGTCGCGCTCCTCGAGGACAAGCCGGTGATGATCTTTGACGAGTGGGCGGCCGATCAGGATCCGCCCTTCCGTCGCAAATTCTACGAAGAGATCCTGCCCGGCCTCAAGGGCAAAGGCAAAGTGGTGATTTGCGTTACTCACGACGACCGCTATTTCGATATTGCCGACCGCCGCCTCAAGATGGAGTTCGGCCGCATCGTCGCCTGAGGCACGCCCTATTTCGCCGGGCGGCGCCTCGCGAGCAGCGGCCGCAGCGCGTCGGCGATCATGCGCGCGTTGGGCTCGAACGGCACGCGGTTGTGGGTCGTGGCGAGCGGCACCACGCGGACGTTGCCGGTCGTCTTCACCGACCAATCGAAGTCGCCACCCTCGGGATTGTCGAGCGCGCGGAAGAGAAGGATGTCCCCGTCATAGGCGCCAGGTGCGTAGGTGCGTCCCTGCGCGACATTGAGCTTGAAGAGCTCGATGATGCGGGCCGCCTGCACCGTCGAAAAATCTCGGGGCCATATGCCGCTTTGTCGCGCGGCTTCGACGAATCCGTCGAGATCGGTGATGGCGGGCGCGGCGTCCGGGATGATTTTTTCGAGGCCGAGCACGTCGATGAGCGTCTCGATGACGCTCTTATCGCTGACCTCGGCATCCGCGAGGTCGGGCTGCTCGAGCGCGGTATCGAGCAGCGCGAGCAGCGCTACGCGCTCGCCCTCGGCCTGCAATTGCCGCGCCATCTCATAGGCGACGAGGCCACCGAAGGACCAGCCGAGGAAATGATAGGGCCCAGCTTGCTGGAGCATGCGAATTTCCGCAAGGTACTGCGCCGCCATTTGCTCGACGGAGGTGGCGGCGCGCTCGTCGGGCTCGAGGCCGCGCGCTTGCAAGCCATAGACCGACTGGTCGCAGCCGAGCGCCGCCGCCAGCGGCTGGTAGCAGAAGACGGCACCACCAGCGGGATGGATGCAGAAGAGCGGTGCCTCGATCCGCCCCGGCTGAAGCGGTACGAGATGGGCAAAGGCGGGTGGCGTGCCGTGATCGGTGACGCGCGCAAAGGCGGCGAGCGTTGGATATTCGAAGAGGCTGCGCAAGCTCGGCCGGCGCGCGAAGATCTCACCGCAACGGTGGACGAGCTGCATCGCCAACAGCGAATGGCCGCCGAGCTCGAAGAAGTTGTCGTGCCGTCCCACCCGCGGCAGCTTGAGCAGATCGCACCACAGCGCCGCCAACAGCTCCTCCGCCGCCCCCTGCGGCGGCGCCGAGGCCGCCGGCCGCGCCGGCGCCGGCAGCGCCCGCCGGTCGAGCTTGCCCGACGCCGTGCGCGGCAGATGCG
>DASZAN010000043.1:0-2139 GCA_035945115.1 Allostellaceae bacterium
CACGAACTCAAGGACGCCATCCATCGCTTCCTCGACCAGACCAATGCCAATCCCAAGCCCTTTACCTGGACCAAGGACCCCAACATGATCATCGCCGCCGTCAAACGAGGGCACCAAGTGTTAGATTCAATCCACTAGCTGTGGCAAGAGGCGGCCCGATGCGTGAACCCCGGCACATTCTCTTCGTAGACGATGATGGTGACGTTCGCGACGTAATCGCCGGTACGTTAGTTGACCTTGGCTATCGCGTGAGCGTCGCCACGGGCGGCGAGACCATGCGTCGCCACAACCCTTCGGTCCGCGCTTAGAGATTTCGATTGACCGATTTTGGCACAACTCGGAAGAGCCAGGCAACGTGGAAAAGGTCCGGTCGTTTGCGTAGAACGGACGTAGTTGACGCGCACCCAAAACGACGCAATGGATCAACCCAAGCTGGGACGGCTGATCGGATCTGTTCTCGTAGCTCTATTCCTTTTTGGTCTCGCATATTTTGCGATCGGTTCATGGCCGGTCTGGGACTAGACACATGCCCACTTCCGACGTCGACATTCAGCGCATGGCGCATCACTTCATCCAGCTTCACGGCGACCGAGCCATAGCAAGGGCGCGCGAGATGGTGGAAGTGATGAGGAGGAAGGGCGACAACGAGGGCGCCGACACGTGGCTGCGCATCATCGTGGCGATCGGCGAACTCGGCGAACTCGGCGAACCGCCGACAGAGGCGCGGCATTGAAGAAATCTGCATCGTGAGTCGCTTCGACATGGGCGCGGAGGACGTGGATTGGGTACTTCGCCGAGTAGTGGCGTACCAGAGGAGGAGGCGCGCAAATCGTCCGCTTACGCGCCTCGCCCTCCTAACCGCGCGCAGCCTACTACGGTCGCGCAGCGGGGTGGGCTTCGGTGTGAACGTCGCAACTCACGCGCGCGCTGAAACGCCTGTGCTGCAATTTCGATCCGTTGCCGGCTGTAATGTCCAATTTGCGCCGGGCGGCGGCGCCCCCATATGCTACCGCATGGCCGAAGAAAAGCAGTCAAAGCGCTCCCTGCCGGCCGCTCGCAAATCAGCCGAGGTGGAAGCGTTTTTGCACCAGGTCGCAGCGATGAGGTCGGTTAAGGCGGCAGGTGACCGGGCGCGGCTCATTTTCGCACTGGACGCCACTGCTAGCCGCGAAGCCACCTGGGATCGCGCCTGCCATATTCAAGGCGAGATGTTCGAAGCTACCGAGTCGCTGGGCGGCCTCGATGTGCAGCTCGTCTTCTACCGCGGGTTCAGGGAATGCAAGGCCAGCCGATGGCTTGCCACTGCCGGCGAACTCCACACGGCTATGCGACGTGTTTCCTGCGTCGGCGGGAAGACCCAGATCGGCCGCGTGCTCTTGCACGCTCTCAAGGTGGCGAAATCTCACAAGGCGAGCGCGCTCGTCTTCGTCGGCGATGCCATGGAAGAGAATGTCGATGATCTCTCGCGGACGGCCGGCGAGCTTGGCCTCATGGGCGTGCCCATCTTCGTTTTTCACGAAGGCGCGGATGTTGCTGCCGGAGCAGCCTTCCGCCAGCTTGCGCGACTCTCGGGCGGTGCTTACTGCCACTTCGATGCCGGCAGCGCTCGGCAATTGCGTGAACTGCTGGGAGCGGTAGCGGCATATGCTGCAGGGGGGCGGACTGCCATGATCCAGTATGGCAGGCGCGCCGGGGGCGCCGCGCTGCTTCTGGCCGGCTCGCTCCCGGCCGGCGGGACCGACCCGTGATTTATGTCGCGATCGGATTGGTGGTGCTCGCCGTGCTTATCGGCATCTGGTTACTGCGGCTGTTTGTTGAGGCTGATCCGGGACAGCTTGCTGACGCAATCGGGCGCCTTCTGCTCGTCATAGGCGCTACTTTATCTGCAGTGGCGATAATCGCCGGTCTAATCAGCGAGCGTGTTCCCGCTGTGCTGGTCGGGGCCGGCGGTCTTGGCCTCGTCTGGTTCGGTGCGACGCGCTACCGCCGCCGCGAGACAGCTGCGAGCGCGACAACATCTGCCGTCGAGACCGATTACCTCAAGATGCGGCTGGATCACGGGACCCAAACCATTTTCGGCACGGTCCGCCGCGGCTCGTTCCAAGGCCGCGAACTTGCCGATCTGTCACGGGCAGAGCT
>DASZAN010000044.1:0-26187 GCA_035945115.1 Allostellaceae bacterium
AAGTAGAGCACCAAAGACTGTGAGGGGCAACACGCCCCCTTTTTTGGCGCCCGAACAATCGTGCTGCCACTCCGCTTTTCAGGACCGCCCAAATGCCCAGCGCTAAGCGAGTGGTTGTGTCGGCTTGTGGCACGAATGCGACTTCACCCGCAATTCGTTGCTGGTCCGCCTCACGCGCTCTGCCTGCGAGTGCGCGGCGAGCGGCCACATCGCCGGCGCGCCGCCAAGAAGCGTGATGAACTCGCGCCGCCTCATGTACCCCCCTCGTCGCCTGTCGCGGCGGAACTCTCGCGACGCTGATATCACGGGCTATTCTATCAGGTCTGGTAGGTTGCCATGTGCCAAACCTCACACCCCGCCGGACACGCATTCGGTTCGCTCATCGGACCCCTTAGCTCGAATGAAGATGGCAGGCGACGCCGCGCGTCTCGTCGATCTGTCGCCACGCCGGATAGGTCGTGCGGCAGATCGGCATGACGTGCGGGCAGCGCGTGTGGAAGTGGCAGCCGGCCGGTGGATTCACCGCCGAGGGGACCTCGCCCTCGATGCGCAGCATCGCCACCTTGGCGCGGGGATCGGGCACCGGCGAGGCGT
Source organism: Allostellaceae bacterium (assembly GCA_035945115.1). Classification (GTDB taxonomy): domain Bacteria; phylum Pseudomonadota; class Alphaproteobacteria; order ATCC43930; family CGMCC-115725; genus DAHUYF01. The sequence continues at coordinate 595 of DASZAN010000044.1, forward strand.
CGCGCAGCATCTTGGTATAGGGGTGGAGCGGCTCCTTGAAGATGTCGGGAATGGGCCCGGTCTCGACGATACGGCCCAGATACATCACCGCCATGCGCCGGCAGAAATAACGGACGACGCCCAAATCGTGCGAGATGAAGATAAAGGCGAGCCCGCGGCGCTCCTGCAGTTTTTGCAGCAGCAGCAGGATCTGCGCCTGAACCGACACATCGAGCGCCGAGACGGGCTCGTCGGCGACGATGAGCTCGGGCTCGAGGGTGAGCGCGCGGGCGATGCCGATGCGCTGGCGCTGGCCGCCGCTGAATTCGTGGGGAAAGCGCGTCATCGCGTCCGCCGGCAAGCCGATCTCGGCGAGAATGCTGCGCGCGCGGTCCGCGGCTGCAGGACCGTCGGCGATGGCGTGGACGCGCATCGGCTCGGTGAGCGCCTTGCCGATCATGCGGCGCGGATTGAGCGAGGCGTAAGGGTCCTGAAAGATCATCTGCAGCTTGCGCCGCAGCAGGCGAAGCTGTGCCTTCGACGCAGTTCGCACGTCTTCGCTTTTGAAAAGAACCGTGCCCTCATCCGGCTCGACGAGGCGCAAGACGGCCCGCCCGGCGGTCGACTTGCCGCATCCGGACTCGCCGACGAGACCGAATGCCTCGCCCGCCTTGACCCCGAAGGAGATGCCGTCGACAGCGCGCACGGTGATCTTGCGCGGATTGGGAAAGCCGCGCCGCACGGTGAAGAATTTGCGCAAGCCCGCGACCGAGAGAATGGGCTCAGGCATGCGCCAGCTCCGCCTGCGGCGCGCGCACCCAGCACCGCGCCTGATGCGCTGGCGATCCCGCCACCGGCGCCAGAAGCGGATCGCGCTCCGCGCAGATCGCGACGCGCAGCGGACAGCGCGGTGCGAAACGACATCCCCGCGGCATCGCCGAGATGGAGGGGACTTGCCCGGGAATAGTGCTGAGGTGCCGCGCATCCTGGTCAACCCGCGGGATCGAGCGCAGCAGCAGCTCAGTATAGGGATGCGTGGGATGAGCGAAGAGCGTGTCGAGGGGCGCGACCTCGACGATCTCGCCGGCATACATGACGGCGACGCGGTCGGCGATCGAGGCGACGACGCCGAGATTGTGGGTGATGAAGATCATCGCCATGCCGTAGGCCGATTTGAGCTCGGCCAGCAGCGACAGCACCTGCGCCTGGATCGTCACGTCGAGCGCGGTGGTGGGCTCGTCCGCCAGCAGCAATTCGGGCCGGCAGGCGAGCGCGATGGCGATCATCACCCGCTGGCGCATGCCGCCGGAGAATTGGTGGGGATAGTCGCCGAAGCGTTGCCGCGCGGCGGGAATCTTCACCTGCTCGAGGAGATCGAGCGCGGCGCGGCCGGCGGCGGCGCGGTCCATGCCGCGGTGGTAGCGGAGCGTCTCGGCGATCTGGAACCCGACAGTCAGCACCGGGTTGAGCGAGGTCATCGGCTCCTGGAAGATCATGGAGATGCGGTCGCCGCGGATCTTGCGCATCTCATCTTCGCCAAGGCCGACGAGATCGCGGCCGGCAAAGCGGATGTGCCCCGCGACGATCCGCCCGTTCGCCGCAGGAACGAGACCCATGATGGAGAGCGCTGTCACGCTCTTGCCGCAGCCGGACTCGCCGACGATGGCGACCGTCTCGTTGCGTTGGACGGTGAAGCTGACATCGCGCACCGCTGCATGCTCGCCGCCGCCACTCCGGAAAGCGGTGACGAGATTCTCGACCGCGAGGATCGGTGCGGCGCCGCTCGCCACGGCTACTCGCCGCTCCGGAGCTTCGGGTCGATGGCGTCGCGGAGCCCGTCGCCAATCATGTTGAGCGAGAAGACCACCAGCAGGATGGCGAGGCTCGGGAAAACCGAGAGCCAGGCGCTGTCAAGAATGTTCTCGAAGCCCTCGCGGATCATGCCGCCCCAGGTGGCGGTCGGTGGCCGGACGCCGAGGCCGATGAAGCTCAGCGACGCCTCGATGCGGATCGCCGTGGCGAGCCAGAGCGAGCCCATGACGATGATCTCGGCGATGATGTTCGGCAGGATATGCACGGCCATGATGCGGAGATCGGAAAATCCCAGCGCCCGGCACGCCTCGATATAGTCGCGCTCCTTGACGACGATGGTGGGCGCGCGGGCGATGCGGGCGAAGGGGGCGATCGCCGTCAAGGCGATGGCGATCATGAGATTGACCATGCTCGCGCCCAGCATCGCCACCACCATGAGCCCCATGATGAGCGAAGGAAACGACAGCAGCACATCCATCGCCTGCATCACCACCAGGTCGAAGCGCCCGCCGACATAGCCGGAGACGATGCCGATGACGCCGCCGATGAGCATCGCCGCCAGGATCGAGACGGTGCTGATCACCAGCGAGAGCCGCGCACCCCACAAGAGCCGCGAGAGGATGTCGCGGCCATAGGAATCGGTGCCAAGCCAATGATCGGCCGAGGGCGGGGCAAGACGGGTCAGCACATCCTGGTCGAGCGGATCGTAGGGAGAGATCACGGGCGCCAGCAGCGCGAGTGCGACGATCGCGAGGAACAGCGCCAAGCCTATCCATGACGTGGCGTTGGCGCTGAAGGCGCGCACCACTTGCGCCAGGAGATGACCTTCGCCGCGGCCGAGCGTGATCGCGCTCATTGCCGCTTCACCCGCGGATCGATGAATCCATAAGTGAGATCGGTCAAGAGATTGACGATGACGATGACGAAGGCATAGACCACCATCATGCCCTGGAGCACCGTGTAGTCGCGCTGATTGAGCGCGCTCACCATGAGCTTGCCGAGGCCGGGCCGATTGAAGACGATCTCGGTCAGCACGGAATTGCCGATGAGGATGCCGAGGTAAAGCCCGACCACGGTCACCACGGGAATGAGCGCGTTGCGGAGCGCATGCCGCCAAACGATGGCGCGGCGCGGCACGCCTTTGGCGCGCGCGGTGCGGATGTAGTCCTCGCCCAGCACCTCGAGCATCGACGAGCGCGTCACGCGCGTCACATAGGCCGCCATGATGATGCCGAGATTGATGGCGGGAAGCGCCAGGTTGCGCAGTCGCTCGACGGGATCGTCGAGCCCGCCGGCGCTGATCACGGGAAACCAGCGGAGCTCGATGGCGAAGGCGAGGAGCAGCAGGATGGCGGAGACGAAGGCTGGAAAGGAGAGGCCGAGCAGCGAGCCCATGCGGGCGAGATAGTCGATCCAGCGGTTGCGATAGATCGCCGACCAGGTGCCGAGCGGCACGCCGATGAGCGCACCGACGATGATCGCGGTGACCGTGAGCTCGATCGTATAGGGCAAGACATTGCGGACTTCATCGACGACGGGCTTGCCGGTGACCAGCGAGGTGCCCCACTTGCCGCGCACGGCATCGACGAGGAACTCGGCATATTGCGCGGCGATCGGCTTGTCGACGCCGAGCCGGTGGCGCATGTTTTCGAGCGCCTCTTGCGTCGCCTGATCGCCGAGGATGGTCTGCGCAGGATCGCCCGGCAGCACGCGCGCCAGCACGAAGACGATGGTGAGAACGGCAAAGAGCGTGGGAACGGCGAGAAGGAGGCGCTTGACCACATAGCCGAGCATCGGCCGCCCTCGCCACCGATCACTGCGTGAAGTGCGTCACTTCGTTGATTACCGGCCCCAACGTCAGCGAGCCCTCGAGCTTGAAGCCGAAGTCGAGCGTGTCGCGATGCGCCCAGACTTGCGGCTGCTCATAGATGGGAATGCCGCAGACCTTGGCCATCAGCTTCTGCTGCGCCGTCTTCCACAGCGCCTTCTGCTTCGCCGGGTCGGTCTCCACCTTGGCGGCGTCGATCTCGGCGTCGGCGTCGTTGCAATGGGAGAAATTGGTCACCGCCGTCGGCGTGCCGACGATGCTGCGCGAATGGAAGAATTGCGTGAGATAAGTGTCGGCCACCGGGAAGCGCGCCGCGGCATAGTGGACGATCGGGCTCATGTCCTTGCGGATGTTGGCGTGGTACGTGGCATGCTCGACCACTTCCATGTCGAGGATGATGCCGGCCTTGCGGAGCTGCGCCTGGACGATCTCCATCATCGACAGCATGCCCGGCAAATTGGTGTGGATGATGTGGATGGTGAGGCCGTCGGGATATCCCGCTTCCTTCAAGAGCGCTTTCGCCTTCTCGAGGTTGTGCGGCAGGAGCGGCACATCGTCGGTCATGCCGAGATAGCCGATGGGCACGATCGATTTCGCCGCGCGGGTGATGTCCTTGCCCTTGAATTGCACCACCTGGTCGCGGTCGATGGCGTAGGCGATCGCCTGGCGCACGCGGATGTCGTCGAGCGGCGGCTTCGTCACGTTGAGATAGAGCGTCGACAGCTCGCCGGGATCGAAGACGTCGACGACGGCGCCCTTCTCCTTCTTGATGCGGTCGACCCAATTCTGGTCTTGCCGGCCATAGAGCATGTCGATTTCGCCCGAGGTGAAGGCGAGATCGCGGCTCGCATCGGAAAGGATGTAGCGGTAGACGATCTTTTCGAGCTTCGGCTTGCCGCGAAAATATTTGGCGTTGGCGACGAGCGTCACCGACTCCTTGGGCTTGTACTCGCCGAATTCGAAAGGCCCGGTGCCGATCGGCTTCTGGGCGAAGGTCTCGCCCATCTCCTCGGCCGCTTTCTTGCAGACGACGTTGCCGCCGTTATAGGGAATGAGCAAGCCCAAGAGGCTCGGCACTGGATTCTTGAGGCTGATGCGGACGGTGTATTTGTCGACCGCTTCCACCTTGTCGAAATCCTTGAAGTCGCTCGAGAAGGCGGAGCGCTTGGGATCGCCGGCGCGGGCCAACGAATAGACGATGTCCTCGGCGGTGAGCTCGCCGTAATCGTGATGGCATTGCACACCGTGGCGGAGCTTGAACGTCCATTGCTTGCCGTCTTCTGTCGAGGTCCAGCTTTCCGCCAGGTCTGGCTCCAGCAGCTCCGGATTCATCGTGCCGGGCTTGAAGCGGACAAGACCGTTGAACATCCAGCCGAAGAGCGCCTTGTCGGGCGTCGTCGAGGAGAGATGCGGGTCGAGCCGTCCCGCGTCGATCGCGGCCATGCCGACATTGAGAACGGTCTTTTCCGCGCGCGCTTCTCCCATCGCCAGCGTCGACGCGAATACGCAGGCGAGCGCCACCGCGCCCTTTGCCACCCATGCCATGCCGACCTCCCGTTTCGGGTTCTTCGTTTCTCTCGATGGCGAGTCTTGCGGCTTAGCCGTTCTCGCGCAAGGGAAATGCCGCGACCGCATTTGACCTTCCATCGCACCGGTGCGACCATCGTGAAGGGCCGCGGAGGACGGGTCGGAACGAGGGTGTGCCATATGACGACCACGCAAACGCCACGGGTGCTGATCGCGGGGACCTGCGCTCTTCTGTTCTCTCTCACAGCCGGCACCGCCGCGGCGCAGAAGACCCTTTATGTCGCCGCTTATGGCGGCTCCTTCGAGCAGACGATGCGGAAGGAGGTGTTCCCGCCTTTCGAGCAGCAACATGGGGTGACGATCGAATACGTCGCGGGCAACTCCACCGACAATCTTGCGCGGCTTCAGGCGCAGAAGGGGCATGAGCAGATCGACGTGGCGCTCCTCGACGACGGCCCGATGTACCAGGCGGTGGCGCTCGGATTCTGCGCGCCGCTCACGAAAGCGCCGGTCTACGATGCGCTCTACGATCTCGCCCACGTGTCGTCCGCCAAAGCGGTGATGGTCGGCATGAACGGCACCGGCATCGTCTACAACAAGAAGTACTTCGACGAGCAGCACTGGCCGGCGCCCGCGTCGTGGAACGACCTCAAGGACGCGAAATTCAAGCAGAAGCTGGTGATTCCCCCGCTCAACAACACCTATGGCCTCCATGCGCTCGTCCAATTCGCGAAGCTTGGCGGCGGCGGCGAGAAGAACATCGAACCGGGCTTCAAGGCGTTCAAGGACGAGATCGGCCCCAACGTCCTCGTCTACGAGCCTTCGCCCGGCAAGATGACCGAGCTTTTCCAGAGCAACCAGGCCGTCATCGCCATCTGGGGCTCGGGCCGCGCCAAGGCGTTGGCCGATACCGGCTTTCCCGCCGCATTCACCTATCCCAAGGAGGGCGGCATTGCCCTCGGCGTCGCCGCTTGTCCGGTCGCTGGCGCGGCCGACAAGCCTGACGCGCAGAGCTTCATCCAGTATCTCCTCAGTCCCGAAGCGCAGGCGGTGCTGGCGAGCGGTACCGGGCTCGGTCCCGTGAACAAGACGGTGGAGCTGCCGCCCGAGAAGCGCGCCGGCATTCCCTACGGGCCCGAGCAGATGAACAAGCTCCAGGTGATCGACTGGGACACGGTCAACCAGCATCGCGAAGAATGGAACAAGCGCTGGACGCGCGAAATCGAGCGTTGAGGACGGCGCGACAGCGGCGATGAGTTTTCTCGTTCTTGACGGGCTCACGAAACGATACGGCGCCGCCACCGCCGTCGACAATCTCTCGCTCAGCATCGAGAAAGGCGAGTTTCTCTCGCTGCTCGGGCCGTCCGGTTGCGGCAAGACGACCACCCTGCAGATGATCGCCGGCTTCGTCGAGCCGACCGCCGGCGCGATCGCGCTCGACGGCGCCGATCTTCTCGCGGTGAAGCCAGCCAAGCGCGGCCTCGGCATCGTCTTCCAGAGCTACGCGCTCTTTCCGCACATGACGGTCGGCGCCAATGTCTCCTTCGGGCTCGAGATGCGGGGCATCGCGCGGGGCGAGCGCGAACGCCGCGTCGTGGAAGCCTTGGACCTCGTCGGACTCTCCGGTTTCGCCGATCGCTTTCCGCGGAGTCTCTCCGGCGGACAGCAGCAGCGCGTCGCCTTGGCGCGCGCCCTTGTCATTCGCCCGCACGTGTTGCTCCTTGACGAGCCGCTCTCCAATCTCGACGCGAAGCTCCGCGAGGACATGCAGGTCGAGCTCCGCCAGATCCAGCGCGCGGTCGGGATCACAACGATTCTGGTGACGCACGATCAGGCGGAAGCGATGGCGCTCTCCGATCGGATCGTCATCATGAACGAGGGCCGCGTCGAGCAGATCGCCAGTCCCGACCGCGCTTATGAGGCGCCGGCGAGCCAGTTCGTCGCCACCTTTCTCGGCAAGAGCAATGTGCTGATGGGTCGCATCGCCCAAGGCCGGCTGGAAATCTGTGAGGGGACTTGGCCGTCACCCTGCCGCCTCGAGGGTGGCTCGGTGGCGGTGACCGTGCGGCCGGAGAAGATTGCCTTCGCCGAGGACGGACTCGAGGGGACCGTGCGCAACCGCCTCTTTCTCGGCAGCCAATGGCTCTTTCAAGTCGAGACTGGCGCCGGTGTCGTCCTTGTCATTCGTCAGAACAGCGGCGAGAGCGTGCCGGCGGAGCAAGACCGGGTAGCCCTCGCCTGGCGCGCCGAGGACATGCAGATCGCGCCGCGGGACGCATCGGAGAAATGACGGTCGCCGCGGCCGCGCCGACGCGCTCGCGTGCCCCGCTCACGCCTTACCTGTTGAGCGCGCCGGCGTTGACGCTTTACCTGGTGCTGCTGTTCGTGCCGCTCCTCGCGACGGCGCTGCTCTCGCTGCACAGCTTCAGCCTCTACAAGGGCATCGAGGACGTCTACACGCTCGCCAACTACCGCGACATTTTCGGCGACAGCTATTTCTACGAAATCTTCGTCCGGACCTTCCGCATCGCCTTTCTCGTGACGTTGTTGGCCGCAATCATCGGCGCGCCGGAGGCCTACATTCTGAACCGCATGCGCGCGCCCTGGCGTGGCATTTTTCTCCTCGTCGCCTTGGCACCGCTCCTCGTCTCCGTCATCTCGCGGACGCTCGGCTGGGCACTGCTCTTCGGCTCGACCGGGCTCGTCAATCAGGCGCTCATGGGAGCGGGCATCGCGCGGACGCCGCTGCAGTTCATGTACAGTGAGACCGGCATCGTCATCGCGCTGACGCACGTGCTCATCCCCTTCATGATGATTTCGGTCTGGGCATCGCTCCAGCGGCTCGATCCCGCGATCGAGCATGCCGCGGTCTCGCTCGGCGCGGCGTCGTTCACGGTGCTCCGCCGCATTGTGCTGCCGCAGGCACTGCCGGGCGTGCTATCCGGCGGGATCATTACCTTCGCCTTGGCGGCGAGCGCGTTCGCGACGCCAGCGATCATCGGCGGCCGTCGCCTCAAGGTGGCGTCGACGCTCGCCTATGACGAGTTCCTCAACACCCTCAATTGGCCGCTTGGCGCCGCCATCGCCATGCTCCTGCTCGTTGCCAACATCGTGATCATTCTCGGCTGCAACAAGCTCCTCGAGCGCCGCTATGCCGAGGTGTTCCGATGAGTCGCAATGGACCGGTGGCACTGCTTTTCCATGCGCTCTTCGTCATTTTCATCTTGGCGCCGATTGCGATCGTCTGCGCCGTCGCCTTCACGCCGCTTGGATACCTATCGCTGCCGACGGCGGGGCTGTCGCTGCGCTGGTTCCGCGCCATCGCCGGCAATCCCGAATTCGTCCAGGCTTTTTGGGCGAGCCTCTCGCTCGGTCTGCTCTCGGCCAGTCTCGCGGTGGCGTTCGCGGTGCCGTGCGCGCTTGCCGTCGCGCGCTATCGCTTTCCCGGCCGGGCCGGCCTTCTGGGGCTTCTGCAGTCGCCGCTCATGATCCCGCCGGCGGTGCTGGGCATCGCCTTTCTCCGCTTCTTCACCGAGATCGGCCTTGGCGGCACGTTCCTCGGCCTCGTGCTGAGCCATGTCGTCATCATCATGCCCTTCGCACTCCGTCTCGTGGTCGCCGCTTCCTCCGGCATGGACCCCGCCATCGAGCACGCTGCGGTCTCGCTGGGCGCGTCCTCGTGGCAGACCTTGAGGCGCATCACCTTGCCGCTGGTCCTGCCCGGGATCGCCAGCGGCTGGGTGCTCGCTTTCATCACCAGTTTCGATGAGGTGACGATGACCGTGTTCATCGCGTCGCCGCGCACGACCACGCTGCCGGTCCGGCTCTTTCTTTACATTCAGGACAACATCGACCCGCTCGTCGCCGCCGTCTCTGCCGCGCTGATCGGCCTCACCGTCGTGGCGATGCTGCTGCTCGACCGGCTCTACGGCCTCGAGCGGCTTCTCGTCGGCCCCGGTCGAGGCTGAGCATGGCGCGGCGCCGCGATTACGATGTGGCCGTGGTCGGCGGCGGCTTGTTGGGCGCGGCGATCGGCTGGGGATTGGCGCGCACGGGGCAACGGGTCGCCGTTCTCGACGAAGGCGACGTCGCCTACCGCGCCTCGCGCGGCAATTTCGCGTTGGTCTGGGTGCAGAGCAAGGGCTTGGGCATGCCCGAATACGCGGCCTGGACGCGGCGGTCGTCGGATCGCTGGGGGGAGTTGGCCGCTCTACTCATGGACGAGACCAAGCTCGACGTGGCCTTCGCGCGGCCGGGCGGCTTTCACCTCTGCCTCTCCGAGGGTGAGCTCGAAAACCGCACGCAGATGCTGATGCGGCTTCACAATCAGCCGCGCATGGTGAGCTACCCCTACGAGATGCTCGACCGCGAGGGCGTGCGCAAGCTCCTGCCTGAGATCGGGCCCGAGGTGGTGGGGGGCAGCTACTGTCCGCTCGATGGCCACTGCAACTCGCTTAGGCTTCTCCGCGCTCTCCACACCGCGATGAGGGCACGCGGTGCGGCTTATCTTGCCAATCACGTCGTGGCGCACATCGAGCCCCGCGGCGGCGGCTTTCGCCTGGCGACCGCGGCGGGTGACGTGAGGGCGGGCAAGCTTGTGCTCGCCGCGGGAAACGGCAATGCCAGGCTCGCGCCGATGGTGAAGCTCGGCGCGCCGGTCCGGCCGCAGCGCGGACAGATCGTCGTCACCGAGCGGGTACGGCCGTTCCTGCCATACCCCGTCGTCACCATCCGCCAGACCGACGAGGGCAGCGTCATGCTGGGTGACAGCGTCGAAGAGGCCGGCTTCGACGACAGCGTCGGCAGTGGCGTCGTGGCCGCCATTGCCGACCGAGCGCGGCGGATGTTCCCGCTGCTCGGCGGTCTCAACGTGGTGCGGAGCTGGGCGGCGCTGCGGGTGATGACCGCCGACGGGTTTCCCATCTACGATCAGTCGGCCGAGTGTCCGAGCGCCTTCATCGCCACCTGCCACAGCGGCGTGACGCTCGCCGCCAATCACGCGCTCGAGCTCGCGCCGATGATCGCCGCCGGGCAGCTTCATCCCGATCTCGAGGTGTTCAGTGCGAGGAGGTTCGATGTTCCGAAGGCTGGTCGAGCCTGAGCGTGCGAGCGTGCGGCTCATGGTCGATGGTCGCCCGGTGACGGCGGCGCCGGGCGACAGCGTCGCCGCGGCGCTTCTCGCCGCGAGCGTGGTCGCCTGCCGCACCACGCCGGTTTCCGGCACGCCGCGCGCGCCTTATTGCATGATGGGCATCTGCTTCGACTGTCTCGTCACGGTCGACGGCGTCGGCAACCGGCAAGGGTGTCTCACGCGGGTGCGCGAGGGCATGGTCGTCGCGACACAGCAGGGCAAGCGCGAGGTGGGGCGATGACCGACCTCGCCCATCTCAAGGATCAATACGATCTCGCCGTTGTCGGTGCAGGGCCGGCGGGCCTCGCGGCCGCCACGCTGGGCGCCCGCTTCGGGCTGACGACGGTTCTCTTCGACGAGCAGGCGACGCCGGGCGGCCAGATCTATCGCGCCGTGACCGAGACGCCGCTGCGCGAGCGCGCGCTCTTGGGCGAGGACTACTGGCAGGGCGCCAAGCTCGCCGACGGATTCATCAAGGGGAGCGCGCAATACGTGCCGGGCGCCACGGTGTGGAGCATCTCGCACGACCGCGAGATCGGCGTCTCCGCCGGTGGCAAGGCCCGGCTTCTCACGGCCCGCCACGTCATTCTCGCCACCGGTGCGCTCGAGCGCCCCTTCCCCATCACCGGCTGGACGCTGCCGGGGGTCATGACCTGCGGCGCCGCGCAGATCTTGTTGAAATCGTCGGGCCTCGGTCCTGACGGCAAGGTCGTGCTCGCCGGCACCGGGCCACTCCTCTGGCTGCTTGCGGCGCAATATCGCCGCGCCGGCGTGCGCATCGAAGCCATGCTCGAGACGACGCCGCGCCGCAACTGGCTCGCGGCGCTCCCGTATCTCCCCAAATTTTTGCAATCGCGCTACGCCGCCAAAGGTCGCGCTTTGCTGCGCGAGGTGAAGGCAAGCACGCGCATCGAACGCGGCGTGGGTGCGGTCGCGGCGCGCGGCGACGGGCGCCTCCGCGAAGTCGCGTATCGCGTGGGGCGCGGCCGGGAAATACGGCTTGAAGCAGACGCGCTTCTGCTGCACCAGGGCGTCGTGCCCAATATCAATCTCGCGAGCGCCATCGGCTGTAAGCACCATTGGGACGAGACGCAGCTTTGCTTCACCCCGGAGATCGATGAGTGGGGACGAAGCAGCATTCCCGGCGTCTCGATTGCCGGCGACGGCGGCGGCATCGCCGGCGCCGAGGCGGCGACGGAGAGCGGGCGTCTCGCCGCACTCGATGCCGCTTGGCAGCTCGGCAAGATCGACGATTTCGCGCGCGACCGTCACGCCGGGCCCTATCGCGAGGCGCTCGCCGCGGCGCTTTACGGCCGCCGCTTTCTCGATCTCCTCTATCGACCCGCCGTCCGGTTCCGGCATCCCGCCGGCGACACACTGGTCTGCCGCTGCGAAGAGGTGACGGCTGAGCAGGTGCTGGACGCGGTGAAAGGCGGCGCCGTCGGTCCCAATCAGCTGAAGGCGTTCCTCCGCTGCGGCATGGGCCCGTGCCAAGGGCGGCTCTGCGGCCTCACCGTCACCGAGCTCATCGCCAAGGCACGCAAGGTTGCGCCCGACGAGATCGGCTATTATCGCCTGCGTCCCCCGGTGAAGCCGATCACCGTTGCCGAACTCGCCTCGATCCCGCAAAGCGACGCCGCCCGGAAGGCGGTGGTGCGCGGCTGAGGCGGGGTTTGGCGCCCGACGTCATCATCATCGGCGGCGGCCTCCATGGCTGCTCGGCCGCTCTTCATCTCGCGCGCCGCGGTGCCACGGTGCTGGTGCTCGAGAAGGATTACGTCGGCCGCCATGCCTCGGGCGTCAATGCCGGCGGCGTGCGGCGGCTCGGGCGCGATCTCGCGGAGATCCCGCTCTCGGTCGCGTCGATGGAGCTGTGGCACCGCATCGGCGATCTCGTCGATGACGATTGCGGCTTCGAAGGCCACGGCCATCTCAAGATCGCCGAGAGCGAAGCCGAGCTCGAGACGCTGAAAGCGCGCGTCGCTGCCGTGCGCGCCTTGGGCTTTACCCACGAGGCACTCGTCGATCGGCGTCAGCTGCGCGAGCTCCTGCCGGCGGTTGCCGATCACTGCACCGGCGGCATCTGGTGCGAGGGCGACGGGGCGGCGCAGCCTTACCGCACGACGCTCGCTTTTCGTCGCGCCGCCGAGCGCGCGGGTGCCGTGGTCTCCGAAGGAGTGCACGTCACGGGCTTGCGCCGCGAGAACGCTCGCTGGCAGGTGGCGACGGCCGATGGTGGCGCGCACCTCGCCGCCGCGGTCGTCAATTGCGCCGGCGCTTGGGCCGATCGCCTCGCCGCCGCGCTCGGCGAACCCGTGCCGCTCATCCCGTCCGCCTTCATGCTCATGATCAGCGACCGCCGGGCCCCCTTCATCAAGCCGGTGGTGGGTGCCACGTCGCGTCCGCTCTCCTTCAAGCAATTCGCGAACGGTACGGTGATGATCGGCGGCGGCTACAAGGGTGCGCTCGACCGCGAGACCAATTGGACGGAACTCGACTTCCGGGGCCTGGCGCAGAGCGCTCAGACCGTCGCCGACCTCTTTCCCGTCATGCGTTCTGCGCAGATCGTGCGCGCCTGGGCCGGGATCGAGGCGCGCATGCCCGACGACATTCCCGTGATCGGCCCGAGCTCGACCGAGGCGGGCGTCTTCCACGCCTTCGGATTCAGCGGCCATGGTTTCCAGCTCGGCCCGATTTCCGGCGCGATCATCGCCGAGCTGGTGACGACCGGGCGCACCAACCTGCCGATCGAGCCGTTCCGGATCACGCGCTTCTAGCCGCCGCTGTCTCCTGGTCGGAAAAACAGGCTTGGCACAATTCGGGTGAGCCGTTAGGTATTGCCGCGGACACCAGGCGATCGGCAGCGATTTTCGTGGCAAGGATGAAAACGGGCCTCGGCGCGGCTTATAGCGAGCGCGCGAAAGCGCCAATGGCCGCGGTGGCGCCGGGAAAGAACAGCTCGCTCTGGATCGCTGCGGCCGTCGCGATCGTGCTCGTCGCTGTGGCGCTGTTGGCGGGAGGCCACATCGCCTCGATCGGCTCTCTCCACGAAAAGAACTACAACGAGGGCTGGAACGTCTACAACACCGCGCGGCTCATTGCGGGCGAAACCATCTACGACGCCAATTATTGGCGGGTGAACAACTATCCGATCGTCTCGTTCGTCGTCGTGGCCGCGGTGAATGGCGTCGTTCACGATCTGCTGCTGAGCGGCCGCATCGTCGCTCTCGTAGCATTTCTGGCGATCGGCATTCTCGCCGCCATCGTGACCTGGCGGCTCGGCGGCGGTCGCCTGGCGAGTGCGTTCACCGGCGCCACCGCGCTGGGCTTCTACTATCTAATGGCCCCCGACTGGATCGCGGTGGACGATCCGCAAAGTCTCGCCGAAGCACTAATGCTCGCAGGCCTTGCCGTCTATCTCGGCCGGGCGCCAACGACAGGATCGCTCGCGCTCTCGGCGTTGCTGATCGTGCTTGGCGGATTTACCAAGCACAATCTCGTCGCCATTCCCGTCGTGGTGAGCCTCGATCTCGCGATTCGCATGCCGCGCCGATTGCCGCTTTGGCTCGCGGCCGCCGCGGCTTGTGTCATATCGCTCTATGTCGCGACCGCGCTTGTCGCGGGCGGGGCTTTTCTCGACCATCTCTTGTCGCCACGCGTCTTCAGTTGGTACCACGTGCACTACCATCTGATGAAATTCGCGCGTTTCTTCAAAGGCCCGCTGCTGCTTATTCTCCTCTTTTCATGGCGTATTTTTCGTGGCGAGCGGCTCGTGCTCGTGTGGTACGGCGTGCTTTCGATCTCGGCGGGCGCTCTCACCTCCGGTTTCGAGGGCGCTTCCTACAACATGATGCAGGATGCCGCGGTCTTTCTCGCCATATCGCTCGGGCTCCTGCTACAGGAATGGCGAACGTGGCTTTCGCAACGGCGCATCGGCGCCGCGCTCAACGGCATCGCAGCGAGCGCGGCGGTCCTCGTGCTCGCTGCGCCGATCGTGTCGAATGCGGCAAAAGCGCTCGCCGCGTTTCATCGCGGCGCAGGCCTACTGGATGCCGATCGCGCCGCCGAGCAGTCGTTTGCCGCAGATCTCGCCTACCTCGCGGCACGGCCGGGAGAGCGGATTTGCGAGAGCCTGCTCCTCTGCTACGAGTCGGGCGCGCCCTTCGCGCTCGACCCCTTCAATTCGCGCCAATACATTCTGGCCGGCAAGCTCGATCAAGGTGAGCTCATCAAGAGAGTGCTTGAGCGAGATTTTTCCGTGATCCAGCTTCGCGCCGATATCTGCGATGATCCAGTATCGGCGACGTGCCATATCCTGCACTATCCACGCAAGTTCAACCGGTTTACCGATGATGTGCTCTATGCGGTCGATCGATATTACCGGATCGACCGGCGCTCACCGCTCGGCGTTTTCTATGTGCCGAGGTGAGCGACCCTGGGCTCATCGATCGTTCGTCTGCCGCTCGTGGTCGCGGCAGGCGCGACGACTGCGGGTGCACCGATCGCAGCACGGCCAGCCAAAATCGCTAGGAAGGGCAGGAACCACAGATAGTAATTGTGATGCATGCCCGGACCGACGGCGAAGGCGGCAAGGATCGCAAGCGTGGTGAGAATGCAGCGTTCATCGAAGCGAGGCGCGCGCCGCCAAATCTTGAACGCGATCAGCGCCAAGAGCCCAACAACCGCAAGCCGGACCACGCTCACGGCAACGGGCGAGAGCGCGAAGAGCCAACTGGTATCGTCCACGGGCCGAACCATGTTGAACAAGATGATATTGGCAGCAAAAGCTTCAGGTGCGGCCGCCGCGAACGGCAGGATCGGCAGAAGACCGCAAAGCACCCCCAAGAGATAACGACCGCGCCGACCGCGCGCCGGTAAGGCGCAAGGCAGCATGACAATGCCGGGCAGCAGCTTGGTGGCGATGGAGAAACCGACCATCACTCCCGCCGCGAACGGCCGCTCATCGCCGAAGCGGATGGCGGCGAGCAGCAAAAGCGTCGGCGCAAGATCGGTGACGCCGCGCGTGAAAACCTGATGAGCGACGAAGGGGAGGCTCAGATAAAGTAGCGCCGCGGCGAGCCCGGCGAGGCGCTCGCCGGTTCGCCCGGCGAGCGAGCTGACGAGCCCGGCGACCATCGCTTGCAACAGCACATTGGTGAGGATGATGCCGCGGATGCCGAAAGCCAGGCAGAGCGGCGCGTAAATGATGATCATCATCGGCAGGTATTTGTAGCCGTGGAACTGCGCGCTCCTCGCGATTCCGCCTGCGGCGACGTCGATCGGCATAGTATAAGGGTTGCCGCCTTGCGCCAGGGCCAATGCTGCTGCCAGCGTCGTCGCGCCAATATCGAGCACCTTGGGCTTCACGAGCATGGCGATCGCAAAGAGCAACTGAGCGGTCGTGAAGAGCATGATGCCCCAGAGCAACACCCTCCCCATCGCTTGCGGCGCCGTTGGACCGCGGCGTCGCCCGAGCGCCAGCATGAACGGCAATGCGGCGATGATCGCGCCGACCAGGGCGAGCGTCGTCCAGCCCCAGCCGCGCGGGACCTTCTGGAGGGCGAAGACGAGGAGCGAAAAGCCAATTTCGGCAAGGATGAGGCGGGTTGCGCTCGACATTGCCATCGCTTTCATCGCCAGTCGCCTGCGACGGACACCCGACGCCCCTAGTGCTGTCGAAGCCGCGCGGCGCTGGCGACATCGATCGCTTCAGCCAATACCCGCTCGATGGCCAGATCGGCGAGATTTGCCTCGCTCAAAACCCGCACCAGCCTGCCGCGCGGCGCGCAACGACTGGGCTCGGACGCTTGCGAGAAGAGCACCACGACGGGGTTGCCGGCAGTGGCGGCCATATGCGTGGCACCGGTGTCGTTGCCGATCGTGAACGCCGCGCCCGCGGCAAGCCGCGCCAGATCCAAAAGATCGGTTTTGCCGATGAGGTCGACCGCCGCCGGGCAGACCGCGCCGATCTCGGCACCGATGGGCTGCTCCTCGGCGGCGCCGACCACCACGGGCAGATAGCCGTCCTCGCAAAGCCGTCGCGCGAGCTTGGCGAAGTGGGGGGCGGGCCAGCGCTTCTCGAGGTGGCGGGGCGAGGAGCCGGGAATGAGCAAAACGAAGCCGCCGTCCAGCAATCCGGGCGGCAGCTTGCGCGCAATCCTGGGGCAGGTCGGAAGCGGTACCGGATGGATGCCAGCCATGAGCAGTTGCTCAGCTTGCTTATCGATGGTGTGTTGAGGATAGCGCTCGAGATTGGCGTGGGGGTGAGAGCAGCGCCAAGCGATGCCCGACCATTGTGGTCTCCGGCCCGGCCGAAGGAGCCAAGCGTAGATACTCGACCGATCGGAGGTCTGCAAGTCATAAACCCGGTCGAATTGGCCGGCGCGAAGTCGATGACGAAGCGCGCGCCAGTCACTCGCATGCCAAAGCTTGGGTCGGCGGTCGATCAAGATTTCGTCGAAAAGCCGGGTCTCCCTCGCGAGCGCCACATAAGGCTCCGTCGTGAGGAGCGTAATCCGGTCGCCTGCATGGTGACGGCGAATCGCCATGGCGGGTCCCAGCGCCTGAATGAAATCGCCGAGCGCGCTGAGCTTGATCACTAGGACGTTGCGGCGCGGCGGTGGTGGCGGTGCTCGCCGCCATTGCGGACGAAACCGGATGAGCGCCGAGAGATCGACCACGGTCTCAAGCGCTTCGAAGGCGCGAAAGACGGCGGCATGCGCCGCCACATCGGACGATCCAATGCTCGCGAGAAATGTTTCGACGACCCGCCCAGCAGCCTCGACGGCGCGCCCATGCTCGGGTCGTTCCAGCAAGTGCCGAGCCCAAGCCGCATGCTCGGATGAGACATCGACGCGCCATGGCCACCGCCACCGGATCAAAGGACGGATTGCCAGATGCACAGTGCAGAGCACGCGCGCGTCGGCGCCGCCGCCGTGGCCATTGAACAATCCGAAAACGTCGTGCATCAGGCGAAAGCGTCGATCTCTGAGGATGTGCGCCTCGTTCCACGCGAAGAAGGCGTGCAATGGCGTGCCGGAGGGAAAATATAGGCTCGAGAGACGACGCATAGGCGATTGTAACAAGCCGCGACCGGCCGCGCTTCAGCGGCTAGAGCATGCTGGACCGCCATCGTTTCGGCTCGATCTGCGTTCGCCGCGGCACACTGAAAGCAGCAGATCCTCGAGCAAGCGCGATTGCCGAACGGCATCGAAATGGGTTCGCGCCCGTTCGCGCGCCATCTTGGCCATGGTGCGCTGCGCGTCGGGGTGATCGAGCAACCAACCGATCGCATCGGCGATGGCGGCGGCATCGCCAGACGGCACAAGCAGGCCGGTGCGCTCGTGCTCGACCGCCTCGGCGATGCCGGAATGATGCGAGCCGATGACCGGCGCGCCCTGCGCCATGGCCTCAATGACGACGTTGGGGAGCCCCTCCGTGTCGCCGGACGCCGCGGTGACGCTCGGCACGCACACGGCAACAGCATCGCGCATCCATTGCCGGACCTCGCTATTGGGGCGCCAGCCCAGGAAGTGCACGTGTTCGAGGGTGCGCGCTTGCTCGCGGAGCCCAGCCGCCAATGACCCATCGCCGATGAGCATCAGTGGCACCTGGATGCCCCGGCGTTCAAGCAAGCGCATCGCCTCAATGAGAAACCAGATACCCTTCTTCTCGACGAACCGGCCGACGAACAGCACATAGGGAGATTTCATCGCGGCGGTTGGCGGGGTTTCGTCGATCTCGATCCCGTAGCGGACGACGCGCAATTTCTCCGTTGGAAAGCCGCGCTCGGCGAGCCGGTCGCGAATGTAGCTCGAGACGCAGATGATGACGCTCGCTTCCTCCTGCAGTGCCGCGAGGCGTCGCTGATAGATCGTCGGCACGAGACGTGGCAGGTAATGCTTCTCCTTGGTGGCGTCTCCGCCGTGGAATGTCACGACCAGGGGAATGCCGAGCGCGCGCGCGATCGGCAGCGCCAATGCGCCGCCGCGGCCGAAATGCGCGTGAATGACACGAGCATGCGACAGGCGCAAATCAGGCTGTACTGGAAGGCGCCCGAATTGCTTGAACAGCATGCGGTCGAGCACACCCGGAACGCCCGATCGTCCAAGAAGCAGCGGCTCCGCACCAAGCTCGCCAAGGCCGTCATCGGTTCGCCACCCGATCCAGAGGGGCGAGAGATGGCGAAAGCCGACATACTGGCGGCGCAGAAACGCCACCTCAGATCTCGGCACAAGGCGATCGCGGTAAACGAGAACGGTATCGCCGGCACTACCTAACACTTAGGACCGCCGTACGTTGTTGCGTCTTTTATCGGTGAGTGACATCGACCGGCTCGCGCTCGGGCTGCGCGGCGCCTTCACCAGGCAAATTGCCGGCGCGCAGGCATTTGAGGCGCGACGGCTCGCGCGGGCGAAAATGTGCCACACGGGGTGCCCCATGCGAGGGTGCGAACTCGTGAGCAGGATTTAACGCATCTTGCTCGGTCGGGCAATTGAGGGGATTTGCCGCGCGCCGTCGCCTCAGCCCGCGCCCACCGGCGTGAGCGCGCCCTTCCCGGCGAAATGCGACTCGAGATTGCGCATCACCAGATCGGCCATGGCCCACATGGCGCGCGTGGTGCCGCCCCCTTGATGCGGCATCATGACCACGGTCTCTTGGCCGAGCAGCGCCGGATTGACCTCAGGCTCGTGTTCGAAGACGTCGAGCCCGGCGCCCGCGATCACTTTGTTCGCGAGCGCCTGGGCGAGCGCCGCCTCGTCGACGACCGAGCCACGGGCGACATTGACCAGGTATCCGCGCGGGCCCAGCGCCTTCAGCATCGCCGCGTCGACGAGGTGGCGATTGCTCTCGTCGGCGCGGCACGCCACCACCAAATAGTCGCACCATTGCGCCAGCGCCAGCGGCGTCTCGACATAGGGCCAGGCCACGTCGTTGCGGCGACGACGATTGTGATAGGCGACTTCCATGTCGAAGGCCGCGGCGCGGGTGGCCACGCGCATGCCGATGGCGCCCAGGCCCAAGATGCCGAGCTTGCCGCCGCCGAGGCCCGCGACCGGACCCTGCCAGCCGCCCTCGCGGGCCGTCCAGCGCCCGGCGCGTATGAACCGGTCGCCTTGCACGACGCGGCGCGCCGATGCGAGCAGCAGCGCCATCGCCATGTCGGCGACATCGGGCGCATTCACCTCGGGGCTGTTGGCGACGATGATGTTCCGCCGCCGCGTCGCAGCGAGATCGACTCCCTCATAGCCGGTTCCGTAGCAGCAGATGATCGAAAGCTTCGGCAGCGCCGCCATGAATGGCTCGCCGGTGGCGAGGCTTCCCATGGTAACGAGGCCGCGGGCGCGGGCCGCCATCGCCGGCGTCACCAGCGCGGGGTCGGGCCGCTCGACCACACCCAGCACCTCGAAGCGCTCCTCGAAGGCGGCGCGGATGCGGCCGCCGAAAGCAAAACCCAGTACGATCTCCAGACGCTGCGACGCCATGGCCGCCACCTTCTCCCGAGCTTCGCCGCATGATGCGAGGAGCGGCCGCAGCGTCAATGCGCGCGCGCTGCCGGCCGACCCCTGGCGTCGGCGTCGGCGTTTGGCAATAGTGACCGGACGGCAAGGGAGAGCGCGATGGTGAAGAAGCCTGAATGGGAGATCCCGGTCCTGGCTCAGCCGAAACCGGAGGCCTTCGATTTCGACCTCGACCGCGTCCTCCAATCGGTCGTCTCGCTCCAGGCGAGCATTCCCGAAGACGCCTTCACCGCGCCCATTCTCGGCACCGTCCGGGCCGGGAGCGGCGTCGTCATCCGCGACAGCGGCGTCGTCCTCACCATCGGCTACCTCATCACCGAGGCGGACGCGATCTGGCTCACCACCGCCGAAGGTGCCGCCATCCCGGGCTACGCGCTTGCCTACGATCAGGAGACCGGCTTCGGCCTCGTGCAGGCGCTGGGGCGGCTCAATGCGCCGGCAATTCCGCTGGGGCGCTCGAGCGAGCTTCGCGCTGCCGATGCGGTGATCCTCGCCGGCGGCGGCCGCCGCCAATCCGTGGCGGCGCGCGTCATCGGCAAGCAGGAATTCGCCGGCAATTGGGAATATCTCCTCGAGGAGGCGATCTTCACCGCGCCCGCCCACCCCTTTTGGGGCGGCACCGCGCTCATCGGCGCGGACGGCACCCTCCGCGGCATCGGCTCGCTCCATGTGCAGCAGGTGACCGACTCCGATACGCCGCGCGACATCAACATGAGTGTGCCGATCGATCTCCTGACGCCGATTTTGGCCGACATGCTGGCCAACGGGCGGCCGACGAAGCCACCGCGGCCTTGGCTTGGCGTCTATCTCGCCGAGGCCGAGAACAAAATCGTGGTGGCGCGCCTCGCCGAGAAAGGACCGGCCGCGGCCGCCGGCATGAAGCCGGGCGACGTGATCTGGGCGGTGCGCGACGAGAGCGTCACCGGGCTCAGCGATTTCTATCGCAAGATCTGGTCGAGCGGCGCGGCCGGATGTGAAATCCCCATCGAAGTCCTCCGCGACGGCCGCACGGTGTGGCTGCGGGTCAAATCGGCAGACCGCAACAGCTTCCTCAAAAAGCCGAAACTGCAGTGAGCGAGAGGCCGCGCTAACGTTTCCCCAGATCTGCCGCCAGCAGGGTGTCGGCGGCCTTGGCCACGGCGCCGGCGGGACCGCGCGGGCCGCAAGTTTGCGCACTGCTATAAGCACCTTCGAAGAGCAGCATGAGCTGATCGGCGAGTGCTGGCGCGTTCCGTGGCCCGGCGGCCCGCACGAGCTTCTGTAACCGCCGGCGCAATTCTCGCTTGTTCGCCTCGGCCACGCGCCGCGCGGGATGATCCGGCTCCGGGAATTCGGTTGCCGCATTGGTGAAGGGGCAGCCGCGCCAATCGGGCCGCGTTGTCCAGCGCTCAAGCATCTGGAAGAGCTCCTTGAGCTGGTCCCGTGGCGAGCCCGGGTGTCGCGCGACGGCGGCGTCCCACCGCCGCCAGTAATCGCGATCGAGCTCGCGCAGGTAAGCCGCCGCCAGCTCGTCCTTCGAGGGAAAACTGCGGTAGAGGCTCATCTTGGCGACATCTGCCGCAGCGATGATCTCGTCGATGCCGACCGAGCGGATGCCGCGGCGATAGAAGAGGTCGCATGCGACGGCGAGCAAGCGCTCGCGCGCGGGCTTCTCCCGTTCGCGCGCGTGCTGCACTTTCGCCGAGCTCGTCTTCCGTCTTTGCATGGCCGCTCCGGCCGCCCGCGATTGACAATGATAAAGATCGATCGCTACCTTGTAAATAGGTAGACCGGTCTGTCTCATAAGGAAGCGAGATGCAAGCGATTGTCCGACTGTTGCCGGCGCGCATCCATTATGCCTGGGTCGTCGCTGCCGTCATTTTCCTGACGCTGCTCGCTGCCGTTGGCATCCGCGCCACGCCGAGCGTGCTCATCGTCCCCCTTGAGCACGCCTTCGGCTGGAGCCGCGGCACGATCTCGTTGGCGATCTCGATCAACATCATTCTCTACGGCCTCACGGGCCCCTTCGCCGCGGCGCTGATGCAGCAATTGGGCATCCGCCGCACCATCATCGGCGCATTGGGCCTGCTCGCCTTCAGCATCGCCGCGAGCACCTTCATGACCGCGCCGTGGCAGCTCGTGCTGAGTTGGGGCATCGCCGTCGGTCTCGCCAGCGGCGTCACGGCTCTCGTGCTTGGTGCTACCGTCGTGAACCGCTGGTTTGGCCGGCATCAGGGTCTCGTCATGGGGATCATCACCGCCAGCACGGCGACGGGGCAACTGGTTTTTCTCCCGCTGCTCGCCGCCGTCGCCGAAAGCGCGGGCTGGCGGCCGGTGGTATGGATCGTGGCGCTCGTCGCCGCGGCGATGATTCCGATCGTGGCGCTCCTCGTGCCGGAGCGGCCGAGCGACATTGGTTTGCATCCCTACGGCGCGGTGTCCGATGCTGCGGCCGCTTCGCCTCCTCGCGCGACGGCGAATCCCATCGTCGTCGCCTTCGCGGTGTTGGGGCGCGGCAGCAAATCGCCGGGATTTTGGCTGCTCTTCGCGAGCTTCTTCGTCTGCGGCGCCAGCACCAATGGGCTCATCGGCACGCATCTCATCGCTTATTGCTTCGATCACGGCATTCCCGAGGTTGAGAGCGCGAGCTTGCTGGCCGCGATGGGCATCTTCGATCTCGTCGGCACGACGGCGTCGGGCTGGCTCTCCGACCGCTACGACGGCCGCTGGCTGCTCTTCTGGTATTACGGGCTTCGCGGGCTCGCGCTGCTTTATCTGCCCTATTCCGGCTTCTCGCTCTCTGGCCTCTCGCTGTTTGCCGTCTTTTACGGGCTTGATTGGATCGCCACCGTGCCCCCGACCGTCCGGCTCGCTGGCGATCTCTTCGGCAGGGAAGAGGCGCCGATCATCTTCGGCTGGCTGCTTGCCGGCCATCAGCTGGGCGCGGGCCTCACGGCGCTCGAGGCTGGCGCCTTGCGCGCGCTCCTCGGCAGCTATGTCGTTCCCGTGCTGATTTCCGGCGCCCTCTGCGTCGTCACCGCGCTTTTGGTGCTGGCCATCGGGCGCGGCCGCGCTGGGCGGGGCCGACTGCAGCCCGCAGCTGCCTGACCACCGGTTGCCGCGGCGTCGGACCGCGTCCTAGACTCGGCGCCGCTCAAAAAAAGGAAGGCGACCGATGGCCAAGATCACGCAAGTGCGCAGCCGCGCCGTTGCGGTGCCGCTCGAGACGGCGACCTCCTTCTCGCGCCGCTCGGTGAGCGAGCGCCACTACGCGCTCGTCGAGGTCACCGGCGACGACGGCGTCAAGGGCATCGGCTTCTGCTATGCGGGCCACGCCGGCGGCACGCTCGTCACCAAGGCGGTGCATGGCCTGTTGGCGCGGAAGCTCGTCGGCGAGGACGCGCATCGCGTCGAAGGGCTCTGGGAGGAGATGTACCAGGAGGCGCTGCTTCACGGCCGGATCGGCGCCGTGCTGCGGGCGCTGAGCACGCTCGACATCGCCCTCTGGGACAGGAACGCGCGCGCGGCGAAGCTGCCGCTCCACAAATATTTGGGCGCCGCGGTCCTCGACAAAGTGCCGGCCTATGCGAGCGGTGGGTACTATCTCGCCGGCAAGACGCCGGAGATGCTGGGCGAGGAAGTGGCCGGATACGTCCGCCAGGGCTTCAGCGCCGTCAAGATCAAGGTCGGGCGCGGGCGCGATTTGGGACTCGAGCGCGCCCGCATCGACGCGGCGCGCGCCGCGATCGGCGCCGACGTGCTGCTCATGCTCGACGCCAACAATGCGTGGACCGACTTACCTACGGCGCTTCGCTACATGCGCGTCTATGAGGAGTTCGATCCCTACTGGATCGAGGAGCCGTTCAGCCCCGACGACATCGACAATCACGCGCGGCTCGCGCGCTTGACGCCGGTGCCGGTGGCGACCGGCGAGATCGAAGGCGGCCGTTGGCGCTTCAAGGAACTCCTCGACAAAGAAGCGGCGATGATCCTGCAAACGGATGCCTGCGTCTGCGGCGGCATCAGCGAGTTCCGCCGCATCGCCGCCACGGCGGCGAGCTATGGCGTGACGCTCTGTCCCCACTGGTTCCACGACGTGCACGCGCCCTTGGTGGCGGCGACGCCCAATGCGCGCTTCGTCGAGCTCTTCACGGACGATGCGGTGCTCAACTTTCGCCGTCTCATCACACCGCAACTTTCGTTCAAGGGCGGCATGATCGAGCTCTCGGAGCGGCCGGGCCTCGGCTGCGATTTCCTCGCCGAGGCGGTGGAGCGCTACGCGGTTGAGCCTTGGGCCTAGGCGCCAGAGCACGGCGGATGCACGATCTCCTCATCAAGGACGCGCTCGTCGTCGACGGCATCAAGGCGCCGGCGCGCCACGCCTCGGTCGCGGTTGCCGATGGCCGCATCGCGGCCATCGGGCGCGATCTCGGCGTGGCACGGCGCATCCTCGACGCCGACGGTCTCGCGCTGGCGCCGGGAATCATCGACACGCACACCCACTACGACGCGCAGAGAGCGTCTTCACCGCAGCGCTCCTGAACACCGACGAAGGCGCGGTGGGGCGCATGCTGCGCGATCCCAACGCCACCATCGCGCTCTCCGACGCCGGGGCGCATCTCACCTTCTTTTGCGATGCCGGCTACGGCCTCCATCTCCTTGGCCATTGGGTGCGCGATCGCGAGGTGTTGTCGCTCGAAGAGGCTGTGTGGCAGCTCTCCGGCCGGCCTGCGGCGATTTTCGGCATCGGCGATCGCGGCCGCATCGCCCCCGGGCTTGCCGCCGACCTCCTGCTCTTTGACCCCGCCACGGTCGGCCGCGGTCCGAAGGAGCGGGTCTTCGACCTGCCCGGCGATGCGCCGCGGCTCACCACCAAGCCGCGCGGCGTGCATGGGCTCTGGATCAACGGCGTCCAGGTGGCAGACGAGGCGGGGTTGCTTTCCGGACGCGGGCGGCCGGGCCGGCTCTTGCGTGATTTTGCCGACTAGGCCTGCATCCGATCCCACGTCTCGCCCGTAAGTCCTCCAGCGGCGTCCATTTTCAGCGGGGCGAGGCGCTTTCGACGCCGCCGCCACCCACGCCCCCGCCAGGAGGACAGCAATGACTTTGACCCAATTGCGCTTGGCGCGGGGTGTCGTCGCGGCGGTGATGCTCGCGCTGGCTACCGCATGTACTGACGGCAAGGCAGGCACCAGCGAGGACATGCGTCATCACGCCATGGGGGCGGGCACCGCCGCTACCTCCAAGGCCGCTGATCTGCGCGCCGCGCTCGATGAGCTTCTGAGCGAGCATGTCGTGCTGGCGTCCGAGGCAACAGGTGCGGCGCTTGCTGGCCGTCAGGGGGATTTCGAAGCCGCCGCGGGCGCGCTCGATCAAAACTCGATCGCCATTTCGAAGGCCGTGGGCTCGGTCTACGGGCCGGAGGCGGAAGCAAAATTCCTGCCGCTGTGGCGCAGCCATATCGGCCTTGTCGTCGACTACACCACCGGCACCGCCTCGCACGATCCGGCAAAGGCGCAGGCGGCGGTGCAGAAGCTGCTGGCCTATTCCGGCGATCTCGCCGGTTTCTTCTCCGGCGCCAATCCCAATCTCTCGAAGGATGCCGTCGCTGACATGGTGAAGATGCACATCGTCACCTTGAAGTCGGTGATCGACGCGCAAGCGAAGAAGGACTACGCCGCGCAGTACGAAGCGCAGCGCAAGGCCTATGCGCATATGGGCATGATGGCGGTGGCGCTCGCTGAAGGCATCGCCAAGCAGTTCCCCCAGAAGTTCTCCTGAGACCAAGATCTTGCGGACGTGGCGGCCGCGGCAGC
>DASZAN010000045.1:0-1830 GCA_035945115.1 Allostellaceae bacterium
AAGGACATGCTCGGCTCCATCAGCGGCTCAGTCCCCCCCGAGAAGGACGTCGAAGTGTTCAAGAAGACAGGTGTATCCGCAATCCCATCCATCAAGGGTTGTTATCCCCAGAATCAGGCATCGGGGGGCGCACAGTGAGCGGCACGGGCAAACGATGCGGTGCGGAATTTCACCGAATGTTGGGGCTCCGTCCTCAGCCGGCGGGAGCGGCCTTGTTCGCCTACGTTCATGATCATGTGCGCGCGCAAATCTACGGCGGCGTGCTGCGCGGCGCTCGCGGCACGCCATTGGCATCCGAGATCGGCGCACCTTGGTCACTATGTCAGGAAGTATTCACCGCTGCTGTCGACGCCCTGGTGGAACTGGGAGAGGACATCGACCTCGACGCGATGACGATGTAGACGTTGCTTGAGGTCCAAGGCTGTTATCCATGACTACGAATACCCGTACTAGCGGGGCTTGTGAGGGCGGGCTGAAGGACTCTATGGCCGAGGCTTGTGCTCAATGCGGCGCGATACTGACCGAGTCCGGTCCGTTCTGCACGAAGTGCGGCGCACGCAGAGACAATGTGATCGCAACCAGCCCACTGCCGCGCTTTTGCACGAAATGCGGGATGGAACTGCTGGGCGGGGCAAAGTTCTGTAATAAATGCGGCACGCCGGTCGCGATAGGCGCGACGATTTCACCGGCCGCTTCGGCTACCGCTTCAGCCGCGGCTGCTGTTCCGCCATCAACAACTGCAACGCCCAACCCTGATCCCACGGCTTCTATCGCGGCGCCAGATACGCCCATTCCTGTCATTGCCACGCCCGCCGTTTCCGCGCAGGCCGCGCCTGTCCTTGCTCAGACATCGTCGGGCATTTCGAAGGCTGTCATCACTGTCGCGGCGGTGTTGTTGGTGTTCGTCGTGGCCGGTATTGCGGGTGTCACCTATGCGGTGCATCGCGCGAGACAGAAGGCGGCCCAACTCGAGGCACAGGCTGAGGCCGAAAAGGCTCGTCTGGCCAGCCTTATCTCAGGCGCAACCGGCACACAGAACGGAAATAATCCCGCGGCAGCGAGCGATGTGGCGAAAGCTCTGGCCGATTTGGCGTCAGGGGCACAAAACGGAAGCGATCCCGCAGCGGCAGAGCGGTTGAAGAAGCAACTGGCTCAGCTCGCTGCTGCGGCGCAGGATCCGAAAACTCAAGCGGCGCTGCAGAACCTCAACCAAAAACTAGCCGGGCTCTCGGCGACAGGACAAAATCCAGGCAATAGCTCAGGGGAGGACATAAATAAGGATCTCGCGGCAATCGCCGCGGCAGCAAGCGCGCTCGGACAAGGAAACGCTGGCGGCTCAGCTGGAACTCCTGGGACGGCTGCTGCTGCGCCGACTCCTTCTGCCGCGCCAGGCTCGGATCCAAACGCGGGCTCTGGGGCGACCGATGCTGGTGTACCAACCCCGGACACCGCGCTCATTCCCCCCGCGGTTCCGAGCGGCCCTCCAATGGTGCCCGTAGCGGCAACTGGAAACCAGGCACACGATTGGGCCCTGGCATACGAACGGACCGTGGGCGGTCCGGAAGCGGATCTGGTTGTTCGAACAGGCGACATCAACAATCTGGGATTTGGCTGGCCGCCGGGATTCGACCCGTTCTCTGGGCAATCGACTCCGGTTCACCCCGGACCCAACATTTATCACATACCGCCCAACGCGCCGCCGGGAACAGACCGAATCATGTTGGGCACCGGTCTCACACCCGTCCACATGATCGTTCAACATACGGCAGGAAAGCCGGACCAAATCATGATCGATGGTCTAACCAAGACGGTCGGTGGCGACGGATATAG
>DASZAN010000046.1:0-11771 GCA_035945115.1 Allostellaceae bacterium
CACGAACTCAAGGACGCCATCCATCGCTTCCTCGACCAGACCAATGCCAATCCCAAGCCCTTTACCTGGACCAAGGACCCCAACATGATCATCGCCGCCGTCAAACGAGGGCACCAAGTGTTAGATTCAATCCACTAGCATTAGCCTACCAACAATTGCTGAGGTGCGGCTGGAGCGTCGACTTTGCAGCCGACACCGCCGCCCGCTTGGAAGCCGCACGGCACGCCACGTCACTCAGCCCCGGCGATGCCTTGTCCCATGGGCTGCTTGCCGAAGCGTTGTGCGGAGTGGGCGATGTAAAAAATGCGGCGGAAGCTGCCAGACGCGCGCTCGAGCTCGACGCCAACTCGATCCAGGCTTTGGGGCCAGTCGCCTATACGATATCGTTGATCGGCGATCCGAACGAAGCCTTGAGGCACATCGAGCGCGTGCTCGATCTTGCGCCGGCGCACTATGTTCGCGCCTTCTTCGTGTCAGACGCTGGCCTGCTCCAGTGGAAGCTCGGCAATCCGGCGCGCGCTGTGGCGTTAGCGGATGAGGGCGCCCGCCTCAAACGCGAGTCGCTGCTCGGGCCACTCGTGCAGGCGATCACGATGGTCGGCGCCGGTCAACTGGATGAGGCAAAGGCCGCGTTGGCCAGGGCCCGCATCCTGAGACCCGATCTGGGGCCAGACATGGTGCGTCGCATACTGCCGTTCGCCGATCCCGCCGATCGTACGGCGGTCCTCGATGCCTTGCGGCGCGCGGGTCTGGACAGCGTGTGATTTGTCGGCTCCGCGGTGCACAATTGAGGGTAAAGCGGCCGTGGTATGCCGAGCATGATTCGGCTCACGACCAACGTCGGCGGGGAAGAACAGTAACGTTGCTGCCGTTTCGGTAGCTACTCACCCGGGACGTGCTGTCATACTCTTCTGATACTCGAGGCGATGTCCGGAAATGGCACCAAGCGGCGGTAGCTCGAACTTCCGCTTCGGGTCGAGAGCAGCCATGACTGACGGGTATCAAGCGTCAGATTCGATCACTAGAGCGCGATTCGAAGAGGTGGAATCATCATGGGAGAGCCGTCTTTGCGAGAAGCGAAGCGACGAAGCATCCAGTACCACGGCAGCTCGCCTGCCTCTGGATCGCTTCGCTGCGCTCGCGATGAGTGCGGTAAGAGATCGCCGAGCTGACCTGCCGAATTCTGCGCTAGGAATCGCTCCGCTTCGCGCGCGTCTGCCGCAACACATAGGCCGCGCCCGCGATCAGTGCGACGACGATGATGGCGCCGATCGCGACGGCGGCGACGTGGAATTCTTGCACGTAGACGAGAATGCCTTTGCCGAGCCAATAGGAGAGCATCCCCCAGAAGCCGACCCAGAGCGCCGCGCCGATCGCGTTGAGCACGGTGAAATGCAGCCAGTGCATGCCGAGCGTGCCGGCGACGATGCCGTTGAATTGCCTCAAGATGACGACGAAGCGCGCGAACACGATGACCCAGCCGCCATAGCGTTCGAAGAAGGCCTCGACGCGCTCGAAGCGCTCATGCGTGACGCCGATGCGATGGCCGTATCGCACCATGAGATGGTGGCCGCCGGTGTGGCCGATGAGAAAGCCGATGTTGTCTCCGACCACCGCGCCGATGAAGGCGACGAGGAGTAATAGGAAGATGTTGAACGTGCCGTTGGAGGCGAGGATCGCGCCCGTGATGAGCAAGGTCTCGCCCGGCGTCGGCATGCCGAAATCTTCGAGGAGTATGCCGAGGCCGACGGCAAGGTAGCCGTATTGGGCGACATAATGGGCGACCCCGCCGAAGAAATCGTGAGGCACGCGCGCGGCCGATCGGTTTTCGCTTAAGCGCCGGTGCCGCTGCGGCTGGTGCCGCCGCGGGCCGCCGACCATCCGTCGGGATTGTCGAGGAAGGCTTTGACTGCTGCGAACTGCTCCGGCGAGAAATATCCGAGCGCCTGCGCTGCGCCGAGCGCATCCCACCATGTCGCGAGATGATGAAGCGCCACACCTTCGGCGGCGAGCTGCGCCATGCTTTCGGGGAAGATGCCGTAATTGAAGATGACGAAGCTGTGCTCGATCTTGCCGCCGGCGGCACGGATCGCGCGCACGAAGTTGAGCTTCGAGGTGCCTTCGCTCGCGAGATCCTCGACGAGGATGACGCGCGCGCCCTCGGGCATCTCGCCTTCGATCTGGGCGTCGCGGCCGAAGCCTTTCGCTTTCTTCCGCACATAGAGCATGGGAAGCGAGAGGCGCTCGGCGATCCAGGCGGCAAAGGGAATGCCGGCCGTCTCGCCGCCGGCGACGGCGTCGAGGGATTCGTGCCCCACGGCGCGCTCGATGAGATCGGCGGCGAGGTCCATGAGGCGCCGCCGCGCGCGCGGGAAGGAGATGAGGCGGCGGCAGTCGATATAGACGGGACTGACGCGGCCGGAGGTGAAGGTGAAAGGCTTCTCCGGGCTGAACAGCACGGACTTGGTCTCGAGCAGGATGCGGCAGGTGATCTCGGCGGCATCATGCGCCGGGGGGGCCGGGCTCGCCATGGCGTCTCGTTTGTATTGGCGGTTGTCTTCTTAGGGCGAAATCGGCTCCTGAGCAACCGAGCGCCGGGTTCATTGACGGGTCATGTTTTGGAACATATCATGAACAAAAATATTGTTGTGAAATGTAACCATCATGGACAGGCAGGCATCACTCATCGCACTACGCCGTCGTTTGGAGGCGCTGGAATCCCCCTCTCTAACCCTCCGCCTAGCGGGGAGGGGGGCGGCTTTGCCCTTCGGCGTGCCGGCGATGGACGGCGCCTTGCCTGGCGGTGGCTTGGCGTTGGGCGCGCTCCATGAGGTCGCTGGTAGCGGCGCCGATGAGGAAGACGGCGTCACGGCCGCCGCCTTTATCGCGGGCATCCTGGCGCGGCTTCTGCCGCCGCAGCCGGTGCTTTGGTGCCTTGCCGCCGATGATCTCTATGGCCCCGGTCTTGCCGCCTGCGGCTTGGCGCCGGAGCGGCTCATTCTCATGCGCGGCGGCAATGACCAAGACGTGCTCTGGGCCATGGAGGAAGGGCTGCGCAGCAAAGCCTTGGCGGCGGTGGTGGGCGAGGTGGCGACGCTCTCCTTGTCGGCGAGCCGCCGCCTGCAGCTCGCCGCCGAAGCTTCCGGCAATACCGCGCTGGCGCTCCGTCGCTGGCGCAACGCCGATCTCGCCAGCCGCCAGCGCCTCTCGCCCAACGCGGCGGTGACGCGCTGGCGGGTCAAGGCGCTTCCCAGCGAGAGCCGGGGCGAGCCAGGTGTCGGCAAGCCGCGCTGGCAGGTGGCGCTGTGGCGCTGCCGCGGCGGCGTTCCCGCGGAATGGATGGTGGAGGCGTGCGATGCGACGGGTCATGTCGCTCTGGCTGCCGCGCTGGTCGATCGACCGGCGCGGCTCCGACAAGTCGCCAACGGATAGGCCGTTCGCGCTTGCCGCATCGATCGGCAATCAGCGGCTGGTGACGGCGGTCAATGCGGCGGCGGAAGGCTTAGGCATCGTGCCGGGCCTGCCGCTCACCGATGCGCGCGCGCTCCATCCCTCGCTCGCTGTGGCGGCGGCCGATCCGGTGGGCGATCGGGCGGCACTCCTCCGGCTTGCCCGCTGGTGTGGCCGCTATAGCCCCTGGGTCGCCGTCGATGGTGCCGACGGTCTCTGGCTCGACGTCACCGGCTGCGCCCATCTGCACGACGGCGAAGAAAGCCTCGTTCATGACGTGATCGCGCGTCTGGCGGCGCAAGGGATCGCCGGCCGTGCCGCCATCGCCGAGACGGCCGGCGCCGCCTGGGCGCTGGCGCGGTTTGGTTCAAGAGCCGCGATCGTGGTTCTCTCAGGCGATGTGGCTCAAGCCATAAAAAATTTGAAAATCAATGGATTAAGATTCGATAACGAAGTTTCGTCTGAGCTCGATCGATTGGGATTGCGCGAGATCGGCGATCTCCTCCGCCTGCCGCGAGTGGCGCTCGTGGCGCGCTTTGGCAACAGGGTTGCCGAGCGTCTCGATCAGCTCTTGGGGCAAGTCGCCGAGCCGCTTTCGCCGCTGCCGCCTTCTCCCTTGCGCTGGACGCGACGGCGCTTCGCCGAACCCATTCTCACGCCTGAAGCGATCGCCGCGGCGACGGAAGCATTGCTGCTCGCTCTCTGTCGCCGCCTGGGCGGGGAGCAGATGGGCGCACGCCGGCTGGTGCTGACGCTTTACCGCGTCGATGGCGAGACGGCCGAGGTGGCGGTCGGCACGGCACGGCCGAGCCGCGATCCGCGCCATCTCATGCGCCTGTTGGCGGAAGGCTTGGGCGAGGTCGATCCCGGGCTCGGCATCGAGGACATGATCCTCGCCGCGACGGCGGTCGAGCGGTTGGTGCCGGCACAGCTTGGGTTGAAGCGCCTCACCGGTCCCGCCGCAAGGCAGCTGGCGCGCTCGATCCTGGAAGCGGAGGGGATCGGACGGGACGGCACCGGCGCGGCGGAGCTCGCGGTGCTGGTGGATCGCCTGGCGAGCCGGCTCGGGCCAGAGGCGATCGGCTGTCTCGCGCCGCGCCAAAGCCATGTGCCCGAGCGGGCTCAGCGCTTTGCGCCGGTTTTCGCGGCCGGCACCGACGCCCCCTGGCCGGCGGCGCGACGCCCCATCCGGCTCTTGTCGCGGCCGGAGCCGATCGAGGCGGTAGCGCCGGTGCCGGATGACCCGCCGATCCTCTTCCGCTGGCGCCGTCTGGCACATCGGGTGCGTCGCGCCGACGGACCCGAGCGCATCGCCGGTGAATGGTGGCGCGGCGGCGAGCGCGACGCCGTGCGCGATTATTACGGGGTCGAGGACGAGGAGGGTCGCCGCTTCTGGCTCTTCCGCGCCGGCCTTTATCGGCCGGAAATCCCGGCGCGCTGGTTCCTCCACGGGCTCTTTGCATGAAGGCGCAGATCATGGCTGATTACGCCGAGCTGCAAGTCACCAGCAATTTCTCCTTCTTGCGCGGCGGGTCGCATCCTCATGAGCTCGTGGCGATGGCTGAGGCGCTGGGCCATCGCGCCATCGCCATCACCGACCGCAACACGCTTGCGGGTGTGGTGCGCGCCCATGCCGCGGCCGAGGATCTGGGCTTTCGCCTCGTCATCGGCTGCCGGCTCGATCTCGCCGATGCGCCGAGCCTTCTCTGCTTTCCGACCGATCGTGCCGCCTACGGGCGCCTCTCGCGGCTGTTGACGCGCGGCAAGCGACGCGCCGAGAAGGGCCAATGCCATTTGACGTATGCCGATCTTCTCGATCATGGCGCAGGTCAACTCCTGCTCGCGCTGCCGCCCGAGGATGCGATCGGCGACGGTTTCGCCGATTTTCTGCCGCGTCTTGCCGGCGATTTTCGCGGCCAAGCCTATATCGCCGCGCAGCACCGCTATGGCGGCGATGACGCGAAACGACTTCATCGACTGGCGCTGCTCGCCAAAAGTACCGGTTTGCCGCTCGTTGCCACCAATGATGTGCTTTATCACACACCGAAGCGGCGGCCGCTGCAGGATGTGCTGACCTGCATTCGCGACGGCGTCACCATTGCCGCGGCGGGTTTCCGCCTCGCCGCCAATGCCGAGCGGCATTTGAAATCGTCGGACGAGATGGCGAGGCTCTTCCGCGAGCATCCGCGGGCGGTGGCACGCACGCTCGAGATCGTCGAACGCACCACCTTCAATCTGAGTGAGCTCCGCTACGTCTATCCCGACGAGACCGACGCGGACGGCACGCCGCCCCAGGAAAAGCTCACGCGTCTCGCCTGGGAAGGGGCGGCGCGGCGCTATCCCGCGGGCGTGCCGGAGAAGATTCGCGGTCTAATCGCGCACGAGCTCGCGCTTATCGCCGGCCTCAACTATGCGCCTTATTTCCTCACCGTCTACGAGATCATGAGTTTTGCGCGCGCGAACGATATTTTGTGCCAGGGCCGCGGCTCGGCGGCGAATTCCACGGTGTGCTTTTGCCTCGGCATCACCGATGTCGATCCCAACGAGGTCGATCTCCTTTTCGAGCGCTTCGTCAGCAGCGAGCGCAACGAGCCGCCCGACATCGATGTCGATTTCGAGCATGAGCGGCGCGAATTGGTGATCCAGCACATTTACGAGAAATACGGCCGCAACCGCGCCGGCATGACCGCGGTGGTGAGCTGCTATCGCGCGCGCGGCGCCATTCGCGAAGTGGGAAAAGCGCTGGAACTTTCCGACGACGTGACGTCGGCGCTCGCTGGCACCGTCTGGGGCTGGAGCGGCACCGCCATCGACGACGTTAAGGTGCGTGAAGTGGGCCTCGATCCGAGCGATCTCACCTTGCGGCTCGCGCTCGAGCTCTCGGCCGAGCTTATCGGCTTTCCTCGCCATCTCTCACAGCATGTCGGCGGCTTCGTTATCACGCGCGGCCTCCTCGAAGAGCTGGTGCCGATCGAGAATGCGGCGATGGCGGATCGCACCGTCATCGAATGGGACAAGGACGACCTCAACGTGCTCGGCATCCTCAAGATCGATGTTCTGGGCTTGGGCATGCTGAGCTGCATCCGCCGCGCCTTCGAGCTTTTGGATCGGGACTACGGGAAACGACTCACGCTCGCCTCCGTGCCGCAGAACGCGCCTGAAGTTTATGACATGCTCGGTCACGCCGATTCCATCGGCGTTTTCCAAGTCGAAAGCCGCGCACAAATGAGCATGTTGCCGCGGCTCAAGCCGCGGGAATTCTTCGATCTCGTCATCGAGGTGGCGATCGTGCGGCCGGGGCCGATCCAGGGGGACATGGTGCATCCCTATCTCCGCCGCCGCATGGGTCTCGAGCCGCCTCAATATCCGCGCGGTCTCGAAGAAGTGCTGGGGCGGACTTACGGCGTGCCGCTCTTTCAGGAACAGGCGATGAAAATCGCCATGATCGCCGCCGGCTTCACCGCCGGAGAAGCCGACGGCTTGCGCCGCGCCATGGCCACATTCCGCCGCAACGGCGACATCGTCCGCTTCGAAGAGAAATTCATCGCCGGGATGATTGCGAACAACTACGAGCCGGATTTCGCCCGGCGCTGCTTCGAGCAGATCAAAGGCTTCAGCGACTACGGCTTTCCTCTTTCGCACGCGGCGAGCTTCGCGCTTCTCGTCTATGTCTCGGCCTGGCTCAAATGCTTTCATCCCGAGGTCTTCGCTTGCGCGCTCCTCAACAGCCAGCCCATGGGATTCTATGCACCGGCACAGATCGTGCGCGACGCGCAGGCGCACGGCGTC
This sequence comes from Allostellaceae bacterium, assembly GCA_035945115.1. Taxonomy (GTDB): domain Bacteria; phylum Pseudomonadota; class Alphaproteobacteria; order ATCC43930; family CGMCC-115725; genus DAHUYF01. The sequence continues at coordinate 7,240 of DASZAN010000046.1, forward strand.
GAGGTGCGTCCTGCCGACGTCAATTTGAGCGATTGGGACTGCACGCTCGAAGCATCAAGCAATGGCGGTGCCCAACATGTGCTTCGTCTCGGCTTTCGCGAGGTGAAGGGACTCGCCCAAGCCGAGATCGAAGGGAAGCTGGTGTCTCGCCGCGGCACCGGCTTTTCTTCCGTTGCCGATCTTCAGTACCGCGCGCAGTTGAGCCGCCGCGCCTTGGAACATCTCGCTGATGCCGATGCATTTCGCTCGCTTGGCCTCGACCGCCGCCATGCGCTCTGGGCGGTCAAAGGCTTGCGCGATTACGCACCATCCCGATCCGCGCAGAAAGCGGGAGAATCGCCGTTGGTTGCAGTGCGATCGCGCGTCCTTCGACAGGCTCAGGATGAGGACCGTTCTTTACGGCCCTTGGCAGAGGCCAGTCTCGATTTACCTCATCCTGAGCCTGTCGAAGGACGCACCGGCGGTTTTGCGGCGCCAGCGGATAAATTTGAAACATCCCTCCCGCTCTTCGCATCGCTCGCCGGCGAAGCAGCACGCGAGCCCGCCGTGATGCTCCCGCCCATGGGCCTCGGCGAGCATGTATTGCAGGACTACCGCACCACCGGCTTGTCGCTGAAGGAACATCCCTTGGCGCTGCTGCGCGGCGTGCTCGAGGAGCGACGCATTCTGCCAAACCGCCGCCTGCAGGAAATTCCCGCCGGAACAAACGCCCGCGTAGCAGGACTCGTTCTCATTCGTCAGCAGCCTGGGAGCGCCAAGGGCGTCATCTTCATGACGCTCGAGGACGAGACCGGCATCGCCAACATCATCGTCTGGCGCAAGACCTTCGAGCGCTTCCGCCCGATCGTCATGGGCGCGCGCCTCGTCCAATGCGAGGGCCCGGTGCAGCGCGAAGGCGAGGTGATCCATGTCGTGGCACACCGCCTCATCGATCTCTCGCCGCTTTTGCGCCGCTTGTCCGACCCCGGCGCGAGCCGTCCCGAAGAACTCGTGGTTCAAAGCCGCGATTTTCGCTGAGGCCGGCCGACCGCACCGAGGCGTACGTGTCTCATAGCGCGAGGTAGCCACCATCGACCGGAAGCGTCACGCCGGTGATGTAGCGCGCCATGTCGGATGCCAGAAACACGGCCACCAGCGCGATGTCGTCGGGCGTGCCGATGCGTCCCAAGGGTATGCGGCCTTCAAAATTCTTCATGTAAGCGGGATTCTCGCGCGCCTTGGCGTTCATCGGCGTGGCGATAAGGCCGGGCGCGATCGCGTTGACGCGAATTCCCATCGGCGACAGCTCGATGGCAAGCGCCTTGGTGAGTGCTCTCACGCCGCCTTTCGAGGTGGTGTAGGCGGCAGAGTTCGGTAATGCCACGAACGATTGGATCGACCCCGTGGTGATGATCGCGCCTTTGGTTTCTCGGAGCTGAGCGAGAAATGCGGTTACCATGTTGTAGGGGCCGTCGAGGTTGACAGCGAGCGTCGCATCCCAGTCCGCCCGTGCCGCCTCATCCGTGACCTTACCGCGGCGAATGATGCCGGCATTGTTGACCAGGATGGCGATCGAGCCGATCTCGCTCGCCACCCGTGCCGCAAGCGCATCGCATTGAGCGCGATCGCTCACGTCACAGGCGAAACTTCGCCCGCCGATCGCCGTGGCCGCCCGCTCTGCTGAAGCCGCATCAATGTCGACGGCAAGGACACGGGCGCCCGCCTTTGCCACGGCGTGCGCGATGCCTTCGCCGATGCCTGATCCCGCGCCGGTGACGAGCGCGAGACGCCCGCTCAGCAAATCGTTCATCTGGCCCTCCATGAATGGCTGGAAGCCCGACTCTACGATCCCGCGAGCCAGGAGCGATAGTCGAGCGTGAGGGTCAAGAGGGCGCTGTTGCTGTGCCGTCCGAAGAGGTCGCCGACGCGCGCATGCGCGATGTTGCGAACATAGGCCGCATCGAGACTGAATGGCGAAAATTTGACGGAAAATCCCGCGGTGGGCGAGGTCTCATCGAGCCCTGCGCGAAATACGATCCGGCGCTCCATCAGCGCCTGCTCGACGCCGAGATTGGGGCGAAGCGACACGGTATGGCTGCCGGCGACGCTGTTGCGTCTTTCAAGCCGCGTGCCACCGACATCGATGAGCGCTCCCGTCCAAGGCGCGATGGAGCCGCCGAGACGGAGTTCCATCGTATGCGCATCGCCCTCCGTAAGCCCCAGAGAGTCGGTGCGCCGCTCGCGGTCGTTGTTGAAGAGCCCGCGGACGCCGACGAGCACGATTGGATCGGGCTGCCAGGCAAGGCCGAAGCCGCCGGAGGGGCGCCATTCCGTTTCGTAATGCACCTTCTGTGCGGGATTGGCGAGGCTGGTCGCGTCGAAGAACGAGGTTTCATAGGAAAGGAGGATGCCCGCCGAGACGCCGCCCCCCAGCGGCATCGCGATTTTCGAGAAGAACGCGTGATCGGAGCCGCTCCCTTGGACAGGCACCGGCGCCGGCCCCAATCCCGGCGAGCGCGCGTTGAAGCGGACGTTATGGTTCGTATCCTGGCCAAGCCCGATCAGATAGATGGCGAGATCGTGCCAGAGCGAGGGCGTGGTCGCGCCGGCGGCAACGAAATGAAAGTCGTTGCCATTCGTGTAATGCGTGTCGGCATAGTCGGCGAGCGCGGTGCCGGCATCTTTCCAGACGAGGCCATAATTTCCCCAGGTCGCACCGTCACCGCCGAAGCCGATCGAACGCACGCCCTTCTTGATCTGGCCGGAAGAGAACTCGCGCATCGACAGCTCCGGCGATTGCGCACGCGCGGCGCCGCCGAGCACGCAGGCGATCAACGACATGACCAGCACCAACGCGGTGCTTGCGCATCGGCATTGCGCGGTGCGCAAATTCATTGAATTGTTATGCGAAATTCCGCCCATGCGCTCAGCCCTCGAGCCGACGAGTGTTGAGCAGACTTGGACGGCACGCCGTCTTGGAGAAGCCGGGAGTCTGCGCTGTCCCGACCGCGCGGTTCTAACGACGTGCGGCAAGCTTGGCAAGCGCGCCTTCGGTGCTCAGTGACAGGCTTCCACCTCGACGGTGACATGCGCCAGCGCGCCGATTCCAGCGAGGCGCGCCTTGTATGCGGCCGGCGCCTCCGGCGTATGTGTCACGAGAGCGACGATGACGCCGAAATGGCCAGGCCCCACGCGCCACAAATGAAGGTCGGTCACGCGGGCGCCATCTTGCTCGAGGGTCTCTCGTATCCGGCCAGCAAGCTTGGGATCGGGCAAGATATCGAGCAGGACGCGGCCGGCCGACCGGAGGAGCCCGTAGGACCAATTGGCGATGACGGCGGCGCCGATCATGCCGACCACGGCGTCGATCCAGATCCAACCGAGAAGCCATGCCACCGACAAGCCGGCGATCGCCATCACCGAGGTTGCGGCATCGGCGAGGACATGAACATAGGCAGCACGGAGATTGTGGTCGCGATGATGATCATGATGATCATGGTCATGATCGTCGTCGCCGGAGTCTGCCGGATGATGGTGATGATGATGGGGCTCCTCGCGCAACAACCAGACGCTCGCCAGGTTCACGACGAGACCGATGCACGCCACCCCAATCGCCTCGGGAAAGGCGATCGGCACCGGAGAGATGAGGCGTTCGACGGCCTCATAGCCGATAAGCAACGCAATCATTGCGAGGACGACAGCGCTGGTGAAGGCGCCGAGATCGCCGACCTTGCCGGTACCGAAGGCAAAACGCGGATCCCGCGCGTGGTGGCGGGCAAAGGAGTAGGCGAGCGCGGCGATCAGCAATGCGCCCGCATGGGTCGACATGTGGAGGCCGTCGGCGACGAGGGCGAGTGAGCCGAAGAGCGTCCCGCCGACGATCTCAGCGATCATCATCGCCGTGGTCAGCGCGATGACCGCCCAGGTCTTTCGCTCGTTTCGCGCATGCTGTGCGCCGAGGAACACATGCTCGTGCTGCCAGCGCTCGAGTGTCTCCGTGTGCATCTTCCCTCCGGAGCTACAGCGTCAGGTCAAGAATGAATGGACGATCTCGACGAGTTCCTCGGCCGCTTTGGCGCGCGCATCCTTGGCTGGCGCGTCTGGATCCATGACGTGCTCACGGATATGACCTTCGACAACCTCAGCGATGAGCCCATCGAGCGCACCGCGGCAGGCGGCCGCCTGCTGTAGTACCGCCGCACAGCCGGCCTTCTCCTCAAGTGCGCGCTCGACGGCATCGAGTTGGCCCCGAATGCGCCGCACGCGGTTCAGGAGCTTCTGTTGATCCTTCAGCGTATGTGCCATTTTTCCCTTGATCCTATCCTGGAGGGGAGTATATAGGGTTTCGCGCCGTTTGCGAACCCGTTTGCCATCGGCGCATCGTGCAACCAGAGGGGCCTGATGAACCCACGACCTAGTGGATTGAATCTAACACTTGGTGCCCTCGTTTGACGGCGGCGATGATCATGTTGGGGTCCTTGGTCCAGGTAAAGGGCTTGGGATTGGCATTGGTCTGGTCGAGGAAGCGATGGATGGCGTCCTTGAGTTCGTGC
>DASZAN010000047.1:0-3883 GCA_035945115.1 Allostellaceae bacterium
GCCCGAGCAGCAGGCCTGCCTAATGCTCCACCGAACGCGCCATCTGTTCATCAAGCAGCAGACCAGCGTGATCAACTCGATCCGCGCCCATCTTGCCGAGTTCGGGATCGTCGCGCGGGTCGGCCGCAATGGCGTCGAGGAACTGCTCAGAATCGCCGCCGATCCAGGCGACGCGCGCGTCCCCGAAGTGGCGCGTATGTGCATCGCCGCCCTCGGCGTGCAGCTGCGCATTCTGAAGGCTCAGATTCTAGAGTTCGACCGCCGGATCATGGCCTGGCACCGCTCCAATGAGACGAGCAAACGGCTCGATCAGATTCCGGGTGTCGGACCGGCGTTGGCCACGGCATTGGTCGCCAGCGTGCCTGATCCAAAGGCGTTCCGCTCAGGTAGACACTTCTCGGCCTGGATCGGGCTCGTGCCGCGGCAACACTCGAGCGGCGGCAAGGAAAGGCTCGGCCGCATCAGCAAGCAAGGCGACCGCTATCTACGCGGCCTGTTCACCGCCGGCGCGCTGCCGTCATTCGCTATTGCTGGCGCGCCGGCCGACAAAGGTCGCGGCGATCGCTCTCGTGAACAAGCTCGCTAGGATGGCCTGGGCGATGATGGCGAAGGGTGAGCGCTACAAGGAACCAGCCGCATTGGCGGCATGAACCAGATCACGCCGCTAGTCGGGCTGATGTGAAGTTGGGAGGGGCGAACAGCACGTAATGCAGAGCCGGTCGATCCGGCGATCGGGACAACCCACAATGTGCCATCGCATCTTCGAATGCGGGCTTTTGACCGGGACCTGATCCGCGGAGGGCATTATGGCCAGCGGTCATGTGAACCGCACAATCAGGCCGAACACATGGTCGCAACCGACCAAAGTTCTATACGTGCAGAAAGTCCTTGCCAACAGGGAGCCGTCCACACATGGCACTTCTCGGAAGAAACAGCTTCGTCGACTTAGGTCCGCTTGCTCACGGCTTGCGGACTCTTAGCGACCGATGAGTCACTTCTCAGAAGTGCCATTTGCCGAAACATGCCGCGGGTTCACGGGCCCGTCCAGTCAAACGGAATGTGCTTGCTCGAGTTTGTCGTCCACTGGAACTTGTAGCCGAACGCGTCGACGCTGCAGATGGTCGATTTGCCCCACGTCGCGACCTGCCCTGGTCCCGTTTCCGAGCCTGGCGCGTTCAAGAGCTCCGGATATTTCCCAGCGACGCTCGTCGGTCCCGTAAGCGCTTTGGCCCACGCCTTCACCTTGCCGGTGATCTCCACACCCCAATGGGCGCGATCGGGCGCTATCTCGAAGCTGATCCGCGCGCGCTCCACGCCGCGAACTTGCCGGCCTTCCGCAAAGAGCGCGGCCACGAGCGCGGGAAAACCGCCGACCTGCCCGCCAAAGATGCGCGGCAACACCTCCGCCTGGCGATCATCGGCACGTTCGTCGATGAAGATGCCCGCCGCCCCGCGGACCTTTCCGGCCCAGAGATCGCCCTCCCATCGTCCGACCCGCACGAAGCTCAGACCGTCGAGACTGATGTCGCCGAAATGGCCGTGTCGAATGTGCCAAAAGAGAACGGAATCGCAGACGCCGTTGTCGGGCGCCTGAGCAAAGGTGCACGGACACGGAACTGCACAGCTGCAATTGTCGAACCAGTCTCCGACGATGCGCCAGCTCGGAACGCGGGACATGAGGATCTCCCTTCGCGAGGAGCGTTCGGCACGCACGACCCGACGATACGACAGGAGCCGCACATAAGCCATCGCCGCGGCGCGTGCCGCGAGCGGACTCGCAATAGAGGCACTGGCGGCGCAGGACAGACAGGGGTACCGTCGATCACGCTGTGCTTGGGGAGGTAGAGATGGCGACCCAGACGAAGTGGCAACTGTCGGGCGATTACTTCGAGAACTGCAACTGCAACGTCGTTTGCCCGTGCTTGGTCTCGCCAAGCGCGCCGCTCAGTGCTAGGCCCAGCCAGGGCGTATGTGACGTCGCGCTAGTGTTTCACATCGACAAAGGCAACTACGGCGCGGTGTCGCTCGACGGGCTTAATGTCGCGGTGATCGCCCACACGCCCGGGCCCATGGGAGAAGGCAACTGGACGCTCGCCGCTTACATCGACGAGCGCGCCGACGATCGGCAGACGCAGGCTCTGGGCGCCATTTTCGGCGGTGGCGAGGGCGGCCCGATGTCAGCGTTCGCGCCCTTGGTCGGCAAGCATCTCGGCGCCAAGAAAGTGGCGATCAAATATACCGTCGCCGGCAAGAACCGTTCGGCAGAGATGCCCGGCATCATGCACATGGCGGTCGAGCCGTTGCCGACCATGCATCCTTCGGGCGAGAGCTGGACTGCGATCGGCCATCCTGTAGCACCCGACAAGCTCGCCCTGGCCCTGGGAACAAAGGGCAGTACTTTCGCTGATTACGGGATGCGCTGGGACAATTCCGGCAGGAACGGCCATTACGCGCCGATCCGCTGGTCGAACTGAGGCCGCCACCAAAACATCAAGCCTCGCGGGCTGCGTCGAGGCGGGGAGGAAATGCGCCGATGAAGCGCGCCGGGGCAGACAGGCTGTTGCTTCAACGCAATATCATCTTGGGGCTGCTCTTTGCCCTCGCCGCGCTGTGCTGGGCAGTCCTCGTCTGGCAGCGCGGCGCTGACGGCGACGGCATGGCGATGGCCTCGCCCACAATGGGTCTCGCGGCGCCGCTCTTTCTCGCGATCTGGATCATCATGATGGTGGCGATGATGTTCCCGACCGCTGCACCCATGGTGATGGCATTCCATCATGTGCAGGCAGCAAAGCGCTGGCGAGGCGAGGCCTTTGTGTCGACCTGGGTGTTCGTCGGGGCTTATCTCCTGGTATGGACGGCGGCGGGCATGGCCGCTTACATCGGCGCCATCAGCGCCGAAATGATTGCCGCGGGAACCGCGCTGTCGCCGGCCGCCGCAGCGCGCATCGGCGGCGGCACACTCATTGCCGCCGGTCTCTATCAGCTGACGCCCTTGAAGAATCTCTGTCTCGCGAAATGCCAGACGCCCATGGGCTTCATCATGACGTCCTGGCGTGACGGCCAAGGCGGCGCGCTGCGCATGGGCTTGATACACGGCGCGTATTGTCTTGGTTGCTGCTGGCTGCTCTTCGTCATCCTCTTTCCATTGGGTCTAATGAACATCGCTGCGATGGCGATCGTGACGCTCGTCATCTTCGCGGAGAAATCGTTGCCCTGGGGTCGTGCGGCTTCGCGTGCGACAGCAGCCGCTCTGGTGATTTACGGTGCCGCCGTCATCGCCGCTCCTCCGTTGCTGCCGACATTCCCGGGCACGATGAGGATGGAAATGCGGCAGGACATGCGGATGCAGATGCCGGGGATGACCTCTGGGCCTGCGGATCGGTAAGCGCACTGCCCCAACGGCTGCTGAAGGTGCCACCTGATAGCGTCCGCTTTAGTGGCTTAAACCGACATTGCTGATCCGCGCTCGATCTCCTCGGACGTGCCATAAGCGGGAAATCGTGCGTTGTGTTACTGGAAACGTGATCGAGAGGCGACGAAACACCAGTCTGACGGCGCGAGGCGCCTACCTGCGAGGCCCCTACCCATGAAACCGGGTCGCAAGACGCGTCGCTCGTTATTTGGGAAACTAGGAGGAACGGCAATGGAGATGCGGGTATTCGGCCGCACTGGGATGCGGCTTTCGGTCCTGGGCTTCGGCTGCGGCGCTGTCGGCGGGCTGATGGTGCGTGGCGATCCTAGGGACCAGGAAAGGGCAATCGGCTGCGCGCTGGACGCCGGGGTCAACTACTTCGACACCGCGCGACAGTACGGCAATGGCGAGTCCGAGAGGAATCTCGGCCGTGTACTCAGAAAGTTGAAATCCGCTAACGCCGTTGTCGGC
>DASZAN010000048.1:0-32791 GCA_035945115.1 Allostellaceae bacterium
AGCTCCGACCTTCATTCCCTGTGTCATGGCCTGCTGGTACATGGAAGGGACGGGAGAGCCAGCGAGGAAACAAGAACTGCCAATCAAGACATATCCTTCCCGCGCAAGTTGCTTGCCGTCGCGGTCTGGATTGCGCGAGTACTTGAACAGCGGACTGCCTTGCGACGGAACGAGTGAACCGTGCGGTGCAGGCTCGTAGTACCGTGCGTACTCGCCCGCGCATGCACACAACGCGAGCCCAGTCGCACCGACCGTCAGCCACAAGAAATGCCGTGCCATGCCGTGGGCTCCGGCCAACTACCATCACCCGACGGACCACCGGCCATGCAACCCACGGTACTTCTCGCAGGTTAATGCTCGATAGACGCACCATTAAGAACGGGAAATGTGCCGCGGGTGTCCGCTTCCGCGATAGCGAGCGGCCGGTCTCGGGGCGGTCTCGGGACCGGCGCAATTCGGCCAAGAGCAGACGCTCGACACAGCACGCTAGATCGCTCAAGAGCGGTCATTCAGTTCGGGGCAAGATGTGCTGCCGGTTAGGGAACCAGGTCTGACACCCATACCTTGCACAACAAGGCCTTCAGGCGACTGAAGTCCTTTTCACCCAAGGTGGTTCGCCAATCAGCCTCGATCTCGGCCAGGATGTCATGGACCTTGGCCCAAGCTGCACGTCCGCGCGCGGTGAAGTGCACCCGTCGTGCCCGCTGATCCTCCTTGACATCGCGACGGGAGAGATAGCCGAGTCGCTCCAGGCTCTGAAGGAGCTGATTCATGGCTTGCTTGCTCATTCCGGCGCGCTCTGCAAGCTCGCTCGGCCGATAGCCGTCAGGGCCTGGATATTGGAGCACCCCCATGTGTGGCAGACGCAGATCCCGAAAGCCGGCGAGGTGCAGCGCTGCGATGATGCGGCGATGGATGGCCTGAGCCGGGACTCGCAGCAGCGCACCGATCAGAGGATTCTCTGGAAGTTCGAGACTTGACATCGATAGTAAATGCAATGTACTGTTTGGTACATTCAGTTTACTAAAGAGAGCACGTCGTGGCAAAGCAGCCTGCAGTAAATCCATCGGAAGAGACCATCAGGATCGGTCCGCTCGGTATTCGCTTTCTGCTGACGGGCGATGATACGAACGGCAGCGTATCGGTCTTCGAAGTAAGCGTTCCTGCTGGGCAGAAGCTTGCGGCCCCGGCCCACAAGAACGACGCCTACGAAGAGACGCTGTATGGGATCGCGGGTACGCTCACCTGGACGATCGATGGGAAGGCGATCGCCGTCGGGCCCGGGCAAGCCGTGTGCATCCCGCGCGGCGCCGTCCACAGGTTTGACAATTTCGGTACCGAAGCTGCGAAGCAGTTATCGATCGTGACTCCGGCCATCATGGGGCCGGCCTACTTCCGGGAAGCGAGCGCCGTCGTCAGTGCCGCCTCCATCGGCCCGCCGGACATGGCCAAGATGGTTGAGATCTTCCGGAAGCACGGGATGACTATTGCGGCGCTACCGCCGACGCGTTAGGTCCTCTTGCCTCTCTTGGAAGGACTCCCACCGGCCAAATCCGGACACTCGCATCGCGAACGGAATTGCTCCGGAGCGGACACTCGACGGTCCGAGTCGTGCTTTCCTCGCGCGGCAAATGTGCAGCAGTAAAATGCCACTGTCGACCACACCGAGACCACATACATGCCTGCCGAAGCGCCCACGTCCTGGAATCTGCCCGAGACGTTCACCTTTGAAGGTCAGGCGGTTCGCTACGGCAGTCTCGGCGAGGTCGATAGACCACCGATAGTCCTTCTGCACGGGACACCGTTCTCTTCAATCGTCTGGCGTCGAATTGCCCCTCACCTGACCGGGTATCGCCGGGTGTTCTACTTCGATCTCCTGGGCTACGGCCGCTCCGAAATGCGTCCCAACCAGGATGTCTCGCTAGCCATCCAGGGCCGCATGTTTGCGGGCCTCCTGAGGCATCTGGGACTTTCCCGCCCCGACGTCGTGGCGCACGACTTTGGCGGCTGTACTGCCTTGCGCGCTTGCTTGCTCCATGGTTGCGAGTACCACTCTCTCACCCTCATCGATCCTGTTGCGCTCGCACCGTGGGGCTCGCCGTTTGTGCGCCATGTTCGCGAGCACGAAGCGGCGTTCGCAGGACTCCCGCCCTCTATCCATGCTGCCGTTCTGCCGGCTTACATTGCTGGCGCGGCTTTCCGCACCTTGTCTGGAGATGACCTGCAGCTGTATGTCGAACCGTGGATTGGTGCGACCGGGCAGGCGGCCTTCTATCGCCAGATCGCCCAGATGGATCAGCGATATACAGACGAGATCGAGTCACGATATGGGGAGATTCACTGCCCTGTCACGATCCTCTGGGGCGAGGAAGACAGCTGGATCCCCGTCGAGCGGGGACGTGAGTTAGCCTCTCGAATCCCAGGGGCGACTTTACGCACCGTGCCCGCAGCGGGTCATCTGGTTCAGGAGGACGCCCCGGAAGCGGTTGTCGCCGCGCTGCTCAGCGAGCTAACAACTCAAACGTAATGGTGGCCCGTAAAGCAACAAAGGGCGCAGTTCGGCCAGAAGCGGACATTCGTGGTGTGTGTGCGGACTTACGCAAAGCGGTCAGTCACGATACGGGGAATGGGCAGCCGGATACGGCGTCTTTCAAATTACGGACGCACAGAACTGCCGCCGTTGCGTGATCAATGCGATCTCACCATTGCGATCCCGTTGCCATCTTGCGAAGGGGCTGCGCGGCGGCGAAACGTCGCCGCGCAGCCCGCTTGTTTAGCGCTGCTGTGATAACAGCGCGGTTGGAAGCGGCGTCTTATTGCGCTCGTTGTACACGGCGTACAGCTCCATCCGGTTGACCCTGATGACTGCGTCCGCGATGGCCTTGCGAACGCAGGCATCATTGAACGGAGACGGGGTGGACTCCGAGGGCGAGCACGCCGTCCTCGCCGCTGCACGAATGCGGGCGTAGAGTTCAGCGGCACCCTCCGGGCTCGAGACGTTCAGATCGGCGAATTTCACGGTGATGCTGTGCACCTCCGTGGCATCGGCAGCGCCCGCAGGGAGGGCGAATCCCGATGCGAGCGTGACGATGACCGCGGCAGTCACGACATGACGAATGATGTTGAGGCTATTCATGTGAATCTCCGCTAGTTTGGTTCAGGGTTGCGATAGGGGTCTCGGGTGAGGCGATCTGCCGAAGCCTGCCTAGGTAAACAGACGCAGCCATCGGAGTGCCTCATCCATGCAGACACCACTTGCGGTCCAAACCCGACACTCGGGGGAAAGAATTTGGACGACTAACTTTCAACAATGGCCTTGGCTAGTGTGCGCATGCCAAATTCCTTTGTAGAACAAGCTTTTAACGACATCTGAGTGATCGAAGCAGCCGCTCGGTCTTGAGGGGCGCACATCCCGGAGGTATACGTGCTTCGCGTTGGGGGGTGCCTCGGGCGAGGCTCCGGCGCGGCACACATCGCTTGACCGCGTCGGGTTGCCGCCCTCTTCGCAGGCTGGGTAAACGCGAGATCATCTGATGAGTGAGCTCACCGAGCTGCTGGGTCGACTCCAGGCGGGTGAGCCTGACGCGCGCGACGGGTTGTTTGCGGTCGCCTATGCCGAGCTCCACCGGCTCGCCCGCTCCCGGCTGCGGGACGGCGGACGTAACACGCTGCTCGACACGACCTGTCTCGTGCATGAGGCATATTTGCGCTTCAAGAGTGCTGGGCAACTGCGCGCAGAGGACCGACGGGCGTTCTTTGCCTATGCCTCGCAAGTGATGCGTTCTGTGATCGTCAATAGTGTGCGCGAACGGCTCGCCCAGAAGCGCGGCGGCGGGCGCCAACCGTTGACGCTGTCGACAGAACTAGGGGTCGGCGGCGCGGAGGACGAGGAGACAATTCTAAGAGCGCACGAGGCGTTGGAGGCTTTGGAGCAAGCGGATCCGCGTTTGGCCCAAGTCGCTCAAATGCGCTACTTCGGCGGTTACAGCGAGCAGGAGATTGCTGAAACGCTGGACGTGAGCGAACGCACCGTGCAGCGCGATTGGGAAAAGGCGCGCCTGATCCTCGCGGCGGCGCTGCGGTAAAGGATGGCGCGCGACCAGTACTTTGATTGAGAAGGCGATGGGGCTATCGGTCTCTCAAATGGCGCTGATGAGTCGTCTGCTCGATGAGGCGCTACCGTTGGATGCCACCGCACGGCGCCTCTGGCTCGAGAGGCTGTCTCCGGAATACTCGGACGTTGCGCCAGCACTGCGGGAAGCGTTGCTCCCGGGAGAGTCTCAGGCCGCAGTTTCTAATCCACTCTGGGCGTTGCCGAAGCTCGTTGCCGCCGATGCGGCGGGTGGCGAGTCGACGAGCTTCCTGCAAGCCGGTGCGCGCGTGGGACCCTACGAGTTGATTCAGCCCCTCGGAGCCGGCGGGATGGCGGAGGTGTGGCTCGCGCGGCGGGCAGATGGCGCGTTGAAGCGCACGGTAGCCTTGAAGATACCGACGCTGACCCGTCTCAGCGGCGAGCTCGAGCAGCGCTTTGCGCGCGAGCGCGATATCTTGGCGAGCCTCGAGCACCCCCACATTGCTCGTCTCTACGACGCGGGCATTGCTACCGATAACAAGTTGCCCTACTTCGCGATGGAGTACGTGGAGGGTCAAGCCCTAACGGACTGGTGCGATGCGCGTCGTCTACCGATCGCGGCTCGCCTTGAATTGTGCCTTCAGGTGCTCGACGCGATGCAGTATGCACATGACAAACACGTCGTTCACCGCGACCTCAAGCCGTCCAACATCTTGGTGACTGAAGGCGGCCAGGTGCGGCTGCTTGACTTTGGTGTCGCGAAGCTTCTGGAGGAAGAGGCGGATCAAACGCAGCTCACGAGCGTCTACGGCCGGGCGCTCACGCCAAGCTACGCCAGTCCCGAACTGCTGCGTGGCGAGCGGCTTGATGCACGGTGCGATATCTATTCGTTCGGCGTCGTGCTCTACGAGTTGCTTACCGGGGCCCGGCCCTATCAACTGCAGAGCGCCGCCTCCATCGGGTTGCTTGAACAGGCGATCGCGAGGCTTGAGGTAAGAAAGCCCAGCACGCAGCTTGATCGGGAAGCGGCGGCGCGCCGTGCCACTACGCAGGAAGGGCTAGCTAGGCAATTGCGTGGCGATCTTGATGCGGTCGTGATCAAGACGCTAGCGAAGGAGCCGGCCGAGCGCTATCCGAGTGCGGCTGACGTCGCGAAGGATTTGCGACGCTACCTTGAAGGTAGGCCCATTACAGCGCTGCCCGCCCGATTCCCCTACCGGCTGCGCAAGTTCGTGCGGCGCAATAAGCCACTGTTCGCTGTCAGCATAACGGCCATTGCGGCCGTTGTGATTGCGGTGGGATACACGATATACCGAGAAACGACGCCTCGCGCTCCGGGCTATCCCTCTATCGCCGTGCTACCGCTGACGAACGAGAGCGGGGACGCGAGCCAGCAGTACTTCTCCGATGGGCTGTCGGAGGATCTGATTACCGCGCTATCCCAGTCGCCGGGGCTGAAGGTAATCGGGCGCACTTCGGCGTTTCATTTCAGAGATTCGAAAGAGGACAGCCGCAGCATCGGTGCGAAGCTCGGCGTAGCGCATCTATTGGAGGGGAGCGTGCGGCGCTCAGGGGAGATGGTGCGGGTGAGCGCCGAGCTCATCGACACTGCTGATGGGAGCGCGGAATGGTCGGAGCGCTACGACCGGCCCTACAAGGATCTCTTCGCACTGCAGGATGAGATCACGCGTGCCGTGGCGGGGGTACTGCGGGCGAGGCTGCTCCCGGCTGAGCATCCGGCGGCGCAGAGCGAGCGGCCCCCGGGGGGGAGCCTAGAGGCCTACAACGCACTGCTGCAGGGCCGGTTCTATTTGTCGCGTCACAAGGAAGCCGATTATCGCAAGGCGATCGAGTTCTACACGCAGGCGATCCAGCTCGACGCGCGCTATGCGTTCGCCTGGAGCGCGTTGTCTACTGCATGGACCTGGCTTGGTACGCGTTACCTCGCGGGTGCACCCCGGCAAGAAGCGTTTGCGAAGGCACGTGAGGCGGCCGAGCGCGCGCTCGCCCTGTCACCCGAGCTCGCGGCCGCGCACCTTGCCCAGGTCACTCTGCTTCTGAACGCCCATTTGGACTGGCGCGGAGCACAAGTGGAGTCCCGCCGTGCGCTGGCGTTGGCGCCGAATGACGCCTCGGCGAGGTTCTATGTTGCGTCCCTGCTCGCGATTTTCGGCGAGGTAGAGCCCGCAATTGAACTCACCCGGCAGGTGCTTGCCGCCGAACCGCTGCGAGCGGACTACTACCGCTGGCTTGCCATGCTATTCCGGGGACACAACCGCCTCGACGAGGCCGAGTGGGCGATTCGCAGAGCAATCGAGCTGCAGCCCGGTGCGGAGTTCTATCACCATACGCTCACGACCATCGAGGTCACACGCGGCAACGCGCAGGCAGCGCTCGCCGCCGCGCAGCAAGAGCCTAACGAAGTGTGGCGAGACAGTGCACTGACGCTCGCACTGCAAATCACTGGCGACCGGAGCGCGGCCGATGCGGCGCTTCGGACGCTGATCGAGAAGCATGCGAACTATTTTGCCTACCAGATCGCCCGGGTCTACGCGCTGCGCAACGACGCCAAGCAGACCTTCGAATGGCTCGACCGCGCCTGGGGCAATCGCGATTCTGACATCGGATACCTCCTCTTCGATCCTTTCATCCTGCGCTACAGGGACGATCCGCGCTTCGCTGCCTTCTGCTACAAGGTCGGCCTGTGGGTCCCTAGGGAGGCTCGGCGCAACTCGGGTTGACTGGTGCCTTAGCGAACGTCCGCTTCTCGCATTCTGGGTGTCAGCTTTCGCGAACAGTGACCGGCCGCTCCGGGTCGAGGCTGTGTGATAACCGAAGCCAGCTGCCGATAGCGATAGGTACTGCAGGCAAGGCCAAGGCGATCGGGTCTATGCCCGGATCGCCGCAATCAAGGGCTGCACTCCGAGCATCTGCATGGTCCGCTTCAGGTTGTATGCCAGGACGTGCAGGCTAAGTTCTGTTCGCACTTTCGGCAGTGTTTTCATCAGGAAGTGCGTCGCTCCCATCCACGATTTGAGCGTCCCGAACACGTGTTCGACGGTCCGCCGTCGTAGCCGGCCGGCTTGAGGCATCTGGTCGAGGCGCGCCTGCATCCGCTCGAGAACATCTTCGTGCTCCCACCGTCTGATCCTGCGGTAGTCGCTCGGTGTGCAGGCGCTCTTCATCGGGCATCTCGGACAGGCGGATGACCAGTACGTGTGCAAGGTCAACCCGTCCTGAACCGTAGTCATGCGCCAGATCGCGCGCTGCCCCGCAGGGCACCGATACTCGTCTCGCCGTTTGTTGTAGACGAAGTCCCGCTTGTCAAAGCGGCCCTCGGCTCTGGCATTTGAGGTGAGTGGCTTGGGCACCAGCGGTGTGATACCTGCTTGCTCGCACTTGAGGATCTGCTCGCTGTTGAAGTACCCGCGGTCAGCGAGCGCCTTGAGCTTCTCGTTGCCCGATGCGTCCTTGGACTGCTCTGCCATCGGAGCCAGCTGCTCGCGATCGTGTCCCTGGTTCACCACCTCATGCGCGACGACCAGATGGTTCTTAGCGTCAATCGCGGTCTGCACGTTGTAGCCGACGATCCCAGTTCCGCGGCCGCTCGTGGCCATCGAGCGTGCATCGGGATCCGTCAGAGACAGCTGCTGATCAGGCGCTACCGCCAGTTCCTTGCCGATCGCCTTGAGGTTCTTCATCTGCTTGCGCACAGTGGCAATCTTCTCTTTTAGGTGCTCAACCCGCTCCTCGGGCACCAGAGACGGATCACGGTCGGCTCGATCGAGCTCGGCGAGGTAGCGCGCGACACTGTGCTCCAGCTGCTGCTGTCGGGCCTTGAGCTTATGCGGCGTGAAGTTCTTGTCCCGATTGTTCACCGCCTTGAACTTGCTGCCGTCGATCACTACGAGCGCCTGGCTGAAAAAACCAATACCGCGGCAAAGCTCCACGAACTGCGCGCACACTCTGCGGATCGCAGGACCGTTGTCCCGGCGGAAGTCAGCGATCGTCTTGAAGTCCGGCGCGAGCCGTCCCGTTAGCCAGATCAACTCCAGGTTGCGCTGCGCCTCACGCTCGAGGCGGCGGCTCGACTGGATGCGGTTCAGGTATCCATAGACATAGATCTTGAGCAGCGTCCCAGGATGGTAAGCCGGCCGCCCCGTGTCCGCCGGTTCGGCACTCTCAAATCCCAGGTCCACGAAGTTGAGTTCGTCTACGAACGCATCGACGGCGCGCACCGGATTGTCCTCGGCGATCCAGTCGTCCAGCCGCTCTGGAAAGAGCACCGACTGGTCTCGACACTCGCCTTCGACGAATCGCTTCATGGCGCGCTCCCCTGCAAGCCACTGCGATTATCCCACGCGGGCATTGCGCTGTGTTTTCACACAGCCTCGGTCGGAAGCGGCCGTTCCCTGCTCATAGACGGCAGCAATCGGCGAGGATCGGGCTTGCGACATCGCGTCCTATTGTCCACAAAGCAGCCAGTTGGAAGGCCGAAGAGCGGACGCTAGCGAGCCTCCGCTTCCGGCGGCCGCATCCGATATCATCGCGACATGGCTCTTCTCTGCGTGCGGGTAAGTGCCTAGAGCGCTACAAGCCCTGACCACATCGACAAAAGAGAAAATGATGAATCGTCTGCTACGCTGGGTAGGCCTCGCGTTGGGGATTGTGGTTGCGCTGGGAATCATCGCTTTCGGGATCGTGTACGTGCTGTCCGAGCGCATTCTCAGACGCACATACGAGGTCCCCATGGTGGCCGTCTCGATTCCGACGGATCCGGCTGCCATCGTTGAGGGCCGTCGGCTGGCTACCGTCCACGGGTGTTTCGCCGATTGCCACGGTAGGGAGGGAGAAGGCCGCGTCATGTTCGACCAGCCGATGATCGCCCGCATCGTCGCTCCCAATCTCACCACCGCGGTCCGCAGATACACCGATACGCAACTCGCGACCATCATCCGGCAGGGTGTACGGCCGGGCGGGCGCAGCATGTTGGTGATGCCTTCAGAGGCGTTTGTCGCGCTGACGGACGCAGATCTAGAGAAAATTCTCGCATTCTTGAAGAGCCTGCCGCAGGTTGCCGGTCCGGGTCCGTCAGTCTCTCCGGGTCCGGTCGGGCGCATTGGACTCATTGCCGGCAAGTTTAAGACGGCGGCACAGCTCATTGCCGAAACCATTCCACCTCCGGAGGCCACGGCCAAGGAAGCGGAGTTCGGCCGCTACTTGGCGCGCACTACCTGCGCCCCGTGTCATGCGAGCAACTTGCGCGGCGCTTCCACTCCAGAATTCACAAGTCCGAGTCTGCAGGTCGTGGCCGCGTATTCACCGGACGCGTTCGCGGAGCTGCTGCGAACGGGTGTTGCACTCGGGGGAAGGAACCTTCGCACCATGAGTGTGTATGCGCGGAAGAATCTCTCGCACCTCACGGATGCGGAGATAACCGCCCTGTACAGCTATCTGCACGCGATGCCTGAAGCCGCCCGCCACTGAAGGGGTTAAGCGAAGAATCGTAGCCGAGGCGTACTTTGGATTAGGGCAACAACCATCGGCGGACGTCTGCTCTGAAGGTTCAGTGCGTCCGGTTTCGGGAAACCGCTTCGTTGCCCTCGGGTCGGTAGCCGACGCCGGCAACGCGCTGGGACAATTTTGGGACAGTGCGCTCGTGATGTCGCGTGATATCAAATGACACCACGTGATGCTAAGTGACTGTTGCGATTACCCCTCTCCTCGCATATCGTTGATCCGTAAGCACCCCTACCTCTGTTTCACACGGCAGAGATCACTGGTTCGAGCCCAGTACCGCCCACCACCAAGAACAAAAGCATCCAGCGCTTCCCTCAAGTCTGTTCCCCGGCATTTGGGACAGTGAGCCTCCCTGCTCACAGAGGGCAGCGGCCACTCGGTCGTACCTCACCCAGCTTATTCCAGGACGTGGCGCGGTACCCTTTGTCACGACTGTTAGGTACTGATACGAATGCGCTGCTCTAGCGAGAGGATTAGATTCGCGTGATCTATTGGCGGTTGCGTCTACGCAATTCGCTGGGACTGATGCATCGCATCAATTGGCACAACGCGTCAGGTTGAACAACACCAATGAGGAGAGGCGAGTCATGAATACTATCCTCACCCATCTGGCTTCCAGTCTCGCGCGCGGCTGGTGGCTGCTGCTCCTGCGTGGGCTGGTGGCGATCATCTTTGGAGTTCTGGCATGGGTGCAACCCGGCATCACATTGGCGGCTTTGGTTTTGCTCTTCGGCGCATACTCCATGGCCGATGGCGTGCTGTGTCTCTGGACGGCGATCACCGGGCCCAAGGGTCACGAGTACTGGTGGCTCCTGCTGCTCCAGGGTTTGGTCGGAATCGGCATCGGGTTCCTAACCTTCTTCGCTCCGGGCATCACGGCCCTTGCGCTGCTCTTTTACATCGCGATCTGGGCCATCGCCACGGGTGTTCTGGAAATCGCGGCGGCGATTCGGCTACGCAAGGAGATCGACAATGAGTGGCTGCTGCTCGTTGCTGGTCTTGCCTCGGTGGCTTTCGGCATTCTCCTTGCGGCACAGCCTGCGGCAGGCGCTCTCGCCGTGCTCTGGCTGATCGGCTCCTACGCCATCTTGTTCGGGGTTCTGCTGCTAATACTGGCCTTCAAGATCCGCAAGTTCGTGCCCAAGTTGAGTTAGCGACTCCGCCCGCGGTACATGGTGCGCGGGAGTTAATGAGGCTGCCGGCGCATCCGAGTCATCGGCTTAATCTTGCCGTGGAGTATTGGCCCGTGGCGAGAGTACGTTCGAAGGCCGGGATTGCCTTAGCGTAACGGCCTGCCGAGATTGCAGGAGCCGACATGGTCGCCGTGATTCCACTTCGTGATGTGTCGCGACGGCCCACCCGATTCCCGTTCGCTACGGCCGTGATCATCGCCCTCAATGTGATCGCGTTTGCTCTCGAGTTATCGCTCGGAGATACATTCGTGATCCGGTGGGCCGCGATCCCCGCCGACATCGCCTCTGGCCATCATTTGCTGACAATTGCTACATCCATGTTCATGCATGGGAGCTGGTTGCACATCATCAGCAACATGATATTCCTGTGGGCCTTCGGACCCGCGGTCGAAGATCTCATGACTCCGCGGCGGTACCTGGTCTTCTACGTGCTGGGCGGGCTCGTTGCGGCGCTCGCGCAAATCGCCTCGGCGCCCGCATCGACCGTGCCGATCCTGGGTGCAAGCGGCGCGATTGCCGCGGTGATGGGTGCGTTCCTCGTCACCTATCCGCGTGACCGGATTCGCTCGCTCCTCGTCATCCTAGTGTTCATCAGCGTGACGTACATTCCGGCGGCGCTCTTGATCGGTGTGTGGTTCCTCATTCAGTTCCTGAGTCTCGGTTCAATTACCGCGCAGTCAGCCGGTGGGGTGGCATACGCAGCGCATGTCGGTGGCTTCATCTACGGAGTCGTCGCCACGCGCCTGTTTGAGGGGCGGCCGCGAGGGGCCGGTTGACTGGGCTGAGGGTCAGGTCGCAATCATGCACTCCCCCGGGTCCGCAGCCGTATCAGTTAGGTCAAACAGCCGGCTCGGGACATCGGCAAAAATCGGTGTAGCACTGGGGAGCGGCGCTTCGCGCGGTCTTGCCCATATCGGGGTGATGCGGGCTCTGGAGGAGCAAGGGGTTCAAGTAAGCTTCGTCGCCGGGACCAGCATGGGCGCCTTCATTGGAAGCGTCTACGCCGCAAGCAATCTGCGCAGGCTCGCAACCGATTTTCTCGCGTTCGACTGGAGGAAAGTTGCCGGCCTGCTCGATCCGGTCTTTCCTCGATCCGGCCTTATCGATGGTCAGAAGGTCGCGCGTTTCCTCAGCGATTACACCGGTCGCCGCCGCATCGAGGACTTACCGCTTAAGTTCCAAGCGGTGGCGACCGACTTGTTGAGCGGCGCTGAAGCCATCCTCGACTCCGGCGACGTGACCGAAGCGGTCCGCGCCAGCATTGCAGTCCCCGGGCTGCTCACTCCGGTGCGTTGGAACGGTCGGATTCTACTCGACGGCGGCCTTGTCAATCCCGTTCCGGTAAGCGTCGTTCGCGCAATGGGTGCCGATGTTGTCATTGGTGTCGACGTGAGTATCGACGTTATCGAAAGCCGCTTGGCTCGGATTCATGAAAGCGGGATCGCACGACCCGCCAGCACGGCAGCGGCACGTCTTCACGAAGTGCTGCGCGCGATGAACAATCCTGCGGCGATGCAGCTCGATGCGTGGATGCAGCGCGCGCCGATGCCCGGGATCGTGGATGTACTCATGTCAGCCATCTACGTCATGCAGGCGAAGATTGCGAAGACGAATCTGGAGCGCCATCCACCCGATCTACTGATCCGGCCGTCGCTCGGGTCGATTAAGTTCATGGACTTCGATCGGGCGGGAGAAATCATCGAGCTCGGGTACCAAGCGGCAAGAAGCGCTCTGGTTGGGTGGGTCAGTTAGGAGTTCATGCGCTGACGCGAAAGGACGACGATCCCTGCGGAACGGCGAAGCATCAGGGATCCATTCACCTCATACTTCCCCAGACTTCATCGTCGCCTCCGTTCGCGTGCGCGGTAAAGAAACGACTCGCGGAGTATCAGTACTCCTATCCAGAGCATCGGGAGGAACAGAATGACGGGCCATAACGGTTTAAGGCCACCATGTTCAAACATATCTGTACCCTCAATTTGCTAGTTGAGTGTGCGGCTGACTCAATAGATCCGCCTTGATTGCTGGAGCTAAGCCTGCCCTATCACGGGAGACTGGGAACATGCCGCGCACTGTCGCGGCACCATCGACGATGTGAACTTGCCCGGTCACATACGACGCGGCATCGGAGCAAAGAAACAGGACTGGTCCCACCATTTCTTCTGGCAGGGCCGGTCGTCCAATCGGCGCGGCGTCCCGCACAAGAGCGCTGACGGCGGGATCGGCCTTCAAAATCGCGGTCATTGGCGTTTCAACCAAGCCCGGCGCCAGTGCATTGACGCGAATCCCCTGCGCTGCGTATTCGATCGCCGCCACCTTGGTCAGGCCGATCACGCCGTCCTTGGCTGCCACGTAGGCAGCGACACCAGGCTCAGCCACTATTCCCGCAACCGAGGCGGTGTTGACAATCGCCCCTCTTCCGGCCCGCACCATCTCGCGCAGCTCGTACTTCATACACAGAAATACGCCGCGCAGATCGACCGCCATAACCTGGTCAAAGCCCGCGGTGTCGAGTTGCGCGATGGGCTTACGATGTGACTCTCTCGGAGCGATTCCTGCGTTGTTAAAGGCGCAGTCGAGGCGGCCAAAACGGTCGATCGTCACGGCTACCAGATCCCGCACGTCGGCCTCTTCCGAAACGTCTGTCTTCAGGAAGATCGCCTCACTGCCAATGCGTCTCACGAGCTCGAGCGTTTCGATTCCCGCCTGTACATTGACGTCGCCGATCGACAGGTGCGCGCCGCGCCTCGCGAAGGCTGCTGCGACCGCTCGTCCGATGCCGGTAGCGGCGCCCGTGACGAGGACCACCTTTCCATGAAAGTCCAGAGGATCAGCAATGCCCGCTGTCATGTTCAACTTCCTATTTAAAATGTACCACACCGTACCGTACATATTAGTCCAGCACCGATCGTGAGGTCAATAGAGCGCGGTCACGTTCCGTCATTTTCTGGACCTACCAGTACAGTTTTGCTTGACACGCGGTTCGCGGCAATATAAAACTGTACCGCTCGGTACGGTATGGAGAGCGAACGATGAAGCCCAGCAAGCGCCCCCTTTCAGCTCGCGACAGCGCGACACGACGCGGCAACCTCGTGAGCGCCCTCGCAGCCGAACCAAGCCACGGGGCCCGCGCGCCGAAGGGGAGCAGCCCGTTCCAATGCATCGCCCTGCTCTTGCAAGGCGGCGGCGCCCTGGGGGCCTATCAGGGAGGGGTGTACCAGGCCCTCATCGAAGCGAAGCTGCAGCCCGACTGGGTTGCGGGAATCTCGATTGGCGCCATCAACGCAGCACTCATCGCCGGTAATGCGCCCGAGGCGCGCGTCGCCTGCCTGCGCAAATTCTGGAAAATGGTCGCGCCAACGAGAGCTTTGGATAGCCTCGCCCAGCTCGAGCCCATGTCCTGGATGCGCGGTGACGCGGCCCGCGGTCTGCGCAATCAGCTGAGTGCAGGCGCCGCAATCATGGGTGGGGTGCCGAGCTTCTTCGAGCCTCGGATCCCCATGGCTTGGCTGCATGCACCGGGGTCTTTGGAGGCTACGAGCTACTACGACACCGCGCGGCTGAGGTCGACGCTCGAGCACCTGATCGACTTTGATCGTATCAATTCAGGCGAGATGCGCTTCAGCGTGGGCGCCGTCAATGTCACTTCGGGCAACTTTGTCTACTTCGACAATACGACTCACACCATCCGACCCGAACACGTGATGGCGAGCGGTGCCCTACCCCCCGCCTTCCCGGCGATCGAGATCGACGGCGAGTTCTATTGGGACGGGGGGCTGGTGTCGAACACGCCGCTGCAGTGGGTGCTCGAGACCGAGCCACAGCGGGACACGCTGGCCTTCCAGGTGGATCTATGGAACGCACGTGGAATCTTTCCGCGCAACATGGCCGAAGTCATGACTCGCCAGAAGGAGATTCAGTACTCGAGCCGCACGCGTAGCAATTCCGATCGGTTCCGCCATCTGCAGATGTTGCGCAATACGCTGGCCAGTCTCTTGGAAAGACTTCCCGCTGGACTGCAGGACCTGCCCGAGCTCGAGGTGCTTCGACCCGTCGCGAGCGCCCGGGCCTTCAACATCGTGCAGCTGATTTATCGGGCCAAGGGGCATGAGGGAGACTCGAAGGATTACGAGTTCTCGCGCCTGAGCATGGAGGAACACTGGCGCGCGGGCTACCACGACACGCTGCGAACCTTGCGTCACCCCGAGGTGTTGCAGCGCCCCGACAACATCGAAGGGGTGCTCATGTTTGATCTTGGACAACACGGTCGTGAGTGAGAGCCTCGGAGTGATACTCAGTCGTTGGGTCAAGGGCGTTAGGGCGGAGCGGCCGTCATGAAGGAACAGGAGGTCCTCGATCGGGCCTTCGCGATGCCGTTGACGCAACCGGCGTATCCGCGAGGGCCTTATCGATTCATCAATCGGGAGTTCTTCATCCTGACGTATCGCACCGATCCGGAGAGACTGCGCGCGCAGGTGCCGGCGCCTCTTGAGATCGAGACCCCTCTGGTCAAATACGAATTCATCCGCATGCCGGACTCAGCCTTCGGGGATTACACCGAGAGTGGACAGGTAATCCCAGTGTCATTTGGCGGGCGCAAGGGCAACTACACGCTCAGCATGTTCCTCGATGGCCATCCCGCCATCGCCGGAGGTCGCGAGCTCTGGGGATTCCCGAAGAAGCTCGGCAAACCGACGCTGCGCGCCGAGACAGACACATTGCTCGGCACGCTCGATTACGGTTCTGTCCGCGTGGCCACCGGGACGATGGGCTATAAGCATCGCCCGCTGGATCCCGCGAACGTCAAGGGCGCACTGTCCGCGCCCAACTATCTGCTCAAGATCATCCCGCACGTCGACGGCACGCCGCGAATCTGCGAACTCGTTGAGTACTACCTCGAAGCCATCGAGGTGAAAGGCGCGTGGACCGGACCCGCGGCGCTCTCTCTCACGCCGCACGCGCTGGCGCCCGTGGCCGATCTGCCGGTCCTCGAAGTAGTCGCGGCGGCACACATCGTGGCCGATCTCACGCTCGGGCTGGGCAGGGTCGTCCACGATTACCTGCGGTAATCGAATAACTTAGACATCAGGAGTGGCGTCAATGCGTCTCAGAGAAAAGGTTACGATCGTGACCGGGGCCGCAAGCGGCATCGGTAAGGAGATCGCGCTCACCCTCGCCCGCGAGGGCGCACAGGTGGTGATCGCAGACCGGAACGCTGCCGCGGCCCAAGCCGCAGCGGCCGAGCTGAGCGCCTCCGGGCTGCGCGCGCTCGGTATCGCCATGGACGTGAGCGACGAGTCGCAAGTGCAGGCGGGAGTCCACTCCGCCATTGCAGCCTTCGGGCGTATCGACGTTCTGGTGAGCAACGCGGGAATCCAAATCGTGTCTCCGCTCGAAGAGCTGGCGTACGAGGATTGGAAACGGCTTCTCGCGATTCACCTGGATGGCGCATTCCTCTCCACCCGCGCGGTGCTGCCTTACATGTACCGCCAAGGTAGCGGCAGCATCGTTTACATGGGTTCGGTGCATTCGAAAGAGGCTTCGGTGCTCAAGGCACCTTACGTGACCGCGAAGCATGGGCTCATTGGCCTCGCCAAAGTGGTCGCCAAGGAAGGAGCAAAGCATGGTGTGCGAGCGAACGTCATCTGCCCGGGATTCGTGCGGACTCCGCTGGTGGATAAGCAGATTCCCGAACAGGCACGCACGCTCGGCATCTCAGAGCAAACCGTCATCAAGGACATCATGCTCAAGGAGACGGTCGACGGCGAATTCACGACGACACAGGACGTCGCCGAGGCTGTGCTCTTTTTCGCCTCTTTCGGGTCGAATGCGCTCACCGGTCAGTCCCTGGTCGTGAGCCACGGCTGGTCCATGCATTAGTGCCCTACCCCACTCCACAAGATTGGCCACATGACAATCGGTGCCAGCAGCGCCAGCGCGCAACCTGACCCCAGCGTCCTAGTGGAGCTGCTTGCGAGACGCTGGAGAGAAGGTCGCCCCTATTTCACGCTCAGAGAGCGCATCGAGGGCGCAGGTCTGCAGGCGTGGTGGCAACGGCGACCCGGCCACAGGGGTTTGGGTCTGTACTGGGCGCGCTCGAGTCCTCGCAACGGCGCGACCGGCAGCTAGCCGCTTACAGACTAGCCTCGCCCGTAGCCAGAAAGGAATACGTCGACCGCGCGGCGCACGGCACTATTCATGGTCTCGGGCTTTACCGAAGGCAGTACGCCGAAGAGCATGCGTTGCAGCAGCTCTGATTCAAGGAGGCTGAGTAGATGTATCGCGGCCGTCTTCGGATCAGCGGTGCGAAGCTCTCCGCGCTTCATTCCCTTTTTCAGAAACTCGGCCACCTTCTTTTCCATGGGAACGGTCGATTGCTCGAAGCACACTTTCCCAATCTCGGAGTGTCCGGCTTCGCTGATGGCGAGACGCCGAATGGCGATCGCCTCCGGCGAATAGAGGACCGGGAGAAGCTTCTGCCCGAACTGGAGTAGCTCCTGCTTGAGGTCCTCTCGGTCCGCGTCCAGAGCACTGACGATTGCATCCAGCTCGAGACTCTTGGCCTGGTACATGACCTCGAAGAACAGTTTCTCCTTCGAGGGAAAGTAGTTGTACAAGGTCGCCTTGGAGCCGCCGATCCGCTCACGGATCTCCTCCATGGAGGCGCGCTCGAACCCTACCTCCCGAAAAACTTCCTCGGCCGCCTTAAGGATGGCCAGGCGTTTTGCTTCAGTCTTGGTCTTCATGATGAGCAATTAAACGAACCAATGGGTACAGTTTACACTGGCGCCGCGTGGGGTGCAATCACACCGAGACAGTCGCGACACACCTCGGCGTGGGGAACCCGGGCGCCTCCTCAAACGAAGCGTCGCATCCTTTGCGAGAGTTTCGGGCGCCGCTGAGTTCTGCCCTGCAAGCCTGGGTGAAATCCGTAAGTGGAGTGGAGACACCGTCACTCATCACGATTCGCAGTAGTTCATCGTATGTCTTGTTAGGCGCGTTGTACGCCGAGACGACTTGCTGCATCACGCGCTCTGCCGCGCTCACCACAGCCGCCGATGAGATCAACCGAATGCGCTCGAGCGCGGCGTAAATGTCCACCAGACTCTCGGGACTCTGTATCTGATTGCCCCAGACGCTCACCAGGTGTCGCGACGCTTCATTGATGAACTCCGCATAGAGTTCTTCGCGGCGCGCGGCTTGCTGAATCGAAGTCTGGGTGCGATGCCTCGCCCACGACGCCGCGAACGTAGAGATCCCGCCCACTAGTGATCCGCCGAGTGCCGCGGCCGCAGATATGATTGATTGTTCCATCGGCAGGTGCCCGCTCAGCTAGCTTCGGATGGCTGGCGTCTGGGCGAGCTTGCGCCCCGAGCGGTCGCGCGGACTGCCGCCTCTTCCGCGCCGTATCCCGCCAGGAAGGCGTCCACCGCGCGCCGTACGGCACCGCGGATCGCCGCCGCCTCCACAGACTCAATCACGCCCAGCAGGCTTCGCTCCGTCAGCTCTGATTCGAGCAGACTCAAGAAGTGTATGGCGGCAGTCTTCGGATTCCCCCTCCTCAACGCCCCTCGCCGCATGACCTTCCTCAGGAAGTCGGTCAACCGCTTCTCCACGGGAACGGTCGCCCACTCAAACCAGGTCTTCCCAAAGTTCGAGTAGCCGGATTCGGCGATCACAAGGCGCCGGGTGGCAATGCATTCCGGCGAATACGGCTGCGCCAGGAGCCGCCGCCCGAACTCCAATAGCTCTTGCCGCAGGTCCCGGGCGTCCGGGTTCAGCGCCCCGCAGAGCGCCTGCAGCTTGTGCTCTTTGGCGTGATGCATGACCTCGAGGAAGAGCTTCTCTTTCGAGGGAAAGTAGTTGTACAGGGTTGCCTTGGAGCCGCCGAGCCGCGCCCGGATCTGCGACATGGACGCGCGGTCGAAGCCCACCTTACGGAAGACTTCTGCGGCCGCTTCGAGAATCGCCAGGCGCTTGGCTTCTGTCTTCGTCTTCACAGTTGAACCACCCGGTACGGTTTCGATTGACTCAGGAATCTCAATAGTTCTAGTATGTACCGTACCGTACAGTACTTACAAGCGAACTAGCGAGAAACCCCGATGAGCCCGAAGCCCTCTTCCACCCAAGCCCTGCCCTGCGCCTCGATCCGCGCCGCGCGAGTTCGGCCTTTGATGCTCTGCGCGCTGCTCCTCTATGCACACAGTGAGAGCGTCTCAGCCCTCGACGCCCCTGCCACTGAAGGCCGTGCGAGCTGTCTGCCCCTGGCTGGGCCGGCGGCCGACGCTTCCACCTCGGAGCCCGCAGGCGTCGGGGCCGGCATCGTGTTCGATGAACATTTGTTGACGGATGGGAAGAAGGACGAGGACTACAACGGCGGTGGCGAGGTCACGTTCTCAGGCAAGAGCGCTGGTCCTATCGGCCGCGCACTCGACCGTGCCCTCGGGTTCGTCGATGACAAGCTGTGCTCGCGGCGGCGCTTCAGCGCGCCGGACTGGGAATCGGCCTACGCATTCGCTACAGGCCTCCTCATATTTACGCCACGCGATCTCGGCGCACATGAGGTGGTCGCAGGTGATCGACCCTATGCGAGTCTCTTCTTCCTCAGCGCGGGCCGGCGGTATGTCTCGAGCGACGCGGCGGTTGCTTACAATTCCAGCCTGACCGTCGGCATGCTGGGTCTTGCTGCCGCGGAGACGGTGCAGAGCGCGCTGCATCACCTCACCGGTAGCGTGCAACCGCAAGGCTGGTCCCATCAGATCTCGGCAGGCGGTGAGCCAACTGCCCGGTACAGCACCGCTCGCCAGGCCCTGCTCGGCGAGTTCGGCGAGACTCCCTGGCACGGCGACGTGAAGTGGACGGTGGCCGGGAGCGCCGGAACCGTGACCGAGGGGAGCCTCGCGCTCTCGATGCGCTGGGGCCGGATCGAATCGCCCTGGTGGAGCTTCACGCCCGAGCAGAACATGTATGTGCAGGAGACGCAGCCGCTCTTGCCATCGCTCGCTCACGGCGCACCGCTCGAAATCTTCGCTTTTGCCGGAGCGCGCGCCAAGGCGCGGCCCTACGATGCATTCCTCGAAGGGCAGTTCCGCAACAGCGATCTCACCTATCACTGGGGCGACCTGAACCATCTGCTCGGCGAGGCCTGGGCAGGCGTTGAGATGCGCATGCCCTCCGGCTGGACGCTGCAGTACCTGGCGCGCTGGGAATCCCCTGAGCTGCGCTCGGGCACCGGCGCCCGATCCTTCGTCTGGGGAAGCATCCAGGTCGCGAAGTCGCTTCAGTGAGACGCGGATCGTTTTGAGTCATTAATGAACTAAGCGGTACATTTCCGCTTGACATTCACGCCTTCACAAGTAAACTGTACTGAACGGTACGATTTAGGGAGACCAAACTAGATGAAAACCCCCAGCGCATCGCCTTCGATCCGGGTCCGGATCGGCGTACTTTTTGCCATCAGCCTCGCCGCAGGCTCGGGCTGCGCGCAGATGCCGCACCTCGATCGCTCCACTCCCCTGAAGAGCATCGAGCAGCTCGGCAGCTCGCGCACCTTCACCGCACCGGCGGCAGCCTGGCCGGCCGACGGCTGGTGGCGTTCTTATGACGATCCGCAGCTCGAGTCGCTCATCGACGAAGCGCTGCGCGACTCACCCGATCTGGCACTCGCTGAGGCACGCGTGCGCGGCGCTGCGGCGGTCGTTCAGGCCGCAGGCGCTGCCCGCATCCCGGAGGTGAGCGCCACCGCGCTGCTGAACGAACAGAAGCAGAGCTACAACTACCTCGTTCCCCGCCCGGCGCTACCGCAGGGCTGGCAGGACTACGGCCTCGCAACGTTGAACCTGTCGTGGGAGCTGGACTTCTGGGGCAAGAACCGCGCCGCGGTCGCCGCCGCCCTGTCCGAGCAGCGGGCCGCCGAGATCGAAATCGACGAGGCCCGTCTCGTGCTCTCGACGTCGGTGGCTTCAGCGTACGCCGGCCTCGTGCACCTATACACGCTGCGGGATAACGCGGCGGAGACCCTCGCGCTGCGCGAGAAGACCGTGGATCTGTTCCGTCAGCGCCACGACTTTGGTCTCGAGACGCTCGCCACCGTTCGGCAGGTCGAGGCCCGGCGCGCTGCGGCCGAGGGCGAGCTCCTCGCGATCGAAGAGCAGATCGGACTTCAGAAGAACGCCATTGCAGCGCTCCTGGGTGCCGGTCCGGACCGTGGCGCAGGTATCACCCGTCCTTCGGCCAACTTCACCGGATCCGACGGGCTGCCTTCGAACCTGGCATCAGACCTCTTGGGGCGCCGGCCCGACATCGTCGCCGCGCGATTGCGGACCGAAGCGGCCGCCCGGCGCATCGATCAGGCGAAAGCGGGCTTCTACCCGAGCGTCGACCTGCTGGCATTCGTCGGCTTCCAGTCGCTTGGCATCAACAATCTGACCAAGTCGGGTTCCGATCTCGGTAGTGCGGGTCCGGCAATCTCGCTGCCCATCTTCAACACCGAGCGGCTCCAAGGAAAGCTGCGCGGCGCCCACGCCGAGTACGACGCCTCGGTCGCCGTCTATAACGCAACGCTCTCGAACGCGCTGCGCGAAGTGGCGGACGCGGCCACGAGCCGCAAGGCACTCGCTGGCGAGCTCGCCGCCTCGCAGGCAGCCGTCACCGCGGCTGCGGAGGCTCACCAGATCGTCAGTAAGCGTTATCAGGGAGCGCTCGCGACTTATCTCGACGTACTGGTGGCGGAAGACCAGCTCATCTCAGCCCGACGTGCCCACGCCGAGCTGGAAACCCGCGCCCTGATTCTTGACGTTGCCCTCGTGCGCGCGCTCGGCGGTGGCTTTTCACCTGAGAGCCTCGGCGGCCATTCCCCTGTCCACACGGCAGAACCCAAACACTCTTGAGGAGAATCCCATGAATCATGCAACTGAAGCTTTGCCGTCCCCTCCCCCGGCTTCGCGTCCGAGCGACGCTGCCGTCAATAACCGCAGGAAACGAATCATCCTGTTTGGAGCGCTGGCTCTCACCATCGCCGCGGCCGGAACGGGCTCCTGGATTTACTGGAAAGACGTCGGTTCCCGCTTCGTATCGACCGACAACGCCTACACGGCTGCCGAGGTTGCGGTGGTGGCCGCCGAGATCGACGGAGCCGTTGCGGCGGTGAACGTCGTCGACAGCCAGGAGGTCAAGCACGGCGACGTACTGGTCGTGATCGATGACACCGACGCGAAACTGGCGCTGCGCCAGGCGGAAGCCGACCTGGCGCGTACCCAGGCGCAGGTCGTCGCGGCAAGCAGCGATCTCGAGCGGTCGGTCATCGACGTGAGACGCCGCGAGGCCCTCATCGAGTCGGGCTCGGTATCGGGCGACGAGCTCACCCATGTCGAGAACGGCGCGCGCAATGCTCACGCGGCTCTCAGCGGCGCGCGGGCCGCCGTGGCTCTCGCCCAGGCGCGCGTCGACAAGGCGAAGGTCGACTTGGGCCGCACCGTCATTCGCTCGCCGATCGACGGCGTCATCGCCCGGCGCCAGGTGCAGCTCGGACAGCGCGTGCAGCCCTCCATTCCGCTGCTTTCCGTGGTCCCGGTCAACGAGATGTACGTCAATGCCAACTTCAAGGAGGTGCAGCTCGCGAAGGTACGCCCGGGCCAGCGCGTAGAGCTCACCTCCGACCTCTACCACGGCAAGGTCGTGTTCCACGGTGTGGTCGAGGGCTTCTCCGGCGGCACCGGCGCAGCCTTTGCGCTCATTCCTGCACAGAATGCGACCGGCAACTGGATCAAGGTGGTGCAGCGGCTTCCCGTGCGTATCCGCCTGAGCCCGGATGAATTGGCGGTCCATCCGCTTCGCGTCGGCCTGTCCATGGATGCAAAGGTCGACCTCCGCAGCAAATCATCGCAACTCGCTTCCACCCCTGCTGCAGCTCGCGGCAACTCCTAGGCCATCACTGCAGTCGCTCTCAGAGGCCGTCATGTCAAACCTTTCAATGGATGCTAAGCAGCCGCCCTTTCTCGAGGGCGGGATGCTTTGGGTAGCAGGCATCGTGCTGGCGCTCGCGAATTTCGTCGCGGTGCTGAACATGACGATCGCCAATGTCACGGTGCCGAACATCGCCGGCGCACTCGGCGCCGGCTCCAGCCAGGGCACCTGGGTGATTACCTCCTACGCGGTGGCCGAGGCCATCACCGTGCCGCTAACGGGCTGGCTCGCCGGCCGCTTCGGAGCCGTGCGGCTCTTCTGCATCTCTGTAGTGCTGTTCGGCGTCTTCTCGCTCCTGTGCGGCATGTCGACCTCGCTCGGCATGCTGCTCGGCATGCGCGTGTTGCAGGGCATGGCCGGTGGTCCGCTGCTGGCGCTGTCGCAAACGCTGTTGCTGCGCATCTTTCCCAAAGAAAAGTCCATGCAGGCTATGGGGCTTTGGGCGATGACGACGCTGCTGGCACCGGTGGTCGGGCCGGTGCTCGGCGGTTGGCTATGCGACAACTACAGCTGGCCGTGGGTGTTCTTCATCAATGTGCCGATGGCGTTCGCTTTCGGCGCGATCGCCTGGCGCTTGCTCAGGCGGTACCAGGACCCGGCGATCATCAAGCCCATCGACAAGATCGGCATGCTGCTGCTCGTCATCTGGGTAGCGGCGCTGCAGATCATGCTCGATGAGGGCAAGGACAAGGACTGGTTCTCTTCGATAGAGATCCGCGTTCTCGCCATCATCGCCGTGATCGGCTTCGTGGCATTCCTCATCTGGGAGCTCACCGAGGAGTACCCCATCGTCGACCTGCGGGTATTCCGCCATCGCGGCTTCAGCTCCTGCATGTTTGTGCTGGCGCTTGCCTTCGGCGCGTTCTTTGGCATCAACGTGCTCACACCGCTCTGGCTGCAGTACAACATGGGCTATACCACGACCTGGGCGGGACTGGTGGTCGCCTGGGGCGGTCTCTTGTCGGTGGTCTTCTCCCCGATCGCAGCGAAGCTCGGCAACCGCGTCGATCCGCGCATCTTGATCTTTATCGGCATCTTCTGGCTCGCCGGAGTGACGTTCTGGCGATCGGTCGCCACGCCCGACATGAACTACTGGCTGATCTGCCTGCCGCTGTTCTTCATGGGGGTCGGCATGCCGATGTACTACGTGCCGCTCACGGGACTTGCCATGGGGTCGGTCAACGAGGAGGAGACAGCCTCCGCGGCGGGCCTCATGAACTTCGTGCGCACCATCTCCGGTGCCATTGCGACCTCGCTGGTCACGACCTCCTGGCAGAACCGCAGCATCATCGCCCATGCGGAGCTTGCCAACGTCGTCGACCCCACGGGGCAACTCGCCGCGGCACTGCCTCCGGGCGACGGGGGACAGACGCTAAGGGAGATGCTCAACGGCCTCGTGACCAGTCAGAGCCTGATGCTCGCCACCAATGGCCTGATGATGGTGATCGCAGCGGTGTTTCTCGTCGCTTCCGTCTCGATCGCGCTCGCGCCCAAAGCCGCTCGCGCGGTCGATGGGGCCTCGGTCGGACATTGAGATCCGCAGTGGCGCGTGGAAACGGGATCGAGCATGCGGCCGCCTGATCACTCCGCGTCCCTCTGGCTACGCGATCACAGCGCCCGCATTGTGAGCGCAGGCATCATCCTCGCGCTCTTGTACCTGGGGCGCAGCGTCCTGATACCAGTAACCCTCGCGCTCGTCCTGAGCCTCCTGGTGGCGCCGCTAGTGCGCGTGTTGACGCGAATGGGAGTGGCGCGAACCGCCGCAGTGCTCGTAGTCGTGTTCGGGCTTGTTGTGGCGTGCACGGCGGTGACCGTCGTGCTCGGCACACAGGTCCTGCGAACCGCCGAGAGCCTGCCTCAGTACCAGGCGACCGTGCACCAAAAGCTCCGTGTCCTCAATGATGTCACGCTCCGGCGGCTGCAGCTCCTCACCCGGGAGACGAACCGGCTGATCGAGATGCCCGATTCACGCGTCCCGGGGGCGGGTGACGGCCACAGCGCGGAGCGCTCTGCGCCGCCAGCGGCGCGCGGCGTGCCGGCGGCAGACCTGCGCGAGGTTCAGCACCCACCGCTGCAGCTCTTTGGCCGGCTCGTGAAGTCGGTATGGGGGCCGATCGAGGCCACCGGCATCGTGCTCATCGTCCTCATATTCGCACTGCTCGAGCATGAGTCACTGCGCGACCGCTTCATCCGTCTGGCCGGGGCGGCCGACATCCGCGCGGCGACGCTGGCGCTTAACGACGCGGGCGAGCGGCTGTCGCGCTTCTTCGTGTCACAGTTCGCGGTCAACCTGACTTTCGGCGTGGCGATCTGCCTGAGCATGACGCTCCTGCACGTCCCACAGTCGATGCTGCTCGGCACGCTCGCCGGTGTGCTGCGCTTCGTCCCGTACGTTGGCACGGCGTTGGCGGCGCTCATTGCCACGACACTTGCGTTCGCCATCGATCCCGGCTGGTCGCTCGCGGTGTGTACCTTGGGCGTCTTCATCCTGCTCGACGTCATCGCGGCACAGTTGCTCGAGCCTCATCTCTATGGGCACGCAACCGGCCTGTCGCCGCTCTCGGTCGTGGTGGGCGCGATCTTCTGGAGCGCGCTCTGGGGGCCGGCAGGCTTGATCCTGTCGACGCCGCTCACGCTCTGCCTTCTGGTGGCGGGGCGCCATATGAAGACACTTGAAAGCCTCGAGCTACTACTGGGCAACGTCCAGCCCCTGACGCTGCCACAGAAGTTCTATCAGCGCGCACTGTCCGGAGATCCGCACGAGATCCTCGCCAACGCTCGGACCTTCCTCAAGCGCGACTCGCTCGCCGCCTATTGCGACCGGGTACTGATTCCGGCGTTGCATCTTGCGAGCCTCGATGCCGCGATCGATGCCACCAGCGAGGCGCAGCATCGTAAAGTCCGCCGCGTCGTCGCCGACGTCGTCACCACCCTCAGCGGCAGCCCACTGCCGCGGCGGCGTCATCGAGGCTCGGTGCTCGAGGAGGTCGACCCCGGACGGTGGCTGCGTCAGCAGCGCGAACAGTTGAGCGGCAGATGGCAGGGTCCGATCGGGGTGCCTCCGGGATCGATCGTGCTCTGTCTTGGGCTCGGCTCACCGGCCGATGATCTGGCGGCCGAGCTGCTGGTGAGGCTGCTACGCGGCCGAACGATCGACGCCCGACACTTCTCTCCGGCGGACATAGGCGGTGGACTGCCACCAGGTGCCGATCCGGGCGCGGTTGCGATCGTCTTCCTTATGAGCGCTTTCCCGGGTCCCGAACGCGATCGCGCCGCGCGACTGAGCGAGCAGATTCGTGCCCTGTTGCCGCGTGCGTCCCTGGTAAGGGTGTACTGCCCGGGCGTCACGGGGTCGACCGGCCTTCCCGGGCGCCTGAACGAGGTCGATCAACCGGCCACCTCGCTCGTCCAGGCCATCGAGATGTGCAAGGTCTGGCACACGGGTCCGGAGAGCGCGCACTTGTCCCCTCCCTCAACCAGGTCGCAGGCGCGCGGGATCGCCCAGCGATTATTGCTTGCGAAGGTGAAATCCATGCAATCCGATAAGTTGGAGTGCCAGCGCTCGGCAACTCTCGTAGCCCGATCAGGGGTCAAGCCATGAAACGACAACGGCCCGCACCAACCTGGGTTGTCGACTACAGCGCCGCGCGGGCTCACGCGATCCGATGGCTCGGCGATCGCTATCTGCTGGCAAGGCCTATCAACGGGAGCTATTACCGGCCGCGCCAGCGTGTCCCTGGAATATTGCTGGTAGCGGCGGTAGACGGGACGAGCCCATCGCAACCCACCGGAAGCCGATCACAAACAAATTGGCACCGTGATGGCGAAATCTGACCCCCTCAATCTGGCTCTCTATCGCTTGCACCGGGTCTTCTACCTAGCCATCGCCGTGCTTGCGGCGATCATGTTAGCAATCGGCGCAATAATGCTAATCGGGGACGATCCGGACTCCGGCATCGGTCTGGCGGGACTCTATCTTCTGCCTCTTGGAGCATTGCATTGGTTCGCAGCTGATGGCGCCCGCGGCGGCAGAACCTCGGGGAGGGTTCTCTCAAGAGTCATCGGCACTGTGTGGCTCCTTAGGTTTTCCGGTGGGAACCGTGCTCGGGATACATCTCTGGGTCAAGACATCCAAAGACCGCTGGCGCGACGGTGACCCCACCCAGCCGCACGCAATGGAGTCAAGGCAAAGCTGAGGCCCGAACCTCGCGTCACGCGGCTGGGACAATTTTGGGACAGTGCGGGTGTGACGTCGCGTGATATCAAATGACACCACGTGATGCTAAGTGACTGTTGCGATTACGCATCCCCTCGCATATTGTTGATCCGTAAGCACCCTACCTCTGTTTCACACGGCAGAGGTCACTGGTTCGAGCCGAGTACCGCCCACCATTAAGAACAAAAACGTCCAGCGCCTCTCTCAATCGAAGAGGCTGCGCATCGGGCAGCAGAGATGGACGTCCGCTCCAAGCTCGCGGATTTCCCGTTGGAAACGCGGAGCCGGTTTGGCAGAAACTGTGTATTCTTTGTCTTTTCTGCAAGGGTTCCCGGAGCTAGCCTCGTCAACGATGGCAACAGGACTCAAGGGGTGCTCCATGATCCGTATGACAGTGCTCATTCGCGCGATGCTTGCCTTCGTCGCACTCACCGTCGGAGCCGTCGCCCCTGCCAGCGCCTTGCAGCCTCCCGAGGGCCGCAAGATCCGCGTTGCCGTGGTCCTCACCGAGGGTGCGGTCGTGATCGACTTCGCCGGCCCCTGGGAGGTCTTCGAGAATGTCCACGCTGGCACCGGAGACATGGACCAGCAGATGCCGTTCGAGCTCTACACCGTGGGGCGCGACCGGCAGCCGATTCACACGAGCGGTGGCACGAAGCCAGGGATGACCGTGGTACCCGACTATGGATTCGCGGATGCGCCTGCGCCGGATGTGGTCGTCGTTGGAGCCCAGTCGGGAGACGATCAGCTCGGTGCGTGGCTGCGCAAGGTCAATGCGCAGCACGCGCTGATCATGTCGGTGTGTACCGGCGCCTTCAAGGTGGCAGAGGCGGGACTTCTCGACGGCAAACCGGCCACCACTCATCACGCCTCGCTGCAGCGGCTCGCCAACCAGTACCCGCGCATCACCGTGCGCAGCTCGGTGCGTTACGTGGAGTCCGACCCGCTCATCCTCACAGCCGGCGGGTTGAGCTCCGGCATCGACTCGGCGCTGCACGTGGTGGAGCTGTACTACGGGCCGAAGATCGCCCAGGCCACAGCCGACTACATGGAGTACCAGGGCCAGGGCTGGAAGACCAACGCTGGCACAGGGGAGCCGGGTCAGATCCAGCCGACCATCCCGGTCGCCTACCGCGACCGCGAAACGCTCTGGCAGGGCACCTTCCTGCCGGCCTATCCCAAGCTGCAGCCGGAAATACCGGTGACCCTCCATCTGGCACAGGTGGGTGGGCAGTACCGGGGGACGGTCGACGCGCCGGCCGAGTCGATGATCGGAGAGCCCCTTACTGACGTGCGCGTGGAGCATGGGAGCATTCGCTTCACGCTCGCCTCGGACAGCGGTCCGATCGATTTCTCAGGCACGATGACCGCCGACCGAATGTCGGGTCATCTGACCCATGACGGCTCCTCGACGCCTTTGACCTTGAGCAAGGCCAAGTCCTCGTCGCACGCCACGCAATGAGCATCTGAGTAGCTACCCCCGATGAGTGCAAGCGCAGCGCGCCTCCAGCGGCGCCCGCATCACGTCGTGATGCTGACCTACCCGGACGCGCAGATTCTCGATGTCACCGGACCGCTGGAGGTGTTCAGCCGCGCAGCCCGATGGATGCAGGACAACGGACTGCGGCGCGATCTTGCCTACCGGGTCGAGATCGTGGCGCCGCGCGCCGGAGCTTTCCCCACTTCCTCGGGCGTGCGCCTCGTGGCGGAGCGCGCGTACCGCGACGTCGCGAGCGCGGACACGCTGCTGGTAGCCGGGGGCCGCGGGTACGCCGCCGCGCGCGCACAGGCTCCTCTCCTGGCTTGGCTGCGCCGCATGGCGAGTCGCGTCACGCGGCTCGGGTCGGTCTGCACCGGCGCGCTGATCCTCGCCGCGTCCGGCCTGCTCGAGGGGCGCCGTGTAACCACGCACTGGGCGTATCTGGAGGAGCTGAAGAAGTCCGTCGGGAACGGTGTGTGCCACGACGCCATCTACACCCGTGATGGCAATGTCTATACGTCGGCGGGCGTGACCGCCGGCATGGACATGGCGCTCGCCATGCTCGAGGAAGACCACGGCGGCGCTGTGGCGCTCGCGGTAGCGCGGGAGCTCGTGTTGTTTCTCAAGCGCCCCGGAGGCCAATCGCAGTTCAGTGATTATCTCGCCGCGCAGTTCAGCGAGGATGCGGGCCTGCGCGAGCTGCAGATGTGGATGCTCGAGCACGTCGAGCAGGACCTGTCAGTACCGCGCCTGGCGGAGAAGATCGCCATGAGCGAGCGCAGTTTCGCCCGACACTTCGTCGACGGGGTCGGCGTGGCGCCCGGCCACTATGTCCGGCAGATTCGCATCACCGCCGCGCGGCGCAAACTCGAGCAGACCGAGCTGCCGCTTCCGCAGATTGCCCGACGCTGCGGGTTCGGCACGCCGGAAAGCCTGCGCCGCAGTTTCATTGCAGCGCTCGGAGTGACCCCCGGAGCGTATCGCGACCGCTTTCGCGCGCGCTCCGCATCGAAGGGGCGTTCGATCCGCACTGGCCGAGATGCGGGTGTATGAGACTGGGCTATAAGATCCTGAGCGGTGTCGCCGTCGTGCTGGCGATTGTGAGCATAGCGCTCGCCCTCGTAGTGAGTCACACCTCTCCCTGTGATCTGGCGCCCTCACTCGCCGACGGTAAGGACGTCAAGCGCTTCAATCCTGAAGGCGCGGTGTTCGGTGGAAGATTCGGCGCTTTCGCTGAATACTTTGCGGTCCGCGAGGATGGGGCGATCGCGCTGAAGCCAGGCGTGACCTTCGAGCAGGCCGTCGCCGTGCTGATTGTGGGCCTCACTCCGGGCGCTGCGAGCGTGCGCGCTGCGCTTTCAATGGAGGGAGCGCTGCTTTGGCGATGCGTCCGTATGCCAAGCACTGTCTGTCTGACTCATTCGGCCACCCGCGGTCATTCCGCGCCACCACAGTTCTCCCAATGAGTCATCCGCTAACTGCGACTTCGTCGCCGCTTCCCGCTCTCGCGCGACTGGATCAGCCGATTTCTTCGCGCTCTACCGCCAGGTCTTGAACGCGCATCGACATTCCTATCGAAAGCAACGTCCCGCTCAGCACCAAGACGTCAAATATGAGCGGGAGCATGAAGAAGTACCGAGCGACGATTACGGCGTGCACGGCGACCGTCACCGCGATTGCAGTTCCGAATCGCAGCACCTGTCTTGGTGACGACGCGAGGTCGGACAGCAACCATAGTAAGACGCCGATCAGGATTGCGAGCACTACAGCGATTAGGCCGTACCCGAAATACATATCCCAATACGAGTGGGGCGAGAATCCCCCGAAGTCAAAGGCTCGCGACTGCATCGTCTCCAGCACGGCGGTTTCGTCTGGACCGTGCCTCGGCTTGGCGGTGAGGAAGAGCATCGCATGGCCGATACTTTGTAAGAGGGCGACGGCGGATGTCGTGCGCAGAGTGCGCCGGACGGCCTGTACCCTGTGTGCTCGAGGCTTCACTAGTCATCTCCGTCTGGCATAAGGTCAGCTCGAGAATGCCCTGAGCAGGCGGTCATAGGCAACGCGGCGGCGCGATCATCCGACCAGTGCCCTCTCAGCGACCGGCATTGGGAAGGTCAGCAGACCGGGCTCCCGCCTCCGCGAAGGTGAAAGTCCGGATTGAAAGGGTGAGCGGGTCGACGGGGAGTGCACACATCGGTGTCTCCTCTATCAGGGACTTGCGCTCGGCACGTCGCGCCTCGCCCCAGGGTCGGAAGCGGCGGTTCCCTGCTCATAGACGGCAGCGATCAGCCACTTCCGGTCATGCGCTCCGGGGGCCCAAAATTCCTCCGAAGCGGCCATTCCATGTCAACCCGACACGAGACTCCCCAGCTACATTTCGCGCAGTGCCTCGATGATCGGCATTCTTGCGGCGCGAATAGCAGGCCATAGTCCCCCGAGGATGCCCGTAGCGCAGGCTAGCGTGACGGCCTGGAACATCAGATCACCTCCAACGCTGAACGAGAACGCGACCCGACTCTGGCTGAGTCCGTTCATCGTTGATGCGGTGTATCCATTGAAGGCGATCCAAGAGACGGTGCTACCGATCAGCGCGCCGGCCACGCAAAGGCTGACGCATTCGATCAAGATTGAACCGACAATGGGGAATGCACCAAAGCCAAGGGCTCGAAGCGTTGCGATCTCTACGGTCCGCGCCTCCACGACGCCGAACATCGTGTTGACGGCTGCGAACACTGCCCCCAGCGCCATGATCGCTGCGACGACGTAGCCGAGGATACGCATCGCTGCTGACAAAGTGCTCGTTTGGGAAGCGTAGTATTCGGGCTCGCTGGCGACCGTGTGTGAGAGTTGGGGATTGGTCGTCACCGCCTCCCTGAAAACCTGCAGCGACTGCCGGGATTCAAGCATCGCTGTCATCGCGCTGTAGCTGTCCTGGTTGTAGGTCATCATGACAGCCTCGACGTCGGCCCACGCTTCTGACTCGTGCGCGCTGCCGCCGTCGGTGAAGACGCCGACAACTTGCCAGACCGTTCCGGAGAGTTGAACCTCACGGCCGAGCGCGAGCCCTTCGAACTGTCCCTCGGTAGCGCGCCCGATAACCAATTCACGCAGGCCAGGCGCGAACATCCGACCCTTCACGATCCGGGTCTCCGGCCTGACTTCCAGAATGGCGGCCCCGACTCCGCGCAGAATGAGGTTATCGTCACTGCCCGTTCGCGCGTTTGGCAGTTGCGCGAGGGTGTATCGCTCCAACTCCGCCTTGGTCGAACCATTGGACCTTCGTGCAATGCCGGGGAGACCGAGCAGCAGCGGCGCTTGTGCTCGCGTGATGCTACTTGCTGAATCCGCCACCTCACCGGCGCTCAGCACGATCACGCGGTCCTCGCGCCCTGCACGGCTGAATGTCTGCTCCAAGCCCTTGGCCATCGCAAGCATCGACACCAGCACGCCGGTGACCCCGGCGAGGCAAACAACGATGACCAGCGCGGAACCCCATCGGGCGGGCAAGCCGCGCAGGTTCACGCCGGTCACGGCGAGCAATCGCTCCAGCACTAGTGCGACAATCCTTCGACCACATTGAGGCGCGCCGACTGCAGCGCCGGCACCGCTCCGGCGACAAGGCCCAGAAACAGTGCCAGCAGCGCGCCCACCAGGACCGTCGCCGGCTCCATCCGCAGGAACGGCAGCACTTCAGCGATCGCGTGCGAAAGTGGCTGCATCACCAGCCACGCGCCAAGAAGCCCGGCGAGGCCGGCGGTCAGGCATAGCAGCACAGATTCCAGTGTCATCAGCCCCGCGACCGCGCGATCGGTAAACCCGAGCGCCTTCAGGATTGCGAGCTCATGGATGCGTTCTTGAAACACGCGCATCATCGTGTTGCCGGCCACGATGATCAGCGTAAAGAACACGGCCGACAGGATCGACGTGATGATGAGCCCGATGTCGCCAATCTGAGCAATCTGTTGCCGGCGAAATTCGAGCTCGCTCAGGGTCTGCGTCGGATTCGCCGAGTTCTGGAACTGCTCGTCGATGCCGCGGGCAACGGCGACCATTTGACCCGGGCTTGCCGCTCTCACGAAGAAAAGATTCACCTCGCCAGGATCGACCCGCGCCTCGTCGACGTAGTCGTAGCGCACGAAGGCACGCATCGCGCTCACGCCCTTGCCGAAGATCTTCTCGTTAAAGTCGAAGATACCAACGAGATCGACCTCCCAATGATCGACGCGGTCTTTGCGCTTGATCCAGGACGATACCAGCGGGATGTGATCGCCGACCTTCCAGCCCATGCGCTGGGCGAGCGCGCGGCCGGCCATCATGCCAGTTCGGCTCTCCCGAAATGCCTTGAT
>DASZAN010000049.1:0-1857 GCA_035945115.1 Allostellaceae bacterium
GATATTCCCCTTCAATCAGCAACCGCGCGGCGATGAATTGCGCCCGGAGATCATCAAAGCGATTTGTCGCCGCCGATCAGCCTCGGTCGCCTTCGCCCAGCGCACCCTCGCTGCGTGTCGGGTACGTTCCGTCCGCCGGGCTATCTCGGCCGCTGCTCGCGCCTCGGCGCTCTCCACGAACTCGCGGAAGCGGTGGGCGAAGACAACTTCGGTCCCGGCTGTCATTGCGGTGACGGGATACTCTTGCCGCCGCTGCAAACGACGTCGTTCTTTCAGAGTTAGTTCGCGACTAAAAAGGGCGCGCTCGACAGAACCGGTGTCATACACAAGCCGGCCGTCGTCCAACAAAGGATGTGGTTTGGGCATGGCTTTGAAACCTCTGAAACAGGGGTGCCATGCGTTTAGGCGTGGATCGCTGAATTGCTCGCCCGCCTGCCGGGGTGGCTATCAGCACGCCCCCAATCACTACCCGCGCCAAGCGGGATGAAGGGGTGCCTACGGCCTTGGTAGGGCCGTATACCTCGGACTTGCGGCCGAGGTTTTTAAGGTGCTACGGTCGTGCGAACTATATGCGCAGCCCGGCGCAAAATGCAAGAAATCGCGCCCGCGCACCGGCTGCCGTGCGCGGCTCCCGCAGTCCGACGGCTCCTCGCGAAGAGTAGGTGGTTCCCGTATCGCTAAATTTGGCGCGCTACCTGAGGTTCCCAAAATAGATCGCTCTTCTAAGCAGTACTGACGACCGCGTCACGTGCCACAGGCGGGCGACAGCGCCGCCCGTTCTCTGCTATGTCCCGATTGGGAAGAGCGGCGAAGGGAGGCGGGCGTGCTCGAAGGCAAAGTGGCGTGGCTCACCGGCGCTGGAAGTGGCATCGGCCTCGCCGGCGCGCGCGAGCTCGCGAAGGCGGGGGCGCGCGTCGTCCTCAGCGGCCGTCGCGCCGAGCCGCTCGCGGCCGCCGTCGCGGCCATCAATGATGAGGGCGGCCAGGCCGAGGCGGCGGCCCTCGATGTTGCCGACAAGGCTGCCGTCGCCGCGGCGGCGGCAGGCATTCTCGAGCGCCTGGGTCGCATCGACATTCTCGTCAACAGCGCCGGCATCAACCTGCCGACGCGCCTCTGGAAGGATCTGACGCCCGAAACCTTCGAGCGGATCGTCGGCATCAACCTGCACGGCGCGCTCTATTGCACGCAAGCGGTTCTGCCGGCGATGCGCGCGCAGAAGGACGGGCTCGTCATCAACATCTCCTCCTGGGCGGGTCGGTTCGAGTCATACCTGACGGGGCCTGCTTACAACGCGAGCAAGCATGCCTTGGGCGCGCTCACCATGTCGCTCAACGACGAGGAGTGCGTGAACGGGATCCGCGCCTGCGTCATCTATCCGGGCGAGGTGGCGACGCCGATCTTGAAGAACCGGCCTCGCCCCCCATCTTCTGCGGAGGTCGCGCGGATGCTGCAGGCCGAGGATTTGGGCCGCACCATCCGCTTCGTGGCGGAAATGCCGCCGCGGGTCTGCGTCAACGAGATTCTGATCGCGCCCACTTGGAACCGGTTTTTCCTGGGCGGCGAGGACATCGCGCGGCGCTGAAACGGCTGGGTTTGCGCGAGTGTGCCACGCCGCCGCGGACGGCTGAAGGTTCGCGTCTTTTCGATGAATCTTTGTTGACTTCGGCGGAGGCGGGGCCTATAAGCGCGGCTCCCTCGGGCCCGGTCCCGTCGGGACGTTCTTTGACATCGTGGTTATAATGGAAGGGATGCGCGGGCGGCGGCGTATGAGCGCTGAAGTTCGTGCATCTGATGGAAAGTCAATTCCGAGCAGATGAGCGGACTGGTGCTAGGACTTGGTCCTTAGATGGACTGAGG
>DASZAN010000050.1:0-7574 GCA_035945115.1 Allostellaceae bacterium
CCACACCCCATGCAATCGCTGTGTACGCTTCGTCATCACTGTCGCCAGTGATCACGCAACACTCGCTACCAAGCGGGCGCTGCCCCTTACTTGCGCCGGACTTCCACCGGCTGGATCGCACCAGCTTGCCTGGCGCACTCATTCGATCACCTCGTCCGCGCGGGAGAGGGGTGTCGGTGGGATCGTGAGGCCAAGTGCCGTGGCAGTTTTGAGATTGATCACCAACTCGACTTTGCTTGCTTGCTGAACCGGCAGATCGGCGGGATTTTCTCCTCGAAGAATTCGCGCGGTGTAGCTGCCGACCTGCCAATAGACATCGGCGAAATCGGTGCCGTAGCTCATTAATCCGCCCGCCGCGCATTGCCACCTGGACGGCCAA
Source organism: Allostellaceae bacterium (assembly GCA_035945115.1). Lineage (GTDB taxonomy): Bacteria > Pseudomonadota > Alphaproteobacteria > ATCC43930 > CGMCC-115725 > DAHUYF01. The sequence continues at coordinate 380 of DASZAN010000050.1, forward strand.
GACTGGCGACAAGACCAAGCTTCACCGGGTCGCCGCCGGTGTTGAAAACGATCGGGATTTCCGCCGTTGCCGACTTCGCTGCGAGTGCAGGCGGATCACCGCCGGCCGTGACGATTACCGCGACTGGACGGCGAACCAGATCGGCCGCGAGCTGCGGCAGACGCTTATAGTCGCTATCCGCCCACCGATACTCGATCGCTACGCTGTCGCCGTCGATGAACCCGCCTTTGGCGAGGCCCTCGCGGAAAGCCGCAACGTAGCTCTGATAGTCGGCCGCACCAACACTTGCCAGGAACCCTATGGTCGGCCTGTTTTTCTGTGCGCGCGCGGTGACCGGCCACGCGGTTGCTCCGAGCATCACAATGAATTCGCGCCTCTTCATTCGATCACATCGTCCGTGTGGAGCAGGAAGGACTGGGGCACCGTGATGCCGAGCGCGTTCGCCGTTTTGAGATTGATCGCCAATTCGTACTTGTCAGGCTCCTGCACCGGAAGATCACCGGGCCTGGCGCCCTTGAGGATGCGATCGACATAAGAAGCGGCCTTACGGAATTGTTCGTTGGTATCGATGCCGTAAGAGACGAGCCCACCGTTCGCGGCATAGAAGCGGAACGGATAAATCGCCGGTACACCGGATTTCGCGGCATGCGTAATGATTTCCGCCGAATAACGCAGCATAAAGGCGTCAGGCAGGACAATTACCCCTCCCTGCGAATTCTCGCCAACATTCGCGATGGCACGTTTCATCTCATTCGGATCGTGGACGCGCGCTGCGATCGGCTCAATAGACATGGCCTGCGCCGCTTCTGTGAATGATCGAAAATAAAATTCGAACGCTGAGGTCTCTGGGTTACCGACCATCGCCACGCGGGTAATGTTGGGTGCAACCTCTTTGAGCGTTTGCAGCCATTTGCCTCCTGTCGTGAACTCAAAGTTGGTGAATCCGGTCGCGTTGCCGCCAGGGTGCGCAAGATTCGAGACGAGGCCTAGTCCGACTGGGTCGGAGACCCGCGTGAACACGATTGGGATCGTCCGGGTCTGTTCGAGGGTTGCTCGGATTCCCGCTGTGCCCGTGGTTAGGATCACATCCGGTGCGAGACTGACCAACTCTCGCGAATAGACTTTCGCAAGGCCCGCATCGGCGCCGTACTGCCGGTCAGTGATCACGATGTTGCGACCCGAGACCCACCCCAAGCTCTGGAGACCTTGCTCGAAAGCGGCACGATTCGCCTGTCGCTCCCGATCATTCTCGCCTCCCACGAGCAAGGCGATCCGGTGCGGGCGATCGACCGACTGAGCCGCGACGAGCTCCGGCCACATCAAGCCAGCGCCGATGAGCGAAACCACGGTGCGCCGCCTCATTCAATCGCCTCGTCGACGTGCAGCAGAAAGGATTGGGGGATGGTGAGTCCAAGCGCCTTTGCTGTCTTGAGGTTGATGATCAGCTCGAACTTATCAGGTTGCTGAATCGGGAGGTCGCCCGGTTTGGCGCCCTTAAGTATTCGATCGACGTAGGACGCAGCTCTCCGATACTCCTCGGCCAGATCTATCCCGTATGAAATAAAGCCGCCGGCGCTCGTGAATGCGCGATAGGGATAGACCGCGGGCAAGCGATGGTGAGCTGCGAGGCCAATGATGAGGTCGCGATGCAGCATGGTGGGAACATTGGGGAGCACGATGAGGGCGCCCTTTGCCTCCTGGGCAAATGCGCCGATCGCGTACTCGATCTCCGAAGCATCGCGCACATCAAGGCGGGTCAGCGATACCTCGAGAGTTGGTGCCGCAGCCTCGATCGCCTCCAAGTAGGGGGAATTTGCCGCGTTGTTTGGATCGGAAATAACCGCAACCCGAAGCGTACTCGGCACTGTCTCCTTGATCAAAGCGAGCCATTTGCCGCCCATCGAGTGTTCGAAGTTGGTGAAGCCGGTAACATTACCGCCGGGGCGCGCTAGACTTTTGACCAAGCCAAGCTTGACTGGATCGGAAGTCTGAACGAACACGATCGGTATACTGCGGGTCTCTCGATGCAGAGCTACCAACGATGGCGTCGCTGCAGCAAAGAGTACGTCCGGCGCCAGTCCGACCAACTCAGCCGCGTAACCTCGCAGGCGGTCGCGATCCTCACCGGCGGAACGGTACTCGATTGATATGTTGCGATCTTGCTCCCATCCCAACTCCCGTAGCCCGTCACGGAATGCGGCGTGCCACGCTTTCGCTTCTGGATCGCTTTCAGGGTAAACCATCAAAACGCCGATGCGTCGGGTCGGCTGATCCGCTTGCGCACTTAATGGCCACGCTGCGGCCCCAAGCATCAGAATGAAATCGCGCCTTTTCATTCGATCACCTCGTCGGCTTGGGCGAGGAGATTGGGTGAAAGCTCGAGCCCCAGCGCCTTGGCGGTTTTCAGGTTTATGACCAACTCGAATTTGGTTGGCTGCAAGACCGGCAAATCGGCGGGCTTCGCACCCTTGAGCACTTTGCCGGTATAGACACCGACTTGACGGTAGAGATCGGTCAAACTCGTGCCGTAGCTCATTAAGCCTCCAGCGGTCGCAAAGCTGGGAAACGGATAGAGTGCGGGAATGTTATAGCGCGCCGCCAGTGCTACGATCTGATCGCGATGGTCGATGAAAAACGTATCGGCGACAATGACTAGCGCCCCGGCTCCCAATTGGGGCAACGTCGCGAACCCGGCGTCGATTTCGAGCGGCGTGCTGGCGTTCACAACATGGATGTGCCTTCCGATCGTCTGCGCAGCCCTCTGCGTATCACTGACATAAAACGGGGCGGCCGGATTGCTCGGATTCACAAGTAACGCGATCGATGTGGCGGCAGGTGCAAGCTCGCGCAACAACCCCAAGTGTTTCGCCGCAAGATCGTTGGAAAATAGGCTAACGCCAGTGACGTTGGCGCCTGGGTGGTTGAGGTTGGCAACGAGGCCTGCCCTTATGGGATCGAGACCACTGAGAAACACGATCGGAATCGTTTTGGTCGCGGCTACGGCAGCGGGCGCAGCCGTGGAATTGGCGACGATCACGGCCACATGACGGCGCACGAGATCGGCCGCCAATCCGGGGAGCCGATCGTACTGACCCTCCGCCCACCGGTATTCGATCGCGACGTTGTCGCCCTCGCTATAGCCGGTTTCCTTAAGTCCTTGCTGGAAGCTGGCGAGGTATGTGGCGTAGCCTTTCGGCGAGGCGCCATTGAGAAAGCCGATCACCGGATTGGTAGTTTGTTGAGCACCCACCGTAAGAGGCCATGCCACGGCGCCACCTACGACGGCAATGAACGCGCGCCTCTTCATTCGATCACCTCGTCGGCGCGAACCAGGATTGACGGTGAAACCGGGATGCCGAGAGTTTTGGCGGCCTTTGAATTGATGACGAGCTGAAATTTTGTCGGTTGTTCCACCGGCAGATCGACGGGGATTGCGCCGTTGAGAATGCGATAGGCGAATGTAGCGGCGCGGTGATAATTGTCGGCGAGACTGACGCCGTAGCTCATAAGCCCGCCCGCATCGACAAACGCACGAAACGGATAGACGGTAGGCAGATGGGTTCGGGCGGCGAGATCGACGATGTGACGGGCGTTAGCGACAAACAACGCATCGTCAAGCACGACCAGACCGCCAAGATCCTCGTGCGCGAGCGTTTCAAACGCGCCATCAAGCGCCGCTTTCTCGGATACAGGGACAACCTCAGTCGCGACATTAAGCGAGCGGGCGCCCTCCTGGATGTTCGCGACCTTCCATTCATTCACCGGGTTCCTGGGATTGCTCAACACGCCTACGCGCGACAGCGTCGGAATCAACAACACGAGCATTTCGAGCAGCTTACTGCTCAAATCCGAGGACTCGTTATTGAGGCCCGTTACGTTCCCGTCCGGGTGAGCGAGGTTCGGCACGACTCCGAGCCGAACCAGATCGCCGCCGCCGGCTTGGACGATGGGAATGCTGGTGGTTGCCTCGCGCGCCGCGAGCGTCGCTTGCGTGGAGCCGGTGACAATCACATCGACTTTGCGCGCCACCAGATCACTGGCGAGCGAAGGCAGGCGATCAAGTTGACCCTCGGCCAGCGCCAGTTCGAGTGCAAATTGGTGGCCCTCGGTGTAGCCAAGCTCCACAAGACCCTGGCGGAAAGCGGCGATGTAGCTGCCATGAGTTCGGGACGATCCCGGCAACAGCATGCCGATGTGGCGCAGTCGATCGCTTCGCTGCGCAAGAGCATCCTCGGCTCCGGCTATCGCCGCACCGCCTAGCAAAATAATGAATTTGCGCCGCTTCATTTGCCCCCCTCGTCGCTGATCGCGGCGGGACTTAGCTGCGCTGAACAGGTTGTATTTTATCACGCCGAAGCGCGCCGAGTGTGCAAAACTTCACACTTCGGGGCGATCAGCGGCCCTATTTTTCAGTAGTCTTGTGAAGTGGATCCGCTTATCTGGGAGGGGAGCCATGGCTCTTTTTGATCATTCTAAAAAAGCCGCCGAGACACTGTTGGCGCTCGCAATCGTAACCGGCTTGGGAGTGTCGGTGAGGGCACAAAATGCTTCGAGTCCGTCCTGTCAGACACCAATGCCGAAGGACGTAAAGATCGACGCGCCCGCTCCAGGACTTCGCACCGATCAGGCGCGCTTTCTCGGCATCTGGAATGGAATTTGGCAGAGCGGTCTATGCGCCGTTCTCGCGGTCCAAAGCATCGACCAAGCAGGAAATGTCAAGCTGATCTATGCCTATCCGGAGTACAGACCTTCTGCGACCAGCGCGGCAATCCCTGCCGACGCGCTGAACGCGTCTGGCCACATCGAGAATGGCGCTCTCAAGTTCACAAGCCCGCGTGGCAATCTCCTCACATTCGAGGCAGATGGAGACAAGCTGCGCTCGTCCTTCACTGTCCGCAGCGACACGTGGCACGGTTCGTTCGTGAAGCAGTGAGTTGCGTTTGAAGCCGGTAAGCGCGCCGATTAGCAACGGTAGCGCGCTATCGAGAAACGTCTGCCCATGCTCCTCCCTCCTTCGGCAACTGCCGGCGGAGCCACGGGGATCGCGCAGGCGATTTTCTGCTCGCTAGCCAACCAACTCGCGCACCTTACTCAGGAGTTGGCGTGGGCTGAAAGGCTTGGCGACATAGGCGTCACAACCCGCGGCGCGCGTTTTCTCTTCATCGCCCGACAGTGCGTAGGAGGTGACGGCGATCACCGGAATATGCGACAGGGCCGGATCGGCCTTGATCCGCCGCGTCGCCTCGTAGCCGTCCATGAGCGGGAGCTGAATGTCCATGAGAATGAGGTCGGGTTTGTGCGCCTGCGCCATGGCGATGCCGCTTTCGCCGTCGACTGCCTCGATGAGGTCAAAGCCCGCGGCAGTCAAGAGATCGCGAAGGATCTGCCGATTGTCATCCGTATCCTCGACCACAAGAATCCGCTTCGTCATGCCGCTTCCTTCCCCTGCTGAGCTCGCACCGGCAGGATCATGCGGAAGATTGAGCCCTCGCCCGGCTTCGATTGGACGGTTAGGGTGCCCCCATGCATCTCCATGATGCGCTTGGCGATGGCAAGACCCAACCCGGTGCCACCTTTCTTGCGCGTACTCGTGTCGTCCACTTGCTGGAACTCCTCGAAGATGCGCGCCTGATCGGCTTCGGCGATACCTGGGCCAGTGTCGCGCACTGCTACGGTGAAGCGCCCTTCGGCCGCTTCGGCCGTGATCGCAACCTCACCCTTGTCGGTGAATTTCACGGCATTGCCGATGAGGTTCAGCAGCACCTGCGTCAAGCGCCGCTCGTCGCCGCGTCCCAGCGGCAACCCGTCTTGAACTTGCGCGGTGAGCGCCAGGCCCTTGGTGCGCGCCAAGGATTCGGTGGTGGCGACCGCCTGCTTCACCAACGCCGCCATGGAATAGTCCTCGATTGCGAGCGTGAGCTGCCCCGCCTCGATCTTCGAGAGATCGAGCACGTCGTTGATGAGACCGAGGAGGTGTCTGCCGTTCTTCTGCACGCGCTCGAGCACGCCCTTGGCCTTCTCCGGCAGCTCACCATAAATGCCGTCAAGTATCATCTCGGAATAGCCCAAGACGGCGTTGAGCGGCGTCCTGAGCTCGTGGCTCATATTGGCGAGGAATTGCGACTTGTGGCGGCTGGCGAGCGCGAGCTGTCGGCCCTTCTCCTCGATTTCGGCAAAGAGACGCGCGTTCTGAATCGCCACGACCGATTGCGCGGCGAAGGTCTGCAGCAGGTCGATGGTTGTACTGGCGAACGTGCCTTTCTCGCGCCGGCGGACGATAAGTGCGCCGACAATCCCGTCAGGACTGAGCAGCGGCACTACCAAAACCGCGCGAAAGCCGGCACGCACGATGATGTTCTGGACCGGCTGGGTTGGATCCTCGGGGAGATCAGAGACCTGGACCGGTGCCCGCGTGCGCGCCGCCTCGGCAGCGATCGGATTGTCCATTCTGAGCCGCTGATGCCGGATCGCGTCAATGAGCGCATCGTCCATGCCGTAAGTCGCTTGGAGCTGGAATTCTTGGTGAGTTTCGTCAAAGGCATAGATCGCGCCGGTATCGGTTTGAGAGAGCTGCACCGCCTTGGCGACAATCGTCTGCAGCACGGTCTCAATTTCGAGCGTCGAGTTCACGGTTTGGCTCACCTCGCCCAGCGTCCTCAATTCCTCGACCGAGCGCGCGAGCTCCTGCGTGCGGAGTTCTACCTTTCTTTCGAGATCGGCGTAGGATTCCTGGAGCTGGCCCGCCATATCGTTGAACTGGTTGGCGAGCGTCTCGAGCTCGTCGCCGGTCTTGATCTCGATGCGCTCGCCGAGCTCGCCGCGGCCAAGCCGCGCGGCGCCGGCGCGCAGGCGCTCGATCGGCACCACCATGCGCCGCGCCAGGAGGAGGCCCGAGAAAAACGCCAGAATCAAGCCGCCCGCAAGCAGCATCGCCGAGCGCTTGATGGAGGCGTAAAGCGGGCCATAGGCCTCCTCGAGCGGCAGCTCGACGAAAATGTTCCAGCCGAGCGGATCGACCTTGGCGTGCGCCGAGAGTACGCGATGGCCGCGGAGATCGCGCGCCTCCTGCGCCTCTTCGGCAGTGATCCCGGTGCTGCCGGCGAGCGCCGCCTTCACTTGCGCGAGCGAGGTCAAATCGGTGTTGCGCAAGACGAGGCTGATGTCGGGGTGCGCGATGAGCCGGCCGCTGCGGTCG
>DASZAN010000051.1:0-7656 GCA_035945115.1 Allostellaceae bacterium
CTGCGGAGGAAGGCCGTGGAGAGCGAGCGCGTCCAACGCAGGCTTGCCGCGATCCTTGCCGCCGATGTGGCGGGTTACAGCCGCCTGATCGGGGTAGACGAGGAGGGGACCATTGCGCGTCTTCGCGCGCTACGCCATGAGCTGATCGACCCCACGATTGCCTCGCACGGTGGCCGGATCGTGAAGACGACCGGCGACGGCATCCTGATTGAGTTTGCGAGTGTGGTGGACGCGGTGCGCTGTGCCGTAGAGGTGCAGCGCGGCACGGCCTCGCGCAATGGCGACATACCACCGGAAAAGCGCATCGAGTTCCGTGTCGGCATCCACCTTGGGGACGTGGTCGTAGAGGGTGCTGATCTGTTAGGCGACGGGGTCAACGTGGCCGCGCGGCTGGAGGGGGTGGCGGAGCCGGGCGGCATCTGCATCTCGGAAGATGCCTATCGTCAGGTGCGCGATAGGGTGGCGTCCAAGTTCGTGGACAGCGGAGAGCAGCAGTTCAAGAACATCGCTCATCCCGTGCGCGTATATCGTCTGATCGAGCCCGCGTCCACGACGACACTAACTCAGGCTTCGCTGCCGCTGCCGGACAAGCCGTCCATCGCTGTGCTGGCCTTCGCCAACATGAGTGGTGATCCAGAGCAGGAGTACTTCTCGGACGGCATCGCAGAGGACATCATCACACTGCTTTCGCACAGCCGGTCGCTCTTCGTCATCGCGCGCAACTCCAGCTTCATTTACAAGGGCCGCTCGGTCGATGTGAAGCAGATCGCGCGGGAGCTTGGCGTCCGCTATGTGCTGGAGGGCAGTGTGCGTCGGGGCGGCATCCGCGTTCGGGTCACGGCGCAGCTAATTGAAGCAGAGACAGGCAATCACTTGTGGGCGGAGCGTTATGACCGCGACATCGCGGACGTGTTCGCCGTTCAGGACGAGATTACCGAGGCGGTTGCGATTGCCATCGAACCTAGGGTGGCCGAAATTGAACGGCAGCGCGCTATGCGCAAAGCACCCGAGAGCCTGGGTGCGTGGGAAGCCTATCAGCGTGGCCTGTCACACAACGCGCGCCCGGCGGAGTTTGAGCGAGCAAAGCATTACTATAAGCGGGCCATCGACCTTGACCCCAATTTTGGAGCAGCTTACTCGGAGCTTGCGCAGACTACGCTCAGCGACGCAACTTCGTTCCAATCGCGGGACGTTCGTGAAGCCCTGGACGAAGCTCTCACCCTGGCGCGCCAGGCGCTTTCCCTCGGTCCCACGGATGCTATTGCACATAGCCGAGTTGGGCTGGCGCTCACGCTGCGGGGCGATTACGCGGGCGGTTTGGCTGAAGGTCTTACTGCACTTTCGATTAATCCCAATTTGGCGGTTGGTCATGGCGAACTGGGCACAACTCTCCTGTTTTCAGGACGCCCGCGCGAAGCGATTGATGCTCTCCTCGAGGCGTTGCGCCGTGACCCATTCGACCCCGCACGCTTTGTCCGTTTGTCGCACATCGCTCTAGCGCACTACTACCTGCGCGAATACGACGATGCGGTGGACACGGCGAAAACGACAATCCGTTCTTACCCGGATCATCCATGGTCCTACCGTTACCTCGCGGCCGCCCTCGGGCAACTAGGTCGGATCGGCGAAGCGCGGGCGGCATTGCAGAAGGCTATTGCGATCTCTCCGAAGTCGTTCGACATGCACGTGCGTAATCGCACTCCATGGGTGCGCCCGGAAGACTACGAGCACATGCTTGAGGGTCTGCGCAAGGCGGGCTGGGAAAGCTGAACGGTCGGGCTTGCCCTGCCACCTTAACTCTGTTTCAGTAGTCCCACGGCTCGTCGGATAAGGGGGCGTTCATGGAATGCCCGAGCTGCCATTCCGACACACCCGACACCAGCAAGTTCTGCATCTCCTGCGGTGCGGCTCTTCCTGCCCGCTGTCCGTCGTGCGGTAGCGCCAACCCGGCGGGTGCGAACTTCTGCTTCGAGTGCGGCCAGAAGCTCGCCGAGACCCCGAGCAAGGCTGCGACCACCTCTACACCGGCTCCGCCCGCTCGCACCGAGGGCACCGCCGAGCGTCGCCAGCTCACCGTCATGTTTTGCGATCTCGTCGGCTCCACCGCGCTCTCAGCTCGCCTCGATCCCGAGGACATGCGCGAGATCATCGGTGCGTATCACCGTTGCTGCGCCGAGCAGATCACCAAGGCCGGTGGGTTCGTTGCGAAGTACATGGGTGATGGGGTGCTTGCGTATTTCGGCTATCCGCAGGCGCACGAGGATGACGCCGAGCGCGCAGTGCGGGCGGGGCTCGCCCTCGTTGATGCTGTCGGCCAGCTCCAAGCCTCCGAGCGATTGCGAGTTCGCGTCGGCATCGCGACGGGCCTCGTGGTGGTCGGCGATCTCGTTGGCAGCGGCGAGGCACAAGAGCGCGGCGTTGTCGGCGAAACGCCGAACCTGGCGGCACGGCTGCAAGCTCTCGCCGAGCCGGATGTCGTGGTGATTGCAGCCAGCACCCGGCGACTAACCCGCGGATTGTTTGAGTACGCGGACCTTGGCGCGGTTGCGGCCAAGGGCTTCGCCGAGCCGGTGCGCGCCTGGAGGGTGCTGGGCGAGAGCGCCGCCGAGAGCCGCTTCGAGGCGCTGCACCCGGCGCCTCTGACCCCGCTCGTCGGACGCGAGGAGGAGATCGACCTGCTGCGGCGCCACTGGCAGCGAGCCAAGAGCGGCGCAGGGCAGGTGGTCCTTCTTTCGGGCGAACCGGGAATCGGCAAGTCGCGCCTGACGTGGGTGCTGAGAGAACGCTTGAGTGACGAACCGCACACGCTGCTGAATTATTTCTGCTCGCCCTACCACCAGACGAGCGCGCTGCATCCCTTCATCGCCCAACTTGAGCGTGCGGCTGGTTTCACGCCTAAGGACGCGCCCAAGCAGAAGCTCGACAAGCTGGAAGCGTTGCTCCGCCAAGCCACTCCGGACGTGAGCGAGGCCGCTCCGTTGATCGCGGCGTTGCTTTCGATCCCGCTCAGCGACCGCTACGCCGAACCCGAGCTCGGCCCGCAGAAGCGGAAGGAGAGGACATTCGCGGCGCTCATCCGCCAATTGGAGGGGCTGGCGCAACGGCGGCCGGTGCTGGCGGTCTTCGAGGATGCGCACTGGATCGACCCGACCTCGCGCGAGCTGCTGGATTTGACGATCAAGAGGATCCGGAACCTGCCGGTGCTGCTCGTCGTGACCTTCCGGCCGGAGTTCGCGCCGCCGTGGGTCGGCGAGCCGCACGCCACCTCGCTAGCTCTCGATCGCCTCAGCCGGGAGCTCGGGGCCGCATTGGTCGAGCGTGTGGCGGATGGCAAGCCGCTGCCATCGCAGGTGACCGATCAAATCATCACCCGGACTGACTGCGTGCCGCTGTTCGTCGAGGAGTTGACGAAGGCGGTCTTGGAGTCGGGGTTGCTGAAGGATAAAGGCGATTGCTACGTCCTCACCGGCCCGCTGCGGCCGCTCGCCATTCCGACCAGGCTGCACGACGCGCTTATGGCCCGGCTCGACCGCTTGGAGCCGGTCGCGTTCGCCTCGGTCAAGGAGGTGGCGCAGATCGGAGCGGCGATCGGACGGGCGTTCTCCTCCAGGCTACTGGCCGCGGTGGCTCCGCTGTCCGAGACCAACCGGCAGAACGCGCTTAATCAATTGTGCGCCTCGGAGCTGGTGTTCTGCCGAAGCGCGCCGCCGAATGACATCTACGTGTTCAAGCACGCGCTGGTGCAGGACGCTGCCTATGCGACTCTGCTGCGCGGCAAGCGTCGGGAGCTCCACACTCGGATCGCCGAAGCCCTAGAGGAGCGGTTTCCCGAAACCGTGGCATCGGAACCCGAGCTTCTGGCCCACCACTGCACTGAAGCGGGTCTCTACGCGAAGGCCGTCCACTATTGGCACCGAGCAGGCCAGCGGGCCACGGAGCGTTCGGCCAACGTCGAGGCGATCGCACATCTCACGCAGGGTCTCATTGCGGTCAAAGCCCTCCCTGATACCCCTGAGCGCGACCGGCAAGAGCTGATGCTGCAGATCGCACTGGGGTCACCACTGCAGGCGACGAAGGGATATGCTGCTCCCGAAAGAAAGGCGGCGTACGCCCGAGCTTGGGAGCTGTGCCAGCGGATCGAGGAGACTCCTCAGAATTTCCCGGTGCTTTTCGGGTTATGGCAAGTCAGCGCTTTGGGTGGTCAGGTCCAGGAGGCACGTGAGCTAGCGGAGCAACTCCTCGGCTTGGCCCGGTCTCAGCAAGATTCGGGGCTTCTTCTCGAAGCCCACCGCGCGCTGTCTCTGACCGATTTCTTGCGTGGAGAGTTTGTCCCTGCCCGAGCGCACGCGGAGCAGGGACTTTCCATCTATGACCCCGAAAAGCATCGCGCTCATGGTGCCGTTTATGGGCAAGACCCCGGAATGAGCTGCCATGTTTATTTGGCTCAGGCGTTATGGACGCTTGGCTATCCCGATCAAGCGTTGACGACCGTCAATAAGACGGTGACCTTGTGCAGGGCTTTTCCTAATCCTTACAGCCTAGCGATGGCATTGGGTTACGTGGCCATGATCCGTCAATACCGTCGAGAAGTGGAGGAACTTCAAAAGCCGGTTGATGAGCTGACGGCACTTTGTGCCGAGCAAGGATATGCGTGGTGGATGGCATGGATAACTGTCTTCAAAGGCTGGAAGTTTGCTCAGCAGGGTCTGCCAGAGGAAGGCGTTTCACAGATGCGGCAGGGCTTGGAGGGTTGGCGGAGCACGGGAGCAAAAGCATTCCAGCCGCATTTGCTTGCAATGTTAGCGGAGGGGTACGCAGAGACCGGACAGATCCGAGAGGGGCTCGCCGCGCTGGTCAAAGCTTTGGATATAGCGGGCACGAGACAGCAACGCTTTTGGGAAGCGGAACTGCACCGACTCAGGGGCGAATTCCTGCGATCATGTTCATCGACAAACCTAGCCGAGTGCGACGCATGTTTGCATCAAGCCTTAGCCACCGCGCGCGAGCAGAGCGCAAGATCGCTGGAACTCCGCGCCTCCACCAGCCTCGCCCGCCTCTGGCGCGACCAAGGCAAGCGCACCGAAGCCCGCGATCTCCTCGCGCCGATCTACGGCTGGTTCACCGAAGGCTTCGACACGCCAGACCTGAAGGAGGCGAAGGCGCTGCTGGAGGAGTTGGTGTGAAGCGTCGAAGACCGGCCAGTTTTTGTCGCGTTGACGATCGCATTGACTATGGTGCGTTGTCGACAACCCGGGCCTAGCACGAGGCTCTGGCGTTGCAGACAGCGCACGCTTATAACACCGTTGGCGTGCAGAGAAACTATGGCAAAATCAAATAGCTCGAAGTGTGGCTGCGTCAATGCTTTGCCCGGTGTGCAGCGCTGACAACCCTGCTGAAAATCGCCATTGCGAGAACTGCGGGGCGCGGCTTAGTGCGTTGTGCGCAAATTGTGGCCACCGAAATTCACGGACTGCGTCTTTTTGCGGTTCCTGCGGCGCCGCGCTCGGTCTCGGCCCGGAAATCAGGAGCGTTCGGCTCAATCGGGCGCGTCTCGGCGCGGAACGCAAATATGCGACGGTACTCTTTGCCGACATCGTTGGTTCGACCGAGCTTATTGCCGGCCTGGATCCAGAGCAGGCAATGGAGCATCTACGTCCAGCTGTAATGACAATGTGCGAAACCGTCGAGCGTTTCGATGGCACAGTCGTGCGAACCCTGGGCGATGGAATCATGGCGCTCTTTGGTGCCCCGCGGGCACAAGAAGGCCATGCGCTGCTGGCCTGTGAGAGCGCTCTCGCCGTCCAGGATGCATTTCATACCGTTGAGGGGGGGCTGAAGCTCCGTGTGGGCCTTCATTCAGGCGACGTGGTGTCGGACCCGCAGGTCGCAGCGCTCGTGAAGGAGCAAGGTGCCCACGGCGCTACAATTCATCTTGCGAGTCGCTTGCAGAACGTAGCCGATCCCGGCGGTATCTGTATCACCGACGCCTGTTATCGGCTCGTGCGTCCTTATTGCGACGTGCGGCCGCTCGGAAAACACGCGTTGAAGGGCTTTGGCGAGCCGATCGAAATCTATGCTTTGCTCGGCCTGAAACCCGCGATTGCCAGTCAACAGTTCCGCGGGATGAAGTTGACGTCGTTCCGAGGACGCGAACACGAAATGGAGGCGCTTAAGGGTGCTCTACAAGACGCTGAGGACGGCAATACCCATGTTATCGGCATTTCGGGAGATCCCGGAACCGGCAAGAGTCGACTCTGCTATGAGTTCGCAGAATGGTGCCGTGGACGCCTCATTCCTGTTCTTGAGGCCCGTGCCTCGCCATACGGGCACGCGACTCCCCTGCAGCCAGTCCTTGAGCTCTTGCGCCTTTTCTTTCGTATCTTGCCGACTGACAGCATGGTCGCCGCGCGCGAGCGCATCGCAGAAACTCTTTCGGAATTTGGGTCGGCATTGGACGTCGATCTTCCGCTCCTATGTGAATTTCTTGGTCTACCCACCGATGTCGATCGTCCCGTGCAGCTTCCGCCAAAGGCGCGGCACACGCGGTTGCTCGAAATCGTTCGACATATGGTCAAGCAAGTTGGTGCAAATACGGCGGTCGTTATCGTCGAGGATCTGCATTGGCTCGACGAGGCGAGTGAGGATTTTGTTAGCACGTTAGTTGACGCGATTGATGGCACTCGCATCATGCTCTTGCTCAACTACCGGCCATCCTACACCGCCTCGTGGATGAGGTGCCCGTACTATCAGCAGTTTTCACTCGCCGAGCTGAGCCCCTCCGAGACCGACGCTTTGGTGGAGGAACTGATTGGTAGCACCCCAGAACTTCGCGACATTCGCAGGCGCGTCGCGGATAGAAGCGCCGGGAACGTCTTCTTCGCGGAAGAGCTTGTTCGCTCACTTGCGGAGAACTGCTCGCTCGTCGGAGAGGTAGGTAACTACAGACTTGGACTGAGAACAAGCGAGGCTCCGCTCCCCCCAACCGTTCAGGCCGTCATTGGCGCGCGCATCGATCGTCTTGCCGACACCGAAAAATCCATACTGCAGATCAGCGCAGTCATCGGCAAAGAGTATCCTTTGACGGTGCTCGAAGATGTCGCTGGCGGTGCGACTGAAGAAATCGGCACCATCTTGGATCGCCTATGTGAAAGTGAACTCGTTAAGCAGCAACTCGGCGCCGATGGACGCCATTACGCGTTTCGCCACCCACTGATCCAGGAAGTGGCATATGCATCGCAGCTCAAGGCGAGACGTAGCTCGCTCCATGCGTCTGTGGCTCAGGCGATGGAACGTCACTACAAGGGCCGCATCGACGAATTTGCCGCGCTTGTCGCGTATCATTTTGAGGCGGCAGGGCAACGCCTCAATGCCGCGAACTATGCGAAGCGGGCGGCGATGTGGGTTGGATCGACCAACTCCGCGCAGGCGATTAAACACTGGAGGAAAGTGCGTCAACTATTGCAAGACCAGCCACGTTCGATCGCGAATGACAATCTGCGGATCATGGCTAGTTCGCAGATTGCTTGGCTTGGTTGGCGCGAAGGAATGACGGCCGAGTCAGCCAAACCCTACATTGAGGAGGCGCTTGGCTGGGCCCGCGAGACCGATGACACGATGATCCCGATGTTGTTGTTCCTCGACGGCCGCATAACGTTA
>DASZAN010000052.1:0-5131 GCA_035945115.1 Allostellaceae bacterium
GCAACGACGATCGAGGTTTCGGCGGGCGGCTTCCGCTACATTCCCGGCGTCTTCCAATATTCATCGGGCGTCGTGGCGCTCGATGGGTTTCGGATCGAGCGCGTCGAGTTCATGCGACCGGTGCCGCTCGCTCAAGGCTTCGCTTTCATCGAGCGCTACCTCGCGCAGGAGAAAGTTCCGCTTCTTGCGTTCTGTGCGTGCGAGCTGCGCTCGCCCGAGCAATTCACCGAGGCGGGCTTCATCGCCTTCAACCGTCACTATGCCGGCACCTTGCAACGCTGGGGCGTGATGCACGACAAAGCCAATCCGGTCGCGCGCAGCAACGTTTGCCCCGATCAGCACAAGCCGACGGAGCCGAGCTTCCATGCGTTCTGCTTCGCCCGCCCCGCGCCGGGCGCGGGCGGATCCTTCGTCATCGCCGGGAGCGGCGAGGCACAAGAAGCCGGCAGCTCCTATCGCGAACGGACGATCCGCTTCGGCGACACGAGTGCCGAGGGCATGCGCGAGAAGGCGGTGTTCGTGCTGAAGCGGATGGAAGAACGTATGGCAGCGCTGGGGAAGACGTGGCGCGACACCACCGCCGTCCAGGTCTACACCGTCTTCGATCCCCATTCCTTCATGGCGGACGAGATCGTGCGCCGCGGCGCCGCCGAGCACGGCCTCACCTGGCACTTCGCGCGCCCGCCCGTGCAAGGTCTCGAATACGAGATGGATTGCCGCGGCGTGAGCGTCGAGCACCGCATCAGCGCCTAAGGCCCGAGGCGGGCCATTTCCTTCGCCCGGTCTCGATTTGCCGCGGACCTGCGAGCGTCCGCGATGGACAGGCGCGACCTGCGCCGCTCGGCATCGAACCGGAACCGCATCGAAAGGGACTTGCGCGGGGTGCTCCCGCGCGCAATAATGACTGACCGGTCAGTCTTTAGAGGTCTGCACCTTGGAAACCGAAGCAACTCCTGCAACAGCCCCGCCGCGTCGTCGCCTCAAGGAGGCGCGCCCGGCGCAGCTCATCGCGGCGGCGTTCGAGGTCTTCGCCGAGAAAGGCTTCGCAGCGACACGTCTTGAGGATGTGGCGCGCCGGGCTGGGCTCGCCAAGGGCACGGCCTATCTTTACTTCCCGAACAAGGAGGCGCTCTTCAAGGCGGCGATCCGCGATGCCGTGGTGGCGCGCATCGCCATGGGCGAACGCGACGTCGAGGAGTGGCAGGGCTCCTGCGAGGAGCTGCTGCGGCGGATGCTGGGCGAATGGGCGGAGGTGATCCGCACCCATCGCGGCGGGTTCCTGAAGCTCATCATCGCCGAGGCCAAGAACTTTCCCGATCTGGCGGAATGGTATCAGCGCGAGGTCGCCGACCGTGGCCAGCGGCTGATGGTGGCGATTTTGCGCCGCGGCATGGAACGCGGCGAGTTTCGCCCGCTCGACCTCGAGGCGACGGCCTTGGTGATCGCCTGCCCCATGTGCTTTCGCGCGATCTCCACCGACGCGCTCGGCTGCCACGAGACGAGCCCGGTGCCGGACGAGCGCTTCTTTGCCACCTATTTCGACGTCCTGCTCGCGGGGCTTCGGCGCGGCGCAGCGGAGAAAAAGAAGGATTGAGTCCATGGACAGCTCCGGCCACAACCGCGGCGGCGAGATCGCCGTTGATGAACGCCCGCGGCGGCCGCCACGAACGCTGCTTTGGCTCATCATCATGGGCGTGATCGTGCTCGCGGTGTTGGGTGGGTTCTATTTCGTGCGCAACATGCGCGATCAGGCGATCAAGGCGATCTTCGCCGCGCCGAAACCGGCGATCGTCGTGGCCATGATCGAGGCCGAGCGGCAGACGGTGCCGCACACGCTCGATGCGATCGGGACGATCGCTGCAGTCCATCAGGTGACGGTCGCACCGCAGGTGGGCGGTATCGTCATGCAGATCTGGTTTACGCCCGGCAGCACGGTCAAAGCCGGCGATCCCCTGGCACAGCTCGACGACGGACCCGAACAGGGCGATCTCAAGAATTTCGAGGCGCAGGCGCGCTATGCCGCTATCGCTTTGAAGCGGGCGCAGGAGCTCGCGGCGCGCCAGGTAGGCTCACAGGCGACGGTGGATCAGGACCAGTCGCTGCTCGATCAGGCGAATGCCAACATCACCAAGACCAAGGCGCTCATCGCGCAGAAGCTTGTCCGCGCACCCTTTGCCGGGCGGCTCGGTGTGCGCCAGATCGATCTCGGCCAATACGTGAGCCCGGGCACGGCGATGGTGACCTTGACCGAGCTCGCCGAGCTCTATGTCAACTTCACCGTGCCCGAGCAGAACGCGGATGCGCTCGCTGTGGGCCGGGACATCGAATTCGCCGTCGATGCTTTTCCGCGCGAAGGCTTCAGCGCCAAGATCAATGCCATCGAGCCGCAGATCGCCGCCGATACGCGCACGGTCAAGGTGCAGGCCATCACCGAAAATCAGGACGGGCGGCTGCTGCCGGGCATGTTCGCCAAGGTACGCGTTGTGCTGCCGCCGCTTCCCGATATCGTCACGGTGCCGGAGACGGCGGTCGAGAACACGCTTTACGGCGACAGCGTCTATGTCGTGAAGGACGGCACCGACGCCAAGGGCAAGCCCGTGCTGAAGGCGGTGCGCACACCGGTCAAGACCGGCGTGCATTTCGGCGACCGCGTCGCCATTCTCGACGGCCTCTCGCCCGGCGAGCGTATCGTCGCGCTGGGCCAGAACAAGGTCCTGTTCGATGGCGCGCCGGTAGCGCCCAGCGACAGCGCCGCGCTTGCGCCACCGCCCACTCCGCCGGTGCATTGATCATGACCTTTACCGACCTTTTCGTTCGCCGGCCGGTGCTGTCAGTGGTGGTGAGCTTGCTCATCCTGCTCATCGGCGCCGTCTCGGGCTTCAACTTGCCGATCCGGCAGTATCCGAAGCTCGAGAACACCGTAATCTCCATCACGACGATTTATCCGGGTGCGTCGCCCGAGTTGATGCAGGGCTTCATCTCGACGCCGATCGAGCAGGCAGTGGCGACGGCCGAGGGCCTCGACTACGTCACCTCGTCCTCGATCCAAGGTCAAAGCGTCATCCAGGCCTATGTTCGGCTCAACTACGACCCGAACAAGGCGTTGACCGACGTCATGGCCAAGGTCCAGCAGGTGAAATACCTGATCCCCAAGGAGGCCCAAGACCCCGTCATCGTCAAGCAGACAGGACAGACCGTCGACATCATGTATATCGGCTTCTCCAGCAGGGAGGTGGGGAACGCCGCGATCGCCGATTATCTCTCGCGCATCGTCCAGCCGCTCCTGGCGACGATCGATGGCGTGGCCCAGGCGGAAATCCTGGGCGGACAGACCTTCGCCATGCGCGTCTGGCTCGATCCCGCGCGCATGGCGGCGCGCGGCATCTCCGCCGATGATGTGGCGCAGGCGATCCGCAACAACAATTTCCAAGCGGCGCCGGGTCAGCGCAAAGGTTACTTCACGGTCACCAACGTCACGGCGGATACCGGCCTCACCAGTGTCGATCAATTCCGCGACATGGTGGTGAAGGCGAAGAACGGTAGCCTCGTTCGGCTGCGCGATATCGCCAGCGTCGATCTCGGACCGCAAAGCACCGATACGGTCGTGTCGATGAACGGCGAGCACGCCGTCTTCGTCGGTATCCAGGTGACGCCGACGGGAAATCCGCTGAGCGTGGTCAAGGCAGTGCGCGCCATGCAGCCAGCGATCGAGCGCACGCTGCCGCCGGGCGTCGGCATGAAGATCGCCTATGACGGCACCGTCTTCATCCAATCCTCGATCGACGAGGTGGTGCGCACGCTGCTCGAGGCGGCGGTCATCGTCATCATCGTGATCTTCCTCTTTCTGGGCTCGCCGCGCTCGGTGGCGATTCCCATCGTCACCATCCCGCTCTCGCTCGTCGGCATCATGTCGGTGATGCTGTTCCTCGGCTTCAGCCTCAATCTGCTGACGCTTCTCGCCATGGTGCTTGCCATCGGCCTCGTCGTCGACGACGCCATCGTCGTGGTTGAGAACGTCTATCGCCACATCGAGGACGGCCGGACTGCGGTGCAAGCGGCGATCATCGGCGCCCGCGAGATCGCCGGTCCCATCATCGCCATGACCATCACGCTTGCCGCGGTCTATGCGCCGATCGGCCTCCTGGGCGGCGTCACCGGCGCGCTCTTCCATGAATTCGCCTTCTCGCTCGCGGGCTCGGTCATCGTCTCGGGGGTCATCGCGCTCACCTTGTCGCCGATGATGTGCGCGGGCCTCCTCTCCCGCCAGGCGCTCGAAGGCCGCTTCACCCGTTTCATCGAGAAGAGCTTCGCGCGCTTGGCCGATTGGTACGGCCGGCGCCTCACGGGCGCCCTCGCCTACCGCCCGGCGATCTATCTGTTCGCGCTCGGCGTTCTCGCCGGCATCGCCTTCCTCTTCATGAATTTGCTGACCGAGCTTGCGCCCGAAGAGGATCAAGGCGTGTTGCTGACGCTGGCGAAGGCGCCGCAATACGCCAACATCGACTACATGGAGCATTACAGCGAGCAGATCGACGCCGTCTATCGCACGCTGCCGGAGACCGACCGCACCTTCGTCATCGCCGGAACCGCCGGGCCGCAGCAGGGCTTCTCGGGATTCGTGCTAAAGCCTTGGAGCGAGCGCACGCGCTTCACGCAGAAGCTCAAATTCGCCGTGCAGCAGATGCTGAACAAGATCGACGGCGTCACCACCTTCGTCTTCTCGCCCTCGCCGCTTCCGACCTCGATCCAGGGACTGCCGTTCCAAATGGTGATCAGCGCGCCCGAGGATTACGAGACGGTCTTCAAGGCGATGGAGGGATTGAAGGCGGCGGCACGGCAGAGCGGCATGTTCATCGTCACCGACAGCGATCTCGCCTTCAACGCTCCGGTGGTGCGCGTCCATATCGACCGCAGCAAGGCAAACGATCTCGGCATTTCCATGCAGCAGATCGGCGACACGCTCGCCATCCTCGTGGGCGAGAACTATATCAACCGCTTCGACTTGAACGGCCGCTCCTACGAGGTGATCCCGCAAGTGCCGCGGGTCGAGCGGCTCAATCAGGAGACGCTGACCCGCTACTACGTGACGTCGGCGGCCGGCCAGCAGGTGCCGCTGTCGAACCTCGTCACG
>DASZAN010000053.1:0-8883 GCA_035945115.1 Allostellaceae bacterium
TGCGCGAGCGCCAGGCCGAGCTCGCCCGTTCGGTCGACGAGCTCACCGCGACCGGCGACGTGCTCAAGATCATCAGCCGCTCCTCCGTCGACCTCGAAACGGTTCTTGACACGCTGGTGGAGACGGTCGCGCGCCTCTGCCGTGTCGACCAGGCGGGGATGTTCCGCCGGCGCGACGATATGTATCACCTGGTTGCGTCTCGCGGCTTTTCGGAAGAGGCAAAGGAATTCGTCCGCACTCATCCCTTGGCGCCCGACCGCGGCACGTTGAGCGGCCGTGTGACGCTGGAGCGTGAAGCGGTCCACATCCCCGATGTTTTGCAGGACCCGGAATACACCTACCAAGAAGGACAGAAGATCGTCGGCTTCCGCACGATGCTCGGCGTTCCGCTGCTGCGCGAAGAGACGCTGATCGGCATACTGGCCCTTCACCGCACACGCGTTGAACCCTACACAACCAAGGAAATCGAGCTCGCCACCAGTTTCGCCGATCAGGCGGTGATCGCGATTGAGAATGCACGGCTGTTCGACGAGCTGCGCGAGCGCCAGGCCGAGCTCGCCCGTTCGGTCGACGAGCTCACCGCGACCGGCGACGTGCTCAAGATCATCAGCCGCTCCTCCGTCGACCTCGAAACGGTTCTTGACACGCTGGTGGAGACGGTGGCACGCCTCTGTCGCGCCGACCACGCGCTCATGTTCCGGCGGCGCGACGACATGTATCACTTGCTCGCGGCGCGCGCCGTTTCGGAGGAGGCAAAGGAATTCTTTCTTGCTCATCCATTTGCACCCGGCCGTGGCACGGTCGCCGGCCGCGTGGCGTTGGAGTGTCGTGCGATTCACATTACGGATGTATTGCAAGACTCGGAATACACTTATCAGGGACAGAGGATCACGGGCGCCCGCACGTTGCTCGGCATTCCGCTGCTCCGCGAAGAGGCGCTGGTCGGTATTTTCGTCGTTGCGCGCACGCGCGTCGATCCCTTCACGACCAAAGAGATCGAGCTGGCCACCAGCTTCGCCGATCAGGCGGTGATCGCGATTGAGAATGCACGGCTGTTCGATGAGCTGCGCGACCGCCAGGCCGAATTGCGCGTCACTTTCGACAACATGGGTGACGGCGTTGCGATGTTCGACGCCGATCTGCGACTCGTCGCGTGGAACCGCAATTTTCAGGAGATGCTCGATCTCCCCGACGCCTTCCTCGCCCAGCGGCCGAGCCATGCCGAGTCTTTCCGCTATCTCGCCGCGCGCGGGGAGTTCGCCTCGGCCGATCTAGAAGCGGAGCTGAGGCGCTCCGTCGAAGATATCAAGCGGGAAATGCGCTACGAACGCACGCGCCCGGACGGCCGCGTCATCGAGGTGCGCCGCAACCCGGTGCCCGGCGGCGGCTTTGTGCTGATCTACGCCGACATCACCGAGAGAAAGCGCACGGAGGCAGCGATTCGCGCCGCGCGAGATGCGGCCGAGACGGCATTGCGCGAGTTGCAGACCGCACAGGCGAGCCTGGTCCATGCGCAAAAGATGGCGGCGCTCGGGCAACTGACCGCAGGCATCGCACACGAGATCAAGAACCCCCTCAATTTCGTCAACAACTTCGCCGGCCTCTCGGTCGAGCTGCTCGACGAGCTCAAGCAAGCAACGGCGCAGACGATTGGCGCGGTCAATGCCGACAAACGCGCCGAGATCGTCGAGACGATCGGCATGCTGACCGGCAATCTCGAGAAGATCGCCGAGCATGGCCGCCGCGCCGACGGCATCGTCAAGAGCATGCTGCAGCACTCGCGCGGCGGCAGCGGCGACTGGCAGGCTGCCAATCTCAATGCGCTCGTCGAGGAGGCGCTCAACCTCGCCTATCACGGCGCCCGCGCGCAGGACCAGAGCTTCAATATCACGATGGAGCGCGATTTCGACCAAAATCTCGCGCCGATCGAGGTCGTGCCGCAGGACGTGACGCGGGTATTCCTCAACCTCATCGGCAATGGCTTCTATGCCGCGAATAAACGCAAGCACGAAGCCGCGTCCCGTCCGGTTCTGAAGGTGGCGACGCGCGATTTGGGCGACGCCGTCGAGATTCGCGTGCGCGACAACGGCATCGGCATCCGTGCCGAGCACCGTGAGAGGTTGTTCCAGCCCTTCTTCACGACCAAGCCGACCGGCGAGGGCACCGGGCTTGGCCTCTCGATCAGTTTCGACATTGTGACCCAGCAGCACGGCGGCACGATCACCGTCGACAGCGAAGTCGGCGCGTTCACCGAGTTCACGGTGCGGCTGCCTCGGCGCCGGCATGTCGCGACAGGAGGACGAAGCGCGTGAGCGTCAGCATTCTGATCGTCGATGACGAGCCCGATGTCGCCGAACTCTTTCGCCAGCGCTTTCGCCGCGAGGTGCGACAGGGTTTCTACGTGCTGCATTTCGCCTGCTCCGCGGAAGAGGCGCTGCACATGCTGGCGCAGGGCATCCGGCCGGAGCTCATCGTCATCCTCTCCGACATCAACATGCCCGGCATGGATGGGCTGACGCTGCTGGGCGAAATCAGAGGACGGTGGCCGGAGCTTCCAGTCATGATGGTGACGGCCTATGGCGACGACGAACGACGCCGAAGGGCACGCGAGCACGGCGCTGCCGAGTTCATTATCAAGCCGGTCGATTTCGATTTCCTGAAGCAGCAGTTGCGGCAGTTGGCGGGACCGTCGGTTTAGCGCCCTATTTTTTGCCGAGCGCCGGGTAGAAATTGCCGGTGCCGCATGGCGCCCAAGCGGCGCTCGTCCGGATTCCCACCCTCGTCCGCGGCATGACTATTGCTAAGGCCGGAGCGGCGGCGACATGCGTCGCCGACTGTGCAACGTCAAAAAGGAGAGTCCATGACCGTGAGTTCCATCTCCGGGTCGGATCCTTCGTCGTCTCAAGCCTATCTGCAGCAGCTGCAACAGCAGCGGCTGCAGCAATTGCAACAGGCGACGCAGACCGGCCAAACACAACCGCACCATCACCACCACCATCATGGCGGTGGCAGCAAAGGCATCGAGCAAGGACAGGCGTCGGCTCAGCCGGCGACCGGCTCTTCGCTCGCAACGTCTGGCACGGCTGCGGCCGCGAGCACGACGGATGCCGACAACGATGGCAGCGGCAACGCCACGTCGGGGAACAACATCTTCGACATTCTTGCCTAAGAAAAGTCAGCTGCGCGGGCTCGCGTCCGAAGCGACGCGGAAAAGAGCCCGTCCGGCGCCCCAGAAGCGGCGCCGGACTTCAAATCATCACCCCGGTCCTGGGAAAATTGAAGATTTTCTCTCGTCGTCCCTGCAAAAGCAGGGACCCGCGGCAAGCGGCGAGTCTATGGCCCCTCGATTCCCGCTCCCGAGCTCTCGTTGAAGGGACGCGGGAATGACGACCAAGTCGAGTTCGGCTTACTTTGAAAATCGCCCTAAGCGGCGCGGATTGCCGCGAGGAAAGCGTCGACTTCCTGCTTGAGGCGCTCGGAGGTGGAGCCGAGCTTGTCGGCGGACCCCAGCACGCTATCGGCCGCCGCTTCGGTCATGCCGGCGCCCTGGCTCACGCCGGCGATGTTGGTGAACACCTCTTGCGTGCTGCGCGCGGCTTCCTGGGTGTTGCGAGTGATTTCCTTGGTCGCCGCCCCCTGCTCTTCCACCGCCGACGCGATCGAGCTCGAAATCTCGCTCACCTGACCGATGATGCCGCCGACGGCATTGATCGCGTCGACCGCGTTGCCGGTCGCCGCCTGGATCGCCGAGACCTGGGCGGAGATATCGTCGGTGGCGCGCGCAGTCTGCGCGGCGAGCGACTTCACCTCGGAGGCAACCACGGCAAAGCCCTTGCCCGCCTCGCCGGCGCGCGCCGCCTCGATCGTCGCGTTGAGCGCCAGCAGGTTCGTCTGGGACGCGATGTCGCTGATCAGCTGCACCACTTCGCCGATACGCTGCGCCGTGTCGGCAAGACCTTTCACGGTCGCATCGCTCGCTTTCGCCTGCTGCACGGCATTGCCGGCGATCTTGGCGGCCTCGCTCACCTGACGGCTGATCTCGGCGATCGAGGTATAGAGTTCTTCCGAGGCGGCGGCGACAGTCTGGACGTTGGCGGATGCTTCCTCGGCCGCGGTGTTGACCGAGCTGGCCTGCCGTCCCGTTTCCGTCGCCGTGGTCGACATGCTCTGCGAGGTCGCGCGCATGTCGCGAGCGGCATCGCCGAGCGCGGCAAGAAGACCGCCGATACCCTGCTCGAAGCGACCGATCTCATTCTCGATCGCGCGCTGACGCTCCGCGCGGCGCGCGTGCTCCACCGCCTGCGCCGCCTCGATGCGCGCCTTCTCTTTCGCGTTGTCGCGAAACACGCCCAAGGCGCGGGCGAGCTGGCCGATTTCGTCTTGGCGCGCCTCGAAGGGAATGGCCCTCTCGAGATCGCCCTTGGCGACGGCGCGCATGCTGATCGTGATCTGCGCCATCGGCCGCGCGATGCGGCGGATCACGAAGAACACCGTCGAAAGACCGAACCCGACGAAGATCAGCGTCAGCGCGATCTGGACGGCGCAATTGCGGTCGGCCGCGGCCACTTGCTCGGTGGCAAAGTCTTCCGCCAGCTGGAATGCCGTATTGGCAACGGCGATCAAGCTCTCGAGACCGGGATTGGAAAGCTTCACCCACTCGCCGCCGGAGATCGATGCGGGCTTCCCGGCGATGAGATCGGCGAGGATCGCCTTTCGCTTGTCGACCAGCTCGCCGAAATACTTCTGCTTCGCCACGTCGACGGCGGCTTTGAGCTTGGCGGGAGCGCTTGCGACGTGCGTGTCCTCGTCGATGAGCTTCCAGGCCGAGGCGATGCGGCCTTCGAAGACGGCGAGCTGTCTTTGCTGGTCAGGCGAAAGCCCTTTGCCGTTGGCGATCGCGGCGCCTACCGTGAGCCGATCGGTGCCGGCGGCATCGCGAACGGCCCAGGCGAGCTGCTTGATCTTCATCTGCTCGGTGATGAACGGGTCGCTTTGGTCGATCTCGCCCGAGAGCCGTTCGGAAAGCCCGTCAATGGCGTCGACAAGCTTGCCGACGGACGCGATCCACTGCTTGCTGAGATCGGCGGGGCGCTGGTCCTTCGCCCGCTTGAGCGCCGCATCCGCGTCCTGGCGCAAGCGGAGGAGAGCTTCATGCGACTCGCGCACCTCGGCAAGGCGCTTGCCCGTGCCTTCAAGAGCGGCGGCAGCGAGCTTGCGCGAGGCCGAGGCGAGCGCCTCTTCCGATTTCACACGCAACGCCGCGATTTCGCCTTGCGTCTCCGACGACGCCGCCTCCGCCGTAGAAAGCGCGGTGTTCAGCGTGCCGCGCTCGACGCGGATATCCTGCATGGCAAGGAAGAGATCGCGCGAGATGCTCGCGACGGCAGAGACACGAAGCGCGGTCGCGCGCCGTTCCCAGGCGCGCTCGGCGGAGATGCCGAAGGTGGCGACGAGCGCCAGCGCCATCACGCCAGTGATCGCTTGAAGCAACGCGTTCAGCGAAAAAAACCGCTTCATGCCGACGTTCCGACGCCAAAACGAGGCCTGATAGTTGGTTGAAAAGGTAATGAAACGCTTAAGCCAAAAACCGATTAAAGCCCTTCTAAAGAAGCGTGTATTCGGGTTCAATTCACTCGCGCAGGAGTTCCCCCGCGTTCCACAGGCTGTGCATCGATTCGTTCTGGTTCGGCAACATCGCCCGTTGGTATTATCGCCGGCCATGGAAACAGCCGCATCTTCGAAGGTGACGCCGCTTCGCGAAGGCGACGGCGGCCACTTCCGCACGCCTCCCCATAACCTCGAGGCGGAACAGGCGCTGCTCGGCGCCATTCTCGTCAACAACTCAGCATATCACCGCGTATCGGACTTTCTGCTCGCCGAGCATTTCGCCGAGGGCGTCAATGGCCGCATCTTCGCGGCGATCGCGCGGCTCATCGAACGCGGCCAGATCGCCAACCCCGTCACGCTCAAGAACCTCTTCGACCAAGACGGCGCGCTCGCCGAGATCGGCGGCGCGCAGTATCTGGTGCGCCTTGCCGCCTCGGTGGTGACGATCATCAACGCCGAGGATTACGGCCGGCAGATCCACGACCTCTACCTGCGCCGCCAGCTCATCACCATCGGCGAGGACACAGTCAACGAGGCCTATGCGCACGATCTCGACCGCGACGCGCGCGCGCAGATCGAGGAGGTCGAGAAGAAGCTCTTCGATCTCGCCACCACCGGCCAGTACGAAGGGGGATTTCGTGTCTTCAAGGAAGCGCTCGCCGACGCCATCGACATGGCCGAGGCGGCATTCAAGCGCAGCGGCCGTACCACCGGCGTCTCCACCGGCTTCGCCGATCTCGACACGTTGCTGGGCGGCCTTCACCGGTCGGACCTGGTTATCCTTGCGGGTCGCCCATCCATGGGCAAGACCGCGCTCGCCACCAATATCGGCTTCAACGCCGCTAGGGCCCATCGGACGACCCGCCAGGCGGACGGACAGCTTGCCGCCGAGGACGGCGCGGTCGTGGGCTTCTTCTCCCTCGAAATGTCGGCGGAGCAGTTGGCGACACGCGTCCTCTCCGAGGAATCGGGCGTGGCGTCCGACCGCATCCGGCGCGGCGATGTCTCGCACGATGATTTCGGCCGATTCGTGCAGGCGAGCCAGAAGCTCGCCTCGGTGCCACTTTTCATCGACGATACGCCCGCACTCAGCATCGCAGCGCTCCGGACACGCGCGCGGCGACTGAAGCGCCAGCAGGGCCTCGGTCTCATCATCGTCGACTACCTTCAGCTGCTGCGCGGCAGCGGCGATGGTGCGGAGAATCGCGTCCAGGAGATTTCCGAGATCACCCGCGGCTTGAAGGCGCTCGCCAAGGAGCTCGACGTTCCCGTGCTCGCGCTCTCGCAGCTTTCGCGTGCGGTCGAGAACCGCGAGGACAAGCGGCCGATGCTCGCCGATCTCCGCGAATCCGGCTCGATCGAGCAGGACGCCGATGTCGTCATGTTCGTGTTCCGCGAGGAATATTATCTGAGTCGCGGCGAGCCCACGCATCGGCCCGAGGAGAGCCTGGACAAATTCAACGAGCGCTACGCCCGCTGGCAGGAGCGGCTCGAGCAGGTGCATGGGACGGGCGAAGTGATCATCGCCAAGCAGCGCCACGGCCCGATCGGCAAGGTAACGCTGCGCTTCGATGGTGAGACCACCAAGTTCGACAATTTCGTGCGCGGCGATCACCTGCCCGATGCGCGATTCTGAGCGCCCGTCCCGCGCGCTCGCGCGCGCGGGCGCCGTGCTCGAGATCGACCTCGCCGCCATCGTCGCCAACTGGCGGCGACTCGCGGCCGAACTCAAGCCCGGCATTGAGTGCGCCGCGGTCGTCAAGGCCGATGCCTATGGCTTGGGCGTGGCGCGCGTCGCACCCCGGCTCGCCGCCGCCGGCTGCACGCTCTTCTTCGTCGCCACCATCGATGAAGGGTTGGCGCTCCGGCGCTTACTGCCGAGCGTGGAGATCGCCATCTTCGACGGCCTCCTTCCCGGCACGGCCCGCGAATTCCGCGACGCACGCTTGATCCCGGTTCTGAACGACCTCGACCAGATCGCCCTCTGGCGCAAGAGCGAGGCGGTGCGCTCGCTGCCCGCGATGATCCACATCGATAGCGGCATGTCGCGCCTCGGCTTGTCGCCGCCCGAGCTGCGCCGGCTCGCCGAGGCGCCGGATTTGCTCGACGGCCTGACGCTCCGCGCCATCATCAGCCATCTCGCTTGCGCCGATGAAGCCGCGCATCCCATGAACGCGCAGCAGCTGACCCTCTTCCGCCTGACGCTCGCGGATTTGCCGCGTGCGCCGGCGAGCCTCGCCGCGTCGGCCGGCATCTTTCTCGGTACCGACTATCACTTCGACATGGTCCGCCCGGGTGCGGCGCTCTACGGTATCAACCCGACGCCACCGCATCCCAACAGAATGGCGCAAGTCATTCGCCTCAAAGGTAGAATCGTGCAAGTGCGCGACGTTGACTCCGGCATAACCGTTGGTTACGGTGCCGCGCATCGCATGGAGCGCGCCGGCCGCATCGCCACGGTTGCCGTCGGCTACGCCGATGGTTGGCTGCGCTCGTCGAGCCATCGCGGCGCCGCCGGCATCGCGGGCGCGCGTGTCCCGATCATCGGACGCATTTCGATGGATCTCATGACGCTCGACGTGACGGGGATCGATCCTGCGCTCGCTCGTCCCGGCGCGTTCGTCGACCTCATCGACGAGACGCACGGCGTCGACGAGATCGCCGCCACGGCCGGCACGATCGGCTACGAAATCCTCACCAGCCTCGGCGCGCGCTATCACCGCATCTACCGCGGCGAGGCTTCCTGAGCATGCTCGACTTTCTCGCGCGCGTCGGCCGCGTCTTTCTTGCCTTCCTTGGCGCGGCCGGGCGGCTCGCGCTCTTCGCGCTCCGGGCGATGAGCCATTGCCTCCGCCCGCCCTTCTATCCGCGCCTCGTCCTGCGGCAGCTCGTCGATATCGGCTACTACTCTTTGCCGGTGGTCGGTCTCACCGCGCTCTTCACCGGCGTGGTGCTGGCGCTCCAGACGCACACCGGCTTCAGCCGCATCAACGCCGAAGGCGCGGTGGCGCTGGTGGTGGTGCTCTCGGTGACGCGCGAGCTCGGGCCAGTCATCGCCTCGCTCATGGTGGCGGGACGCATTGGCGCCGCCATGGCGGCCGAGATCGGCACGATGCGCGTCACCGATCAGATCGACGCGCTCTCGACGCTCTCGACCAACCCCTACAAATATCTCGTCGTGCCGCGGCTCGTCGCGGGCACGATTGCCATGCCGCTGCTCGTCGTCATCGCCGACATCATCGGCGTCTTCGGCGGATTTCTCGTCGGCGTCTACAA
>DASZAN010000054.1:0-7846 GCA_035945115.1 Allostellaceae bacterium
CTGGAAACGCCAGGCTTCGGTCCCTATCGACGACAAGCGGGAACAAGGAGGAAGCAGACATGGGAGCAAGGATATCGCCGATACGGTTGATCGAGCGTTAGCATTTATCGAATTTCCTTCCGACCACAGCGCCTGATTTGGGGGGATCGTTTTAGAACCGGACCGAATGGCCTCCTCAGTAAGGAGGAGAGCTTGGCGAGGGGATGCCGTTAACTGTGCATGGCGATGACTTTGGCTGCTCCTCGATTCGATTATCGGCGCCAGAATCCTACGACAGTACGTGAAGCTCTCTCCTCGTGCTGAGCATTCGCCGAAAACCGCGGCGAATACGGGCGAGGCGGACGTGGCAGTCAAAACACTCGCAAGGTGGCGAGGACGCGGCGCTCGTATGCAGCGACATGGTCCGGATCTCGTCTCTCGTCAGCACTTTGCGGACCGCAGTGTCGATCCTTTGCTCACGCGTCATGCTCCCAGCTTCTCCGATCAACTGGGCAACACCCAAGAAATGTCACGAGGTATTACGCGAGAAGTATGCCACACACCTAACGTCGCCAACCGGAATTATTGATGCAATTTGTCGTTTGTCGCTCAAGCTGAAATGAACGTGCCAGCGGGCACCGCGAATGCCGTCCTAGTTAAAAACAAATCGTCGCAAACCCTTTAATTGGGTTGCGCAATCTAGCAGCTCCTGCATTACGCCGACTGCACGCCATTCGGCCTCAGCACAAACTTGCCTTGGGACTTGCGTGCCACACGAAGACGGCATTGTGCTGAAGCAGGCGTGGTCTCCCACGCTTGCCTCTCGACGCCACCTACCCTGAGATGGTGGAATCGGGGGTCCTAGTGTCTAGCTAAACGAAGAGTGCGATGATCATCGGCTCTTTGTGGATCGCAACCGGTTTCGTGATCGCGTTCGTGAGTGGCTTGCCGAATGGCAGCCTATCCGGAGTCTCGCGGGACCTCGTCATCTCGACGTGGCGTCTAACGATCACGGGCGCGCTTGGCCTGCTGCTCGCTGCGGAGGGCTGCAGAATGTTCCAGTTTGGTTGGTTCAGATCGCGGGATAGGCGGCGCTTAAGTGGTATCACGCGGCACGTCGCGGCGCGAACGAGCGCAGGGGCGATCCCCCCGGTCAAGACGATGAGACCCCGTCATTTGCCGGGACGCTGAATCGGCCGTTGAAGGGGTAACGTGGCGTTAATGCGGACCTATGACCAGCCTCGAAATCAACCGGTGAACGGGCCCTAGATGACGGTCTCCGACCTCGATATTGCCCGCTCAGCGCATCTGTTCATTGAGCTTCATGGCGATGAAGCGACGGCAAAAGCCCGCGAAATGGTGGAAGAGATGCGGCGCAAGGGCGACAACGACGGCGCAAACACGTGGCTGCGCATTATCGTGGCAATCGGGGAGCTGGGCGAGCCGCCGACAGAGGCGATAGCGGACGAGCGCACCAGCGAGAGTGAGTTCGGTCAGATCTAATATCGCCCGCTCAACTTCACACTTGTTTTTGGTTTTACCCCTTCGCTTTTTCTCGTAGTTGCTGGGTGAGCGCTGAAACCTGCCCTCCATGCTGGCCGATCACCGAGCTAAACTCCTCGCGATAAGTGATGGCTTGGCTAATACCCTCGATCGCCACATCGGTGATCTTGTAACCGTTTGGCTGGCGTGCGACCTGCCAGATGAACTTGGCCGGCGGCTGTCCGGTCGCCTGCGCGATCTCTGTCGTCACAACGGTCGTGTCGCCTTGCTGCCGCTGGCCGACGACCTTGAAATTGGCACCGCTAAACTGTCGGAAGTGCGTCGCGTAGACTTGCACCATATAGTCCTCAAAGGCTTCGACAAACTGCTGCCGATCTGTGTCGCTGGTGGTGCGCCAATATCGGCCAAGCGCGAACCGGGCGATGCGCGGCACATCGAAATCCTCATCGGCGATGGTGCGCAACCGTTGTTTAAATTCGTCCTGCGATAAGTCTTTGTCGCGGGCGAGCGCAAGCACGGAGTCGGCGGCGTGACCGACGAAGCTGGCAGCATCGTCCGCGGCGAGCGCACGCCCCGCCGGTGTCGCCAGCGCGAGCATTCCAGCAAGGGCGGCGGCGGCAAGGAAAAGGAAGCGATAAGGACGCATGGACGAACCCTTTCACCTTCACCGTCAACCGCGAGATTGGCAGCGCATCGTTAGCGACTTGTGAATTTTCCCAGAGCGGCCCGCGCTCCAAGCTGCCCCGCGGGGGCCAATTCCACGCGCCGTTGCTTTGCGCGTCGGCATCTTTCTTGCTGCGGGCGTGAAATACTTCACAGGCCATTGCGGTCGGGCTCAACTCAAGCATGTTTTTGCGCGTACCTGTGAACTTCCTCACGTCTATCACGCCCGCGGGAGGCGTAGATTTTCGCCCAGGGCAAAGAGGTGAGGTTCAAGCATGTTGGATATCGCGACACGAAAAGAGCTGGCGGCGCTGGTCTATGAGCGCGCGGAGCTCGAGACCGATAGCCCGGATCATCCAATTTTCCTCGCGGATGATGGCGAGCATTTCGCACCGACAAGACGGTGGTACGACGTGCTGCTGCATCCCGGCGCGCTCGTGTGCTAAGCTGTGGCCATCAAGATCATTCGCTGAAATAGGCACTAATCCGCTCATTCCATTTCGTTGAAACTTCCGGCGCCGTGCTCGCGACCCGAGCCGCGGTAGGTGAGAACGAATTAAGGGGAGGGATCAATGCCTTTATCTCATGACCCAGCCACCTTTCAAAAGAAGCTCGCCGCCCTACCGGTAATGAAATGCCAAGCCGGCGATGAGGTGCTGATCGCCGGTTCAAAAACTGGGAAGTTGTTTTTCCTCAAAAGCGGCGCGGTAGAGGTCACGAAGGATGGAGTCCAGATCGCCCAAGTCTCCACACCCGGCGCGGTGTTCGGCGAACTGGCTGCGCTCCTGGACCAACCCCATACCGCAGACGTCCGAGCCCTAGAACAAGCAGAGTTTCTCGTTGCGGACGCGCCGACGCTGCTCGCTATTGATCCGGCTGTTGCTCTCTACGTCGCCGCGATCCTTGCGCGACGTCTCGACAACGCCAACCGAGCACTTCTCGAGATCAAGCACCAGCTTCGAGCGGGCGAACCTCGCAGTGCGATTGCGAAGAAGGTCGAGAAGGTGGAGGGACTGTTGATGTTCCCCTTGGATGGCTACGATTCGTTCGGACCAACGGCATGATTGGTCGGCGGAAGGCGCGCCATAGCCTGGCTCAATCCAATGGAACTCAGCCCGGTTCCGGCCGGGCTTTTTCTTGCGCATAGCCAGCCGGCGATAGATTGATTTTGATGTATCGGCGCGGGTGGGAGGAGCGTCGTTCGGCTAATATCGTTCCTACGGCGCGTTGCAAGCCACGCACTCGCCCCGCCCGATCCTCCCCCAGGCGGGGCTTTTCTTTTTCGGAACTATCACCTTTAGGACGTCCTAAAGGTGATGATTCCGTTTCTTTTTGGGGGATCCTCTGCAGGTGGCGCGGTTTTGCGGCTTGCGGTGTTCCCGAATTAAGGGAGCCGCAGATGCCAACCCCCGAGTTTCTCCGCCAGAAGGCGCAAGAGGTCCGAGCCTTGATAGGGGTCGCGAAGACCCCCAAGGTAATCGCGCAACTTGAGATTTGGGCGTGCGAACTTGAGGAGGAAGCTGCACAAGCGGAGGCGCTTGCGGCGCACTCGCCGGTGACACAATCGAGCCGCCAATCTGACGGGCGACGCAACAAGCGGAGCCGCAAAGCCGCGCGGTCGGCCTAGCTGCAATAGCGAAAGCTCGCCGGACCAATCTGACAGAGCGGCCGTAAGGCACGGGGGCTGGCATTGCCTTTGGACAGGCTCGGCCCCACGTCATGGCATGGAAGTGATGCGATGGCGATTGATCAGCAATACCGCGAGAAGGCCAAGGAAGCCCGAGAAAGGGCCGAGGCCAGCAACGACAAAGATATCCGGCGCACCTGGGTCGCTATCGCTAAAGGGCTTGAGTGGCTGGCTGAGCAACCACCGCGAGATCCTGTCTGGCGCGTGGAGCGGGTGAAGCGATCGAAAATGAAGGGCGAGCCGACGCTTTCGGATGTGCTCAGCGGTGCGGTGACGCAGCGGATGATGGCCGCAGATCAGGTCGAACGAGAGGAGGTTGAGCGCCTGATGGCAGAGACAAGACGCAACCGCGAAGGTACAGAGCCGTAACACGTCCGCTAGACGCCAGCGTCAAAAGGGCGAAGCGCGTCGGCGTTTGGGGGCAGGCTACGCGCCTCGTCTCCGCGGCCTGATACGCGACCACAGCCACCGATGCAGGTGTGATGGAACGAACAATGAGACGGGCTGTTTTGGCACGATCTGTCTCACGCCAACTCTTGAAGTTATACGTGGTCCGTGACCAGCCGTGACTTCCTCCAAGTGAGCGACTGATCGGGGTTATCATGCTTGCGGGCCAGCTCGCGATCATCGTGGCTGCCATTTTCGCGGGAGCTGCCGCCTACATCAATGTCGCTGAGCAGCCGGCTCGTTTGGCTTTAGACGACCGCTCTCTTCTTGCTGAGTGGAAATCTGCGTATAAGCGCGGCTTCGCCATGCAAGCGCCGCTCGTCGTCATAGGCTTTCTCTTGGGCATAATCGCATGGTGGGAGACAGAGCAATGGCTCTGGTTGGTCGGCGCCGTGATCCTCATCGCAAACTGGCCCCACACGCTCATTAGCATCATGCCGACAAATAAAAAGCTGGCGGCCACCGAGCCGACAGAGGCTGGGTCAGAGAGCCGAGCTTTAATCGAGAAGTGGGCCACACTTCATTTGGTACGTACAGCTTTTGGCTTGGCTGCTACGCTTGCCTTTCTAGTCGCGTCGATCGCCACATTTAATGTTTCCTGTGGCGTAGCCGCTCCATTTTGGCTCTCGACGTGATGACCAAGCGCATTCACCCCGGCGGAAACTTCTTCGTTGCTGTGGCTGTGGCGAGCGTCTTGCCCGTGTTCGCCCGGGCCCCGGCCGGTTGGATTCGACCCAGCGATGCGAAAAATGAGCGCAAACGGCTAACGCAGCGCCACTAAGGATGTGACAGCAATCACGTCGCGCCTGTGTGCCCTTGACTATGCTTCACGCGGGTCGGAGCGCGATCATGGATGCATGCCA
Source organism: Allostellaceae bacterium (assembly GCA_035945115.1). Lineage (GTDB taxonomy): Bacteria > Pseudomonadota > Alphaproteobacteria > ATCC43930 > CGMCC-115725 > DAHUYF01. The sequence continues at coordinate 5,143 of DASZAN010000054.1, forward strand.
CCGATCGCACTGCACCGTTATTGTGATGCCATGGGTCTGCTCGACAACCTAAGAGAACATGCGAAAGCGATACGCGACCACGCGCATCGCGAAACTGATCCGCTCATCAAGGCGCGCCTTCATCAGGTCGCGAACAATCTCGAAGCGACGGCGGCCGAGATAGAGCGCCACCAAGACCGGCGGAGTTGACCTTAGCAAGCCACCTCGCCCGGTCGTTGCGTCAATACCGCTTCGGCGTGGTCTGCCGCGGCATCGAGGACGGTTGCGGCCCGGCGCAAGTCCTTTCTTCCGAGTTGTGCCAATTTCAGACGTGCGATTCGTACTGCACAGATAGATTAGGTATTCGCATATTCGCGCTCGACCGCGTCGAGGAAGGCCGCCATCTCGGCTGCTGACTGCAAGTGGTGAACCCGCTTCGACGCCTCTTCGGCAACGACAAGCTGCCTGTATCTCGGCGTTAACCGGCGATGGCAAGGCCAAAGCACCCTATAACTGTTCATGGTGCTGCTCCACAGCGGGCTGTTCTCCGGCCAGCCCTCCGGAGCTACGAACAGGCCTTTAATCAGGCGCTTGGTGACGCGCCAACCGTGGGTGACGAGAGGCAGATCGATGTAGACCAGCGTGTCGGCTCTAGCGAACCGCTCCCACGCAGGAGCAATGCCGCCATAGCCGTCAATGACCCATTCTTCTTGCTGCAGCAACTCAGCATGCGCCTTCAAATATTCTTCGTGCGGCAGAGCGTCGCCGCCAGCCTCGAATTGCATCATATCCACTGTGTACAAAGGCAGCCGCGTCAGCTCTGCAAGGCGTCTCGCGAGCGTGGACTTTCCGCCGCCGGCGTTTCCGAAGACCGCGACCCTTTTCATAGGGTCCGCTCCGTCTCTCTGCGTGGCGCTCGCTCTAGGTCAACGACCCGCGGAACGCAACCGAGTTCTCAAATGGGTCAAAGGCGGCGGTTCCACGATGTCCGCGACAGGTCCGCTTAGAGGGCGAACTCGGAAATGCCGGTTGCGTCTTCATGACAACGTCGCGGACTTATGATGGGAAAAATCACGCACCGCTGATTTTCACATCAGTTCGCGCCCCCGCTGGACCTGTCGTGCCGCGAGAGCCGCGGATTTCCGCAACTGATAAGCTTTCGTGAATTTCCCCATCAGTCAGGCTAGCGAGTTTTCGCTGCTCGCTACGAATTGTCTCGCCGGCGAGGCAATCTCAGCTTGACCCATCGCCTTCTGGTCCTTTTTGAGGTCGCGGCGCTGTTTTTCCGGCCACGGTTGACGCCGCCGAGCACCCGCTTCTGGCTAGCTAGTCTGTCCTTCAGCCGCCGCAGGAAGCGAGAGACCGCGGCGTTGATCTTGAGCAGTCGCTGAAGCTGCTTGCGCGCATGGTCGGTGGGGTACTTCTGCATCGCCGAGCCTCTCCGGTTCTTTGCTGCCAGTTTCGCCGATGCGGGCTGCCGTGGGAACGGGCGTGAGGCGGTTTCGCGACCAGCTCTGCATTTTCATATCAGCCCGCGCCGTTGCTTCACCTCGCGTGTCACGAAAGTCGAAGATTTCCACGACTGGTAAGCTTTGTTGGATTTCCCTATCAGTTTAAAATTCCGCTCCGACCGAGCTTAGCGCCGTGACGGCTCCCCCTCCTTCTCGCCGCACAGCTTGTTGGCGAGATCGCGCAGCACCCTTAGTCCCAGCGTCAGCGGATACTTTTAGGAGCACAAAGCGATGGCAAGACGCACACGGGGCTACGATTGGGGCAGCGGGTTTGCCATGGGCATTGTAGTCGGCTGCCTGCTTACGGTCATTTATTTGCAGATATCCGGGGTCTGCCAGTGACGACGGCGCCCCTATCGAGGCAGGGTACGCCGCACCTCCTTCGCCGCCTTGTCCTCTCTCAGGCCCCGGTACGACACTTGCCGCAACAGCCCATCAGCCGTCCACGTCAGAAATCTCACCTGACACACAAGCTTTGGCTTCACCCATTGGACGCGCGATAGCACAAGCGGCGATCCGAAGCGCGTTGATCGTGGCGGTAGTTTGTCGAGTGGCATCTCGGAAACGCGGAGCGGCCGGAGTTTGTCATAGACTCGCTTCAACTCGGCTTGCGACATGCCGGTGCCAGCGCGACCCCCATAGATCAGCCGACCATCGTCATCATAGTAAGCCAGCAGCAAGGCTCCGAGATATGGACGCGATCCGTCGGGCTCGCTGTAGCCGACAATGACGAACTCCTCCTCGTTGATGCATTTCGTTTTTACCCAGAACCCACGATTGCCGGGCTTGTAGGGGCAATCCATTCTTTTCGAGATGATCCCTTCGGCCTTCGCGCCGCAGGCAGCATCAAGGAAACGTTTGCCGTCGCCGAGATGGTGGCCACTGTATTGGATGGATTGCGAGGCTCCCTTGAGGAGCTTGCGAAGTCTTTCCTTCCGATCCAGCAGCCGCAGTTCCGTCAAGTTGTCCCCGTTGAGAAAAAGCAGGTCGAACGCGAAATAGACGAGATGGGTGGTGCTTTTGGAATCCGTCGCGGCCTGAAGTTCGGCAAACGAGGTGGTGCCATCGGGATTCACGGCACACAGCTCCCCGTCGAGATAAGCCGTTCGCGCCTTCACTTTGGCGATGGCATCAGCGGTGCTCCCGTATTTGTCGGTCCAGTCGAGGCCGGTGCGGGTGAGGAGCTTCACCTTGCCGCGGTCGAGGCGGGCATG
>DASZAN010000055.1:0-13300 GCA_035945115.1 Allostellaceae bacterium
CGGTCGCGGGCGTCATGATCGAAGAGGGCTGGTATGATCGGGATTTCATGTGCAAATGGAGCAACGGCCCGCTCCTCATCCATCCCACGACGGGCCGCTTCCTAACCGCAGCGGATCTCCAAGCCGATGGCAATGCGCGCGACTTTGTTGCCTGGGACGACACGCGCGGACAGCCCGTCCTCTACGATCCGGAGACGGGCACATATGAGTTTGACCCAGTCTGCCCAGCGTTGCTGGGAACCTTCTCGATCGAGACGGTGCAGGGGACGCTCGCCTGTCCGACCGCCTTCGAGATGTTCCGTCGGCTCTGCGCCAGCTATCCGCCCGAACGCGCCGCGGAAATCTGCTGGGTCGGCGCGGAACAAATCCGCGGGATGGCGCGCATGCTGCATGAGTGCGGACCGGTCTCCTACTACGGCTGGACCGGCGTGGGTGAGCACACCAACGCCACTCAGACCGATCGAGCGATCGGATTGGTTTGCGCGCTCACCGGCAGCTTCGACGCACCCGGCGGCAACGTCCTCTACGACAAGGTCCGCGTGAACGATGTTCGTGGTATCGAGCTGATGTCGCCGGCTCAGCGCTCAAAGGCGATCGGCCGGGAAAAGCGTCCGATCGGGCCGGCGCGCGACGGCTGGGTCACCGGTCGCGACTTCTGCGACGCCATTTTGACTGGGAAGCCCTATCCCGTTCGGGGCCTCGTCGGCTTCGGGGCCAATCTCGTTGTCTCGCATCCGGATGGCGCCCGCGTTGTCGAAGCGCTGAAGCAACTGGATTTCTATGTCCATGCCGATCTCTTCATGACCCCGACCGCCGCGCTAGCCGACATCGTCCTACCTGTGAGCACGGCGTGGGAGCGGGAGGGGCTTCGCGTCGGCTTCGAGATCAGCCAGGAAGCGGAGGCGCTCGTTCAGTTTCGTCAGCCAGTGGTCGCGGCGTTGGGCCAGGCGCGGTCGGACACTGCGATCGTGTTCGATCTCGCGAAGCGTCTCGGTCTCGGCCATCTCTTCTGGAACGGCGACATCGAAGCGGGATACCGCCACATCCTTGCGCCTTCGGGAGTGAGGCTCGAAGAGCTTCGCGAAAAGCCCGAAGGCGTTGGCGTACCTCTGGTGACGCGCTACCGGAAATATGCCGGCGATGGCGTCGGGCCGGCGCCGGGCTTTGCCACGCCAACGCGGAAGGTCGAAGTCTACTCGCAACTCTTCTTGCAGCATGATCAGTCGCCGTTGCCGGACTTCGTCGAGCCCGCCGTCGGCCCCTATAGTCGCACGGATCTAGCCGCGCGCTTTCCCCTCGTGCTCACTTGCGCCAAGACGGCGCCGTTCTGCCACAGCCAGCACCGCAACCTTCCGCGGCTCCGTCGCCATCTCCCGCATCCCTTGGTCGAAATTCATCCTGACACGGCAGCCGCACGCGGGATCGCGGAAGGGGATTGGGTCGCGATCGAGACACCACATGGGCGCATCCGCGCCTGCGCTCGTCTCAGCGCGATGATTGATCCGCGCGTCGTCTCTGCACAGCACGGTTGGTGGCAAGCGTGCTCGGCGCTGGGGCTCCCCGGCTACGATGTCGTTGGGTCAGAAAGCGCCAACTACAACGCGGCAATCACCGCCGACGTGGTCGACCCAATCAGCGGAGTGCCTTCGGTTCGCTCCTTCCTCTGCGAGATCGCCAAGGCCCCAGTCATCTGATCAATTTTGTCCTAACTCATCAAGAGTCGGAGCGCACGAAACGCAATGTCATCCGCCAGGAACTGACGTCTCCGAGTCCCTACAGCTCCGCCTCGACGGCATCGGCCAGCGCCTTCAGCGTCGCGAAATGGAAGTCGGGTTTGGCGAGCTGAGCCACTGCCGGTGTGCCGCCGAACCCCTTCTGTCCCTGCCGTCGCTCGATCCAGCACGTCTTGTAGCCTTGCGCTTTGGCGATGCTGATGTCGTGATGCTGGCTCTGCGCAACGTGGAGCATCTCATCCTGCATGTAGCCGAAGGCGGACCGTCGCCCGCGATTGAACGCGAAGAAGCGCGGATCGGGCTTGGAGCAGCCAGTGTCGTCGGAAGTCACGCTGTCGTGGAACGGGTCGCCGAGTACATGAGAATAGAAGGAGAAGGCGGCTTGATCGGCGTTGGTCATGGCGACCAAGCGAAACCGCCTACGAAGGCGCTTCAACGCATCTGCCGAATCGGGGAAAGGGGGCCAGCGCAGGACATCCATTTGGAATGCCTCGGCCGCGCGATCGTCGGCCGGCAAACCGAGCTCTTTGGCGAGATGGATGTAGACGAGCCCCATGACCTCGCTCGACCGCCCATGGTGGGCATCGCGCCCGCGCTTATAAGGCTCGAAGATATCCTCCTCCGTCAGCTCCGCAGCCGCGTGTCCAGCAATGCGTCGCACCGACTGCAGGATGCCCCTCTCGAAGTCGATGAGCGTGCCGACGACATCGAAGGTCAGGACTTTGAAGTTTCTGAATGACATGGCGTTCTGTTCGCTCTGATCATAGGAGAACATCATAACATTAGGTTATGTCTTCTTGCGCTGGGTGTTTCCTAACTCGAAGGGTCGTTGCTCTCCTACTCCCCGACGACTCCGCTATTCGCCACGCGCCCGACCGCACTCCGACAGAGCGGTTCTTGCAGAAGGAAGGCCCTAACCGTTGAGCCGAAACAATGCTTTTCACGACCTGCTGTGGTGACAGGCGACGATGTGATGTGCGCCAGCGGCGATGAGCGGCGGCGGCACGGCGCAGGCGCCGTCCGCACGCGCGCAGCGAGAGCGATAGCGGCAGCCCGTCGCATCAGCAGGCGGCGCTGGCTCGATTGCCGCATCGTCTCCGCGTGTTTCAGCGAGCGTGCCGATAAGCTGCTGTGTGTAAGGATGCAGCGGCCGTTCGAAGAGAGCTTCGGTCGGAGCAATCTCGACCAAGCGACCAAAAAACATGACTGCGACACGGTCGCAGAGATAGCGCGCCACCCGTAGATCGTGCGTCACAAAGACCAGGCTAATGCCGACGTCCTTCTGTATCTCGCGAAAAAGGTTGAGGATCTGCGCGCGCACCGAGACGTCTAGCTTGCTGACCGGTTCGTCGGCGACGATGAGTCGCGGCCTGAGCGCGAGGACGCGCGCAATGGCGATTCGCTGTAGTTGTCCCCCCGAGAGCTCATGGGGGTAACGATCCTTGAGCCCCGGCGAGAGACCAACGCGCGTCAGCAGGCGATCGACCTCATGCGGCACCTGGCTCGGGCCGCAGAGGCGGTGCAGATGGAAGGGCAATTGCAGGGCATCGCCGATCCGAACGAGCGGGTTAAAGGAGGTGAGCGGATCCTGAAAGATCATCTGCAGGTTGCGACGATAAGGGCGCAGACCGGCCTCGCCGAGCGTCGTGATATCGATCCCTTTGTAGAAGATGCGCCCCGATTGCGGCCGGTAAAGCCGGAGTATCGTCTTGCCGAGTGTCGTCTTGCCGGAACCCGACTCGCCCACGATGCCGAAGACCTCGCCTTCGTTCAGATCGAAAGCCACGCCATCAATCACACGGAATGTGCTCCCTTTCCCGAACCGGTCCGGGTTGGTGAAGCTGACCACCAGATTCTCGACCCGCATCAGCGCGGCGGGCGCCTCAATCATGGTGGATGCACCGGACATTGTGCTGCGGCGAGAGCGCGACCATGGTCGGTCGGCCGCGGCGGCAGTCGGCATCGGCTCTGGGACACCGCGGCGCAAAGGCGCAACCTAGTGGCAGCTCGGCGAAGCTCGGCATTTCGCCGGGAATCTCGCGGAGTTGGGCGACCTTGCGCTCGAGCTGCAATGCGGTATCGATTAGGGCGCGGGTGTAGGGGTGGCGCGGTGTCGCGAAAATATCAGGGGTCGGCCCGCTTTCGACGATCTCTCCGGCATACATAACCGCGATGCGGTCGGCCAACGCCGCGGCAATGGTCATGTCGTGGGTGATAAACATGAGCGCTGCGCGGGTTCGTTCCCGCAGGCGCCGGAACAACGCGATGATCTGTCGCTCTACGATGTTGTCGAGATTGGTGGTCGGCTCGTCAGCAATGATGAGGTCGGGCTCGAGGAGCAACACCATGGCGATGAGGGCGCGCTGCAGCATGCCGCCGGACAGCTGGTGCGGGTAGAGCCTCAGCACCCGCTCCGGCTGCGGGATACCGACTTCGGCCAGACGCCGAACGGGATCGATAATTTCGTCTGCTGTTGCGCGGCCCGGGCGCGACCGAGCCCGTTCGATGGTGCGCGCGAGGTGCCAGCCGATGCTCTTTGCCGGGTTGAACGAGCCGGCAGGACTCTGAAAAACCATGGCAAAACGCGTCCCACGGAGGCTGCGGAAGGCCTCATCATTCAGTGTCAGCAGCGGCTTGCCGCGAAAGGCTAGGCACTCGGCGGTGACCTCGGCATTGGCGGGCAGCAGGCGCAGGATGGCGAGCCCGCTGACGGTCTTTCCTGAGCCGGATTCGCCGATTACGCCCAGAACCTCGCCCTCGGCGACAGTGAGGTCGATGCCGCGCACCGCCTCGACGGTCGTCGCCCCCGTCCGGAATCGTACCGTCAGCTTCCGTACCTCAAGCAGCGGGGTCGCGTTCACGAACCGATCCGTTCGCGCAGCCGCGGATCGGTGAGATCGCGAATCCCGTCGCCGAGGAGATTGAGACCGAGGAGGGCAAGCGAGATGAAGAGGCCAGTGAGCGTCAGGACCCACGGCCCGCGTTGAAAATATTCGCGCCCGTCCGCCATGATGACGCCGAGCGAGGGCAGCGGTGGCTGCACGCCGAGGCCAATAAAAGAAAGACCGGCTTCGATCACTACCGCGAAAGCAAGACCGATCGAGACCTGCACCAAGATTGGCGCCGCTATGTTCGGCAGGATCTCAGCAATGAGGATGCGCGCGGTCGACTCACCCATCAGCCGAGCTGCCTGGACGTAGGGCTCCTCCTTCACGAGCAGCGCCATGTTGCGGGTGAGCCGTGCGAAAATGGGCAGGTACACAAGCGCGATCGCGGCAGCGACGTTCAAAACGCTCGAGCCAAGCACGACCATGAGAAATAGCGCGAGCACGAAACTTGGAAAGGAAAAGACGAGATCTGCAAGGCGCATGATTACTGCGTCGACCCAACTCCCATGCCATGCTGCGTACAGTCCCGCGAGCAATCCCACGATGGCCGCGGCGGCGACCCCTGCGATACTGACGAGCAGTGAAACGCGGCCGCCTATGAGGACGCGCGTGAGCACGTCGCGGCCAAAGGAGTCCGTTCCGAACGGGTGGGCAAATGATGGGGGCGCGAGCAGATTGAGGAAGTCCATATCGACCGCCGAATACGGGCTGATAGCCCCACCGAGCGTGACTGCGAACGCGATCGCGACGGTAATCGCAAGGCCGGCCGCCGCAGTGCGGTTGCGCAGAATGGCTTTGATGAGACTACTTCGCACCGCTCAGCGCGTCCGGCGCGGGTCGAGCGCGCTGCAAACTAGATCCACAGCGAGATTGACCGCGAGGACGATCGCGAGGAAGACGATCGTACAGGCTTGCACGACCGGGTAGTCCCGCGCGAAGCCAGCATCGACCATTAGCGATCCCACGCCCGGCACACCGAAGATGCGCTCGATGACCACCACACCGCCGAGAATATAGCGGATCTGCAACCCGATCACCGTCAGATACGGGATAAGGGCGTTGCGAAAAATCCAATGGATGAAGATTAAGACCGGACGGAACCCCAGGGAGCGCGCGGCTGTCACGTAGTCCTGGTGCGCGATGCCGAGGAGTGCGGTGCGCAACGTCCGCGCAAACACCGCCGCCATTGGCGCCGCTACCGCGACCGCTGGTAACAGGCCAGAATAAAATGCTCCTGAGAGCGAATCTCGCGGCGAGACGAAGCCGTAGGACGGCAGCCACCCCAGTCCGAGCGCAAAGGCAAAAATGAGCATGTAGCTGAGCCAGAAGTCCGGCATCGATATGCCAAGTACGGCGATGGACGTGGCTATGGTGTCACCCATCCGGCCGCGCCGTAGCGCCGCAATCGTACCCATGGCAAACGATACCGCGACCGCGATTGCGACGGCAAAAAAGCCGATGAAGAGCGTATTGGGTAATCGTGAGGCGATTAGCTCACTGATCGGCCGGCCACCAGCGATCGTTAGAGATTGACCTAGATCACCGCGCAGTGCGCCGCCGAGCCAATCCGCGAACTGGACCAGTACCGGCGCATCGAGGTTGTGCTGAGCGCGGAATGCCGATATCGCTTCGGGCGTCGCATTTTCGCCGAGGATCGCCAATGCCGGATCCCCGGGCGCCGCCTTTATTACGAAAAATACCGCGATGCAGCCAACAAGGATCGTGGCGAGAGAGCCCGCCATACGAGCTCCGATGTAGCGGCCCAAGGTCATAGCGGTCTAAGCATTCTCACAAGCGGCCCGCACTCTCCTAGTACTCGTCCACTGTACCAGGAACAAACCGCCAGAGGTCACGCAACGTCCATGCCAGCGAATTGATCGCCGTAGTTCGAATAAGGCAGTTGCGTGAAGCCTTGCACCTTAGTGCTCATGAGGTTGTGCACATTGGAGCAGAAGGCGGGGATGACGGGCATGTCCTCGATCATCATCGCCTCCGCTTGTTTGTAGATCGCGCCACGCTTATCGCGATTTAGCTCCTGACGCCCTTGCTCGAGCAGCGCGTCCAGCTTGGGGTTCGAGTAGCCGGCGAAGTTGCGCCAGCCCTTTGTGTGCACGATATCGTAGGTATATTCGTCGGGATCGATGAACCCAAGCCAACCCCACATCGAGGCTTGGAAATCGCTGGCTTTGAGGCGCGAGTACACAGTATTGGAGTCGGTCACTTCGACCACCAGCTTGGTGCCGAGTGTTTGGTTCACCATCGCGACAAATACTTCGGCAGAGCGCTTCCACCAGGATTGCGCCCAGGTCAGCACCGCTCCCTCCGCGCCATTGGGATATTTCGATTTGGCGAGCTCCTCTTTGGCCTTTGCGGGTTGGAAAGTGCAGAGCGGCTTTGGTCCGCCATAAGCGTAAGCGATGGATGGCGGAATAAGCCCCGAGGTCGACGCAACACCTTCGCCGAACAGTACCGCTTTAACGAGGGCCTCGCGATCGAACGCCATCGAGAGCGCACGCCGGAAAGCAGGATCGTCGAAGGGAGCCTTGCGCGTATTGAGCTGGAAAAAGCGGCAATTGAGACCCGCCTGTTTAAGGACGCGGATTTGCGGATTGCTCGAGAGTGTCGGGACGTCGGCAAATGGTGCGGTCGAGGTTATGTCGATCTGTCCGCCGAGAAGAGCGGTGACGCCGCTCGATTCCTCGGCGATGAGCGGCATGTCGACCATCGATATCTGGGGCGTGCCGCCGAAATAATCGTTGAAGGCTGCAAGTGTGACGCGTTCGCCCGGCCGCCAGTCCTTGAGCATATATCCGCCGGTGCCGATTGGCTTCTTGCCAAACGCGTCGCCCGTGGCTGCCTGCACCGCGGCGCGGGGCAGGATCTGCGTCCCCGTACGGGCGTTGGCGAGGAAGGTCAAAAGCGGTGCGAACGGCTCCTTTGTCGCAAGACGCAGCGTTAGAGGATCGACGATCTCGATCTTGTCGATCGCGGAAACCTTGCTGCGGTTCGGCGAGGCGAATTTCTCGTCGAGAATCCGCTCTAGCGAGAACTTGACATCATCCGTTGTGCAGGTCGACCCGTCATGGAATTTGGCGCCCGCCCGCAGTTTGATCTCGAGTACACCGTTATCGGTATGCTTATAGCTCTCGGCGAGGTCCGGTACGACGTTCATCTTGCTGTCGAATTTGACCAGGCCGTTGAAGATCGCCCAGATGACGTAGAACTCAGGAATAAGACTGGCCCTGCCAGGGTCGAGCGTATTGATCACGTTGTAGCCGGCAATGCCGGCGCGCAAGGTCTTGCTCGCCTCGCCCCAGGCAAGGTGGGCGCTAGGAAAGGCGCCGATCGCACCTGCCGCTACGGCGGCGCCGAGAAGGGTGCGGCGGTCAAGACCTTGCGATTCTGCCATGATGCTCTCCTCCCAGAGACTTGACGCCGTCGTTCGCGCGACGTACGGCCTAAGGATCCGGCCAAGATTTGGGAAAGCCTATCGATCGGGTCGGAGGGGGTCAATTCAGCCCACTTGGTTGCGACAAGCAGGACGGCTCATCGGAAGAACCTACGCTGACAGCGCGCGGCGGGTTCGTATAATCGACCGATACCGCACATCCCTTGCGACGTGCGGTCGGAGTCGAGCGATGCGAAAAGCTTTGTCCGAGTTGAATGGGGACAGCTTCGATGTTGCCATCATCGGCGGCGGCGTCAACGGCGCGAGCGCAGCGCAACATCTTGCAGCGGCGGGATATACGACTCTGCTCATCGAGAGGGGGGACTTCGGCTCTGGCGCCAGCAGCCGCTCGACGCGGCTCCTCCATTGCGGACTACGCTATCTCGCCCCGGGCGGCTCATTGCTCGACTTTGTGCGCTACCCCTCGCGGGCATTCGTTGCGCGACGCATGGCCAAACTCGCAATGGAAGCGCGTCGGCAATTCGTGCAGACGGCACCTGAGCGGGTACAGCAGCTGCAGTTCCATTTCCCCATCTGGCGTGGTGGCCAATATAGGCCCTGGCAGGTGCGCTTAGCACTGCGGTTGCTTGCCTCGCTCGCGCCGGGAGACGTGCCGCTCGAAAACCGAGTGCTATCTCCGACAGAGGCAAAGCGGGTGCCACTTGTCGCAGGCCTGCGGGACTGGGACAAGCTCGAGGCGGTTGCCGCCTTCCGGGAATATCAGTTCGATTGGCCCGAGCGCATCTGCCTGGATGCTGTGCTCGAGGCTGAGCAGATGGGCGCGAGCGTTCGCAATTACACCACAGCGAGTGGGCTTTCTCGCGACCGCGAATCTTGGCGCATCACCCTCAGCGAGGCCGTTTCGGGGCAAGAATCGCCTGCAACCGCAACGGTGCGGGCGCGCGTCGTCCTCAACACGGCCGGAATCTGGATCGATCAAGTGAACCAAATGGCCAATGCGGCAGTCGGCCGGAAAATTCTCGGGACGAAGGGCGTTCACATCATGGTGCATCTGCCGCCCGATTGCGCCGGCACAGGGATTGCCACCCTCAATCGCGTGAATGAGGGGCTCTACTGCGTTCCCTGGCGCGGCATGCATTACTTCGGGCCCACCGAAACCGTCTATGACGGGAATATAGACGCGATCCGTCCGGAAGAAGACGAGATCGAGTTTTTGCGCGCCGAGGCGAACCATCTCCTTCCGGGGCTCAATCTCAAGCGCGATGATATCCTATTCGCCTGGGCCGGCGTCAGACCGCTGACCTGGGATCCTGCGCTGCCCAAGGGCAAAAGATCGCGCGAAGTGCACGATCTGGCCGCTGAGGGCCTGCCCGGCGTGTTTGCCCTGACGGGCGGCCCTATCATGACGCACCGATCGGCCGGTGCCGAGCTGACGGAAGTTGTCGCGCGACGGCTCAAGCCCTCGCGTCCGGCGCAGCCGATCTCATATGCGCCTCGCCGTTTCCCGGAGAATCAGAATTCGCCGGCGCTTCTCGATGATTTTCCGGCCATCAAGCTCGCCGATTTGAAGTACGCCGCCGAGAACGAGCATGTCTTGAACCTCGTCGATCTGTTGTTCCGCCGCGTCGGGGCCGGATGGACGCGCAGCATGGCGGCCGGCACCGCCGGTCGGGCGGCCGAGACTGTCGCCGGCATTCTCGGTTGGGACGAGACACGGATCGCGGCCGAGATTGCAGCCTACCGCGCGTATCTGGAAGACCAGCATGCAAAGCGGCTGCACTCTTCCGGGAATTCCCGTTCATGAACATCATGCCCGTCTCAAACCCGGCCAAGGATCCACTGCTACAGCCGTTTCAGCTGAAGCACCTGACTTTGCGCAACCGCGTCATGAGCACCAGCCACGCCTGCGGCCTCGAAGAGGGCGGCATGCCCAAAGATCGTTACCAGTGCTATCACGAGGAGAAGGCGAAGGGCGGTATTGCTCTAACCATGTTTGGCGGCTCCTCGAACGTGGATAAGGACAGCCCTAACATCTTCCGTCAGCTCAATCTCGGCACCGACGAGGTCATTCCCCATCTGCAGCAGTTCTCTGACCGCATCCATAGGCAAGGTGCGGCGATCATGTGTCAGATCACACATCTCGGCCGGCGCGGCGATCCCTACGCCGACAATTGGCTGCCGACGATCGGTCCCTCGGTCGTGCGCGAGACCGCTCACCGCAGCTTCCCCAAGGAAATGGACGAGCACGATATCGCCCGCGTCGTAAAAGCTTATGGCGCTGCCGCAAGGCGCTGTCAGGAGGGAGGGCTCGACGGGGTCGAGACCCTCGCCGGTGCGCACCTTATCGGGCAGTTTCTTTCGCCCTCGACGAACCATCGCACGGACCGCTACGGCGGCTCGCTCGAGAACCGGTGTCGCTTCGGGCTGATGGTATTCGAGGAGATCCGACGTCAGGTCGGCGATCGCTTTCTCGTCGGCTTTCGCTACGTCATCGACGAGGGGGGACGTGCTGAGACTCTTTCCTTCGAGGATTGCGTCGCGATGGCAAAGGTGTTCGAACGCTCGGGATATATCGACTTCTTCAACGCCATCTACGGCCGCATGGATACCGAGATCGTTCTGGCCGTGCACAACATGCCGGGAATGGCATCGCCGATCGCCCCCTGGCTGAAGCCGGTCGGTGCCTTCAAGCGCGCGCTCGGATTGCCGGTCTTCCATGCGGCGCGGGTTTCCGACACCGCGACAGCGCGCTACGCCATCCGGGAAGGCTTGCTCGACATGGTTGCCATGACGCGCGCTCACATCGCCGATCCCTATATCGTCGCCAAGCTTCAGGCGGGCGAAGAGGGCCGGATCCGGCCATGCGTCGGCGCGACCCATTGCCAGTCGCAATACCGCCCCGCCTGTCTCCACAATCCCTCGAGTGGTCGCGAGCGCAGCTTGCCGCAGACGATCCCGCGATCCCCTCGCCCGGGTCGCAAGATTGTCGTGATCGGCGGCGGTCCCGCTGGCCTCGAAGCGGCGCGTGTCGCGGCCGAGCGCGGCCATGACGTCGTGCTTTTCGAGGCGGCCAATGAGCTCGGCGGCCAGGTGCTGCTGGCGGTGCGCGCGAGTTGGCGCAAGGACCTCATCGGCATCATCGACTGGCGCCGGCGCGAGCTCGATCGGCTCGGCGTCGAGATCCGGCTCAACACATACGCCGAGCGCAACGACGTCGTGGCGCAGCGGCCCGATGTGACGATCGTGGCGACGGGTGGCACGCCCGACCTCGGCTGGCTCGACGGCGCCGAGCTTTGCACCAGTGTCTGGGACGCGGTGACCGGCAATACGCCTCTGGTGGGCGACATCATTGCCTACGACGGCACAGGGCGGCACCCCGCGCCGCAATTTGCCGAACTCGCGGCCCGCGAAGGCCGTCAAGTCTCTCTCATCTCTCTCGACGCGCACCTCGCGATGGAGCTCACCTATGCGGAGCGGGCGATCTGGAAGAAGCGCCTTTACGAGCTCGGCGTGCCAATGACCTTCGACCATCAGCTCGAGAAGGTCGGCCGTCGCGGTAACCGGCTGACCGCCACCTTCCGCAATCTCATGACCGAAGGGACCATTGAGCGCACCGCTGACCAAATCGTGGTCGAGCACGGCACGCTCCCGGCGGACAGTCTCTACCACGAGCTGCGCTCGATTTCGGCAAACGACGGGGTCACCGATATTGACGCTCTGCTGGCGCTGCAGCCTCAGCCGCGCAAGATTCGGCCTGACGCTGGCTTCGAGCTTCACCGCATCGGCGATGCCGTCGCTAGTCGGAATATCCACACTGCAGTGCTCGATGCCCTCCGTCTCTGTCAGGCGCTCTAAGGCCAATTTCGTGTCGGTTCGTATCAGCTACATCGACTGCGGCACATCGATGCGCGAGCTGCTGGCCGATTGCAGCCCGTTCGCCGACGGCATTGACGTCTTCGACGGTGATCCCGCTCCGGACAGGCTCGCGGCACTCGTCCGCGAGGCGGACGTCGTGCTCGACGGTCACACTGCGCTTGATGGTGCGTTGCTGGCGCAGGCGCCCCGCCTGCGCTCGATCGTGTTCCTGGGTACCGGCGCCTCGAACTATATCGATCTCGCGGCAGCTTCGCGCCGCGGCATCGTTGTACGAGCCGTTAAGAACTATGGTGACCGGACCATCGCCGAGCACGCCTTTGGCTTACTGCTCGCTGCCGCGCGGGGCTTTGCCCGAATGGATTACGATGTGCGCAACGGCATCTGGGCACCGCAGAATGGGATCGAGCTGGCGGGGAAGACTTTGGGCATCATTGGCGTCGGCGCGACTGGTGCCGAGATGGCGCGCATCGCCTTCGGTTTCGGAATGCAGGTCATCGGCTGGAATCGGTCCGGTGTTGTAGCTGACGTGCCGTGCACAGCAATGCCGCTCGACGAGGTCTTGGCGAATTCTGATGCGATCTCGGTTCATTTGGCGTTGTGCGCCGAGACCCAAGGGTTCTTTGATGCTCAACGTCTCAACCGGCTCAAGCCTGGTTGCCTCCTCGTTAACGTCGCCCGAGGCGGGCTCTTCGATGAGCCCGCGCTCATCGAGGCCCTGCGCACGGGGCGTATCGCCCATGCGGCGCTCGACGTCTTCACGACGGAGCCACTACCAAAGGGCCATGCCCTAACGATGCTCCCCAATGTGACGTTGTCGGCGCACGCAGCCTGGAAGTCACGCGAGGCAAGCTTTCGTCTTCTGCGCCGAAGCCTTGAGCTGGCGCGCGCGGATGCCGAGCGGCTCGTTGCAGGCGATACTCTCGCGCCCTGACCGTCTGAATCGCCGGTGTCAAGCCATGGTGCACGTCACCTAATATCCTTGCCAGCGGCTCGGCCAGGCTGAAGGTTTCTGCATACCAGGGCTTGGGATAGAACTGGTTACGCAACGCTTCTGACAGGTGTCTCAGGATGGCGATCCGGTTTGACCGCGTGGTGTGGGGTTCTTAGGCTATCTTCGAAGACCGATAAACGCGGTCATCAACGGGGAGGACGTCGTGATCGGAAAGCTCAGCCGCGCCGCCGCCACGGTCTCGTTGACGCTCGCCATCGCATGCATCACGGCAATCGCGCAGAGTCCGGGGCAGGAGCCTCCGAAACCCGAGAAGATCGTCGTCAATGACTCGGGCGGCGCAATGGGATCCTGGATGCGTAAGGCCTATTTCGACAATTACGAGAAGACCTATGGCATCCGCGTGGTAGAGACGAGCCCGACGGACTTCGGCAAGCTCCGCGCC
>DASZAN010000056.1:0-39642 GCA_035945115.1 Allostellaceae bacterium
TGGCTCAGGCGGCCCAGCGCATCGGCGACGTCGTCAAGCTGATTCAGGACATCGCGTCCCAGACCAACCTGCTGGCGCTCAACGCCACGATCGAGGCCGCGCGCGCCGGCGACGCCGGCAAGGGCTTCGCCGTCGTCGCGAGCGAGGTCAAGAACCTCGCCACCCAGGCCGCCAAGGCGACGGAGGAGATCGGCGCGCAAATCGCCGAGCTGCACAACGTGGTCTCGCGCTCGGTGCGCTCGATGACCGAGGTGCGGGGCGTCATCGCCGAGGCCGACGGCATCGCCTCAGCGGTTGCCGCCTCGATTACCGAGCAAAGCGCGGCGACGCATGAGATCGCGCAGAACGTGTCGCAGGCCGCCAGCGGCAATCAGCAAGTCAGCGCCACAATCCAATCACTGGCCAAGAGCGCGAGCGAAGGCCAGCGCACCGCCGAGGCGGTCCATGCCAGCTCGCAGACGCTGGCCCGAGCCTCCGACCGGCTCGACAGCGATGTTCGCGCGTTCCTCGACCAAGTGCGAGCCGCTTGACGAAAGCGCCGCGCCAGGCGATGAGAAGGCGGGCAAAACCAAGCACCGTCGGCAAGGAGATCTTGATGAGAGTTCTGGCGCTGTCGGGCGTCGCGCTTTGCATGCTGTCGCTTCCGGCGACGGCTGCCGCGGACGCCACCAAGGGAAAGTCGCTCTTCGAAGCGTGCGCGAAGTGTCACAGCATCACCGCCGAGAGCGACTCGACGCTGGTTGGCCCGACGCTCAAAGGCGTTGTCGGGCGCAAGGCCGCGTCGATCGAGGATTTCCGCTATTCGAGCGCCATGCGCGCGAGCGGCCTCACCTGGACGGAAGAGAACATCAAGGAATACATCACCGATCCGCAAGCCAAGGTCAAAGGCAATCGAATGGCGCTCAAGAGCAGCTTCGAGCCGAACGAGATCGATGACCTCATCGCCTATCTGAAAACCTTGAAATAACCCGGCTGAGCGACGCTCAAGCCGTCCCGACAGGGCGACCGTCGCCGGCCTCCCGCCGAATCGCGGTGGCGTACGCGAGGTGCGGCCGCTCCGATCGAAGAACCGCAGGATGATGTGGCTATAGTCCTTAAGGCGTCCCTGTCATCCGAGCGGCGTTGTAGTCGTGAAGAATTTTCTCGCGCCAGATGGCGCCGGCGATGGCCGCCGGCCAAGGCTCGGAGCCGGCAATCTAGTCCTGCGCGGCTCGTAGGGGGCCCACGACCCGCGCGGGAGCCGGCGCAAATGTTCAGCCGCGTGTTCGGCCTCGCCATTTTTCAGAGTGCATATCGATAGTGCACAAGGCACCCTTCTTCTGGCGGCAGGTCGCCGCCAAGGAGAAGGGACATGCGAAACCTGCAGCATCACACCACACGCCCTGCCGCCCATACGGTTCAGAGCTTTATCGACTTCAGCCTCGCTTGGCTCGATGGGCGGCAGTACACGCTGACAGTCGATGCGGATATGGCGGGGTGGGTCTCCATCATGAGGACCACTGTTGGTGCCGAGATCGTCAATCCATCCTTCGATCCCGGTCACAGTCTGCTCACGCCACGCAACAGCTTCTGGCTCGATATTCGCGCCGGCTCTGAGACCATCGCTGTGAGCGCGGCGCGCCTTGTTGTCACCGACGACATGACCGAACTCATGCGATCGATGCAACTCTGGTACACGGCGCCGACCCAAAAATTCGAGATTTCCCTCGCCTCGCCCATTCCACTGATCGGCGGACGCATCGGATACGAAGGCGGGCTCTGGGTCCATCCGCGCCATCGCGGGCGCGGACTATCCGTGATCCTTCCACATCTCAATCGAGCCCTTTGTCACCGCGAGTGGGGCGTGGAGTGGCAGACCGGGTTGGTTCATCGCAGCCTCGCGGAAAGCGACCTCACGAGGCGCGCTTACGGCTTTCCGCGTATTATCCAGTGCTCCACCGGTTACTTCCCGGTCACAGGAAAGGTCGACCCGCTCTATCTTGTCTATCTGAGCGAGGCGGAGCTACTGCGCGGCCTCGACGTGGACGCCGTCACCCGGCTCCCGGCGTATGGCGATGGCCAACCGCGTGACCCTGTCGCGCGCGTCCAGAAACGGTAGGATGAGCCGGGTATAGTGGTAGTTGATCCCGCCGAGGAGACAACGCATGCGCCGCAACTGCGGCGCCGCGGTGAGCCGAACCGTGTTGTAGTCGCGCAGCAGACAGTCGGCCCAGATGCCAATCGAGAGGCGGCGCGGCACGGCACAGTGATCCACCGGCACGGCATGCCCGAACAGCTCATAGCGAAAATCGCCAGGATCGCTGCTGCTAACATCGACCACATGCATTTTGCCGATGATCCCGGCACGATCGAGATGAACGGTATCGATGTTGGTGAACCGGCAGGCCGACGCGGCGCGCAAATCGCGCCAGTAGCCAAAGAGATATCCCAGCGCATCGCCGCGCGAGGGGAGGGTTTCGAGCTTGAGCGCGCGCCGCTCGACATAGTTGCCCGCCCGATCGGAAACGAAATCGAGCACTGCTCGGCGATCGAAGTAAATGAGATCGGCCGATCGGCCTCGAGGGCGCGCGGAATTTGGGCGAGCAGATTGGCGGCATTCGAGCGGAACCGGCGGCGGCGCTACCGCGCGCTCGCTGACGGACGCCGCTTCTCCGCAGCAGGCGCCGCCCCGGCAGAGCGCTGCCTGGGCGGCGTAGACACGAGCCGCGTGGCCAAAGCCGGCGATCTCTTCGATCTGCGCGAGCGCGCGGAGATGCAGACAGCCGCCCTCCTGCGGGCAACCGCATTCTGGCGGAGCCGCAGCCGCTTGAACTTGCCCGTTTGCCGCCATCACTCCGCGCTGGGCGCCGCGGCCGGCGCCTCGTCATTCATCCCATGCTCGGCCATGCGCGTCATGATGAGGAGGCACGCCGAGCGCAGGCGTGCATCCTTGATCGCATAGTAAGCGCCCAGCACCATCGAGGCCTCCTTGCGTCCGAGATCAAGCGCATCGCCGACGGCTGAGCTCCCTGGCGCCTCGAGCCCTTCGAAGAAATAGGAAAGCGGCACGTCGAGAATTCGCGCGAGCTGATAGAGACGGCTGGCGCTAATGCGGTTCTCGCCTGATTCGTACTTCTGCACCGCCTGGAATGAGAGGCCGAGCTTGTTGCCGAGTTCGGTCTGCGTCAGACCCGCTTGCGCGCGCCTGAGCCGCAGCTGTCCCCCGACATGCTGGTCGATGGGATCCGGCCCGTCGACGATGACGGTGCGGCGCTTGAAGAAGAGGTCACCAGCATCGGCCTCGCCGGCGATGGCAACGGAAATTGGCTTGCGCAAGCATGTCCTCCTTCGTTCACAGCACCAAACCGTAGCATATTCGACGAATGATATCAATTTATTATAGAATATAGTTAATCCGCAACCTGAATCGAGGTTACGATTTTTCCAATCGAGCGCGCAAGCATGGCCCCTTCGGGTAAGGCCGGTCGAACGGAGCTAACGGACGGCAAATCCCTCATCAGCCTTGCCATCGGCGGCCGCACGCAAGCTCGCCGCCAGCCAGTGCGCGACACCCGCACGGTAGTGGAGTGGGTCCCAGTAGTTCTCGTCATTCGCGGTGATGGGACTGGCAATCATGAAGTCGACAACTCGCGCATTTGCCACATTCGCCGCGAGCGCTGCCACGCGGTCCTTGCAAGCCGCCCACACCGCCGCGCCGCGGCTTCCGAGCGGCGGCTGTGCCGAGACATGATAAGGGGCGAAATAGAGGATCTTGTGTGCCGCAGGCGGCAGCGCCACGAGCAAATCGCGCAATAGCGGGAGTGCGGGAAAGTTGAGAGAATTGCGCTCCGCCGCGCTCAGCACGATGGGCGGGTCGACTGCCGGCGGCAGCGGCACTCCGCCGGGATAAAGGTGCGTCCGCGCTCGCACGAGGTCGTAGTCGCGCTCGTCGGGAAGAAATGGCGTATAGCCGTCGCGGCCGTAGCGGCGCGGCTCCAGGCCCAGGAGAACTGCGAGCTCGATCCCGGCTTGTTCGAGTGCATAGAGATTGAAGTGCTCAAGATAGTCGTTCCAGGGATTGTCGTCATACATCCACTCGGGAAAGGCACGTTCCGTATATTTGTCGAGCATGTCGCCGGCTCGACACCAAACGATGTCGAGACCGATAAGTGCCACTTTCGCGCGCGTATGATGACGCGCGAAGAGCGTGCCGAGACGCCACTGCTCGTAAGCCGTGGCGCTATTCATGGCGAGGTTGACGAAATGCGCGTCGAAAAGGGGATCGAGCTCGGCGGGCTCAAGCGACCGGCTTGTTGAGGTGCCGAGAATGACGCTGTCGAACGCCGCTTTGCGCGCGAGCGCGGGAAACGCATAGCGCTGGTTGCTGGCGATGGGGCTACGGTCGAACGGCGGCGAAAGGATCAAGGTGTCGAATGGATCGAGGATCGCGATGAAGCCGTAGAGCGCGGCGCTCGTCGCCGCCGCGACGACGAGCAAGCGTCGGACAAAGCGCCGCCACGAGAACACCGCCGGCTCAGAACTGGAAATAGATGAAGTCATGCTGCAACCGACCGCCGATCGCGAGCAATGTCCAGACGAGACCGACCGCCGCCGCGCCGGCCGCCCACCCCGTCGGGCGCAAGCGCGCGAGCGCCGCTTCCTGACTCGTCGGACCCAGTAGCGCCACCACCGCCGCTATGGCGACGACCGCGCGATTGTCCCAGTGCACGGGACCCCATCCGCCGATACCGCCCATTGCCGCCAAGAGGCGCCCGGCGGTGGCGAAATCGGGTGCCCGGAAGAGCACCCAGCCGCAGAGCACGAAGAGCATGGTGAGAACCCATGCAATGGGGCCCGGCAAGCGCCAGCGGCGGCGCGCAAAGGCGCCGTTCACGGCGAGCGCAACGCCATGGAGACCGCCCCAGGCGACGAAGGTCCAATTGGCGCCATGCCAGAGGCCGCCGAGCAGCATGGTGAGCACGACGTTGAGCGCCTGCCGCGCGCCGCCCTGCCGGTTGCCGCCCAGGGGGATGTAGAGATAGTCACGGAGAAACCGGGAAAGCGTCATGTGCCAGCGGCGCCAAAACTCGCGGACCGACTGCGCGCGATAGGGCGCGGCGAAATTGAACGGCAGCTCGAACCCGAACATCCGGGCGAGCCCGATCGCCATGTCGGAATAGCCGGAGAAGTCGAAGTAAATCTGCAGCGCAAATCCCACCGCCGCGGCCCAGCCCTCGCCGAGATTGAGCGGGACCCCCGCTGCCGCCTTGGCGAAGAGCGCATCGACGTTGGGGCCAAGCGTATCGGCGAGCGCCACCTTCTTGAGGAGACCGATGATGAAGAGCGCGAGGCCGCGCCCAAAGTTCTCCCACATCTCCGGCCGCCGCAGCGAGAGCGCGAATTGCGGAATGATCTCGTTGTGGCGGACGATCGGCCCGGCGATGAGCTGCGGAAAGAAGAAGACGAAGAGACAATAGTCGCCGAGGCGGTATATCGGTCCGGTGCCGCGCCGGAGATCGATGAGATAGGAGATTTTTTGGAAAACGAAGAAGCTGATGCCGAGGGGCAAGATGACGTCGAGATGCGGCGCCGTGTGACCGGCAAGACCGAAAAGATTGGCAAGAAGGAAATTGATGTATTTGAAGAATCCCAATGTCGCGAGATTAAGCGCGATGCCAAGATCAAGCCAGAAGCGGCCGAGACCCGCAGCGTAGGCCCGCGCCAACCCCCAATTGAGGAGCGCGAGGCCGACCAGGAGCGGCACAAAGCGCGGATCCCACCAACCGTAATAGACGAGCGACGCGGCAATGAGGAGACCCGTTCGCGCGTCGCGATTGTCAGCGAACGCATAGTAAAGGCCGAGCGTAATCGGCAGGAAGATGAGAATGAAGATGCTGGAGCTGAAGAGCATAGCGCGGGAACGATCGTACGGACGGCCGCGTCTCTTTTAGCCGATCTTTCCCGTAAGCGGCAGCGATATTTCCTCGCAGCCAGCGCTTAGGAAGGTGGCGCACCGAGGGCGTTGCTCCAGGATTCCGGCACGGAGACGGGGAAACCGAGAAGCAGCTGCGCATAGGTCTTTGCCTGCGTGTCGAGCCGGAGCGACGACGTGCCGCCGCCGCCGAGGCTGTCGCGCAGCACGAAGTTGAGCGCGTTGATGCCGGGCAAGTCGAACCGTTCGACCTCGCCTTCGGCGAAGTGCGCGAAGTAGCGTTTCACCGTCGTGGGCGTCAGCGCGGCCCGGATCGCCGGCAAATATTCGGGGCTGCGGGCGATCACGCCGATGTTGGCGTCGTTGCCCTTGTCGCCGCTCCGCGCCACCGCGAGACGGATGAGCGGCACCTCGACGCGGCGCCCCGGCGGCAATTCGTCGCGCACCCTCACGGGCGGCGGCACGTCATCACCTCCGCCGATGACAGCAGTGTGCGCCAGCGCCACCGGCACGCCATCGACGCGCACCGCGACGGGGACCTCGCGCTTGTCGATAAGAAACGAGTGGAGCCGCACCACCGGCGAGACCGTGGGGCGCCCCGCGGTGAGCCCGCAGCGGCCCGTCGCCATGCTGAGGCCGGAGCCGACATATTCCTTCGAGAAGAGCTCGGCACCTTCACTCTTGGCATGGCGGACCGCCAGGCGAAGCACCACTTCGCGGACTTGCCGCGCAGTCGGCTGTGCGCTCGCGCCATAGAGTGATTCAGCACCAACCACCTGGAGGGCGGTCTGGCTGAAATCGCCGAGGCCCATCTCCGCGAGCATGCGCCGCGTTTTGCGCAGGATCGCCTCGCCATTGCGCTGCGCCTTGGCGGCGGCATCGACGCCCGCCACCACCATCGTGCCGACCGCGCCGAAGCCACCGGGATATGTGGCGCTCACCTTGTAGGTCGCGGTCGGCGCACGCCCGCGCGCGCCGGTAACCAACACCCGGTCGCTGCCTTGCTGCTCCAGCCGCACCGCGGTGAAATCGCAGGTCACGTCCGGCAGCAGGTAGGCGCGAGGATCGCCGATTTCATAGAGGATCTGCTCGGCGACGGTGAGCGGCGAGACGAGACCACCGGTGCCGGGCGGCTTGGTGACGACGAACGTGCCGTCGGCGTGCGCTTCGGCGATGGGAAAACCCATATCGTCCCAGCCCTCGGCCACATCTCGCCAGTCGGTAAAATTGCCACCGGTCACCTGCGCGCCGCATTCGAGGAGGTGGCCGGCAAGGCTGCCGGCGGCGAGACGGTCGTAATCGTCGGGTACCCAGCGGAACTCGTGGATAAGCGGCCCCAGCACCAAGGCACTGTCGACGCAGCGGCCTGTGACAACGATATCGGCACCGGCGTCGAGCGCGGCGGCAATGGGAAAGCCGCCGAGATAGGCGTTCACACTGAGCAATTTCTCGGGCAACGCCGCGCCGGTGGCGAGGTCGCGGAGGTCGAGCGCTCGCAATTCGTCGACGCGCGGCAGGAGATCGTCACCTTCGACGGTGCCGATCTTGAGCTGCACGCCGGCCTCGGCCGCGACGCGCGCCAGCGCCCGTCGGCAGGCCTCGAGATTGACGCCGCCGGCATTGGCGATGACCTTGATGCGTTTGCGCGCGATCTCGCCGATGAGCGGTTTCATCGCGAGCGCGATGAAGTCCGTGGCATAACCCGCATCGGACGAGCGCTGCCGCATTTTGGCGAGGATCGACATCGTGACTTCGGCGAGATAATCGAAGACGAGGTATTGCACCTCGCCCTTCTCGACGAGTTGGCGCGGCGCCGACATGGTGTCGCCCCAATACCCGGAGGCGCCGCCGATCCGCACGATCTTCTCGCTCATGCCGCTCCTCCCTCACCCGAGCCGTGCTCAAAAACCGAGCTGGCGGGCCGCGAGATCGCGCATGATCTCCTCGGCGCCGCCGCCGATGGCGTTGACGCGCACCTCGCGATAAATGCGCTCCACCTTGGGGCCGCGCATGAAGCCGGCGCCGCCGAAAATCTGCACCGCTTCGCGCGCGCAGAACTCCATGGCGAGCGTCGCCTGGTTCTTGAGCATGCAGATGTCGGCGACGGGATTGTCGCCTTGATCCACGCGCCAGGCCGTGCTCTCGAGATAAGCCTGCGTCGCGTGGACGCGCATCGCCATGTCGACGAGCTTGTGGCGGATCACCTGGTGCTCGATGAGCGGATGGCCAAAGGTGCGCCGCTCGCGGGCATAGGCAACGGCTTCATCGAAGCACACGCGCGCATAGCCGGTTGCGCCCGCCGCCATCCCGAGGCGTTCGCGATTGAAGTTGCGCATGATGAGCCGGAAGCCCTGGTTTTCCTCGCCCAGCAGATTGCCGGCGGGAACGCGGCAATCATCGAAATAGAGCATCGCCGTGTCGGAGGCCCACCAGCCCATTTTCTTGAGTGGCGTGCGCGTGAAGCCCGGCGTGTCACAGTCGATGACGAGGAGTGACACGCCGCTCCGTCCGGGACCACCGGTCCGCACGGCGACTGTGTAGTAATCGGCCCGCATGCCGGAGGTGATGAAGGCCTTCGAGCCGTTGACGACGTAGTGCTCACCCTCGCGCCGCGCCGTCGTGGCGAGATTGGCCACATCGGAGCCGCCGCCGGGCTCGGTGATGGCAAGCGCACTGATCTTGCGGCCGGCGAGGATCTCCGGAAGGAGGCGCGCCTTGAGTGCGGCTGTGCCGGCAAAGGCGATCGGCGGCGCCCCGATCGTGTGGCTTTGCAGGCTCGCGGCGATGCCGCCCGCACCGGCGCGCGCCAATTCCTGCGCCGCGATGATGCCGTAGAAGCAATCGCTCTCGACGCCGCCATATTCCTCGGGAAATCCCAGGGCGAGGAGCCCCACGGCGGCTGCCTTCTCATAGAGCGCGCGCGGAAAGCTCTCGGCCTCGTCCCATGCCGCCGCGTAGGGTTCGATCTCTTTCTCGACGAAGCGGCGTATGGTCGCGCGGAACGCCTCGTGCTCTGCGGTGTAGTAGGGACTTCCCGCCGCCATGGCGCTCAGGCCGCGGCTTCAGGCGCGAGCTCGACGAGCGGCTTCCGCGTCGGCACCTGCTCGCCTTGCGACACCAGCACCGCGGCCACCGTGCCGTCACGCGGCGCGACGATCTCGTGCTCCATCTTCATCGCTTCGAGGATGACGAGGCATTGACCCTTGCGCACGCAGTCGCCGGGACGAACCCGCACCAGCGAGACGGTGCCGGTCATCGGTGCAACCGCTGCATTGCCGCTCGCGCCAGCCGCGGCGGCGCTGCCGGCGAGCAGCACATCCTCGAACGCGGCCGTCGCCTCGCCGAGGCTCAGATGGAGCACGTCGCCATCCCGGGCGAATTGCGCCGTTTCGGCCAGTCCGTCGCAGAGAAACCGGATGCGGCTGCCGGCGATTGCCACGATTTCGACGGATCGAGCGCCGCCCTGGCCGACAACCCGCCGGCGCCCTGTGCTCTCGCGCGCAATCTCAACGGCGAACTTCGTCTCTCCAGATTTCAAGAGCATCGGTCCTGCGAGCGAGCGGAGACTGCGCCAGCCCGGCGCTACGCCGTCACTATGCTCAGCTGAGCGGTGGTCGAACACTGCTGCCGCTAGCGCGATGAGGCGGCCATCGGGGACGGCCCGGTCACTGCCCGGGAGATGTCGGTCGACAAAACCGGTATCCACCGCTCCCGCCGCAAACGCCGGATGCGAGAGGCAGCCAATCAGGAACCGGCGGTTGGTGGCGATCCCGAGCGCCACCGTTTCTTCCAAAGCCGCGATGATCCGGCGCCGTGCCAGCTCACGCGTCTCGCCATGGGCGATGATCTTCGCCAGCATCGGGTCGTAATGTGGTGAAATCGTCAATCCCGAGGCGACGCCATCATCGACGCGGATGCCGGCACCCGCTGGCGGTTCCCAGGCGACAAGCCGGCCCGCCTGCGGCAGGAAATTGGCCTCGGGATCTTCGGCGTAGAGCCGCGCCTCGATGGCGTGGCCGTGACTCGCGATCTCCTCCTGACGCTTTGGCAAGACTTCGCCCGCGGCGACGCGAAGCTGCCATTCGACGAGATCGATGCCGGTCGTCATCTCGGTCACGGCGTGCTCCACCTGAAGCCGCGTGTTCATCTCGAGGAAGTAGAATTGGCCGTCGCTCGCTAGCAGGAACTCGATCGTGCCCGCGCCGACATAGCCAATCGCACGCGCGGCGGCGACCGCCGCAGCGCCCATCGCTGCACGAAGCGCCGCGCCGAGCGCCGGCGACGGCGCCTCCTCGATCACCTTCTGGTGCCGGCGCTGGATCGAGCAATCGCGCTCGCCGAGGTGCACGGTATTCCCGTCCTGATCGGCAAAAACCTGGATCTCGATGTGACGCGGACCGTCGATCTCCTTTTCGAGGATCAACTCACCTGATCCAAATGCTTTCTCCGCTTCGGCACGGGCGCCGCGCAAAGCGTCCATCAAGCGCGCCGCATCGCCGACGCGCCGCATCCCCTTGCCGCCACCCCCCGCCGCCGCCTTCACCATCACGGGAAAACCGATCGCCGCTGCTTCTGCGGCCAAGGTCTCATCGCCTTGATCAGCACCGTCATATCCGGGGACGCAGGGAACGCCAGCCTCGCGCATGCGGCACTTCGCCGAAGCCTTGTTGCCCATGAGGCGGATCGCCGCGGCCGGCGGGCCGATGAAGACGAGATCGGCGGTGGCGCACGCCTCGGCGAAGACGGCGTTCTCGGCGAGGAATCCGTAACCGGGATGGATCGCCTCGGCACCGCTGCGACGCGCGGCCGCAAGAATGCGCTCGACGCTGAGATATGACTCCGTCGCCGGCGCCGGCCCGATCGGTACCGCTTGATCCGCCTCGCCCACATAGGGCATGTCGCGGTCGGCATCCGAATAAACCGCGACCGTGCGGTAGGCCATGGCGCGCGCGGTGCGCATGATCCGCCGCGCGATCTCGCCGCGGTTGGCGATCAGGATTTTTCGGAAGTGCGTCACACCGAGGAATCTTCCGTCCAAGCGGGCTTCCGCTTCTCGAGAAAAGCGGTGACCCCTTCCCGCCCCTCGGGGCCGCGCAACGCGGCGGCAAAGGCATCCGCCGCTCGGTCGAGCAGCGGCTCGAGCGGCGTCGTCCGGCTCGCCAGCAGCAGGCGCTTCGTCGCCGCATTGGCGCCAGGCGCGCAACGGACGATCTCGGCAAGCACCTTGACGAGCGTCGCTTCGAGCGCCGCTGCGTCCTCGCATACATGGTGGACAAGGCCGATCCGTCCCGCTTCGCGCCCGTCGAAGCGCACGCCGGTCAGCGCCAGCCGCCGCGCTTCCGGCACCCCGACCCGCGCGGCGACGAAAGGCGCGATCTGCGCCGGGACGACGCCGAGGCCCGTCTCCGACATGGCAAAGCGCGCATCCGCTGTCGCGATCGCCACATCGCCGATCGCCGCGAGGCCCAAGCCGCCGCCGAAAGCCGCGCCTTCGACGACGACGACGATGGTTTGCGGCAGACTGTCGAAACGGGCGAGGAATGTGCCGAAGCGGCGGTTTTGAATGGCAACCGGGTCCTTCTCGCCGGGCAAGGGCGGCGGTGACTTGAATTGCGCCATGAACCCTTTGATATCGCCGCCGGCGCAGAAGGTACCCGCCGCGCCCCGCAATACGAGGGTGCTGATATCGCGCGCGTTCTCCAGATATTCGACGACGCGAAGCAAGTCCTGCACCATCTCGGCGTTGAGCGCATTCTTGGCGTCGGGGCGGTGCAACGTGACGTCGAGACGCGGCCCTCTGCGTTGCAGCAGCAGCGTCATGCAGGTGGGCAGTGGACTCATCGTCGCCTCAATGATTGGCGCCGGGGCGTTTCTTGCCCGGCAGGATGCCCATGAGTTTGGAGATGATCGCCAGCATCACCTCGTCGGCGCCGCCGCCGATCGAGGTGAGGCGGCCGTCGCGGAAGAAGCGCGTGATCTCCGTCTCGTTCATGAAACCCATGCCGCCGTAATATTGCAGGCAGCTGTCCGCGACTTCGCGCTGCAGCCGACCCACCGTGAGCTTCGCCATCGAGGCGAGCTTCGTCACATCGGCGCCGTTGATGTATTCCTCGACCGCGCGATAGACGAGCGAGCGCAGCAGCTCGACTTTGGTCTGCAGCTCCGCGAGCGTGTAGTGCACCACCTGGTTGTCGAGGATGCTCTGGCCGAAGGCGATGCGGTTGCGCGTGTACTCGATGGTGTCATTGATGGCGCGCTCCATCTTGATGAGTCCGCCCGCCGCCGCCCAGAGCCGCTCTTCCTGGAATTGCTGCATCTGATAGATGAAGCCCATCCCCTCCTCGCCGATGCGGTGGCGTTGCGGCACGCGCACGCCGTCGAAGAAGATCTGCGCCGTGTCCGAGGCGCGCATGCCGAGCTTGTCGAGCTTGCGTGCGATCTGCACGCCCTTCGTCTTCATCGGCACGCAGATGAGCGATTTGTTGCGATGGACCGGCCCTTCGCCCGTATTGGCCAAGAGGCAGATCCAATCGGCTTGCGTACCGTTGGTGGTCCACATCTTGCCGCCGTCGATGACGTAATCGCCGCCGTCGCGGCGCGCGTGGGTCTTGATGCTCGCAACATCGGAGCCCGCGCCCACTTCGGAGACGCCGAGGCAGGCGACGTAATCGCCGCTGATGCTGGGCTTGAGGAACTCATCGCGCAGCTCGTCGGAGCCGTGGCGTGCGAGCGCCGGCGTCGCCATATCGGTCTGAACGCCGATCGCCATCGTTATGGAGCCGCTCCGCGAATTGCCGAGCGCCTCGCAAAAGGCGACCTCGTAGGAGTAGTCGAGGCCGAGACCGCCAAAGCGCTCCGGCTTGTGAATACCGAGGAAGCCCTGATCGCCCATCTTCTTGAAGAGCTCATGCGCGGGAAAGATGCCGGCTTTCTCCCATTCCTCGACATGCGGATTGATCTCGGTCTCGCAGAATTTGGCGACCGAGCGCATGAGCTCGCGATGTTGTTCGGTGTAGATCATGGCTTCCCTCACATACGCGCGACGCCGAAGCTCGTGCGGTTAAGCGGTCGGATCGCGGCGTCACGGCAGATTGACAAGCAGAATCCCAGCACCTTGCGAGAGTCCCGAGGATCGATCAGGCCGTCGTCCCAGAGCCGCGCCGTGGCGTAAAGTGCGGTCGATTCGCGGTCGAACTGATCGACGATCTTCTGTTTCATCGCCTCGAGCTGCCTCTCGTCGACCGGACGGCCTGCGCGCCGCTGACGATCCTCGGTGATGATCGCCAGCACCTTCGCCGCCTGCTCGCCGCCCATCACGGCGATGCGGTTGTTGGGCCAGGCGAAGATGAAGCGCGGATCATAGGCGCGTCCGCACATGCCGTAGTTGCCGGCGCCGAAGCTTGCGCCGATGTGGAGCGTGAGCTGCGGCACGCTGGCGTTGGCGACGGCCTGGATCATCTTCGAGCCGTGCTTGACGATGCCGCGCCGTTCCGCCTCGGTGCCGACCATGTAGCCGGTCGTGTTCTGGAGATAGAGAATGGGAATCCCGGCCTGGCACATGAGCTGGATGAATTGCGCCGCCTTGACCGAGCCGTCGGCGTCGATCGGCCCGTTGTTGCCAACAATGCCGAGTGGATAGCCCTCGACCTCCGCCTCGCCGCATATGGTCTGGGCGCCGTAGAGCGCCTTGAACTCGACGAAATCGGAATCATCGACGAGGCGCGCGACGACCTCGCGCACGTCGTAGGGCTTGCGGTAGTCGACCGGCACGACACCGCAAAGTTCGTCGATGTCATAGCGCGGCTCGCGAAAGCTTCGCTCCCGCTGCGGCGGCAGCGCGTCGTTCCAGTGGAGCTTCGCCATCACCTCGCGGCAAAGCCGGATGCCATCGGCATCGTCTTCGGCGAGGTAGTCGGAAACCCCGGACACCATCGAATGCATCTCGGCGCCGCCGAGCTCCTCATCACCGGCAATCTCACCGGTCGCGGCACGGAGCAGCGGCGGCCCGGCGAGAAAGACTTTGGCGCGGTTCTTCACCATGATGACATAATCGGAAAGTCCCGGCAGATACGCGCCGCCCGCCGTCGACGAACCGTGCACCACCGTCACCTGCGGAATGCCCGCCGCCGAGAGGCGCGCCTGGTTGCGGAAGGTCTGGCCGCCTTCGACGAAAATCTGCGCCTGATAATTGAGATTGGCGCCGCCCGATTCGACAAGCTGAATGAGCGGCAGCTTGTTGACCAGGGCGATCTCCTGGCAGCGGAGCTTCTTCTTGAGGCCCATGGGCGCCGTCGTGCCGCCCTTGATGGCGCTGTCGGACGCGGAGATGAGGCAACGCACGCCTGCGACGTAGCCGATCCCGTCGATGACGCCACCGCCCAGCACGTTCTCCTTGCCGTCGTCGTCATGCATGCCGAGACCGGCGAGCGTGGACAATTCGAGAAAGGGGCTGCCGCGATCGAGCAGCAAGCCAACGCGCTCGCGCGGCAAGAGCTGGCCGCGCTTCAGAAACTGGTCCTTCTTGGCGTTCGAGGTGCGCTGCACCTGCTCTTCGAGCCCACGGAATCGCGCGATGAGGGTTAGCATCGCCGCGCGATTGGCGGCGAAGCTCGGGCTCGCCGGATCGATGGTGGATCGGACGACGCTCATTCGGACGCGCCGCCGCCGCGCCGCAGGAAGTCGGGCGGCGATTCCAATGGAAAACCCCAATATGGCTGCGAGCGATTGTGATCGGGAAGCGGCCAGCTGGTCCGTGCATTGGGCGCGGCGCCGTCCACCCGGAGGCAGCTCCCCGAGATAAAGCTCGCCCCCTCCGAGAGAAGAAACACGATTGCGGCTGACACCTCCGCCTCGGTGCCGAGACGCTTCAGCGGCACGTGGCGCCATAGACCCTCGATCCGCTCGCGCTGCTCCGGCGGATACGTCGCAAGCCCCGAGGAGGCGATCCAGCCCGGCGCCACCGCGTTGACGCGCACGCCCGCGTACGCCCATTCGACCGCCGCGGTCATCGTGAAGTTGAGCATGCCGGCGCGCGCCGCGCCCGAATGCCCCATATTGGGCATCGACATCCACATGTCGGCAATGATGTTGACGATGGCGCCGCCATGCTTCTCCATCGAGCGCAAGAAACATTCACGCGCCACCAAGAAACCGCCTGTCAGATTGTTGCGGACGACGAGTCTCCCATCCCTTCTGCGACATGTCCTTGAGCGGCGCCGCGAACTGGCCGCCGGCATTGTTGACGAGCCCGTCGACGCGCCCGTGCGCGGCCACGATGGCTTCGACCGTGCTCTGCACCCGCTCTTCGACGCGGATGTCGCAGGTGTGCGTCGTAGGCGGCGTCCCGCCAGCTTCGGCGATCTCTGCGGCGACGGTCGCGAGCTTCTCGGGCCGGCGCCCGACCAGCGCCACCTGCGCACCCAGCGCTGCGAGCTCATGCGCGGTGCAGCGGCCGATGCCGCTGCCGCCGCCGGTGACGACGACATGCCGGCCGGCAAAGAGCCCGTCGCGGAATACGGAGCTGTACCGCATCGCGCCTCCCGGTATCGCGTGGTGTTGAAACGGTACTGGACAGTACCGCATCCGTCAAGGCATGATGCGCATGATGCACCGCGGAGACGCGCGATGGCCGTGACGGCGATGAAGGAGGGCGTAAGCGAGCTCAAGCGCCGGCTCATCCTCGAGGCGGCCGCGAAGCTCTTCTCCGAGCGCGGCTATGCCGCGACGCGCATCGAGGACATCATCACCGAGCTCTCTGCCTCGCGCCGCGTCATCTACGAGCATTTCGGCGGCAAAAGCGACATCCTCGTCGCCATCTGCGAGCAAGCGATCCGCTCGACGATCGACCTCGCGACGCGGGTCGCGCGCACGCCGCTCGACCCGGTCGAGAAGCTGCGCCGTCTCGTCCGCGAATTCACCGAGATCGTCATCGCGAACCGCGACTACATCGCCATCAGCACACGCGAGATGATGTTCCTGCCGTCGGACTCGCGCGTGCGCATCGCGCGAATGCAAAAGAAATTCGACCGCATCCTCGGCACCGTGCTCGCCGATGGCGTCGAGCGCGATGTCTTCGCGCTTGCCGATCCCGCCATCACCGCCCTGGCGATCGGGGGCATGATCCTTTGGACTCATCGCTGGTACCGAGCGGGCGGCCGGCTCTCTTCCGACCAGGTGGCGGACGCCATGGCGGCGGCGGCGCTCAACATGGTCGTACGCCGCGGCGGCTAGAGGTCAAACGGCGAAGAACGCCACCAGCGCGGCGGCGCATTCCTCCGGCTTTTCTTCGGCAACGAAATGGCCGCAATCGAGCGCGACCTCGCGCACGTCGTCGGCCCATTGACGCCATACCGCGGCTGGGGAGGAGGTGCGCGTACCGAGATATCCGCGGCCCCAGACGATGAGGATGGGGCAACCGATCTTGCGGCCGTCCCGTCGATCCGCCGCATCATCGGCGCGATCGGTGCTGGCGCCGGCGCGGTAGTCGGCGCAGGTGGCGGCGACCACGGCGGGATCACGGAATTGCTCGACATAGGCGGCGACCGCACGCTCGTCGAGCGCCGCGCCAGGACCCGCCCAGCGCTTGAGCAAATGGCGGATGTAGAAATCGGGATCGGCGGCGATGAGGCGTTCCGGCACCGGTGGCGGGACAGCGAGGAACATCCAATGATAGCTGCCGAGCGCGCGATCGGCATCCATCCGCTCCCACATGTCGAGCGTGGGGATGATCTCGAGAGCGGCAAACCGCTGCACGCGCTCGGGATGATCGAGGGCGAGGCGATATCCTACGCGGGCGCCGCGATCATGCCCGGCGAGGAGAAACCGCTCGTATCCGAGCGCGCTCATGAGCCGCACCATGTCTTCCGCCATGGCGCGCTTCGAATAGTGGCGATGCGCCTCGTCGGGCGCCGGGCCGCGGCTTTGCCCGTAGCCGCGCAAATCCGGCAGGACGAGGGTGAAGCGCTTCGCCAGCCGCGGCGCGACGCGATGCCAGATCACATGCGTCTGCGGATAGCCGTGCAGCATCAAAAGCGGCGGACCACTGCCGCCGATGCGCAGGAAAAGACTTGCGTCGCTGACCTCGACGCGGCGCTCGCTGAAGCCGGCGAGCAGCGGCTCAGGCGCCGTGCTTGCCGATGATGGCAATCGAGCACACGTTCTGATGCGGGAAGCCGCCCAAATTGTGCACGAGGCCGCGCACCGGCTCTTGCTGGCGCTGCCGCGCCCCGGCGCGTCCCTGCATCTGCAGGTAGATCTCGTAGATCATGCGCAGGCCCGAGGCGCCGATGGGGTGGCCGAAGCATTTGAGGCCGCCATCGATCTGGCAGGGCACCTGGCCGTCGGCATCATAGAAGCCGTCGAGCACGTCTTTGACGGCGCCGCCTTCGGGCGAGATGAAGAGATCCTCCATCGTCACAAGCTCGGTGATGGAGAAGCAGTCATGCGCCTCCACCAACGAAAGCTGCTCGCGCGGCTTGTCGATATTGGCCTCTTGATAGGCACGCTTCGCTGCGGCGCGGGCGGTGGCGAAATAGCTGCCATCCCAGGCGTTGTGCTGCGCCTCCTGGCCGTTGGAGACGGCGAGCTGCAGCGCCTTCACGGTGATGAGATCCTTCTTGCCGAGGCTCTTGGCAATCTCGGGCGTGGTGACGATCGCCGCGGCCGAGCCGTCGCTCACGCCGCAGCAATCGAACAAACCCAGCGGCTCGGCGACGATCGGCGCTTTCAGCACGGTGTCCTCGGTGATTTTGTTCTGGAGGTGCGCCTTCGAATTGCGGCTGCCGTTGTCGTGGCTCTTGACCGAGATGTGCGCCATCGCCTTCTTGAGGTCCTCGCGCGTAACACCGTGCTTGGCGCGGTAGGCGGCGGCGAGCTGGGCGAAGCTACCGGGGGCGGAGACATTGGCCCAGAACATCGAATTGAGCGCGCCGCGGCCGCGCTGCGGCAAGCCGCCGTAGCCGGTGTCCTTGAGCTTCTCGACGCCGAGGGCCAAGGCGATGTCGCACGCGCCCGATGCTACCGCGTAGGTGGCACCACGGAACGCCTCGGAGCCGGAGGCGCAGTAATTCTCGACGCGGGTCACGGGGATGTAGGGGAGCCGCAACGCCATGGCGAGCGGCACGCCGGATTTGCCGACATGCTGCTCTTCGATCGCCGTCGAGAACCAGGCGGCCTCGATCTGGCTCGTCTCGATGCCGGCGTCCTTGAGCGCCTCCTCATAGGCCTCGACGATGAGATCGTCCGCCTCGCAATCCCAGCGCTCGCCGAATTTCGAGCAGCCCATGCCGAGGATCGCCACCTTGTCCCTGATACCCTTGGCCATCGTCAGACCTCCTTCTCGTCGCCCAGCGGCGCCGCTTTCCAGAAATATTTGGTGAATCCGCGCGCCGGGTCCACCTCCTTGATGCGAAAGACCATGCGCATGGGCATGCCCACCTCGACGTGCCCGCTATCTACGTCGGCGAAGTCTATCATCATTCGCCCACCTTCGGCGAATTGCACCATCCCATAATGCGCCGGCGGTTCCGGCGAATAGGTCAGGTTGTCAGCCGTGAACGACATGATACGGCCGGTGAACTCGGAGAAGGGCTGATCCACCTGCGTGTGATGCGCGCGGCAGTTGGGATTGACGCAGATATTGGTCTTGGGGAATTGCACGGTGCCGCAGCGCTCGCAGCGCCCGCCGATGAGTGCGTGAAGCATGTCCTTGTTGCGGTAGAGGATCGAAAGCGGCGTCTGCTTGTCCACCTCGGAGCGCAAGCCACGCTCCATCTTCACGAGATCATTGAAGGCGAGATATTTGCTGTAGTTCGTCTCTTCCTTGCGGCGCTTCAGCGAGCCGACGACGCCGCGCCGCGCCTTCTGCATCGCCGGGAGCGCGCCCGTCACCTCGAAGATGAGCGCGTCGCAGCCATTGCCGAAGCTGGTGACGAGAATGCGCTCGCCCGGCTTCGCCTCTTGCAGCGCGTGCACCAGCATGATGAGGGGATGCGCTACGCCGGTGTCGCCACAGAGGCCGTCGAGGTTGGTGCGCACGCTCGCCTCGGTAAAGCCCAGTTGCTTGGCGATCCCCTGTACCACCCGCGGCAGGGTGCAGGGCATGCAGAAATGGGCGATGTCCATGGCTTTGAGGCCGGTCTCCTGAAGCGCGCCCGCGATCACCGGCGGCACGATCTTCATATAGCCTTCGTCGCGGATCCACCGTTCTTCCCAGCCGTAATCGAATTCGCGGCCCTTGCCCTTGTAATGATCGACGAAATCGACCGAGGCGGAACGACTGCCGAGGAATTTCACGACGCCGTCGCCGCGCTCGAGAATGAGCGCTGCGGCGCCGTCGCCATAAAGCAATTCCGCCGGGCTTGCCGCCGGTGCGCGGCGTTTCTCGGCGGCTACAAACAGCACCGGTCCGCCGCGCGCCGCCACCGCATCGAGCGCGGCGATGAAGCCGGTGGTGCCGGCCCGCTGCGAGGCGCCCACATCCATGGTATTGAGGGCCGTGCCCATACGCAGCGCTTCGGCGAGGATGCCGGCGTTCTGGCGGTCCTCAAAAGGCGCCGAGGTGGTGGCAAGATAAAGCGCCTTGAAGCCGTCGCGCGGCCGATCGGCGAACGCGTCCCGCGCCGCTTCGACCGCCATGGTGAGCGCGTCCTCGTCCCAGGAGCAAATCGCGCGCTCGGCTTTGGCATAGGCCCGGAGCGCGCCGTTGAACCAGCCATTGGCGTCGACGATCGCCTTGCGACTGAGCCTCAGCCGCGGGATGTAGCCGCCGAAGGATCCAATACCGACCATAATGCTCGCCCTCCTTATGCCACCTCGGCGAGGCCGTTGTTGATGGCGATGACGTCGCGCTCGACGACGCGGCAACGGAAGCCGAAACGCCCCGCGCCTTCGCGCCAAATCTCGGTGCGGATGGTCTCACCGGGATAGACCGGCGCCGAGAACCGCACATCAATGCGTTTGAGCCGCGTCGGATCATAGTCGCAGAGGAGGCGCAACAGCGCGTGTCCCGCGACGCCATAGGTGCAGAGCCCGTGCAGGATCGGGCGCGGAAAGCCGCCCGCCTTGGCGAAGCCGGGATCGGCGTGCAGCGGATTGTAGTCGCCGCTCAAACGATAGATGAGCGCCGCTTGCGGCAACGTCGGGATATCGCAGGAAAGATCAGGCGCGCGTGTCGGCAATTCATGGATCGGCTTGGTCGGACCGCTCGGACCGCCGAAGCCGCCATCGCCGCGGGCGAAAGTGGTCGAGGTGATGGAGGCGATGAGTTCGCCGGTCTCCTTGTCGAGGACCTCGCGACGGAAAAGCAGAAGTGCGCCCTTGCCCGCACCCTTGTCGACGATCTCGTCGAGGTAGGTGCGGCCGATGACCGTGCCGGCGGTGGGGACGGGCTTGTGCAGCGTCAGCCCTTGCTCGCCATGGACGACGAGCTTGCGATTGATGCCGAGATCGACACCGGCACGCGCCAGCGGCGCAAGCACGACGGGCATCGTCGGCAGCGCTTTGAGCGCATCCTCGTAGACAAACTTCAACTGATCGGGGTCGACGGGATCAGCACCGAAGCCCAGCCCGAGCGCATAAAGAATGGTGTCCTTGGCGGTATAGACCTGCTCCACCTCGGGAATGGCGAGGTTCTTGAGCCGCTGGTAATCGATCGCCATGCCGCGCTCCTTAGACGGGATCCCAGCTAAAGATGTCGCCCGAGCGGTCGAGCGGATAGAACGCCGTCTTGAGCGCGGGAATGGCGTGCTCGGCGATCGTCTGCGGCGTCCAGCCCTCGCCGCTGTGAACGGAGCGGATCGGGCGCGGTTGGCTCATGAGGAAAATCTCGTTCTTGCGCACGGCGAAAATCTGCCCTGTGACCTCCTTCGAGAGATCGCTGGCGAGATAGACCGCCATCGGCGCGATCTTCTCGCTGGTCATCGTCTTGATCTTCTGGACCCGCGCCTTCTGCTCGGGCGTGTCGGTGGGAATCGTGCCGATGAGGCGGCTCCAGGCGAAGGGCGAGATGCAGTTGGAGCGCACATTGTAACGCGCCATGTCGAGGGCGATCGACTTCGAGAGGCCGACGATGCCCATCTTGGCCGCGGCATAGTTGGCTTGGCCGAAATTGCCGACGAGCCCCGAGGTGGAAGTGAAGTGGATGAAGGAGCCGCTCTCCTGCTCGCGGAAATGCGACGCGGCGGCGCGCGACATGTAGAAGCTGCCCATCAAATGGACCTTGATCACCATCTCCCAATCGACATGCGACATGCGGTGGAAGATGCGGTCGCGCAGGATGCCGGCATTGTTGACGACGCAATCGACGCGGCCGAAGGCCTCGAGCGCCGTGCGGATGATGCGCTCGGCGCCGGCGGGCTCGGCGACGCTGTCGGCGTTCGCTACCGCCGTGCCGCCGGCGCGGCGGATTTCGTCGACGACTTCCTGCGCCGGGCCCAGATCGGGATTGCCTTCACCGTCGGCGCCGCCGCCCAAATCGTTCACCATCACCTTGCCGCCTTCGGCGCCGGCGAGTCTCGCGATGTCGCGACCGATGCCGCGACCCGCGCCGGTGACGACGATGACTTTTCCTTCGAGCGACTTCATTGCCGCCATGGGCTTGCTCCTCCAGCGTTGCTTATGGCGGCATCCGAGGCCGCTGCTGGTGCGCAACCCTAGGACAGCAATTTCCGGCTGGCAATTGGTGCCACAATCCCCTCGCTCCCGCTGCGGTGGCGCGATAAGGTCGGAGCGGGAGGTAAGCCATGGGACCGCTTGCAGGCTTCAAAATCATCGAAATGGCGGGCATCGGCCCCGCGCCCATGTGCGCCATGCTGCTCGCCGATCTCGGCGCCACCGTGCTGCGCGTCGACCGCCAGCAGCCGAGCGGCCTCGGCCTTCCGAGCCATAGGCGCTTTCAGATCTTGCACCGGAGCCGCCACGCGATCGCCGTCGATCTCAAGAAGCGAGAGGGCGTCGACCTCGTGCTGCGACTTGCCAGCACCGCCGACGCGCTCATCGAAGGCTTTCGCCCCGGCGTCATGGAGCGCCTGGGCCTCGGTCCCGAGCAATGCCTCGCGCGCAATCCGAAGCTCGTCTTCGGCCGCATGACCGGCTGGGGCCAAGAGGGACCGCTCGCGCAAGCGGCGGGTCACGACCTCAATTACATCGCGCTCGCGGGCGTGCTCCATTCGATCGGCCGCGCCGGGGAGCCGCCGACGCCGCCGCTCAATCTCGTCGGCGATTTCGGTGGCGGCGCGCTCTATCTCGCTTTCGGGCTGGTTTGCGCCTTGCTCGAGACGCAGCGTTCAGGGAAGGGTCAGGTGGTGGATGCGGCGATGGTCGACGGCGCGGCTTCGCTGATGAGCGTCTTCTATGCGCTCCATGCGGCCGGCAGCTTCAGCTTGAAGCGCGGCGAGAACGTTCTCGACAGCGGTGCCTTCTTCTACGACGTCTACGAATGCGCCGACGGCAAATACATCTCGCTCGCCTCGATCGAGGACAAGTTCCTCGAGGAATTCCTCCGCCGCATGGAGATCGATGCCAAGGAGATGCCGGCCAAAATGGACAAGGCGCGCTGGCCCGAAGCCAAAGCGAAGCTGGCGCGGCGCTTCAAAAGCAAGACACGCGACGAGTGGTGCCGCCTCCTCGAAGGCAGCGACGCCTGCTTTGCGCCGGTACTGACTCTCGAAGAAGCGCCCGCGCATCCGCACAACGCCGCGCGCGGCAGCTTCGTCGAAGTGGACGGCATCGTGCAGCCGGCGCCGGCGCCGCGCTTCAGCCGCACGCCCGCGGCGAAGCCGACGCCGCCGGAGGAACCCGGCGAGCGCGGCATCCAGTCCTTGGCGCAATGGGGCTTGAGCGCGGCCGACATCGCCCAGTACCGACGCTCGGGCGCCTTGTAATGAGCAATGTCAGTCTCGCGCTCGCCGCTGTCATTGTCGATAAGGCGCTCGAGCATGGGCGCCATCTCAAGCTGAAGCCGCTCACCGTCGCCGTGCTCGATGCCGGCGGCCACCTCGTCGCACTGAAACGCGAGGACAATTCAAGCTTGCTCCGGCCGCAAATCGCCTGCGGCAAAGCCTGGGGCGTGCTCGGCATGGGCTTCGGCGGCCGCGAGCTCGCGCGCCGCGCCGCCGCCGCGCCCGCCTTCGTTACCGCGCTAACGGCCGCCTCGGAAGGCCGCATCATCCCGGTGCCCGGCGGCGTCCTCATCCGCGACAGCGGCGGTACCATCATCGGTGCGGTCGGCATCAGCGGCGATCTTTCCGAGCAGGACGAGGCGTGCGCCGTGGCGGGGATCAAAGCGGCGGGTCTCGCGCCGGACACGGGCGAGCCCGGCTGAGGCCGCCTATTTGATGTCGAAGAGCTTGCCGTTTCGGAAGATGCAAGTCCCGCTGAGGCTCCGGCCTTCACCCGAGCCGAGATCGAGCTTGACCACGACGCGCTCGCTTTGGCGTTCGACGGCTTGCTTGGAAATGAAGGTCTCGCCGTGCGCTTTCCCTTCGAACAGGCGCTCGGCCAATTCCTTGCGGCAGATTGCGATCATCTCGTCATCGCTCGGTACCGGATCGGCGGCGCGAGCGGACGGGAGGAAGAGGAGAAGGACCAGGAGATAGCAGTGGCGCAGCATGGCTCAAGGCGCTTGGCAGATCGGCGCCGCAAGACTAGGAAGCGGCCGCATATCCGACAAGGAAATGGAAGATTATTCACATGAAAGCCATCTTGTCGCTTGCCGTCGTGCTCGGACTTGCGATCGCCGCGTCCGCGCTCGGCAAGGATGTGCCGCAGGCGCTCTCCGAGTGGCCCTGCGAGACACCCTTTGCCGGTCCGCTCGAGCCGGCGATGTTGTGGCCGGACGCGCCGGCGCGGCCGGAGGGACTCTGGCAGAGCGACCCCGCCGCAAAGCGGCTCGTCGAATTTCTCACCGCGGGCGAGAATTCGCCTGGCATGGGCGAGCGCGAAATCGCCGACTATGCCGCTGAGAAGGGCCCGCTGCGGCTGGAGACGGCGTTTCTCGTCGTTTCCGGAATGGTCGAGCGCGGCAACATCCTCCGCCGCGTGCTGCTCGAAGGGATCAAGCAGCAGATCATACGCTCGCATGTCTTGGCCGATGTCGTGGCGCAAGCGGCTCTCGAGATCGACACGGCGCAAAAAGAAAGAAAAGACGCGGCGCCGCTCATCGCCGCGCGTCGGCAGAATCTTAACGGGCTCGACGACGCCAACGACATGGCACAGCATCTCTGCCATCGCCTCGTCTACGACGAGAGCAAGCTCAAGCGGCTCGCCGCCGCGCTCAAGATGCATACCAGCGATGCGATTGGTTCGAACCCGCAACAATGAAGCTGGACGCTCGCCCGAAGAGGGTTTAGCTTGATCACGAAAATAACAGGCGCAGCAACCTGTTAGGTCGTCACTAGGACGCCATTCTTGGGGAGGGGAACATGGGCTTTTCGATTCCCGCGACGCTATCTCGTTGCCTGGGGTTGACCGCTGGCGCGGCCCTGCTGAGCGGGCTTG
This sequence comes from Allostellaceae bacterium, assembly GCA_035945115.1. GTDB lineage: Bacteria > Pseudomonadota > Alphaproteobacteria > ATCC43930 > CGMCC-115725 > DAHUYF01. The sequence continues at coordinate 24,407 of DASZAN010000056.1, forward strand.
CCGGCGCGAGCCAAGCAGCCACCTGGGAAGAGGTGCAGAAGGCCGGCGAGCAGTCCAAGAACTGGGTCAATTACGGCGGCGATCTCGGCCAGATGCGCTATTGGCCGAGCAACAAGATCAATGCCAGCAATGTCGGCCATCTCCGCATCAAGTGGATCTTCCAGACCGGCGTCGTCGGCTCGTTCGAGAACACGCCGATCGTCGATGGCGGCGTCATGTATGTGAGCACGCCCTACGACCACATCTTCGCGGTCGATGCAGTGAGCGGCAAAGAGCTCTGGCACTACCAGTACAAGCTCGGCAAGAACATCTTCTGCTGCGGCCCCAACAATCGCGGTGTCGTCGTAGTCGGCAACAAGGTGCTCTTCACCACCCTCGACGCGCATATCGTCGCGCTCGACAAGAAGTCAGGCGAGAAGGTGTGGGACACTGAGGTGGCGGATTCCGAAGTCGGGTACTCTCTCACCATGGCGCCGGCTATTTTCAAGAACCTGGCGATCATCGGCATCGCCGGCGCTGAATACGGCATCCGCGGTTTTATCAGCGCCTACAACATCGAGGACGGCAAGATGGTGTGGCGCTGGCACACCATTCCGTCACCCGACGAGACCAATCCCGACGGGACCAAGGGCTGGGAAGGCACGTTCGGCACGAAGGCGGATAACATCAACGACCTCCACCGCGACGTCGCCGGCGAAAAAGCGGCGATCGCCGCCGGCAAAGGCAAAGACTCCTGGATGCGCGGCGGCGGCTCAAACTGGACGACCGATGCGGTCGACGTGAGCCGCGGCCTGATCTTCGCCGCGATCGGCAACCCCTCGCCCGACCTCGACGGCGCCGATCGTCCCGGCGATAACCGCTGGAGCGATTCGCTGGTGGCAGTCGACGCCAATACAGGCAAGGTGAAGTGGGCCTATCAGTACATCCCACACGACGTCTGGGACCTCGACGCCGTCTCGCCGCCCATTCTGGCCAAAGTCAAAGGGGCGGACGGCAAGATGGTCGACGCGGTGATCCACGCCGGCAAGACTGGCTTCGTCTATGTGCATGACCGCGACACCGGCAAGCTCATCCGCCGCTCCGACGCGATGGTGCCGCATGAGAATTTGTTCGCGCTGCCGACCGAGCAAGGGACGCGGATGCTGCCTGGCGCCAATGGCGGCGTCGAATGGTCGCCTTGCGCTTTCAATCCGGCGACGCGGCTTGATTACTGCGTCAATCTCCATCAGCCCATGAACTACATCGTCAAGCACGAGACGTGGGACGATTACCGCAAGCGCTATGCGCAAGCGCCCAACATGTGGCTCGGTGGGGCGTTCGTGGCGATCCCGACCGAGAAACAGTACGGCAACATCTCCGCCGTCAATGTCGATAGCGGCAAGATCGCCTGGCAAGTGAAGACCGATCAGCCGATGATCGGCGGCACGCTGACGACGAAGGGCGATCTCGTGTTCGCCGGCCAGGGCAACGGCACCTTTGCCGCTTATGACGCAAAGTCGGGCAAAGCGCTCTGGTCATTCCAGGCGGGCGCCGGCGTCAACGCCGCACCGATGGGCTTCGAGATCGGCGGCAAGCCCTATATCGCCGTCGCCGCCGGCGGCAACTTCCAGCTCAATTTCAAGTACGGCACCTCCGTTCTTGTCTTCGGTCTCGATTGATGCGTCTCGCGGCGCCGGTACTGGCCGGCGCCGCGCCTCTCCAAGAATGGCTATCTTCCATGCTCGCTAAAGGCGCCGCTGCGGCGGCGTTGTTTTTTCTGTTGTTGCTCGCCGCGGCGCGCGCGCAGTCCGAGCTCCATCCGAGCTGGCTTCAGGCCGATGCGGGCGCGAAAAAGGTGCGGATCGACATCGTCGCCGGCTGGAACGCCAACAACGGCGCGCTCAATTTCAACGGCTATTTCACCGGCGACATGATGGTCGTCGTTCCCGTCGGATGGACGGTCGAGGTCGACTTCAAGAACAACGATGCGATGCTGCCGCACAGCCTGCTCGTCACCAAGCCCTATCCGCCCGACCACGTTCCCGAGATCGCCGGCGTCAACGAGGTCGCGATCCCCCGCGCCTATACAGACAATCCTGATCAAGGCATTCCCGCGCCCAAAGGCGACAAGGTGAGCTTCAAGGCGCAAGCGCCCGGCGACTACTGGTTCTTCTGCGGTGCGCCGGGGCATGGGCTCGGCGGGATGTGGACCAAGTTCAAGATCGACGCCGCGGCGAGTGCGCCCTCGGTGACGATCACACAAGGCGCCGAAGCGGGTCGGCCCTAAACATTCCTCTTGCGTCGCTGGCGGCTACGCGCGACGTTGCGGGCTCCACTTCCAGACAAAGTTTGATTTCTCAGCGCCATGTCGCAGCGCCGCAACCAGCTCGATGCCACCGCCACCATTCTCATGGTGATTCTCTGCGCCTGCTGGGGCGTCAATCAGGTGGCGATCAAGCTCGGCAACGCCGGCATATCCCCGATCTTTCACGCGGGTCTTCGTTCGCTCGGATCGGCCGCACTGGTTTGGGCATGGTCGGCATATCAGGGCGTACGGCTCTTTTCGCGCGACGGCAGCTTGCGCGTCGGCTTGCTGGTCGGCGCGCTCTTCGCCAGCGAGTTCGTGTTCATCTATGGGGGCCTCCTCTACACGACGGCCTCGCGCGCCGTGCTCTTCATCTACACGGCGCCCTTCGTCGTCGCTATTGGCGCGCATCTCTGGATTCCCGGCGAACGGCTCCGACCGCTCCAAGTGGGCGGCTTGATCGCCGCGTTTTGCGGCCTGGCGCTGGCAATGGGCGACGCGCTCCGGCTGCCGACCCATCGCGAGCTCCTCGGCGACGCGATGGAACTGATCGCGGCCATTCTCTGGGGCGCCACGACCGTCGTCATCAAGGCGAGCCGGCTCGCCGCGGTGGCGCCGCAAAAGACGCTCTTCTACCAGCTCGCCGTCTCGGCGATTGCCTTGCCGTCGGTCGCGCTCCTCATGGGCGAGCCTGGTGTCTTCGCGCCGACGCCGCTCGTCCTTGCCATGCTGGGCTATCAGGTGATCGTCGTCGCCTTTGTGAGCTATCTCGCCTGGTTCTGGCTCGTCTCGCGCTATCCCGCGGGACGGCTCAGCGCGTTCACCTTTCTGACGCCGCTCTTCGGACTGATCGCGGGCGCCGCCCTTCTCGGCGAGACCGTGACCTGGGCGCTCGTCACGGCGCTCGCCCTCGTCGGCGCTGGCATCTACCTCGTCAATCGCCCGCCGCCCCAGCCCGCGAGAGAGCGAGCCGAAGCCTCGCTCGCGGCAGCTACTCCGCGGCGGATGACCGGCTCTTGAGCGGATCCTGCAAGGGGACCTGCGCGCTCGCCGCCCATTTCTCGCGGTTGGCGCGCTGCTGCTCCGTCTCCTTGCCCTGCGCTGCAATCTGCCTGCCGAGCGCAACGAAGGTGGGAATCTCGTTCTCGGCGAGTGGCGTCATCCGCACCTTCCGCGCCATCGCCTGCTCGATGTAAGGCGCGAGTTCCGCCACTTTCCGTTGCTGCCGCTCCGCCTCGCGCTCGCGGAATTCGGGCATGACCTCGCGGGCGAAGAGCTCGAGCGCCTCGCATATATGCTCATGGCGGTTGCGGCCGCCCTGCTGGATGAAGGCCACTTGATCGACGCCAGCGGCTTCGAAGGCGCGAAGATGTTGGCGAAGCTCTTCGGGCGTACCGATGCCGCGATTGGCGCCCGCCGGCGGCAAGGCGGGCCGCGCCTTCTCGAAATTGGCCCAAATGTCGGTGCGGCCCGGCTTGTGCTCGCCGAAAATGTAATGGTGCGCCAACGCGTAACCGAAGAAGCGGAAGCCGTCCTCGCCGCGCCGCATCGCCTCCGCTCGATCATGATGGACGGAGAAGCCCGTCACCATGGCGATGTTCGGGTTGACCGCATGGCCGATCGGCACGCATTCCGTCTTGAAGATGCGGTAGTAGTCGTCGACCCAGTGCTTGGCCTCGGCGGGATCAACGAAGGCGAAGGTGAGCGCACCGATGCCGAGACGGGCGGCGAGCTTGATGGTCTCCCGGTTGGAGCAGGCGACCCACACCGGCGGATGCGGCTTCTGCAGCGGCTTCGGCACGATGTTGCGGCACGGCATCGAGAAATACGTGCCGCTGAAGCCGGGATAGGGATCCATCACCATCATGTTGAGGCATTGCTCGACCGCCTCTGTCCACATCGCGCGCTTCAGGTCGGGATCGACGCCGAAGCCGCCCAGCTCCATGATCGACGAGGACTCGCCGGTGCCGAATTCGACGCGGCCGTCGGAGACGAGATCGAGCGCGGCGATGCGCTCGGCAACCCGCGCGGGATGATTGTAGCCGGGCGGCATCAGGACGATGCCGTGGCCTAAGCGGATGCGCTTCGTCCGCTGCGAGCACGCCGCGAGAAATACTTCCGGGGCCGGCGAGTGCGAGTATTCCTCGAGGAAATGGTGCTCCACCTCCCAGGCGTAGTCGATCCCGAGGCGGTCCGCGAGCTCCACCTGATCAAGCGCCTGCTGGTAGATGCGGTGCTCGTCGCCCTCTTGCCAGGGCCGGGGTATCTGATGTTCGTAGAAGATGCCGAATTTCATGACCGGCTCCGTTCTCTCGTCATGCCGCCGCCCGCTCTTCCAGCGTGTCGAAGGCGGCGAGGTGCGTCGCGCCGTCGGGCAGTGCCATGAGCTGGTCGGCGATCGCTTTCCGCGTTTGCGCCCGCGCGTGATCAATGGTCGTTATCGCATGCCACTGCACCATTCCCTCCCAGATGCGATCGAGGAAGGCTTTGCCCGGAACCCGCGCGTCATCACCCGTGCGGAAGGTGAAGCTTCGCAGCTCCGAGATCGCCGTCTGGAGATAGGCGACGTGAATCGCCTCGTCTTGCCGGATGCGTTCGACCAGGGTGGCGGCGCGCTCGGCCTCGGCACGGCGATGGTGGAAGAGCTCGGGCGCGCGCATCACCCGCGTGCAAAAGCCGAAGAACCGCTCGGCACGGATTTCGATCATGAGCACGTTCATCAGCATCAGCACGAGTTGCTCGTGCGGCGCCGGGATTTTGCGGCATCGAACGGCCAAGCTCGGGGCGCGCGAGGCTTTGCGGCGGCACCGGCAGCGGATAGGCGTCTTTGCCGAAGAGCAGGTCGCGCACCGCAAACCACATCGTGTCGTGGCCACCCTCGCTGCGCTCGGGCGCGCCGCCTTCGTCGAAGCCATGCGCTTCGAACAAACCCTCGCCGAGATGGCCGACCGCAGTTCCGGTGATGTCGTCCTCGACGATAAGGGCAAAGCTCGGTGGATCGTAGGCGGCGAGGAACTGGCCGCGCGCCTCGACAATGCCGGTTGTGGTGAGGGAATTCCACAACGTCCGCCCGAGGCCGAGGTCGAGCAGGAATTTCTGCTGGTCGAAGCTCGGATAGCTGCCGCGCTCTAGAAGCCGGGTCGAGGCATCGATGAGCGGCCAGCCTCTCTGCTGCAAGGCTGCCTGCCATGCCTTGACGGCGGGCCAGCGCACGAGCGTGCGCGGCGAGACATAGCGACCCGCCGCGTCGAAGCCGCCGTGGAGGCGATAACCCGCCTCGATCTGCGGACGTGCATACACATGCTCGGCGAGGAGATCGGCTTTGCTGTAAACGAGCTGGCTCACACGTCAGCGCCTCCGTCGCGGCAATCCGGCCGATCCTAGCGGACGCGTCCGTTCACCAACAAACTGTGACAAATAGCTACAAAAAAATTGCCTCACGCACCGCCAGGCCACGGGGAGGCGTTCTACAGAACGCCTCCCTTCCCTAGCCCTCTCCCGTGTGACGGAGCGGATGCTTACTTCGCCGAGGACGGATCGAAGTATTTCTTCGACGCGTCGTAGACGGCGTGCGTCCAGGCGCCTTCGGGTTTCTTGGTGATGACCGGGGTCGACTTCGCCGAGAGCAGCACGTTAACCGTCTGCTCATAGGCGGCCGGATCGAGATAGCCCAGCGGCTTCTGGATGTCGACGAGCTTGGCGATCTCGCCCATCATGCGCTTCTGGTGCTTCTCCGTCTGGGCGCCGGTGGCGTCGTTGTCGAGCACGATCTTCGCGGCGGCGTCGGGATTTTTGACCGCCCACGCCCAGCCGCGGTCGGTGGCGGCGACGAAGCGCGCGAGCTTGTCGACGAATTTGGCATCCTTGAGCTTGTCGCCATTGGCGTAGAGCCCGTCCTCGAGCGTCGCCACCTTTTCGTCCTCGTACTTGAAGACGATGAGATCGTCGGGCTTGAAGCCGGCATCGATCACTTGCCAGTATTCGTTATAGGTCATGGTCGAGATGCAGGCCGCCTGCTTCTGGATCAGCGGGTCGACGTTGAAGCCCTGCTTCACCACGCTCACGCCTTTGGGGCTGCCGTCCGTCGGAATGTTGAGCTTCGCCATCCACGCAAGGAACGGATACTCGTTGCCGAAGTACCAGACGCCGAGCGTGTGGCCGGGAAAATCCTTGGGCGTCTTGATGCCGCTCGTCTTGGCGCAAGTGAGCATGAGCCCCGAGCGCTGAAACGTCTGCGTGATGTTGACCAGGGGCACGCCCTTTTCGCGCACCGCGAGCGCCGCCGGCATCCAGTCTACCACTACATCGGCGCCGCCCGCCGCCAGCACCTGCTCCGGCGCGATGTCGGGTCCGCCCGGCTTGATGGTGACGTCGAGATTGACCTCCTTGTAGAAGCCCTTCTCCTTGGCGACGTAGTAGCCGGCGAACTGCGCCTGCGTCACCCATTTGAGCTGGATCGTCACGGGATCGGCGGCACCCGCTGCCCCCGCCCACATCATGGCGCCCGCCGCCGCGGCGCCGAGCATCAGCTTTTTCATCCTCTCCCTCCTCCTCCGCGCCTTCGGGCCCCCCGGCCCTCACGACGCCTTGCGAAACGATGGATGCCAGAACGTCAGGCTACGCTCGACGAGCGCCACCGCGCCATAAGCCGCCGAGCCCGCCACCGCCGCCACCGTGATCGTCGCCCAGACGAGCGGAATATCCATCCGGCCGACGCTCGCGGAAATGCGAAACCCCATGCCGACGATCGGCGTGCCGAAAAATTCGGCAACGATCGCGCCGATGAGCGCCAGCGTCGAGTTGAGCTTAAGCGCGTTGAAGATGAACGGCAACGCCGCCGGCAGGCGCGCGCGGAGCAGCGTCTGGCGATAGCTCGCGGCATAGGTGCGCATGAGGTCGCGCTCGATCCGCCCCAACGCGGCAAGCCCGGCGATGGTGTTCACCAGCATGGGAAAAAAGGTCATGATCACCACGACGGCCGCCTTCGATTGCCAATCGAAGCCGAACCACATCACCATGATGGGGGCGATGCCGACGATGGGCAGCGCGCTGACGAGATTGCCGACCGGCAAAAGGCCGCGCTGCAGGAATGGCACGCGATCCACCAACACGCCCACGAGAAAGCCCGCGCCGCAGCCGATGACGTAGCCGGGGACCATCGATCGGATGAAGGTCTGCACGAAATCCTCGCCGAGGACGCCGAGCGATCCCGCGAGCACGCCCGCGATTTGACTGGGCGGCGGCAGCAAGACCGAAGGGACAGCGAAGCCGACAGTGACGAATTGCCAGAGACAGATGAGCCAAATCCCGAACAGCACCGGCACGGCAAGATCGATGGCACGACCACGCCCCTGGGCCGAGAGCCGTTCGAGCACGCGCCCGAGGAGCGCGCTCGCGGCAAAAGAGGCAAGCAAGAACCTCACCGCCGCGGCGTCGCTCGTACCGGCGGCGGGCAGCAACGCTAGATAGACGGCGCCCGCAACCGCGCCGACGAGTGCCAGGGTTGCCGCCGGCAGCGCTGCCATCGGCCGGTTCAGGAGCACTAGAATGACAACCGTCACCACCAACCAGAGCCCGAAAGCAAGCGGGTCCCAAGCTGCCGCCGGCAACGGCATCGCGACCACCGCGGCGATGAGCGCGAGAGGAAGCACCCAGCCTCGGCCGCGTGTCATGGCCGGCCACCCATGCGATAGAGAGTGACCCGTTCGGCGAGACCGACGGCGGCGACGCAAAGCGCGGCGAGCACGGCGGCGACGATGAGCGCCGCCCAGATCTGCACGGTCTGACCGTAATAGGAACCAGAGAGGAGGCGCGCGCCCAGGCCCGCCTGCGCACCAGTCGGCAGTTCGCCGACGATGGCGCCCACCATGGCGAGCGCCACCGCCACTTTGAGGCTGGCGAATAGGAACGCCAGCGATGACGGCCAGCGCAGCTTCCAGAAGATTTGCTGCGTGGTGGCGTTGTAAGTGTGGACGAGATCGAGGTGGATGGGCTCGGGCGAGCTCAGCCCCTTCACCATGCCGATCGTCACCGGAAAGAAGCAGAGATAGGCGCTGATGATCGCCTTCGGCACCAGGCCGACGAATCCCAGCGAGCCAAGGACAACGATGATCATGGGCGCAATGGCGAGAATGGGGATCGTCTGCGAGGCGATGATCCAGGGCATGAGCGAGCGCTCGAGCGTCCGGATATGGACGATGCCGACCGCAAGCGCGATGCCGAGCAACGTGCCAAAGACGAATCCGAGGAGCGCCGAAGAGACTGTCACCCAGCCGTGATAGACGAGGCTCCGGCGCGACGTTACCGGCACGTCGATGATGGTGCGCCGGAGCTCGCTCAGCACCTGGTGCGGCGCCGGCAGCACCGGGCGTTCCAAATTCATGGTGTCGGCGACGAGCTCGTCTGTGGACCAGCTCTCACGGCCAGCGCGCTCATAGCGATCGACCACGCTCGCGGCGTTGAGCCAGACGGCGCCGCCATACCAGAGGGCGATCAGCGCGACGATGACGGCGAGCACCGGCAGCGCGCTCCCTTGCGCCAAGGCGAAGCGGGCGCGGGATCGCGCCGGCGCGGCGCCGATCGCGTCAGCGGTCGTCATAGCTGTGACCGGCGCGAAGGCCGGCGCGCACGCGATGGGCGATCGCCGCGAACTCGGCAGATTCCCGGATGTCGAGCGTGCGGTCGGGCGGGAGATGGGAATCGATCACATCGATGATGCGGCCCGGACGCGGACTCATCACGACAATGCGCGTCGAGAGGAACACTGCCTCGGGAATGGAGTGCGTGACGAAGACCACGGTCTTGCCGGTGCGCTGCCAGAGCCGCAGAAGCTGCTCGTTCAGATGATCGCGGATGATCTCGTCGAGCGCGCCGAAGGGCTCGTCCATGAGCAAGAGCGCGGGATCGAAGGAAAGCGCGCGCGCAATCGAGACACGCTGCTGCATGCCGCCCGAAAGCTGCCAGGGAAATTTCCGCGCGAACCCTGTGAGATTGACGAGGTCGAGCACGCGGCGCGCGCGCTCCAGCCGCTCCTCGCGAGAGAGATCCATGATCTCGAGCGGGAGGGTGATGTTGCGCAGCACCGTGCGCCAGGCATAGAGCGCGGGCGCCTGGAACACGTAGCCGTAGGCCCGCGCGAGCCGCGCCGCTTCGGGCGTGACGCCGTTCACGAGCACCGTTCCGGTCGTGGCACGCTCGAGATCGGCAACGACCCGCAGCAGCGTCGTCTTGCCGCAGCCGGAAGGGCCGATGAGCGAGACGAAATCGCCTTTGTTGACGGTGAGATTGACCTCGGCAAGCGCCTGCACCGGCGCATCCGCGGCGTCGAAGACGAGGTTCAGGTCATGGATCTCGACAGCGGGCGCGCCGTCGCTGGTCGATCGTCTCACCTCGCTCTGCGGCGCGCGGAGATCGTCCATTCCCGTTGGCCGCCCCCCTGGCACGCGCGCTCAGCTCGCCTGGGCACGCGCCAGCATGGCATGGAGGAGCACGTTGCAGCCCGCCGCCAGATCCTGCGGCGTCGCGCTCTCCACCTCGTTATGGCTGATGCCCTCGGCGCAGGGAACGAAGATCATGCCCACGGGCGCGACGCGGCTGATATAGCCCGCATCATGCCCGGCGCCGGAGACGATGTCGCGGTGGCTCAAGCCGAGCGTGCCCGCCGCATTGCGCACGGCCTCGATGCAATCCTTGTGATAATGCACCGCCGGCGACCACCAGATCTCCTTGCACTCGCCTTCGAGGCCAAGCGAGCTGCTCACCTCGGCGACAGCACCTTCGAGCACCTTCTTCATTTTCTCGAGTACCTCGTCCTGGGGATGGCGGAGATCGACCGAGAAGAAAACGCGGCCCGGGATGGTGTTGCGCGAGTTGGGGCTGACCGTGAGCATGCCCACGGTGGAGACGCCTGGCGGATGCTCGAGCGCGATCCGATTGATGCGGTCGACGATGCGCGACGCGCCCAGCATCGCGTCCTTGCGCCGGTTCATCGGCGTCGTCCCGGCATGGCTGTCGCAGCCGGTGATGGTGACGTCGAACCAGCGGATGCCTTGAATGCCTTGGACGACGCCGATTGTCTTGCGCTCCGCTTCGAGGATCGGCCCCTGCTCGATATGCGCCTCGAAGAACGCCTTGAACGGGCGCCCACCGACTTTGGCGTCGCCGAGATAGCCGATGCGCTTCAGCTCCTCGCCGATGGTCTTGCCATCGAGATCGGCGCGGGAATGACCGTACTCTTCGGTGAAGACGCCAGCAAAGACGCCCGAAGCCACCATGGCCGGAGCGAAACGCGAGCCTTCCTCGTTCGTCCACACGGAGACCTCGACCGGCGCGTCGGTCTCGTAGCCGAAGTCGTTGAGCGTGCGGATCACCTCGAGCCCCGCGAGCACGCCGTAGACGCCGTCGAACTTGCCGCCCGTGGGCTGCGTGTCGAGATGGCTGCCGGTCACCACCGGCGGCAGATCGTCGCGCCGGCCGCGGCGGCGGGCGAAGATGTTGCCCATGCGGTCGACGGTGACGGCACAGCCCGCCTCCTTGCACCATGTGACGAAGAGGTCGCGGCCTTCCTTGTCGAGGTCGCTGAGCGCCAGACGCTTGCTCCCGCCTTTCGCTGTCGCGCCGATCTTGGCCATCTCCATCAGGCTCTGCCACAGGCGATCCCGATTCACCTGGATGTTTTGCAGTTTCGGCGCTGCGCTCATTCCGCTACTCCGCCGCCCTTCGCATGGGGTTGTTGGGATGCTGCGTCCAGTCGAGCGGCGGTCCGCCGTCATCGACCCGCTTCATGGTAATGCAATTCTCGACCGGACACACATGGAGACAGAGATTGCAGCCGACGCATTCCTGGTCGATCACCTCATAGCGGCGTTCGCCGTTGACGCGCTTCGCCGCGATCGCTTGATGCGCCGTGTCCTCGCAGGCGATGTGGCAGAGACCGCATTTGATGCAGAGGCTCTGATCGATCGCCGCGACAATCTGGTAGTTAAGGTTGAGGAACTGCCAGTCGGTGAGGTTGGCAACCGCTTTGCCGCGGAAGTCGCCGAGACGCGCGTAACTCTTCTCACCCATCCACCGGCCGAGGCCGTCCACCATGTCCTCGACGATGCGGAAGCCGAAATGCATGGCCGCCGTGCACACCTGCACCGTGCCGGCGCCGAGCGCCATGTACTCGGCCGCATCGCGCCAGGTCTCGATGCCGCCGATGCCAGAGATCGCGAGCTTCCTGCATTCTGGATCGCGTGCGATCTCCGCCACCATGTGCATGGCGATCGGCTTCACCGCGGGACCGCAGTAGCCGCCATGCGTGCCCTTGCCGTCGACGATCGGCTCGGGCGCCATCTCATCGAGATTGACTGATATGATCGAGTTGAGCGTGTTGATGAGGCTCACGCCATCGGCACCGCCTCGCGCCGCGGCGCGCGCGGGTCCGAGGATGTTGGTGACGTTGGGCGTAAGCTTGACGATGACGGGCATGCGCGTCGCCTGCTTGCACCAGCGCGTCACCATCTCGACGTAGTCCGGCACCTGCCCCACCGCCGAGCCCATGCCGCGCTCCGACATGCCATGCGGACAGCCGAAATTGAGCTCGACGCCGTCGGCGCCAGTCTCTTCGACATCGGCAAGAATGCGCTTCCAGCTTTCCTCCTCGCACGGCACCATGAGCGAGACGACGAGCGCGCGGTCAGGCCAATCGCGCTTCACCTCTTTGATCTCGCGCAAATTCACTTCGAGCGGCCGGTCAGTGATGAGCTCGATGTTGGTGAATCCGGAAACGCGCTGGCCGCGGTAGGTGGTCGCGCCATAGCGCGAGGTGGTGTTGACGATGGGCGGCCCCGCTTCGCCGAGCGTTTTCCACACCACCCCGCCCCAACCCGCCTTGAAGGCGCGCACCACGTTGTAGGCCTTGTCCGTTGGCGGCGCCGAAGCGAGCCAGAATGGGTTGGGCGATTTGATGCCGACGAAGTTGGCGACAAGATCGGCCATGCTGCCCTCCCTTCAGCCGCGGAGCGCACGATCGATGGCGTGCGCCGCGCGCTTCCCATCTTCCACCGCGCGCACGGTCAGATCCTCGCCGGTGCCCGTGCAGTCACCGCCCGCCCAAACACGCTTGAGCGAGGTCTTGCGCTCGGCGTCCACCTTGATCCGGCCGTTGACGAGCTCGAGCAATTCCTTGCCATTCTCGCGCAGGGGATCAGTGACGAACACCTGGCCGATCGCCTTGAACACCATATCGGCGGCGAGCGCAAAGACTTCGCCGGTGCCGACGAGACGACCGGCGTCGAGACGCGTGTATTCGAACTCGGCCTCGCGCACATGGCCGTCGCGCCCCAAGAGGCGGCGCGGCCGTGCCCAATGCTTGATCTTGACGCCGTTGGTTTGCGCAAATTCCTGCTCGTGATGCGTCGCACCCATCGCCTCGGGACCGCGCCTATAGACCATGGTCACGTCCTCGGCGCCGAGCCGCTTCGTCTGTACGGCGATGTCGATCGCCGTGTTGCCGCCGCCGATGACGACGATGCGGCGGCCGACCGGCAGCGCCGCAAAATCCGTCGCCTGGCGCAAGCGCGCGATGTATTGGACCGCGTCGTGCACGCCCGCCAGCTCTTCGCCTTCACAGGTCAGCGCATTGACGCCGGCAAGCCCCATGCCGAGAAAGACGGCGCCGAACTCGCGCCGCAGCGCCGCCAGACTGATGTCGCGGCCGAGCGCCATGTTGGTGAACGGCTGGATCCCGCCGATGCCGAGAATGAATTCCACCTCGGCGCGGGCGAAGTGATCGGCCACCTTGTATTCGGCGACGCCGTATTCGTTCAAGCCGCCAAGCCGCGGCTTCGCCTCGAAGACGACGGCATCGTGGCCGAGGACCGCCAGGCGATGGGCGCAGGCGAGACCCGCCGGGCCGCCGCCCACCACCGCGACGCGCTTGCCGGTGCGGGGCGCGCGGGCGAAGGGGTGACCGTTGGCTTTGGCAAAGAGATGGTCCGTGGCGTAGCGCTGGAGCGCCCCGATCTGAATGGGCCGCCCCTCCTGCGCCTCGCGCACGCAGACGCCCTCGCACAACACCTCGGTCGGGCAGACCCGGGCGCAGGCGCCGCCGAAGATGTTGGCGTCGAGGATCTTGAGCGCGGCACCGTCGACATTCTCGGTGGCAATCGCCTTGATGAAGCCGGGAATGTCGATGCCGGTGGGGCAGGCCTCGAGACAGGGCGCGTCATGGCAGAAATAGCAGCGGTTCGCTTCAACCAGCGCGGCTTTGCGCGCGAGCAGCGGATGAACATCGCCGAAATTCTCAGCGTATTCCGCGGATGTCAGCCGGCCGCCGGCGACGTCCGGACGCTCTCGGTGAGCCGCTTCCCTCGCCATGCCCCTCGCCTTCCCTTTATGGTTACGACTCTAGGCAAAACCTGACCGATTGATCAAGCTTCAAGAGGCGAGGCAAGTTTTGCTTTGACCGCACGCTCCAGGCACGCATAAACAGGGGCGAAGGTGGGAGATCGACGGAAGAAAGATGAAAAGTGAAGTGGTGAACGCTCATCGCCGGAGGGCGCCGGTGACCGGCGTGCCGGGACGCGGCGGCATAGCGGCGCAAGCGAAGCAACCACGCAACGGTGGCGGCTCCATCCGCGCGCGCAACGAGAGCAGGATTTTGAAAGCGGCGGAGGCGGTCTTCGCCAAGAAAGGTTTCAGCGGCGCCAGCACGGCGGAGATCGCGCAAAGAGCGGGCATGCCGAAGGCCAACCTCCACTACTATTTTCGCACCAAACAGCAGCTTTACGCCGCCGTCCTCGACAACATCCTCACCATCTGGCTTGACGCCATGGACGAGATCAAGCCGGACGCCGATCCAGGCGACGCGCTTGCGCGCTATCTCGCGCGCAAGATGGAATCATCGCGTCTCTTCCCGGAGCCGTCGCGCCTCTGGGCGATGGAGCTCATCGGCGGCGCGCGCCACGTGCAGCCGTTCCTCCGCCGACGGCTGCGCCGCCTGGTGCGCGAGAAAAGCGCCATCCTCGAATCCTGGATCGCCGCCGGCAAGATCGCGCCCGTGGCGCCCGAGCATCTCCTCTTCATGATCTGGGCGATGACCCAGACCTACGCCGATTTCGCCGCGCAAATCGCCGCCGTGCTCGGCAAGGACCGGCTCGATGCTGGTGTCTTCGCGACCGGGCGCGAGACGGCGACCACGCTGGTGCTGAGGGGGTTGGGGTTAAGGTAATCCGGATTGCTCATTTTTAATTTACCCTCTCCGCCCCTTTGGGGCGGAAGAGGCTGGGGAGAGGTAGATTTTTGAATCTTCCTGCCCCCGGGCCATCGCGAACGAATCAATCTTGCGCGCTTCTGCGCCCAAAAGACTTTCGCAACACTATCTGCCAGGACCGGACTCATGCATCGCAGCAAATGACGCGCATGGGTTAGCTCATTCAAGTAAGTCGTCGGCCCGAAGTAGCAGGGACAGTGGTACCTCGATCCCAAGCGCCTTGGCGACCCGTAGATTGACCAGCAACTCGATCTTAGTGGGCTGCTCAACCGGAAGGTCGGCGGGCTTGGCACCTTTAAGGATACGATCCACGTAAAACGGCGCTCGACGGTACATGTGAAGGTAGTCAGGCCCATACGCGACCAATGAACCTTCCCTGGCGGCAACCGGAAAGGCGAAAATCGTCCCTAGCCCATTCTTCGTCGCCGATACGATGATGCGTGTGCGGTGCGCATAAGTGAGCGGGCTCGGCTGAACAATGAGCACCATAGAGCCGCTCTGCTTTGTCGCCGCGAGTGCACCGTCCAATTCGGTGATGTCTGCGATTCCTTTCGCTCCTAGTGGATTGAATCTAACACTTGGTGCCCTCGTTTGACGGCGGCGATGATCATGTTGGGGTCCTTGGTCCAGGTAAAGGGCTTGGGATTGGCATTGGTCTGGTCGAGGAAGCGATGGATGGCGTCCTTGAGTTCGTGC
>DASZAN010000057.1:0-29619 GCA_035945115.1 Allostellaceae bacterium
GACGCGCAGGCTGCTCGAAGCGGCCGAAGGCGAGGCGCTGCGGGCCGCCGAATTGTTCCGGTTCACCCGGATCATCAATGCCCGCCTGACGTCCGAGCAGCGAGTCGAACTGATCGAGATGCTGTGGGAAGTCGCCTATGCCGACGGCATCCTCGACCCGCTCGAGGACGCCATGCTGCGCCAGGTCGGCGGGCTCGTCGACGTCGCCGACGCGGAGCGCGGTGCGGCGCGGCAGCGCGTGATGAAGCGCCTGGGCATCGCCGAGGACAGTTGAGGGCGCAGGCTTTCCTGCCTGCTGGAGGAGAAGAGTAGCGAACCCATGACCTACGTCGTCACCGAAGCTTGCATCAAGTGCAAGTACATGGACTGCGTCGAAGTCTGCCCGGTGGACTGCTTCTACGAGGGCGAGAACATGCTCGTCATCCATCCGGACGAGTGCATCGACTGCGGCGTCTGCGAGCCGGAATGCCCGGCAGAGGCGATCGTGCCGGACAGCGAGCCGGTCGCCGAGAAATGGATCGAGCTCAATCGCCAATATTCGGGGAGTTGGCCCAACATTACCCGCAAAGGGCCGCCCCCCGAGGACGCCGACCAATGGAAAGGCGTTCCCGATAAGTTCGATAAGTTCTTCAGCTCGAATCCAGGTAAGCGCTGACCGCCAAGTGCTTGGGCAACAATAGCTTGCGTCCAGCGCATGACTGATTTGCTGGCGCCGCAGTCGTATTTGTGATACCTATTCAAAGGTGGGTATACCCCATCGCTCCCGGTTAACGAGGGGTCCGGGCGGGCGAACCGGCCAGTGCGCTCAACCAGCGCGGGTCCGGCGCAGGGTGGATTGTCTGAGCCGCTCGGCCGGGCTTCGAATGTGAGAGCTGAGAGAAGACGAATGTCAGAAAAAATTGGCTTTGCCGCAGGCGACCTCGTGGTCTACCCGACCCATGGGGTCGGCAAGATTTTGGGTATCGAGACGCAGGAAATCGCCGGCTATACGCTGAACGTTTTTGTCGTGCATTTCGACAAGGACCGGATGACGCTCCGCGTGCCGCTCGCCAAGGCCAAGGCGTCGGGGCTGCGCCGTCTCTCGACGCGCAAGGAAATGGACGCGGCGCTCACCAAGCTCAAGGGGCGTTCGCGGGCAAAGCGCACTATGTGGAGCCGCCGCGCGCAAGAATACGAACAGAAGATCAACTCGGGCGATCCCGCCTCGATCGCCGAAGTGGTGCGCGATCTCTACCGCAATGCCGGCCAGCCCGAGCAATCCTACAGCGAGCGGCAGATCTACCAGGCGGCGCTCGACCGTCTCGTCCGCGAGTTCGCTGCCGTCGAGAAGATCGACGAAAGCACCGCCACCCGCCGGCTGGAGCAGATGCTGAGCGCGGCGTGAGCCGCCCAGCGCGCCGGCGAATGCGGCGGTGAAAGCGTCCACCGCTCCGGAATCCGAGGTTTTCGCCCGTCTCATCCGTCCCGCGCGCGTGTGGGCGGTGGCGGCGATTCACGGCGAAGCGGCGCGCTTGGCGGCGCTCCACGCCCGATTGGCGCCGCGCCTCGGCAAGGGCGACCGCCTCGTCTATCTCGGCGGATATCTGGGCCACGGACCCGATGTCGCCGGCACGATGGATGCCCTCTTGAGCTTCCGCCGTCTTTTCCTCGCGCGCCGCCTCGCTTTCCTGGACGACATCGTCTTCCTGCGCGGCAGTCAGGAGGAGATGTGGCAGAAACTGCTGCAACTGCAATTCGCCGCCAATCCCCGCGACGTCTTGCAGTGGATGCTCGATCACGGCATCGGACCCACGCTCGAGGCCTATGGCAGCGATCCTCGCCTCGCGCTCGCCGCGGCGCGGAACGGCCCCATCGCCTTGACGCGCTGGACCACCTCGCTCCGCGCCGCCATCGATGCCCGTCCCGGCCATCGCCAGCTCCTGACACGCTTGAAGCGCGCCGCCTTCACCGAGGATGGCGGCGTCCTCTTCGTCCATGCCGGCGTCGATCCCGAGAAGCCGCTCGAGCTGCAGCGCGATGCCCTCTGGTGGGGCGGGAGCGACATCCTCGCGCTCACAGCGCCCTATGCCGGCTTCCGCCGAGTGATCCGCGGCTTCGACCGCCAACATGCCGGGTTGCGCGAGAGCCCCTACGCGCTCTCGCTCGACGCGGGATGCGGCTTTGGCGGCCGCCTCATGGCCGCTTGCATCGCGCCGGACGGCAGCCTGCTCGACCAGATCGAGGCCTGAGCAAGCGGCCGCAACCATCGCCCGCCCGGCGCCGTTGGATAACCGGGAGCATGCGATGGCCTATATCGACAATCCCGCAACGCAGCGCGCCAATCTTGGCTTCATCAAAGCCTCGATGCGGACGCCGCTGCTCTCGCGCGCCCGCGAGCTGAGCCTCGCGCAACGGTGGCGGGATGCCGACGACACCGAGGCGTTGCACGAGCTCGTGCGCGCTTACACGCGGCTTGTCGTGTCGCTCGCCGCGCGCTTCCGCAGCTACGGCTTGCCGATGGGCGACCTAGTGCAAGAGGGGAATGTCGGATTGATGCAGGCGGCGGCCCGCTTCGAGCCCGAGCGCGGTGTGCGCTTCTCCACATACGCGGCGTGGTGGATCCGCTCGGCGATGCAGGATTACGTGCTGCGCAACTGGTCGATCGTGCGCACCGGCACGACGGCGGCGCAGAAATCGCTCTTCTTCAATCTCCGCCGCTTGCGCGCGCGCATCGAGGGTCTCTCGCCGGCGCCGCTCAGCGAGGCCGGCTGCCGCACGATCGCGGCCGCGCTCAAGGTCGATACCGCGGCGGTGAGGCAGATGGATCAGCGGCTTTCCGCCGGCGATCAATCGCTCAACGCGCCGATCGGCGAGGGCGACGACGACTGGCAGGATTTCCTCGCCGATGCGCGTCCCACGCCCGAGGAAGCGGTGATCGGTCGGCACGACGGGCTCACGCGCGCGCGTTGGCTCGGCGAGGCGATGGCCGAGCTGACACCGCGCGAGCGACGCATCATCACCGAGCGTCGCCTCATCGAAGGAGGCGTCACGCTCGAGGATTTGGGCCGCGCGCTCGGCGTCTCCAAAGAGCGCGTGCGCCAGTTGGAGCAGCGCGCGTTGACGAAGCTGCGCCAATCCCTGGTGCGCCGCGCCAACCACGCCGATCTGTTCTTCGGGTAGGCCGCGGATTGTCCTCGACATAGCGCTTTGCCAAAGTGCGCGGCATGTCAGCCGCCGCACCTTGTCGTGCCGTGATCTTGCTGGTGCTCGCGTTGCTCTCGCTGCCGGCGGCAGCCAAGGTGCCCGGGTTCGAAGCGGGCGAGACCGTCGAGGCGGCGGCGATACTCGACGGCGGCGAGGTCGCGCTGAGAGATGGCCGCCATGTCGTACCGCTCGGCATCCTCCTGCCGCGCGGGCGCGAGCCCGGTGCCGAGAAGGCGCGAGCGGCAATGGCGGCGCGCCTCGTCGGCCGCCCGCTCGAGCTGCGCTTTGACGGCAGCCGCAGCGACCGCCACGGCCGCGTCGCCGCGCAACTTTTCATCGCCGGCCGCTGGTTCGAGAACGAGCTCGTGAAGCGCGGGCTCGCGCGCGTCGCAGGCACCGCGGATCACCGCCGCGGCATTGCGAGGCGCAAGCGCGCCGCGCGCGGCGCGGCTTGTGGCGCGAGCCCGCCTATGCCGTGCGACGGGCCGAGGAAGCGGGTCAGGAAGCCGGCCGCTTCGCGCTTGTCGAAGGCAAGGTGGCGGCGGTCGGTCGCGGCGAGGGCGCGCTCTTCCTCGATTTCGCCGATGACCGTCACGGCTTTCGCCTGCGCTTATCGCCTGAGGCGCTACAGGTCTTCCGCGCTGAGGAGCTCGATCCCGCGGCGTTCATCGGCAAGCGTATCCGCGTCCGCGGTTTCGTTCATGGCAGCGAGCGGCCGACCATCGACGTGACATATCCCGAGCAGATCGAGCGCCTCTAGCCACAGAGGGTCGCTTGCAGCCGCGCTAGCGCGCGGCCATGCTGCCATGAAGTCCGCCGGGCGTTCGCATGCGGCGGGCGGTAGGGGAGGAGCAGCATGAAACGTCGCGCATTTGTGGCGAGCGCCGCGCTCGCCGCGGCATCGGCCCGCCTCGGTGCGTCGAGCAGCGCCCACGCCGCGGCGGCAACGAAGACCTTCGTGTTGGTGCATGGCGCCTGGCATGGCGGGTGGTGCTGGTCGAAGGTAGCCTCGATCCTGCGCGGCCGCGGCCATACCGTGCTGACGCCGACGCAAACTGGATTGGGCGAGCGCTCGCACCTGCTGTCGCACGCGATCGATCTCGACACCTTCGTCACCGATATCGCGAACGTGCTCCAATTCGAGGACCTGAAGGACGTCGTGCTGGTCGGCCATAGCTTCGGCGGCAACGCCATCTCCGGCGTCGCCGACCGCATGCCCGAACGTCTGCGCCAGCTCGTCTATCTCGATGCCGTCATTCTCGAGAACGGGCAAACCGTATTCAGCCAGCTGCCGCCCGATATCGTGGCCGCGCGCACCAAGGCGGCACAGGAATCGAGCGGCGGCTTGAGCTTTCCGACGCCGCCGGCGAGTGCCTTCGGCGTGAGCCGGCCCGAGGACGCCAAGTGGGTTGAGAGCCGTCTGACGCCGCACCCGCTCAAAACCTACACCTCGCCCTTGACGCTCGCGAACCCTGTCGGGAACGGCGTTCCGACCGTCTACATCGTCTGTACCGACCCGATCTATAAGCCGCTCCAATCCACGCGCGACTGGGTGAAGGGGCACAGCTGGAGGACGCTGGAGATCGCGGCCGGCCACGACGCCATGGTGATCGCGCCCGACCGCCTCGCGGAGATGCTGGAAGGCGATACGGTTTAGCCGCATGTAAAAAGAAGCCCCGGCGAAAGCCGGGGCCCCAGTATTCGATATCGATTTTCCAATTAGGGCTGATCGGGTACCAGCGGCTGACCTGTGCTCGGCCGCGTGATTACGCCTTTGCCGCCTGCGGCTCCCAGATGCTCATCTTGCGAGTCTCCGGCATCAGCAACAGGCCGAGCACGAAGCATACCGCGGGAACGGCGATCGGGTAGATCAGCGCATAGCCGACACTGCCCGTCGCCTGGTAAGCCGCCGTAGTGATGAACGGCACCAATCCGCCGCCCCAGCCGTTGCCGATGTGATACGGGACCGACACCGACGTGTAGCGTATCCTGCCGGGGAAGTATTCAGCGAGGAACGCGCCGATCGGTCCGTAGACCATCCCCACATAAGCGACGAGAATAGCAACAATGATGACCGCAATCGGATAGTTGATATTGCCCGGCTGCGTCACCGATCCGAGCCACAGATACAGCGGATAGTAAGTGACCGCCGCAAGCAGGAAGCCCCCCAATATCACCGGTCTGCGACCGATGTGGTCGGACAGCCAGCCGAAGAGGACGAGCGTCGGGGTGCCGATGATCAGCCCGGCTCCCACGATATAGGCAGTGGTCAGCGCGTCGACCTTGGAAACCTGCTGCAGGAAGTACAGCGCCCAGAACTGACCGCTGTACCAGACAACGCCCTCACCGAGCACAACAATGCTCGCGATCGCCACGAACTTGATATTGGCGCTGAGGAAGGCCTCCTTCCATGGGTTCTTGGTCATCTGCCCCTTGGCCTTGATCTCCTCGAAGATCGGCGACTCTTGGAAGTGCACCCGGATGTAGTAGGCGATGAGCATCAGCAGGAAGGAGAACAGGAAGGGAATACGCCACCCCCACTCATTGAACGCATCATTGCCCAAGTAGGTGCGTGCAGCGATGATTACGACGAGCGACAGCACGATCCCGAGGGTAGGCGAGGTCTGCAGCCAGCCGGTATAGTAGCCGCGGCGTTCGTCCGACACGTGCTCGGCGACGTAGGTGATGGCGCCGCCATACTGACCGCCCAGGCAAAGGCCCTGGATCATCCGCAGCAAAAATAGAATGATTGCGGCGCTCAACCCGATCGACTCAAAGGTCGGGATCAACCCGATCGCCCCGGTGCCCAGAGCCATGCCGCTGAGCGTAATAAGGAACGTAGTTTTGCGCCCGACGCGATCGCCCATCCAGCCGAACAGGAATGCCCCCAACGGGCGGATCAGGAATCCGGCGGTGAACAGGGCGATCGTACTGAGCAGCGCCGCGACGGGATGACTCTTTTCGAAGAATTTGACCGACAGGACGGCGGCCAAACTCCCAAAAATATAGAAGTCATACCACTCGATCACGTTTCCCCCGGCCGCGGCGGTGATCACGCGTCGGAAGTTCGGCGGAACGCGAGCAACCATGATTATCCTCCCCCTACTGGTCCTCATTGGTGAGCTCTTCGTGCACCGCCTTTCCGTTCCCGGTCGGCGGGACAGACGCCCCGTTTGTCCAAAACGTTACCCTGCCTATCGCGCTTAGGCAATCGACGTGCGCACCAACAGCTAGCCAATCCCTCCCTGCCTGCCGTCGCCGGTCCCAACTCCCGCCCTCGGGGTCGAGGGCCTTGCATTGCCGCCCGGCACGACGCGATATTTTAGGTCTAAAATATCCCTATGGATATCACGTTCAAACCAGGAGCTATGGCGACACCAAGCCCGTCGCGCCCAACGACAATGAGGAAGGGCGTGCCAAGAACCGGCGCGTGAGCTCAAAAAAATCTGAACTGACCCCGGCGCTAAGGCCGCTGCCCGGTGGCTGCGCCCGTCGCTTCGCCGGTGACCACCTCGGGTTTTGCCTCGAAGGATATTTTGAGCGCCGCCGACGGCGAGATAGAGCCGCCGTTGATGAGCGTGATCTCAGGATATGTCCGCGGCAGGCTTTCCGGGAAATGGACCCAGATACGCGTCTCGGGATCGGCATTAAATTCGCCCTCGGTCTTGACGACATTGCAGCATCGTTGAGAAGGATCGTCGCGTGATGGCGTGATACCAAAGCCCATCGGCTCGGCGGCAGTGATGGGCAATCCAACGGCGGTCGTCTGGCCATCCTTTGCGGCAAAGCTCTTCCAATCCTCGGTATCGCGCGTCAGACGCCGCTGCGTGGCGCGCAGGTCTCGCGCCAACCCGCGCAGTGCCAGCGCAGCCTCCTCGATGCGGCGATAGTCGCGCTCATCGCCCTCGCGCGCGAAGGGGCGCATGGCCGCGATAAAGCTGCTTGCGACATTGAAGTCGTGAACCCAACCGTTACCGTCGGCCATGCCGGCCAAGGTCGTATCGTAGGCGCGCCCGTAAGCGTCGCCGATTTGCTTCTGCCGCACCGAGTCCTCGTGTCCGAGGATCGCCACCTGCCATTCCGTCTCGATGCGATGGAGCCGCCACATCGCTGCTGGAACATTGACGACCAATGTGTAGGCACCGCGGCGGCTCAAGAGGAAATGGTCGAAGTCCGATGGCGCGTAGGGCTGCCCGAGCTGACGCCGGATACGGCCGCGCGCCAAGTCCTTCTGGATGTTGCGCGCGTCGTCTTCGAACGCAGCGGTCGCCCGCTCGATGGAGGCGCCAGGCGGAAGATAGTGGAAGTCGACGGTAGCGGGCTTAAAGGCCTGCTCGACCTGTTCGGCGGTGATCGGTTCCGAGAAATTGAGACGTGTCTGGCCGACGAAGCCTTGCGCGCGCGCTTGCAGCGCGTCGGATTCCTTTTGCAAGCCGGTGAGATAGCGCCGCATACAGGTGCAGAGCTGCCATGGGTCGGCCGGCCCCGGCGTCGATGCCACTGCGCTCACCGCGCCGCAGAGGAACGGCGAGGCATCGGGATCACTGGACTGGGCGCCTTCCTTCGCTGCCGGCGCGAGACAGCGCTTTTCGAGTGCGGCGTGCGCGCGTTGGGCGCCGGCTTCTTCTGCCTTCTCATAGGCTTGCTTCAGGAGGTCGTCTGCGTGCGCGGCAAGCTCTCGGGCGCGGCGCGATTCCGGGGTCTCCTGGGAGAGAACGGATTTGTCGCCGCGCTTCAGCGCCTCCTGCAGTTTCTTGGGATCGATCTTCGCCCGCGCCGCGGCGTAGGCCGCGTCCGCTTCGCCTTTGGTCTTGCTCGATTCCGCGACGAGCCTGTCGGCTTCCTGGTCGAGACTGTCCGCCTCGGGCGTCGCTTCGCCGGTCAGTTTCGCCAGTTCCTCGGCACTCATCGGACCGCCCGCCGCTGCCACTATTCGCGGTGGCAATGCCAGCAGGATCGCCAACAGGGCAAGCCCCGCGAACTGGTTCCATCCGACGCGCATCGCTAGCGCGCGACCGCGCCGATGGCGGCCGATTTCTGCGTCGCTTCGGCCGCGCCGGGAACCTCGTCGAAGAGTTTCCCCAACCGTCCGGCAAGGCTGGTGATGTCCTTGTGCTTCACCATTTCGACCCCCAGCCGTTCATCCGCGCTTTCGAGCGCTTTGACGAAGGCTTCGGGCGTGGTCTTGCTCTCTTTGAGGAAGGCGCCCACCTTCTCGAGGCTAGCGCGCGATGCGTCCACCCCGATCGTCTGCTTGACCAAATCCTCGCCCAAGATTTTGATGACGTCGAGGCCGCCTTCGTGGCCGCTATCGAGCACGCGGATGAAGTACTTGCCGCCCTTGGGCGCGGCGTGCGCGGCGTCGTCGGCGTGGCCCAGCTCTTTGCGCAGATTGGCGAGGTTCTCCATCATCGAATTGAGCGCGCCGCGCCCATCCATCTTGTCGAGCACCTTCGAGACCGGGCCGCCCTGCAGCTTCGCGAGCGTGATCTCCTTGCCACGCTTCGCCTCCTGCAGATCCGTGACGACATGAAGGATGGTGCCCTCGTCCTGATAGGCTTCGCTGGCGTAGAACAGCGCCTCGCCCTGCTTCTTGCGCAGTTGATAAGCGAGCCGGTCTGCCCAGGTCTCGGCAAGCGCCTTGAACTCGCTCTCCTTGCCGGCGACCCCCTTGAGTTTCAGCAGCTCGAGCAGCCCGTTGCGCCAGCCGGGATAGCGTTCGAGGAACTCCACGGGCGCATCCGGCAGGCGGCTGGGAGAGGCGGTCATGAGCTGCTGCAAGCGCGTCCGCTCGGTGCGCCATTGGCCGATATCGCCGAGCAACCGCTCATATTCCTGGTTGGTTGCTTTGAGGAGCGCGTTGCTGCCTTGCGCCGCGTGCAGCGCCTCCTCGCCGGTGACGCCCAGGCGTTTGGCGATCGCGCTCTGCGCCGCGTCGTAAGAGTACTCAGCCTCCTCCATGGCATCGGCGAACATCTTGCGCGTGGCGTCATCGGTCGCGGCAGCGAGCAGCGCCGCCTTGTTCTTCTGCCAGGCCGCGACGCTGCCGATATATTTGCGCGTCGCCATGCGCTCATACATGAGCTGACGCAGCGCATCGAGATCGGCATTGGCGATGCCGAGGCTGGTGCCGACGAGCACCTTGCGACGGTACAATTCGTAGACGGCTTGCGTGTAAACGTTGGTGTCGAAGACGTGCCCGCTCTCGAGCCCCTTGAACTGAGAGAGACCGCGAAACTTCTCATTGAACACCTTGACCACCCGCTCGGCCCCCTCGCCGAAGGCTGAATAGTCGAGATCGCTCGTCAAATTGGTTGAGCCGAGCGCTTTTTTGATGAGCTTCGGCTCAACCCCGGTCTCGAGCGCCACTGCTCTCTTCACCTCTTCGATTGATTCGTCGAGCAGCTTCTTCATGAGGTCTTCGCGGTAGCTGACGAAATTGTGCATCTCCGCGCCGCTGACCTTGCCGTCCTGGAACGCCGATTTGAGGGCATGCCAATCGAAATCATGCGCCGACGCGACGGCGAGGGCGCGCGCCTCATCTGCCTTGGTGATGGCGCCTGACATCCAGCCGAGCTCGAACTCGCTGAGGTTCAGCAGCGCCTTGGGATCGCTCTCCGCGGCACGCCAGACATCGGCGATCATTTCGCGCCGCAACCGCTGCGATTCCACGACCTCCTTCGCCGCTTTCTCGGCGAGACTCTTTTCGAATATGGCGACGATCGCCATCTCGGCATCACGCAACCGCCGCGCAGTGGCGATGACCTTCGCGCCGGCGGCCGCGTCCTTCGCTGCCAGTTCGCCGAGTTGATCAAAGGCTTTGAGCGCAGTCCCCTGTGTGCGCGACAGCGTTGCCCCCTGCGAGCGCAGAGAGCGCGCTTGAGCAAGAAATGCCAACAGATTCTGTTGCTCGCGCTCGCCGAGTTTCGCAAGCTGATAGATCGATTGCACCGAGTTTTCGACGAGCCGTGCGCCGCTCTCTGCCATGAGTGCAGCATCGAGTTTGCGCAGGTTGCCAAGCGTGCTCCACCCGGTGAGAGCCGCGTCCACGCCGATCAAGATGAGTGTCTTTGCCCAGCCGGGATCGGCCAGGGTGGCTTCCGCGAACCGTTTGTCGCCAAGGACGGGGGATGCGCCGAAGGCAAACGCCATCTCGTCCTTGGTCTTGTACTCTTCGTGTATGGCGCCAGCCGATCGCACCTCGAACATCGCTCCCTCGCCGACCGCGGTGATGGCGTAAGCGAGTGCCGAATGCGAGAAAACCGTCGGCAAGGCCACGACGGCGGCAGCCACGCCGAGGATGAGTTCGTTGTCGATCTTCGCCGCCTCCTGATAGGCGCGCAATTCCTTGAACTTGTCGGCGACGCCACGGACATAGCCGCGGGCGACAGTGTCGGGTACCCATTGCGCTGAATCGTCGAGTCGCATCAAACGCGGCAGCGCTCGCGCCACGACCGGCGCGAAGGCATTGCCGGTGAGGCGCAGCAGCTTCTCGATATCGCCATCGCCAATCTCTTTCGCGGCGGTGAGCGATTTCTTGAGCTTGTCGCGATATCCCGTCACCGCGGTCCGCGTTGCACCCACCAGCCAATCGTCGCGCGACTGCTGGTCGTCGTTGAAGTCGCTGCGCACTAGGGCCGGGTCGGTCGCCTCGGCGAGGGTCACCGACCGTCCGTTGAGCGTGCCAGCGTCGAGCCCGGCGAGTGCGCTGTTCGGATCGGCGCGAATGACTGCGCGAGCGATGCGGGCGTAGCCGAGGGCGCCATCACTCGTGCGCACCGCGTCCGCGAGTGCGACATCGGCTCTCTCCATCATGCCGATGAAGGTGTCCCGCAACAGTAGCATCGCCGCATGATCGCCATAATAGATATCGGTCTTCACCCGCGAGAGGGCGAAGACCAACGTTTCCTTGAATTGCGTCTCTTTCTTGGTCGCAAGGTTTCGCAGGTCAGTGGTCTCCCGGTCCTGCGTTCTTGCCGCGGCGAGGATGTATTCGGGCCAGATCATCACGGTTCTGACAACCTCGGCCTTCTTCGTGTTTCCAGGATGGTCGGGGTCGGGAACATCGACGGTATCGGTCTGTTGTCCCGCGGACGAGGTGACGGTGAGCTGCGCACTCGCCGGCGCCGATAAAAGGCCCTCGCTCGGCGTTGCATAGGCGATCAGCACCGCGCCCGGTTCCATCTCGATGCCGCCGCCGCCCTTGCGGCTCAAGAGATGTGGCGCGGTGCGATAGACTTGCGGCTCCGTGCGCTCCGCGACCCATTCCTGCTCGGGGCCGATCGCGTGCGCCTCGCCGTCGGGTCCGATCAGGAAGGGACGGACGACGACCTTGAACGACGGGAACGCAATCGGCACTGGCGTGCGCACCTCGACGGCCGCTTTCTCCGGCAGATAGCCCTCAGGCATCGCCTCCCATTCCGTCGCGCCAACCTCGCGCACGAAGCGCACCTCGGCGCGCGCATCGCGGGTCGCGAGCCGCCAGCGAATCTTCGCGCCGGCCCAAGAGAATTCCCTAATGCCCGGCACGAAGTCGGCGCTGAGCCTTACCTTGATAAGGGCGCTCTCGAGGGACAACACCGCCTGGCGCTGCGCCTCGTCCTTGATCTCGCGCGTCGCGGCGAGCTGGCCGCGGTGTATTCTCGCCCTGTCGACGCCTGTCAGGTTATCGCCCGGCGTGCCAACCAGCGCGTATGCGTTGGAGTCGAGATCGGCGTCGGCCGACTTGAACGCGCCGATATTGTCGGAAACGACTCCCAAGCTAGCTGAAGTGGACTGCATCATCGGGAGATTGCGTCCCAAGACGAAGAGGTACCGCGTGTAAGCAGAATCCGCCGAATTTTCAGCGTGAGCGCGGGGATGCGGACTCTCGAGCTGCTCGTCGAGCACGGTGACGAATTCGATTTCAGGGCGGAGCGGCAACCAGAGCTCCGAGCCCGATTGGCGGCCGCCAAAGCGGTCGTTCGATTCCATGGTGAACTGAGCGATGCGCCCTCCGCCCGCCGCGTCGCGGAGCGTGAGCGGATCGGCTGCGTAGTCCCATCGACCGAGCATGATCGGATCGCCACCGGAGGCACGCGGGTCGTCGATCGCGGCGAGCTCGACGCGAACGCTGCCGCGGTCGATCGAATCCGGATGGTCGAAGTCGAAGCGCGCCGTTCCGTGCGCCACCTTCACCTCCGCCTTCGCGGACGAGCCGTTCACCTGGAGGTCACCCCAGCCTTTGATCTGCGATGCATTTCCGGTATCGGGCCGCGGCGTGCTTGCGCTTGCCGCGCCCGCTCCGTCGAACAGGAACTGGGCGCCTTCATTGTCCGCACTCGGTCCTCTCATCGACCGCGCTTCCAGTCGATTGGTCTGCCCGCCATAGGGAAATTCCACCCGAGCACGTTCGCCCTTCCAGTCCACTCGCGCATCGCCGACGACGATCCCGAGTTGGTCGTCGCGATAGAACACCTGCCAGCGGGCGATTTCGGTGATGGGCGACGGCTTCGCAGCCGCCGTTACGGTGGCGGGCGTTTGGGCCCCAGCGGTTCCGCCAAGCATGGTGAGCCAAGCGATGATCGAGGTTCGACGCAGTAGCTTCATCATTGCTTGGGGCGCCCTAGCGCATCGAGGGGTGTCTCGACGGGCAACACGGTCTCGGTCGCGAAACGGCGGTAGTCGGTGGCGTCGCGCCGCGCCGTGAGCTTCTGCTCCTTGCCGTCGATCGTCACCGTGACGGGGACGCTCGAGTCTGACAAAGGCTGATCGAACACCGCCTCGATGATCGTCGGTACGTCGTAGAAGAAGCGCGTGACGTGAATGGGCCCCACCACCGTCTGCGCGAGGAGCTGGATTTGCGCATTGGGCGCGCGCCATTTGACCTCGATAGGTTCGCCCTTGCCGATGACCGAGGCCTCTTGTTTGGTGATCTTTCCGCTAGCATCGGTCTCTTCGACGAATTTGAGCTCGCCCGGAAACCACTGTCCCTGGAGCACCAGCTCGGAAGCGCCGCCGCACTTCACACGGAGCTTTGCTTCGAGCTCGAGCGACCATTCGAGCGTTCCTGCAACCTGCTTTCTCGCCCATTCCGGCGCCGTCTCGCTCATCTCGTCCGCCGCCGGCTTTCGTTTGAAGGTCAGCTTGCCGCTCGCGAGCGAACCCTCCCAGTGATGCTTCCCCTTGAAGAGGAAATCCGTCGTGTTATTGGCGGCCGCGGACTCGATGACGCTGCTCAAGCCGGTGTCGACATCGATCCAGGGTCCGGGAAGCTGTTCGGGCGGGAGCGGCTGTTCGCTCCATTGGTCGCTGGCGCAAGCACCGCCCTGGCCGGCTGACTTATTGCCGGGGTCCGGCGTTTGCGCGCCGGCCGGCATCACAATAACGAGGCAGCACACCGCCACCGGGACGAGATATGCCAGCCTCAGTCCTGCTCGCCACATCGGACGCCTTCATTCACCGGCCCTAGGTTGCTCGGACCGCCAAGGAAACAACCAAGGATCATGCGGGGGCAACAGGATTTTGTCGACCGCGGCCGCGATGGAGCGAATTGCGCCGATTGCCTCGATCTAGCATGCAACGATATTTTAGGTCTAAAATATCTCCCATGGACATCACCGTGGTGGGCGGCGGGCCGGCGGGGCTCTTCTTCAGCCTGCTGATGAAAGGGCGCGATCTCCGCCATCGCATCACCGTGCTCGAGCGCAATGGGCCCGACGACACCTTCGGCTGGGGCGTCGTCTTCTCGGACGAGACGCTCAACAACATCGCCGAGGCCGATCCCACGAGCTATGCCGAGATCACGGAGAGCTTCGCCCATTGGGACGCGATCGACATCCATTACAAAGGCGAGGTGCTGACCTCGGGGGGCCACGGCTTTTCCGGCCTCTCGCGCAAGCGCCTCCTCAACATTCTGCAGCGCCGCGCCGCCGCGCTCGGCGTCGAGCTCGTCTTCAACCATGAGGTGGCGGATGTCGCGGCGCTCCGCCGTGCCGATCTCGTGCTCGCCGCCGACGGCGCCAACAGCCTGGTGCGGAGCCGCTACGCGCAAGAGTTTGAGCCGTCGCTCGATTGGCGGCCCAACAAATTCATCTGGCTCGGCACGACGCGCCGCTTCGATGCCTTCACCTTCTTCTTCAAGGAAGATGCGCACGGCCTCTGGCGCGTCCATGCCTATCGCTTCGACGAGACGCACGGCACTTTCATTGTCGAGACGACAGAGGAGACCTGGCGCCGCGCCGGACTCGCCAATGCCGACGAGGACGCCACGATTGCGTTTTGCGAGCGCCTCTTCGCCGCCGAGCTCCAAGGCCACAAACTGCTCAGGAGCCGCGCCATCTGGCGGAGCTTCCCGACCGTGCGCAACAAGCGCTGGTCGTTCGAGAACGTGGCGCTCATCGGCGACGCCGCGCATACCGCGCATTTCTCGGTGGGCTCCGGCACCAAGCTCGCCATGGAAGACGCGATCACGCTCGCGGACGTGCTGAGTCGCCGCCCGGATGATCTGCCCGGCGCCCTCGCCGCTTACGAGAGCGAGCGGCGCATCGAGGTGGAGCGCCTGCAGCGCGCGGCGCAATCGAGCCTCCAATGGTTCGAGGAGACCGAGCGCTATTTCGGCATGCTCGAGCCCCTCGAGTTCGCCGCGAGCTTGCTCACGCGCTCGCTCCGCATCACGCATGACAATCTCAAGGTGCGCGATCCCGCGTTCGTGCGCCGGATCGACGCCTCATTCGCCGCCAAGGCCGCCAATCAGAGCGGCGTCAACGTGCCGGCGGAACCGCCGCCGCCGCCGATGTTCACGCCCTTCCGCTTGCGCGACATGGTGGTGGGGAACCGCGTTGTCGTTTCGCCGATGTGCCAATACTCGGCCGAGGACGGCATGCCCGACGACTGGCACCTCGTCCATCTCGGCAGCCGCGCCATGGGCGGCGCTGGCCTCGTCATGACCGAGATGACCGACGTCTCGCGCGACGGGCGCATCAGCCCCGGCTGCACCGGCATGTACAAGGACGAGCATGCGCGCGGCTGGAAGCGGATCGTCGATTTCGTCCATCATTCGTCGCATGCCCGCATCGGCATGCAGCTCGCCCATGCCGGACGCAAGGCCTCGACGCGACTTTCCTGGGAAGGCGACAGCGAGCCGCTGCCGTCGGGCAATTGGCCGATCATCGCGCCCTCGCCCGTTCCCTACTTTCCGCACAGCCAGGTGCCGAAGGCGATGGACCGTGCCGACATGGATCACGTGCGCGACGACTTCGTGCACGCCGCGCGGCTGGCAGAGCAAGCGGGCTTCGACATCATCGAGCTCCATTTTGCGCACGGTTATCTGCTCGCGAGCTTCCTCTCGCCGCTCACCAACCGGCGCACGGACGAGTACGGCGGCAGCCTTGAGAACCGTCTCCGCTATCCGCTGGAGATTTTCGACGCGGTGCGCGCCGCCTGGCCCAAGGCGAAGCCGATGAGCGTGCGCATTTCCGCCACCGACTGGATGCCCGAGGGATTTGCGCCGGGAGACGCCGTCGAGGTAGCGCAGGCGCTCAAGTCACATGGCTGCGACATCGTCGACGTGTCGGCGGGCCAGACCGTCCCGGAGCAGCAGCCGGTCTATGGCCGCCTCTTCCAGACGCCCTTTGCCGACCGCGTGCGGCACGAAGCGAAGATCCCCACCATGACGGTCGGCAACATCCAATCCTATGCCGACGTCAACAGCATCCTCGTGGCCGGCCGCGCCGATCTCTGCGTGCTCGCCCGCGCCCATCTCTACGACCCCTACTGGACGCGGCATGCCGCCTACGAGCAAGGCTACGACCTCGCCTGGCCCAACCAATACTCGAGCCTCCAGCGCTACACGCCGCGGTTCAAGTGAGCAGCGCTCGCGCCGGTTCTGCGAGACGTTCTTCCCCAAGCCCTTACTGACCGGTGTCATCAAAGCTGTTGGGCAGCAGCTGAAAGGTCGTGCTTCGGCTGCAGATTCGCTGGAATGTGTCGTTGGCGCCGAGGCTAGGCACCGTGATGGCGAACACCTCGATCGCCGGCGTCGTCGGCGTATCGCTGACCTGGATGGATTGTGGCGAGTCGCCATTGCCCGAGAGAAGACCGACTGCATCCGGTCGTCCCGTATTGACGAAGGTTTGCCCGGTTCGCGCTCCAGCCAGGAACGTTCCGCTCGCCGTTTCATTGGTGAGGAAAATACGGTTGTTGTCGTCCGTCGTGTAATTGGCCGCGCCGGCAATCTCGGATTGGCTGGCAGCGTAGCTGACCGGCGCGAAGGTGTTGAAGGGGAAGCCGTCGGTACCGGCGGGGCCGCCCGTCCGCTCCAACGCGACCGACACCGAGGCGAGGAACGTCGAGAGCGAGGTGCCCTTGAACGTCATCGTGCCGTCTCTGTTGAACCTCGCCGTTCCGACGGTTGGGGCGGTAAAAGCATCGTAGGCAAAAAAGCCGGGAAGCGCGCGCAAGGTTTGCGCATCAAACGCCGGGCACTGCGCCGGGTCGCCGTTGCAGTTCGCGGGAGGAGCGCCGCCCTGCTGTGCGTCGGTGACTTTCACCTCGATGCAGGATACCGTCGTGATGAATGAGTACGTTCCGTTCAATGCCGATGCGGAATGGATGGAAGCAAACATCGCCAGCATTGCCACGCCACCGCACAATTTGCTCCGCTTCATTTCTCTCCTCCAAAAAATGCGTGCCGCTCTATCCAAAAAGTTGCGCAGCATCTCGCTGATCGGCGTGCGCGTCAATTGACAGGATCGTGATCACGACGAGCGTGGTTAATCCGCGTGTCGCCGACCACGCCGATCTCTGCGTGCTCGCGCGCGCCGACCTCTACTCGAAAGAACGGCGCGTGCGTTCCTTCTTCCAGGGTTTGGTCGGCAGATGATGAAGCTCCCCTTCATCTCCTCATCCCCTCATTCCCTTTTTTCTTGCGGCTGACACGCGCGCACGAGGAGATGAGGGGGATGAATGGGGGATGGAGGGGAGAAGACGCGGCATCGCGCGTCAGCAAATTGGCCGCCTCGCGGGGTCACGACATCGCTCGGTTCGTTCCCTAAGATGCGGCGAATGCCGCGCGCGGGGCGCGGCTCGTGTGGGAGGATCAGAGATGGACAAGGACGTCTTCGACAAGGGGCTCGCCATTCGCCGCGAGGTG
Source organism: Allostellaceae bacterium (assembly GCA_035945115.1). GTDB lineage: Bacteria > Pseudomonadota > Alphaproteobacteria > ATCC43930 > CGMCC-115725 > DAHUYF01. The sequence goes on from DASZAN010000057.1 coordinate 17,315, forward strand.
CTGGGCGCGGACTATGTCGACAACGCCATCAAGAGCGCCGACGATTTCAATCGGCCGCTCCAGGAATTCGTCACGGAGTATTGCTGGGGCGCGGTGTGGGGTCGGCCGGGGCTTTCGAAGAAGACGCGCAGCATGCTCAATCTCGCCATGCTGACCGCGCTCAACAAACCGCATGAGCTGAAGCTCCATGTGCGGGGCGCGCTCAAGAACGGCGTGACGCGTGAGGAGATCAGCGAAATATTCCTGCACGCCGCCGTCTATGCCGGTGTTCCCGCCGCGGTCGACGCCTTCCGCACGGCGCGCGAGGTGCTGAAGGAAACGGGCGGCGACTGACCGCGCGCCGTTACCCCTCGCGCTCGATCCGCTCCATGTCGTCGTCGCTGAAGCCGAAATGGTGGCCGATCTCGTGGATGAGCACGTGGCGGACGACGGCATAGAGATCCTCGCCGGTCTCGCACCAGTAGTCGAGGATCGGGCGGCGGTAGAGGAAGATCATCTCGGGATCGACGCGCGGATCGTGGACGCTCTGATGCGGCAAGGCGACGCCGCGATAGAGGCCGAGGATGTCGAAGGGGCTCTCGAGCTCCATCTCGCGTTCCGTCTCCTCGTCGGGGAATTCCTCGACGCGGATGACGGTGCGGCCCAGATGGCGCTTCAGTACCAGCGGAATGGTCTCGAGCGCACGCTCGGCCAAGGCTTCGAGATCGCTCAAGCTCGGCGGCACAGTGAAGCTGCTCATTGGCGGCGCGGCCCCACCTTGATCTCGCGCGGGCGATCCGCCACCTCTTCAGCAACGGTGAGGGAAGGAGGTGCGTCATGGTCGAGCGTCTCGTGGGCGCGGCGCGGAAATCGGCGCTGAGCGAGCTTCACGGCTGGTCCGAGGTGGAGGACCGCGATGCCATCCGCAAGGTTTATCACTTCGGCTCCTTCAGCGAGGCCTGGGGCTTCATGAGCCGCGTCGCGCTCATCGCCGAGAAGATGGACCATCACCCCGAGTGGTTCAACGTCTACAACCGCGTCGAGGTCATCTTGACGACGCACGACGCGGGCGGCCTCTCCGAGCGCGACCTTCGCTTGGCGCACGCCATCGACGAACTCGCGCCGGCAAGGGATAAAGCGCGGAGCTAAGCGAGCGGAGCGTCAAAGCGGCTATTTCGGCGCCGCGTAAAACTCGTAGATGGCCGAGTAGCGCATGCGGGCTTGCTCGGCGATATGCGCCGCGTCGCAGGTCGGCTTGGGTGCGGCACCACCTTGGGTGTCGATGCGACGGATGAACGCGGCGTTTGCCAGGCTGCCGCCGCCATCGTGACTCATCACCCGGAGCAGCAGCCAGGGAATGGCGCCGGCACTGGGCGCATCGCCCCGCGCCGCGACTTCGCCCACCACCGCCGAACCGTCGGCAAGCTTCCAGGTCGGCCCCGCGAAATGCGTCCCGATCTGGCGGCCGTCGCTATCGAAGAGCGCGGCTTCGGGCGCCTTGAACACCCAGCCACGGCCCGTGTCCGTGGTTTCGCAGGCGTAGATCTGCACGCCGTCGGCGGTGACGCGCAGCAGCAACGCCGCCCCTGCCGGCGGCGCGACGGCGGTGTCCTCGGCGTCCGCCACGGAAGCGACGGCCATCAACGCGCTGTACACGGCGGCAACCAAGATTCGTCTTTTCATCCGCTTTAGCCCATGTCCGTTATTTTGCAGACCCGCGGAACATAGCCGGGCAATGGGACGCAAAGGAACGGCGCGCGCGCTATGCTGTTCGCGGTCATCCGCCATCACTGGAGGCGCCCATGACGGACGAGCTGGTTTTCTATACGAACCCGATGTCGCGCGGCCGGATCGTGCGCTGGATGCTGGAAGAGGTTGGTGTGCCCTACCGCACCGAGCTTCTCGAGTTCGGCGCCAGCATGAAATCGCCGAGCTATCTCGCCATCAATCCCATGGGCAAAGTGCCGGCGATCCGCCACGGCGATATCGTCGTCACCGAGGCGGCCGCGATCTGCGCCTATCTCGCCGACGCCTTTCCCGCGGCGGGCTTGGCGCCGCCGGTCGGGAGCGCGCTCCGCGGCCCTTACTACCGCTGGCTTTTCTTCGGCGCGGGCCCGGTCGAGGCGGCAGCCTACGGCAAAGCGCTCGGCTTCGTGGTGCCGCAGGGGCGCGAAGGCATGGTGGGTTACGGCCGCATGGGTGATGTGCTGGCGACGCTGGAACAAGCGCTCTCGGCGGGCGACTACTTCGTCGGCAATCGCTTCAGCGCCGTCGACGTCTATCTCGGTGCGCAGATCGGCTGGGGCATGCACTTCGGCACCATCGAGAAACGGCCGGTGTTCGAGCGCTACTGGGAACGCCTGTTCGCCCGGCCGGCGGCCGCGCGCGCCCGGGCGATCGACGACAAGCTCGTCGCGGAGCGGCAGAAACCCGCGAGCTAGCGCTTGGCTTCACGAGAGCCGTAAATGCGGGCGGCGCGCCGTCCGCAAAACTCGGTCGGCGCGCGTGTGAACGCGGGCGGCTGACGGCATCCGAGAACGCGCTTCACAACGACGCCTGAACAGCGGCGGTGGGCTCCACCGTCGAAAGGCGTACTTGCACGCCTCGCCACTCGTCCGAAAGCGATCTTCCCAGTCACTCGAAAGGAGCGAGAGGCCGCGTGCTCACGCTTCCTTCACCGAGAATTGAGCGAGATTGAGACGACGGTGTCATCCGACGCGCGCACGCTCAGATGACAGAGTAGATGTGGTTGCAACAACGGGCGATGTCGCCCGACTGTGAGGGGAGAGCGTGCGATGAAGGGTGAAGCTTGGCGGTGGCTCGTCGCCGCGATCGTCGGTGCGGTGGCGCTCAGCGCGAACGCGGCGCGCGCGGACAGCGACAGCGATGACCAATCGGCATATCAGGTGACCAATCTCGTCTCGGACATAGCCGGCGAAGCGCCCAACACCGATGGCCATCTCAAGAATCCGTGGGGCGCGGCGTGGTTCCCGGGCGGCCCGCTCTGGGTTTCCGACAACAATGCCGGCGTCGCCACGCTCTACGACGGCAATGGCGACATCGTCCCGCTTGTCGTAACGATTCCCGGTGCCGGCGGAGCGGCTGGCGCGCCGTCGGGCATCGTGTGGAATCCCGTCGGCTTTCAGGGGCAGTTCGCCATTCCCGGTCACGCGGCGAGCGGCGGCGCGATCTTCATTTTCGTCGGCGAAGACGGCATCATCAGCGCCTGGAATCCGGGCGTCGACCCGGTTGTCGCCGGTCACTCCACGGCGAGCGTCGTCCACGACAATTCCGCAAGCGGCGCCGTCTATAAGGGCCTCGCCTTCGGCAGCAACAAGCTCGGGAATTTCATATTCGCCACCAATTTCAATGCCGGTACCGTCGAAGCATATAACAGCAATTTCACGCTGACGAAGCTCGACGGCACGTTCAGCGATCCTAACATTCCCGCCGGCTTCGCGCCCTTCGGCATCGCCAACGTCGACAACAATCTCTTCGTGACATATGCGCGCCAGGACGCCGCGAAGCACGATCCCGTGTCCGGCGCCGGCGAAGGCTTCGTCGATGTGTTCAGCACCGACGGCGTCTTGATCCGCCGCTTCGCCTCGCGCGGCACGCTCAATGCGCCATGGGGCGTGACGCGCGCCACCGAAGGCTTCGGCCGGTTCAGCAGCGACGTCCTCATCGGCAATTTCGGCGAGGAAGGCGCGTTCGCCGGTTGGATCAACGCGTTCGACAATCGCGGCCAATTTCTCGGCGAGTTGCGCACGGCGGACGGACATCCCATCGCCATTCCCGGCCTGTGGGCGCTTTATTTCGGGAGCTTCCTCGCCTCCGACGGCGACACGCTCTATTTCACCGCCGGCATCAACCACGAAGCCGACGGGCTCTTCGGTAAGATCGCGCCGGTGCCGGGACACGGCGACGACGTCGCGAGCAACGCGCACTGATTTCTTAGCGCAGGGGTCGCTGAGGACACGCAGAGGACGCAGAGGAAGCGTCCGCCGCGTATCCGCGGCGTCGCCTGCGCCGAAATCTATTCGGTCCTACCCGAACCCGTAGAGCCGTGCCGGATTGGTGACAAGAATCTTCTCGCGCACGGCGGCATCGGGCGCCCAGAGCGCAAGCTGATTGAGCAAACGGGCATCGTCGATGGGCGAGAGCGGCGTGACGTCCGTCGGTTGCTTGCCGGGCGGCGTCGAGGCGGTGTGCGGCCAGTCGGTGCCCCAGAGGATGCGATCAGAATTGGCGGCGATGAGGGCGCGCGTCAAGGGCGCTGCATCGGCGTAGTCGGGTGCGGCCTTGGAGACGCGATAGGCGCCGGAGATCTTGACGTAGGCCTTGCCGCTCTTGACGAGCGCGAGCACGTCGGCAAAGCCCGGCTGCGTCGGCCCCAGCGCCGCTTGCGCGCCGGCGAAATGATCGAAGACGATCGCCACCGGCGAGGCCGCGAACGCGTCCTTGAGCGCGACGATGACATCGAGCGTCGTATAGAACTGGACGTGCCAGTTGCGACCTTTGACGCGCTCGGCGGCGGCGGTGAAGCGCTGGCGCGCCACGGCGGGATCGTTGATGCCGCCGGTCGCGAGATTGAGGCGGATGCCGCGCACGCCCGCTTGCGCGAGATCATCGAGCGCGCTCTCGGGCGTCTTCTCGTCGATGACGGCAACGCCGCGCGCATTGGCGCCGCGCGCCTTCATGCCGTAAAGCGTCGCCGCATTGTCGGTGCCGTAGACGCTCGGCGTGACGATGACGACGCGCTCCATGTGAAGGCTCTTGTGGAGTGCCGCCATCTCCTCGGGCAGCGCCGTTTCCGGCGTGTAGGTGCGGCCGGCGAAGAATGGGAAGGTCGCGGGATCGCCGATGATATGCGTGTGGCAATCGCAGGCGCCGGCGGGCACGTCGAAATTGACGGGCGTCTCGGGTTGGGACGCCTTAGCGAGGAGAGAGGAGGCGCGCATGGCCAGTCCCGCGGCGATCGTGCCGAGCATCACGCCGCGCCGCGTTGGCATGCTCGTCACTTGGGTTGCATGCGAAGCGCGCCGTCCAGCCGTATCGTCTCGCCGTTGATCATGGGATTGGCGATGATGGCGAGCACGAGGTCGGCATATTCCTCGGGCTTGCCGAGGCGCTGCGGGAAGGGCACGGATTTGCCGAGGCTCTCCTGCACCGGCGGCGGCAGGCTCGCCATCAGCGGCGTCTGAAAGAGGCCGGGCGCGATGGTGTTGACGCGAACGCCCGAGGCCGCGAACTCGCGCGCCGCCGGCAAGGTCAACGCGACGATGCCGCCTTTCGAGGCGGAATAGGCGGCTTGCCCGATCTGGCCTTCGAACGCGGCGACCGACGCGGTCGAGATGATGACGCCGCGCTCGCCATCGCCGAGCGGCGGAAGCTTCTGCATGTCGACGGCGGCAAGCCGCATCAGATTGAAGCTGCCGATGAGGTTGACATTGATGACGCGCGAGAATTGATCGAGCGGATGCGGCCCTTCGCGGCCGACGATGCGCTGGCCGATGCCGATGCCGGCGCAATTGATGAGCACGCGCGCGGGTCCATGCGCAGCGCGTGCTTTCGCCACCGCCGCCTCGCCGTTTTTGGCGTCGGCGACGTCGCAGGCGACGGCGACGCCGCCGATCTCGGCGGCGATCTTCTGCGCATTCCCTTCGTTGATGTCGAGCACCGCCACTTTGGCGCCGCTCTTGGCGAGCGCGCGCGCCGTGGCCGCCCCCAGACCCGAGCCGCCGCCGGTGACGAGCGCGGCTTCCCCCTTCAACTGCATGGCGCTACCTCCCTCAGAGAGCTTCGTTACGAGAGATAGCAGATGGCGGCGGATGTGGCGACAGCGCGCGGCGAGCGGCGCGGCGCGCCAGCACCGCCTCGCGATGGGCGACATAGATCGAGGAGCCCGCGATGACGGTAGCGCCCACCCAGGTCCAGGAATCCGTCACCTCGCCGAAGAAGAGGTAGGCCGCGATCGCCGCCACCGGCATGCGCAGGAACTCGAAGGGCGCACACGCGCTCGCATCCGCCGCGCTATAGGCGCGCACCACGGCGAAATGCGCGGTGGTGCCGAGTGCGCCGAGCACGAGCAGCCAGAAGAGCGCGCCGAGCGACGGCCAGCGCCAGACGAAGAGCGCGGGAATGAGCGCGAGCGGCGCCGAATAGAGCACCATGTACGTGACGATCGAGGTGGCGTTTTCGCTGCGCGACAGGAACTTCACCGTCACCACGCCCATCCCCGCGGTGGCGGCGGAAACGAGGATGATGAGGAGATTGGCATCGAGCGTGCTCGCGCCGGGACGGATGATGAGGAGCACGCCCAAGAAGCCGATGATCACCGCCATCCAGCGGCGCAGGCGCACGGTTTCGCCCAAGATGAGCGCCGCCCCCGCGGTGGCGAAGAGCGGCCCGGTGAAGTTGAGCGCCGTCGCGGTGGCGAGCGGCACCAAGGTGATGCCGTAAAACCAGGTCAGCATCGAGACGAGGCTCACCAATGCGCGCAAGGTGAAGAACCCCATCTTCCTGGTGCGGAGCGCGCCGAATCCGACGCGCATCAGCCACGGCACCAGCACGAGAAGGCCGAAGAAGCAGCGGAAGAAGGTGACCTCGAAGGGATGGAGCTCGCTCGCGACGTAGCGGATCACCACGTTCATGGCGGTGGCGCAAAAGCCGCCCGCCACCACCCAGAGCGCCGCCCGCGTCGTCGGCGCGAGCGAGAGGGTGGGAAGGGACAGGCTGGGCATCCGTGCGGCGGCGAGAAATGTCCTTCTGAGACTAGGAGGAAATCGCCGCGCGCACCAGCAAGCAGAGCCAAAGATCGAATGCAAAAAGCGAATACCTCATCGCCTCTCCCCTCGGGGAGAGGTCGGCGCGAAGCGCTGGGTGAGGGGGAACCGCACGATATCTGCTCGCTTCCCCCTCACCCCAACCCTCTCCCCGAGGGGAGAGGGAGTGCAAACGCGCGACCGCTAGCGAGTAAAGACGCGCTGCAAGAACGCGGCGATCTCCGCGATCGCCTTGTCCGCATCGCCGATCACGCCCCCCATGTTGAGGAAGGCGTGGATCTGACCGGGATAGAGGGTGAAGGAGGATTCGTTCCCGGCGGCGCGGAGCTTCTCCGCGTAGGCGTGGCTCTCGCCCAAGAGCGGATCGCACTCGCCGCAGAGAGTGAGCGCAGGCGGGAGACGCGACAGGTCGGGCGCGAGGATGGGCGAGGCGCGGACGTCGCGATGATCTTTGGCGTCGATGTAGTTGCCGCCGAACCAGTCCATCGCTTCCTTGGTGAGGAGGAAGCCCGCAGCATAGTCCTCGCGCGACGCATAGTGGCCCACCCAATCGGTCGCGGGATAGATCAGCACCTGGCCCGCGAGCTTGAGGCCGGCGTCACGCGCGAGGATCGCGCACACGGCGGCGAGGTTGCCGCCGGCACTATCGCCGCCGAGCGCGATGCGCGTAGGATCGAGGCCGAACTCGCGGCCCTTCTCGGTGAGAAAGCGCACCGCGGCGAAGCAATCCTCGACCGCGGCGGGAAAGCGGTGCTCGGGCGCCAGGCGGTAGTCGAGCGAGAACACCGCGCATTTCGCCTCCGCCGCCACTTGCCGGCAGACGGGATCGTGCGTGTCGAGATCGCCGATGCACCAGCCACCGCCGTGGAAATAGGCAAGCACCGGCAGCGCGCCGGCGCCCGCATCGCGCGGCGTCACCAGGCGCGCGCGCAAGCGTCCGGTCGGTCCCAAAATCTCGAGATCGCGCGCCGTCACCGGCCATTCGGTCGTCTTCTTGGTGCGGCGAATGAGCTCCGCCATCTGCCCCCGTGCCAGGACCGGCGTGATCTCGCTATAGGGAATGCGGCCCGCCTGCAGCAGGAAATCGAGTAGCGCCTTCGCCTGCGGATGAAGATTCACCTGGTTGGGATCGAGAGCCATGGGGGTCGCCGCGCATCAGCCGTTGATGGGCCAATGAGCTTGCGCGGGAGGGCGCGCTTCTGCAACGGAAAATCGGTATTTCAGACGCGCCCGGTTCCGGCGTGTCAGAGTTCGCTCAGTTTCCCTGCACGCGTCTTGGCTGTCGGCGTGAATGAGCTGACGGCCTGGTGTGCGGCCTTCAGAAGCAAGTCTTCGACGAAAGGCTGGCGCTCGTTGAAGGTCAAGCCAATGCGATCACCGCTGCGCCAGGCAATAACGCCGCCGATCGGTTCATAGTTGGTGATGACGAGCGCGACGGCGTCTTCAGCGGGCGGCAGCGCCCCGACACGCAGCTTGGCGCCGCCGTCTGAAAGATCCTCGATGATGCAGAGGAACTCGTCGGCCGAGATGACCAGCTTCGCAAGCCAATTGGTGGGCCATCGACGATTGAGCTTGTTCGCCGGCCGTCGAAGTTGCCGTACAGTGCTTGCACGCTTACCAGCCACGGGTTCGGCCCCATCAACCGAAGACAAAAATCGGGCGTCGCACACTAGAGGTCGAAAACGCCGCCACCGCAAGGTTAACTTTGAACGTTCATTCGACTATCGCGCGGCATTTGAGACAAAGTTAGGCTTTCAATTCGCGCACACTTGACGCTTCGGTCGCGGGCGAAGCGATGGTGCTGGCGGTCCGGCCGCCCTGTTCCCACTCATAGAGACGGCTCCTCCACGAGGCGTTTCCTTTTTTGGCGAGAACGGGGATGAGTGATGACGAGAGCCGCCAACACGATTGGAGAAGCATTGACGCTCGCGGCGATGAGCCTCGGCTATGGCGTGGTGCAGCTCGACGTCACCATCGTCAACACCGCCTTGGGCAATATCGGCGCCTCGCTCGGCGGCGGGATCGCCGCGCTGCAATGGGTGGTGAACGCCTACACCATCACCTTTGCCGCGCTCATCCTCTCCGCGGGCGCGCTCGGCGACCGCCTCGGCGCGAAGCGCGTCTTCATGGGCGGCTTCGCGATGTTCACCGCGGCGTCGCTGGCCTGCGCCGCGGCGCCGAGTGTCGGCTTGCTCATCGCGGCGCGCGCGGTGCAGGGGCTGGGCGCGGCCATTCTCGTGCCGAACTCGCTCGCCCTTTTGAATCACGCTTATCCCGATGACCGCGGTCGCGGGCGTGCGGGGGCCACCAAGCTAGAACCGGCGGTCGCGACCGCCGGCCAAGGCCCGGTCAACTGACCGTGCTGCTCAGCACCGGGCCAAACGTGATGAAGCGCTCGCCGTCGAACCGCTCCATGCGCACCTGCGTGATCGCGTCGAACTGGGTCGGGCTGGTATTGACCGTAATGCCGGGCTGCAGCATCGGCAGCGTGAATTGGTGCAGATTGGCCGCCTGCCGCATCACGTTTTCGCGGGTCAGATCATTGCCACACTGCTTCAGTATCTGCACGATCGTGGCGGCGATCGACGGGCCGTAGACTGCCCCGTTGTCGCTCTTGTCGCCGTCTGGATAATACTTGTCCATGAAAGCGATCCACCATTTGTAGCCGGCGTCGTCCTTCCAGGTCGGATCGGTCGGGTCCTTGAACGCACTGTCGGTGATGATGCCTTTGCAGTTTTCCAGGCCCGCCGGCTTGAACGCCGCCCCGACCGACGCGGCGATGCCGTCGGTTATGAACAGCGGCTTCCATTCGATCTCGGCCGCTTTCTTGATCGTCAGCGCCTCGAATCTTGGGATCGCGATGCAGACGAGTGTGTCGCAGCCCTCCCCCTGCATCTGGATGATCTGCGTATCGACGGTCGGGTCTGTGGTTTCATAGGTTGTCTTCACCTTGATCAGCGAGGCGGCCTTGGCGCCGAGCCCGTCGAGCAACCCGTCCACATAGTCCTTGCCGTAATCGTCGTTCTGATAAAGCACGCCGATCTTGGCATCCGGCTTGTTCTTTAGGATGTAGCCGGCATAGATGCGGCCTTCGGCCCGATAGCTTGGGAAGAAGCTCATCGTCCAGGGGTGGCCCTTCGGGTCGTCCCATTTGCTGGCGCCGGTCACGGGGAACAATTGTGGCACCCGCTTCTCGTTCATGTACCGCCAGATCGCGGTGTTGGTCGGCGTCCCGACGCTGCCGGCGACAATGAAGACGCCGTCGTTCTCGACCAGCTTGCGCGTCATCTCGACTGTCTTCGGCGGCGAGTAGCCGTCATCGTAGGAAATCCAGGTGATCTTGCGTCCGTTCACGCCGCCCTGGTCGTTGATCATCTCGAAGTAGTGGCCCATCGATATCGGGATTGGGCTGGCATTCGAGAGCGGCCCGCTATATGGGCCGGTATTGCCGATCTTGATCTCACTGTCGCTGACGCCAGGGCCGTAATTCTTAGCCGCTCGAGCGGGCCATGAGGCCAGCGGACTGCCGAGGGCAACCGCGACCGGAGCGGCCGCAAGGATCCTACGACGCGTCAAATCCTTCATGTTGACCTCCCAGTTGTGAAGCCTCCAGTTCAAATCATTGGGTTTTTTGCGTGCCCCGCGTTCGTGAAGAAGAAACTCACGCCGAGCGGCGCGCGCTTCACCGGAGCCACCGGCATGTTACTTACTGTTTCACGAGATCCACGGTCACGAGCTTCGCCGGCTGAGTGGACTTATTTTCGACCCAGTGAACTACATCGGTGGCTTCAGTAATTGATTGACCTGCATCATAGGCATGCGGCTGTTGCCCTTCGCGGTGGTCAACAACCGACCCCGCCAGAACATAGTCCATGGCTGGGCGATCTTTGTGCGAGTGAACCGCGACGATGCCGCCCGGCTCTATCGTGATTTCACGCATACGCATTTGGCGCTGCGTGTAATCATTTAGATTTTGCTTGCCCAAGTCGATGGTGGTGAGCTTCTCTTCCTTGACGCCCTTTGACTCTTTCGGCGCCTCTTGAGCCACGGCGGGCGAAACAGCGAATGCAATCGCCGCGCAAAGTAGGATGCTCTTCATTGATTTCCTCCCATGCTGTTGTTCGCCTTCGCGTTACAAGCCGACGACAATGGAATCGGCTGAGACCATCGTTCGATGAACGATCGGCGTTACGTTTAGTGGGGTTGGCATTTCCAGGCTAAGCACCTGAGCGGTCTTGAGATTGATGAACAGCTTGGCGCCGATCGTTGCGACCGCCGCGGCTCTTATACCTTTGTTGAATTTCCCACGACCAGCGGTGTTCGGCGCCATGTGCCCTCCATGGCATCTCAAATCCAGCCGCTTCACACTCTCGGTAGGTTTGAAGCGACGGTCGCAATCACCGATAGTTAGTCGAAGCTTATCAAATCTCCGCGCCGTTAGGAAGGGCGTTGACCCAGCCAAAAGAACCTTGACCTGGCACGGCTAAAAGCTTGAGTCACAAGCAGCGGTTGCTGCAATGTCCGACCTTGGCCGCCCACCACATAGCAGACCTATCGAAGATACGGGCTCGGGGCAGTTCGGTGCCACAACCGGAAGTTAGTCGGTTATTCAATCACCTCGTCGGCTTGCGCAAAGAGTGTAGGTGGCACAGGGAGGCCGAGAGTTCTCGAGACCGATACGTTTCGCGCTCCCTGCCTTGGCCCTGAGGGACTCGGCAAGAGCCAACGGCTCTGAGAGCACCTTGCCTTCAGACACGATCTTGCCGCTGCCACCGACCACGCAAATCGACGTCTCCTTGAGCGACACGTCCAATCCAACATAGACTTCCATCGCTGCGCTCCTGATCGTTCATCGCACTAACGCTGGCTCAGGCCAGACTTCGCTAGATTACGGAGAGCAGACTGGGCTCGCCCCAATCCCCGAGTTACGCCATGTGTAAAAACGCTCGATGCACCTTTCATTTGCGCGACAAAGCGAAACGAACCCCGGCCTTTTGGGAGGCTCCCCTCCATCTCCCCTCATCCCCCCAATCCCCAAATTCCTAATCCCTTTCCTTTTCCTTTGCCGCGTTGCACCCCGAACCCTATATCTTGCGCCATCATGGATGAGCGCAAGGACTTGGTCGGGCTTTCCCGCGACGAGCTCGCCGCGGCGATGAAGGCGATGGGCGCCGAGCCTTTCCGCGCGCGCCAGCTTTGGCACTGGGTCTATCATCGCGGCGCCACCGATTTCGCGGCGATGACGACGCTCGCCAAATCGTTCCGCGCCGCGCTCGCCGAACGCTATGTCGTGGGCCGGCCCGGCGTTGCGCTTCCTTAGCCCTTAGCTAACAGCATCGCGCCGCCAAGCTATCCCCCTTACTGAGGAAGCCATTCGCTCCGGTTCTAAAACGATCTCCGCCAAATCAGGCGCTGTGGTCGGAAGGAAATTCGATAAATGCTAACGCTCGATCAACCGTATCGGCGATATCCTTGCTCCCATGTCTGCTTCCTCCTTGTTCCCGCTTGTCGTCGATAGGGACCGAAGCCTGGCGTTTCCAG
>DASZAN010000058.1:0-66961 GCA_035945115.1 Allostellaceae bacterium
TGGTTCAGTCTCTCGGCGCATCAGCTCGCGGGCCGTCCCGGCTACAGCCTGTGGTCTTTCGAGGACGTGACGGCGCGGCACGAGATGGAGCAGGTGATCCGCGACGAGCAGATGAAGCTCGCCGACTTCTTGGATCACGCGCCCATCGGCTTCTACTCGGTCGATGGCGACGGCCGCTTCCTCTTCGTCAACCAGGCCTTGGCCGATTGGCTCGGCGTGACGCCGGGCGAACTCGTCGACGGCGGGTACCGGCTCAAGGACTTCCTCGCGAGCGAGGTGCCGCCCGGCAGTCCCGCGCATGCGCCGTTCGAAGGCGGCGCCGCCGGCACGCCGCGCGGCGAGGTGGTGCTGAAGGGGCGCCAGGGTCGCACCGTCTACGCCGCCATCAGCCAGAGCGTCGTGCTGGTGGGCGACGGCTTGCGCACCCGCTCGGTGGTGCGCGATCTCACGCCCGAGCGCGAATATGAAGAGGCGCTGCGTCTCTCGCGTTTGCGCTTCCAGCGTTTCTTCGCCAATGCGCCCGTCGGGATCGCGCTCATCGACCGCGACGGCCGGCTCGAGGAGGCGAACCGCGCGCTGGGCGACCTCTTCGGCGTCCCTGCCGCCAATCTCATCGGCAAGGACTTGCTGAGCTTCCTCTCGCCCGAAAGCGCCGCGGAGGTGACGGCCAAGATCGCCGCGGTGGTGAAAGGGGACGCGGCCACGCGACCGGTCGATGTGCGCGTGAGCAAGCCGCGCGACAAATCGGCCTCGCTCTTCATCAGCCGCCTGGGCGGCGGCGAGGAGGCGACGCAGGCGAGCATCGTCCTCCACTTCATCGACACGACCGAGCAAAAGAGCCTCGAGGCGCAATTCGCGCAATCGCAGAAGATGCAGGCGGTGGGCCAGCTCGCGGGCGGCGTCGCGCATGATTTCAACAATCTGCTGACGGCGATGATCGGTTTCTGCGATCTCCTGCTGCTGCGCTTCCGCCCGGGCGATCCTTCCTTCGCCGATATCATGCAGATCAAGCAGAACGCCAACCGCGCCGCCAATCTCGTGCGCCAGCTCCTGGCATTTTCGCGTCAGCAGACGCTGCAGCCGCGCGTCCTCAACATCACCGACGTGCTGGCGGAGCTCTCGCATCTCTTGCGCCGTCTCATCGGCGAGAACATCGAGCTCAAGGTGGTGCATGGCCGCGACTTGGGGCTCGTCAAGGTCGACCAGGGCCAGCTCGAGCAGGTCATCATCAATCTCGCCGTCAATGCGCGGGACGCCATGGCGACGGGGGGCACGCTCACCATCCGGACTGCCAACATCTCGAGCGAATATCCGATGCGCAAGGGCCACGAGGTGATGCCGCAAGGTGAATACGTGCAGGTCGAGGTGACCGACACGGGGATCGGCATTCCCCGCGAGAATCTCGCGCGCATCTTCGAGCCCTTCTTCTCGACCAAGGAAGTGGGCTCCGGCACCGGTCTCGGCCTTTCCACCGTCTACGGCATCGTCAAGCAGACGGGCGGCTTCGTCTTCGTCGAAAGCGAGCCTAGCAAGGGGGCGCAATTCTCGATCTTCTTGCCGCGCCACCAAGGCGGCGAGGCGCAGGCGGGTGCCCGCGCCGATTTGAGTGACACGCAAGCCTCGCGCGACTTGACCGGCGCCGGCACCGTGCTGCTGGTCGAGGACGAGGATCCCGTCCGCCTCTTCAGCGCGCGCGCGCTCCGCAACAAGGGCTACAAGGTGATCGAAGCGAAGAGCGGCGAGGCGGCGCTCGAGGTCATCACCACCGGCGCCGAGAAGGTGGAGCTCCTCATCACCGACGTGGTCATGCCCAAGATGGACGGGCCGCAACTCGTCAAGCAGGTGCGCGAGCAGCATCCCGACATGAAGGTGATCTTCATCTCCGGCTATACCGAGGACGCCTTCAGGAAGCGCCTCGACCGCGACAGCGACATCCACTTCCTCCCCAAGCCCTTCTCGCTGAAGCAGCTCGCGACGAAGGTGAAGGAAGTGATGCTGGCGGATTAGCGCTGACTAGATTCACCGGGAGACGGTGAGGTGCTGAGAGTGTCGCGCGAAGGTTTGGCCAGAGAAATGAATGGGGGAGGGGGGTCGGCGTAAATGGGTTGCAAAGCCTCCGTGCGTCCTTCGACAACCTCACCGTCTCTATGGTGAAATCTCTATAGCCGGCCCAGAGTGGATCGGTGGTGATCGCGCGCGAAAAGAAAACCGCGGAGCTCCGGGGAAATAGGAGCTCCGCGGTTCCTGCCGGAGGTGATGGTCAGCGGGGGACGCTGCTGCCGCTTGCGACTTCGGGCGACACCTCCGGATAGATCTTCACCACGCGGTTCTTCGACTCGCGGACGCCGTCCTTGGTGGCGACGGGAATGTCGTGCTCGCCCTTCGCAACGACGTCGATGCGGTCGGCGGCGATGCCATCGGCGATGAGCGCGGCGCGCACCGCCTGGACCCGCTCTTGCGCGAGCTTCTGGTTATACGCATCGCTGCCGCTGCGGTCCGCAAACCCGACCAATTGGACGCGAGCCGTTCCATCCTGTCGGATGGTGCTTGCGGCCTGCTTTACCGCAGCGGCTGCTTCGGGATTGAGCTTCTTGCCGTTCCAGTCGAAATAGGCGTTATAGGCTGACGGATGGAGGAGCACCTCGAGATCGCTGATCGCCGACATGTATTGGCGATAGCAGCTGCCGCCGCGGTTGCTCTCTTTCCACCGTCCACTGTAGCTGGCTTCGCTCTGTTCGACCCAGCAGTCGAAACGCGATTGCGCCTGAGCCGCAAGCACCGGGTACTTGTTGCGCCCGCCATCGTCCAGCGCGGTGACGAGACGCTGGCGCTGCTGCGTCATGTCGTTGGGAATCGTCGGGTTTGCTTCCTGGGCGCGGGTTTTGAGCGCACCCTGCCCGGCGATCAGCCAATTGCGGTTGTCCTCGGGCGGCACCACTTCGCCTTTGGAGGCGGCGAGGCTCTTGCGCGCGAAGTAGTCGGCATCGGTCAAATCACCGCCGGCCGATCGATCGCTCGCCAGAGCGTGATATTCCCTACCCAAGGCGCTGGTGAAGGTGGCGTCGCTACGGAGCGCCTCCTGCGCCGCAGCGGTGGTCACCCCCTCGGTGTTGGGGTTGCCTTGCATGGTCGACGACCAGTTGGTGCAACCGGCTAGCGTCAGCGCGCCGAGCACCACAGCACCGTAGCAGCGCGGCAGTCTCGGTCGCGGTAAGAGTTGAACATCCGACATGGGGATTCTCCTGGCATCGCGGGACGATTGCCGGGGTCCGCAGGCACTGTCGATGGGAATTGCCCAAAGCTTCAGTGAGAAGCCGACCCCTCGACCTCGCCCATCGATGGAGAGGATGCGCCGCCCGTCGCGACCCTACATTGATTCAGATCAACCGCTTCACCCGTGGCCGCATCAATGACGTGGCTCTCGCTGAGTGAGCTCGCGACCAAAATCAAGCAAATGATGCTGGCGGCGGCGCCCGGCGGCCGGCGAAGCTTTGGCGAGAGGAGAGCGAGGACGCGCGCGCTTGCGCGTCCCCTCATCTCTCCTCATTCCCCGGCGGTTCAGGATTTGAGCGGTACGCCGGCGCGGTTCTCGTCGCGCCGCAAGCGCATGTGCTCGATCGCACCGGTTACGGCGAGAAAGAGCAACCAGGCGCACACAGCGATCGCCAGCATGTTAAGAAAGGACATGTGCGGCTTCCCCGTTGGTCGAGGCGTATTAGACCAGAACCAGGAACGCTTTGGTTGACGCAAAAATGGGACATCGCGGCATAGTTGTTTGGAGCAAACCGGCTTCTCGTTGTCCTATTCGTTGGCTCGGTCTCGACGCGGCAGTTTGTCCCATGTTTCAAGTGCGTGAAAATCCCCAGCTGGACTTTGATCGAGATGCCAGGGGGTCTGATGACCAAGGGCGAGGTTCGGAAATTGCGGGCGGCCGAGTTGCGTCTCATCGCGTCGCGGACGCGCGAGCCCGAGCGGGAGCGCAAGATCTCGCCCTTGCAGACCAGCTCGAAGAAGGCGAGCGTGACCGGCGCGAGCGAGAGCCGCCCGATCGATAAGGCGGCTACTCGGCGAGGCGGCGACCCCGGTTGGTCATGGTCACTGGCGGCAATCGGCGTCGTGACAGCTCGCGTAACCTAGACCCGCCATTTCCATGCGTGCCTGCTCCGGGGCAACCAGCGTCGCTACGAACGTGTCCCGTTGATAGCGGAGGCTGCTCCACCAGCTTTTCGACACGTCGACTCGGACATAGAGTGCGTCCCCAGAACTGAGAACCACGTGCTTCAATTGGTTCGGGTAGTCTCCTTGGGAATAGACATAGATCTCATAAGCCCCCGGCGCCACATCGCGCCAAGAGACCGCGCCCGGAATTGAGACGAGCGTCTCGCGACGGTTGAGGTATATCCACGGCCGCGCCAGGCTCTCATAGGGCTGATAAATGCGATAGAAGTAGATGCGCGCCATCTCGGCCGGGACTGGCGGCAATACGATCGATGCGAAAGCGGGCTCGCGCGGCTCCACGCTGCAGGCACTGAGCAGCGCGAGGATGAAAATCGCGGTCACTCGAAGCAAGCTCTTTGACCTTGCCACCAAACCCAATGTACGCCTCCGTGCGGCTGTTCGTTGCCAATCGCGCAGCGTCGTTCGTACCGGCGAGTCCGACCGGCGGGGGCCCAAGCGTACTATCTTTCACAGTGGAGACCGACTCGGTCTTCCGAAAATGATTGACCGACTCGAAAACGATGGCTCATAGAATTTCCCTGACCGTCGTTTCAGGCTGGAGGATGCGGCCGGGCCGGCATGAGCACCGAGATTGTCACGAGCTCACCTCACGCATCCGCGCGACCAGGTGACGTATTTGCCGGAACACCGTCGGCATTCCCATCGTTGGCCGAAGAGTGGTCGTCATCGCCAGAGCAATTGCTGTCTTGAACCCGCGAGCACGTCTGTGAATCGCGCCGAGTGGAATCAACACGCTGATTCCTTCGAAGACAACGTCTGTGACATAACTAAAACCGATCGGAAGGCCTATCTGAGCCGGCTTTTGGGCTTTGCGCGCCTGCCGAAGAGAGGAGCCACGCTCGTCGATCTCGGCTGCGGTCTCGGCACGTTCATCAAGCGCTTCGGCGGCCGCTTCGACAAGATTGTCGGCATCGATTTCGCGCCGCGCATCGTCATGCGTGCGGAGAAGATCATCGCCCCTCGCCAAGGTGCCGCACTGGAGAAAATTGATTGGCTGGCGATGGATATCGCGCGATCGGCGGCAGTTCTAGGTGCCGTCGCCGATCTCACAGTTTGCCTCAACGTCATCACATCGCCGAGCGGCGCGCGACGGCGTGACCTCTGGGCCAACGTCGCGGCAGTCACGCGTCTCAAGGGATTCGCGCTCGTCGTGGTGCCGTCGCTCGAATCGGCCCGGGTCGTGCGCGAATTCGGGACGCGCCGCCGTGCCCGCGGCGACCAGGACGCCAGCGGCATTCTCGCCAGGAGCGGCGCGCGGCAAAAGCATTATTCGAGGGAAGAACTTATCGAGGTGATGGCACAGCACGGGCTGGTCAAGCGGCGCATCTCACGCGTTTTCTATCCGTGGTCCGAGGAAGGACTGTCGAAGCCTCGCCGCCGCGGCGCCAACCATCCCTGGGATTGGGGTGTGATCGCGCAGCGTGTGGCGTGAACCGGCTGAAAGAGCTCACTTCCGAGATGCTGGCGGTTCACTAGCGGCTCGGTTCCAAATATAAGGAGATTAGGGGATGATTGGGGATGAGGGGTGCTGTGGACGCTATCCCCTCATCCCCCATCATCCCCGTAATCTCCCTCTCTTAATCGGTACGGCGCAAAGATGCTGGGATGATGAGATCGTATAGCGCACGCTTCGCGCGCTTTTCATTCTTCTCACTGTCTCACAGCCTCTGTGGTGAATCCTAACCCTCGCCCCACACCTCGCGCGCCACCTCGACGACGAGGCGGAGCTTCTTGATCTCGTCCTCGACCGTCACCTTGTTGCCTTCGATGGTGCTGGAGAAGCCGCATTGCGGGCTCAAGCAGAGCTGCTCGAGCGGCACGTATTTCGCGGCCTCGTCGATGCGGCGTTTCAGCTCGTCCTTGCGCTCGAGCTCCGGCAGCTTGGTGGTGACGAGGCCGAGCACGATTTTCTTGCCCTTGGGCACGAAGCGCAGCGGCTTGAAGTCGCCGGCGCGCGGGGTGTCGTATTCGAGGAAGAAGCCGTCGATTTTGGTTTCGCCGAAGAGCACCTCGGCGACGGGCTCGTATCCGCCTTCGGCGAGCCAGGCGCTTTGGTTGTTGCCGCGGCAGATATGCATGCAGACCGCCATGTCGGCGGGGCGCTTCGCGATCGCGTCGTTGATGAGCTTCACGTAGGTGGGCAAGAGCGCGTCCGGGTCCTCGTGGATGTTGTTCTTCACCTGATCGCGGAAGGTGGGATCGCAGAGATAAGCGAAGTTGGTGTCGTCGATCTGGAGATAGCGGCAGCCGGCCGCCGTCAGATCGGCGATCTCCTCACTGTAGACGCCAGCGAGATCGGCGAAGAACGGCGCCATGTCCGGATAAGCTTTCTGGTCGACGGCGGCACGGCCACCGCGGAAATGCATGATGGTGGGCGACGGGATCGTCTGCTTCGCCGTCACCTTGGTGACGCCGTGCAGGAACTTGAAGTGATCGACGAAGATCGGGTGGGGACGGGCGAGCTTGCCCTCGACGCGCAAGGCCGGCGGCGTCACCTCGATCTCGCTTTCATGGGTGTGAAAGCGCAGCTTGAACTCGCCCGGCACCTGGCGGACATTGGCGAACTGCTTCAGGAAGTCCATGTGCCATTCCTTGCGGCGGAACTCGCCATCCGTCGCCAGCTGCAGGCCCGCCTCTTCTTGGAGCCGCACCGCGTCGCGAATGGCGGCATCTTCGATCTCGCTGAGCGCCGCGCGCGGCATGGCACCGCGCTCGAACGCGTCCCGCGCCTCCTTGAGGCGCTGTGGCCGGAGCAGGCTTCCCACATGGTCGGCACGGAACGGCGCGCGCTTCACTTGAGCCATCTCGGTTCTCTCCTCACAAATTTTTTGTAGCGATTTGTCACTGTTTGTTGCGTTCCTTCCAGGGGTCCTTGACCGCCGGATAGGTCTCGATCACGACATTGGCGAGGCGGTTACCCACCTTCTTGACCTCGCAGATATAGATGTTCTGCACGATGTCGCGGGTCTCGGGATCGATGCTGATGGGGCCGCGCGGACTTTCATGCTTCCAGCCCTTGATGACCGTCATGGCCTTGTCGCCGTCGAATTTGCCGGCGGCGGCCTTCGCCACATCGGCGATGAGCGCCATGCCGTCCCAGGCATCGACGGCGAAAAGATCGGGATCGCTGGCCTCGCCATACGCTTTCTTCCACGCAGCGACGAAGGCCTTGTTGGTGGGTGACTCATAGGCCGCCGTGTAGTTGCTGGCGCTGATGAGGCCGACCGCGAGATCGCCCAGATTCTGGAGATCGGCCTCGTCGATCGCCTCGGCGCTCGGCATGAGCCGGATCCCGGCGCGCTTCAGCCCGAGCTGGTCGAACGTCTTGACGAATTGCGGCGGCTGGCTCCCGCCGGGAATGAAGGCGTAGAGCGCGTCCGGTTTCTCGTCGAGGACGCGCTGCAGGAAGGGCACGAAATCGGGCGTCACCACGGGATAGCGCACGCTGCCGACGATGGTGCCGCCCGCCTCCTTGAAGGCGAGCTGGAAGGCTGCTTCCGCGTCGTGGCCGGGCCCATAATCAGAGACTGCGGTGTAGGCGCGCTTGGCGCCGCCTTTGGTCGCGGCCCAGCGGCCGAAGATCTCCGTCGTCTGCGGCAAAGTGAGGGAGACGCGCGTCAGGTACGGCGACTTGGTGGTGATGAC
The DNA here is from genome assembly GCA_035945115.1 of Allostellaceae bacterium. Taxonomy (GTDB): domain Bacteria; phylum Pseudomonadota; class Alphaproteobacteria; order ATCC43930; family CGMCC-115725; genus DAHUYF01. The sequence continues at coordinate 7,885 of DASZAN010000058.1, forward strand.
CGCGGTCGCCGCGTTCATGATGACGACGGGCACTTTGGCTTCGGTCGCGAGCGGCGCCACCGCGAGCGCGTTCGGGGTAAAGACGAGGCCGGTGATCATCTGCACGTGGTCGCGCTGGATGAGCTCTTGCGCCAGCCGCTTCACGGTATCGGGATTGGGCCCGGTTTCGTCGCGGCGGATGATCTCGATGCTGCCGGCGGCCGCCGCGTTCTCCGCCACCCAGAGCTTCACCGCATTGTCCATGGTCTCGCCGAGCCGGGCGAAGGGGCCGGAGTAGGGGAGAATGAGCCCGACCTTGAGGCTCTCCGCCGCCGCCGGTCGCGCCGCCATGGCGATGATGACCGCGACGATGCCGAGCCACAGCAATGCCCGAATGGTGCGCATGCTTCGCCTCCCTGTCGGGGATTTTCTCGCCCCGTTCGCGGCCATTGTCGCCGAAGCCGGTGGCCGCGGCAATTTGTGGGTTGCCCACGCCTCGGCCCACTTCGTGTGGGAAAGAAGGAAAGGATCACAGGGCGGCGGTGAGGCAGTGAGAAGAATCTCGGCCGCGAAGCGCGCCATGACCTTTTTCTCCCTGTCTCATTGCCTCCCTGTGATCCTTTTTTCAATGCCGAAGTAACGGCTGTTAACCTTTGGCTGTGAGCAACGGTCAGCGCGAGCGCCCCGATGTTAGTCTTTGAAAAGAAAGGAGAAGTTGCGTCGGACGCGAGCCGTGACACCGGAACGAAAAAAGAACTTGCCACAGTGAACAAATCGCGTACAATCTCTCGCCTCGGGTCGGAAGAGCAGTCGATTGCAACCGCTCAGGCCCTATGGAATAAGAGGAGTGCGGTGATGGCTCAGACCGCGTTGCGCCTGTTGGACAAGGACACCATGGACAAGCAGAAGGCCTTGGATGCCGCGCTCGGGCAGATCGAGCGTGCGTTCGGCAAAGGCTCCATCATGAAGTTGGGCTCGCGCGAGGCAGCGACCGAGACCGAGGTGATCTCGACGGGCTCGCTCGGCCTCGACATCGCGCTCGGCATCGGCGGTCTGCCGCGCGGCCGCATCGTCGAGATCTACGGGCCCGAAAGCTCCGGCAAGACCACGCTCGCGCTCCACGTCATCGCCGAGGCGCAGAAGGGCGGCGGCACCTGCGCCTTCGTCGATGCCGAGCACGCGCTCGACCCGGCCTATGCGCGCAAACTCGGCGTCAACATCGACGAGCTCCTGATCTCGCAACCCGATGCTGGCGAGCAGGCGCTCGAGATCGCCGACACCTTGGTGCGCTCGGGCGCGGTCGACGTGCTCGTGATCGATTCGGTGGCGGCCTTGGTGCCACGCGCCGAGCTCGAAGGCGAGATGGGCGACAACCATATGGGCCTCCACGCGCGGCTCATGAGCCAGGCGCTCAGGAAGCTCACGGGCTCCATCTCCAAATCGCGCTGCATGGTGATCTTCATCAATCAGATCCGTATGAAGATCGGCATCATGTTCGGCAATCCCGAGACCACCACCGGCGGCAACGCGCTCAAATTCTACGCCTCGGTCCGCCTCGACATCCGCCGCATCGGCTCGATCAAGGAGAAGGAGCAGGTGATCGGCAACCAGACGCGGGTCAAGGTGGTCAAGAACAAGATGGCGCCACCCTTCAAGGTGGTCGAATTCGACATCATGTACGGCGAAGGCGTCTCCAAGCGCGGCGAATTGCTCGACCTCGGCATGCAGGCGGGCGTCGTCGAGAAATCCGGCTCCTGGTTCTCCTATGACGGCCAACGCATCGGCCAAGGCCGCGAGAACGCCAAGCAGTTCCTCAAAGAAAATCCGGAAATCTCCGACGCCATCGAGCGCGCCATCCGGTCCAACGCCGGCCTCGTCGCCGACGCCATGATGGTCGCCTCCAGCGAAGGCGGCGCCGAGGAATAAGTCCCCCGGGTTCGTTCACTCCCCCAATCCGACGAAACGAACCCAATCGGCGCCGGCGCTCCCCCCGCCGGCGCCGAGCTTTTCTGTTGAAGTAACTGAGCCCGTGTTTTCTCCATCCGTTACGCTTGACGTAACACCAGCGTGGCGGTACCATGGCGATCTGGAGCTTCAGGGATCAGGACACGCGTGCGTTTTACGAAGGCAAACGCGTGAAGCGATTCCAGTCCTTCCGGGCGCAAGCGGAACGACGCCTCCAGATGCTCGATTCGGCGACGGCGCTTGCTGATCTCGCCGCGATCCCAGGCAATCGCCTGGAAAGGCTGCGCGGCGACCGGCAGGGCCAATACAGCATTCGCATCAACGATCAGTGGCGGATTTGCTTCAAATGGGAAAATGAATGGCCTTCGGATGTAGAGATTGTCGATTATCACTGAGCATTTCTTGATCGTGAGCGGTTCGATGACGGCTAATGGAATGAGACCAGTTCATCCCGGCGAGATTCTCCGATTGGACGTACTCGATGAGCTCGGCCTTTCGGCTCGAGCGCTGGCGAAGGCTCTCGGAGTACCTCCGAATCGGATTACGGGCATTTTGAACCGCGAGCGCGCGATCACGGCCGACACGGCGCTACGGCTTGCGCGTTATCTCGGCACAGCGCCGGAGTTCTGGCTCAATCTCCAAGCCGCATACGATCTGCGCATCGCCAAGGAACAGGTGGGCAGGACGATTACGAAACGAGTGCGGCCGCGGGCGGCGTGAAAACGAACGAGCCCAGCGTTCCCGCGAGGGCTGGCGCTTCGCCGGCCCTGAACTTGCCCAACCTGGACACCTTCCGATCGCTCAGGCTAAAAGCGGCTCGCGCCTCCGCCTTGGCCACGGCCGCCGCAACGCCCAGATAAGGCTCATGCAGACCACCAACGACATTCGCGCCGCCTTCTTGGAGTTCTTCGCGAAGAACGGGCATGAGGTCGTGGCGTCATCGCCCTTGGTGCCGCGGAACGATCCGACCTTGCTTTTCACCAATGCGGGGATGGTGCAGTTCAAGAACGTCTTCACCGGCACCGAGAAGCGCGGTTATGTGCGCGCCGCCACCTCGCAGAAATGCGTGCGCGCCGGCGGCAAGCACAACGACCTCGAGAATGTCGGATATACGGCGCGGCATCACACCTTCTTCGAGATGCTCGGCAACTTCTCCTTCGGCGACTACTTCAAAGACCGCGCCATCGAGCTCGCCTGGCGGCTCGTCACCAAGGAGTTCGGACTTTCCAAGGACCGTCTCCTCGTCACCGTTTTCTCCGAGGATGACGACGCGGCCAAGCTCTGGGCCAAGATCGCGGGCCTGCCGCAGGACCGCATCATCCGCATTCCGACATCTGACAATTTCTGGGCGATGGGCGATACCGGCCCGTGCGGCCCGTGCTCGGAGATCTTCTTCGACCATGGCCCCGAGATTCCCGGCGGGCCGCCCGGCAGCGCCGACGCCGAGGGCGACCGCTTCATCGAGATCTGGAACCTCGTCTTCATGCAGTACGAGCAGGTGACGAAGGAGGAGCGCCGGCCGCTGCCGCGCCCCTCGATCGACACCGGCATGGGGCTCGAGCGCATCGCCGCCGTGTTGCAGGGGAAGCACGACAACTACGACATCGACCTGATGCGCGCGCTCATCGAGGCCTCGGCCGAGGCGTCGGGCGTGGCAGCCGATGGCCCGCATGCGGTCTCGCATCGCGTCATCGCCGACCATTTGCGGACGAGCGCCTTCCTCATTGCCGACGGCGTGGTGCCGGCCAAGGACGGGCGCGGCTATGTGCTGCGCCGGATCATGCGCCGCGCCATGCGCCATGCCCACATCATCGGCGTCGAAGAGCCGCTGATGTGGCGGCTCGTGCCGGCGCTGGTGCGGCAGATGGGCCAGGCTTTCCCGGAGCTCGTCCGCGCCGAACCGCTCATTACCGAGACCTTGAAGCTCGAGGAGACGAGCTTCAAGCAGACCTTGGGCCGTGGGTTGAAACTCCTTGAAGAAGAGACGGCGAAGCTCGGCAAGGGCGCGCCGTTCCCGGGCGAGGCCGCGTTCAAGCTTTACGATACTTATGGCTTCCCGCTCGACCTGACGCAGGACGTGCTCCGCGCGCAGGGCCGCCCGGTGGCGCTTGACGCCTTCAACGCGGCGATGGAGCGCCAGCGCGCCGAGGCGCGGAAGCACTGGGTGGGCTCCGGCGAGGCCGCGACCGAGCAGCTCTGGTTCGAGCTCCGCGACGAGCTCGGCGCCAGCGAATTCCTGGGCTACGAAACGCATGTCGCCGAGGGCAAGGTCGTGGCGATCGTCGTCGACGGCAAGCGCGTTCCCGAAGCGCGCGCCGGGCAAGACGCGGCGATCCTCGTCAACCAGACGCCGTTCTACGCCGAGTCCGGCGGCCAGGTCGGTGACACCGGCGCCATCTTCTCGAGCACCGGCGGCGAGTTCGCGGTCGCCGACACGCAGAAGAAAGCGGGTGAGCTCCACGTCCATCTCGGCAAGATGACGCATGGCACGCTGAAGCTCGGCGACTTCGTCGAGCTCCGCATCGACGAGAGCCGCCGCACGCGGCTTCGCGCCAACCATTCGGTGACGCACCTCTTGCATCAGGCGCTCCGCCGCCGCTTGGGCGAGCATGTCACGCAAAAGGGCTCGCTCGTGGCGCCCGACCGCTTGCGCTTCGACTTCAGCCATCCGCGCGCGCTTTCGGGCGAGGACCTCCACGTCATCGAGAGCGAGGTGAACGCGCGCATCCGCGAGAACAGCGCCGTCAGCACGCGGCTCATGACGCCGGAGAAGGCGGTGTCGGCGGGCGCGCTCGCGCTCTTCGGCGAGAAATATGGCGACGAGGTGCGCGTCGTCGCAATGGGCGAGGAGAGCGACGGCCATGGCCGCGCGCCCCGGCATTTCTCGGTCGAGCTGTGCGGCGGCACGCATGTGCGCCGCACCGGCGATATCGGCTATTTCAAGATCGTCTCGGAAAGCGCGGTGGCGGCCGGCGTGCGGCGCATCGAGGCCCTCACCGGCGCTGCCGCCGAGGGCTATGTCGAGAGCGAAGAGGGGTGGCTGCGCGACGCCGCCAACACCCTCCGGACCTCGCCCGCGGAATTGCCGGGCCGGCTTCAGACTCTGATCGAGGAGCGAAAGCGTCTCGAGCGCGAGCTGAGCGAGGCGCAGCGCCTCATCGCAATGGGCGGCGGCGCCGCGCAAAAGAGCGCCGCCAAGGAGATTGGCGGCATCAAGTTCGCCGGGCGCGCGGTCGACAATCTCCCGGCCAAGGAATTGAAGAGCCTCGCCGACGACATGAAGCGCGAGATCGGCTCGGGCGTGGTGGCGCTGGTGGCGAGCGCCGACGGCAAGGCCTCCATCGTCGTGGGCGTGACGGACGATCTGACCAAGCGCTTCAACGCCGTCGACCTGGTCCGCATCGGCGCCGAAGCGCTGGGCGGCAAGGGCGGCGGCGGGCGGCCGGATTTGGCCCAAGCTGGTGGGCCCGACGCTGCGCAAGCGAGCGCAGCGCTCGCTGCCGTCGAGCGCGCGGTGGCGGCGCGGGCAGCGGCGGCGGCTTAAAGGGACGGGTCGGATCGGCGCTTTGTAAACGCCTCGTTAACCATATTGCCATTAATCTTTTCCTCGGCGGCGGAGGTCCCATGCCCGCGGCCAAGGAGGACACGATGCTGGGTCCATCCAAAAGCAAGCAACTTTCCGAAGAAGATTTCGCCGCCTACGGCTGCAGCCAGCTCGCCTATGTCAAGCGCATCGATGCCGACGGCATCGTCGCCTATGCCGCGCACGCCGCCGACGGCAGCTACCTTTCGCATTTCGCCGATTACGCCGACGCTTGCTTCGCGCTGCGCCAGCACGACCTCGACCCGCTCAGTTTGCACTGAGCATCGGGCTGACGCGACTTCGTCGCGCGCCCCACCTCACCCCGACCCTCTCCGCCCCCCGGGGCGGAGAGGGAGGGGCCCGCCGCGGAGCGGTGGGAGGGTGAGGTGGGGGTCACCTCGATCTCCCTCTACCCCACTGCTTACGCCATCGCGTTCTTCAGCCCCTCGTCGAGCTTGTCGAGGAACTTGGTCGTGGTGAGCCAGGGCTGGTCGGGGCTGATGAGGATGGCGAGGTCCTTGGTCATGAAGCCCGCTTCGACCGTGTCGATGCAGACCCGCTCCAAGGTACGGGCAAAGCGCGTGACCTCGGGCGTGTTGTCGAACTCGCCGCGATAACCCAAGCCGCGTGTCCACGCGAAGATCGACGCGATCGGGTTGGTGGAGGTTTCCTTGCCCTGCTGGTGCAGACGATAGTGCCGCGTCACCGTGCCGTGCGCCGCCTCGGCCTCGACCGTTTTGCCGTCGGGCGTCAGCAGCACGGAGGTCATGAGGCCCAATGAGCCGAAACCTTGCGCCACCACGTCCGACTGCACGTCGCCGTCGTAATTCTTGCAGGCCCAGACGAAGTTGCCGCTCCATTTGAGCGCCGCCGCGACCATGTCGTCGATGAGGCGATGCTCGTAGGTGAGATTTTTCGCTTTGAACTTGGCGGCGAATTCCTTGTCGAACACCTCCTGGAAGAGATCCTTGAAGCGCCCGTCATAGGCCTTGAGGATGGTGTTCTTGGTGGAGAGATAGACGGGCCAGCCGCGCGAGAGCCCGTAGTTGAAGCAGGCGCGGGCGAACCCCGTGATTGACTCGTCGAGATTGTACATGCTCATGGCGACGCCGCCGCCCGGGAAGTCGAAGACGTCGTAGCTCAAGGGCCTGCCGCCGTCCTTGGGCGTGAAGGTCATGGTGAGCTTGCCCGCACCCGGCACCTTGAAGTCGGTGGCGCGATATTGGTCGCCATAGGCGTGGCGGCCGATGACGATGGGCGCGGTCCAGCCCGGGACGAGACGCGGCACGTTCTGGCACACGATGGGCTCGCGGAAGATGGTGCCGCCCAGGATGTTGCGGATCGTGCCGTTGGGCGATTTCCACATCTGCTTCAAGCCGAACTCTTTCACCCGCGCCTCGTCGGGCGTGATCGTCGCGCATTTGACGCCGACGCCGTACTTCGCGATCTCCTTTGCCGCGTCGATCGTCACCTGGTCGTTGGTGGCGTCGCGATGCTCGATGCCCAGATCGAAATATTTCAGCTCGATATCGAGATAAGGCAGGATCAGTTTGTCCTTGATGAATTGCCAGATAATGCGCGTCATCTCGTCGCCGTCGAGCTCGACGACGGGAGTCTTCACCTTAATTTTCTTCATGGATTGTCGCTTCCTCTAGGGCGGGGCGGCGGGACCATAGCATGCGAGGAGAGGGGCGCAAGCAAACGCGTCAGACAAGCGCGCTGTCGCCGGCGTGGCGCGAGGGCGGGAGTGCCGCGATCACGGGAAGCACATCCTCGACGCAAGTCGCCACGTGGAAGTATTGGCGTGTGGCGGGCGTGGTGAATCCGGCGGCGATGGCGTGGTCGACAAGCGCCGTGAAAGGCGCCCAGTATCCCGCGATGTCGACGATGACGAGCGGCTTGTCGTGAAGGCCGAGCTGCCTCCAGGTCATGATCTCGATCGTCTCGTCGAGTGTGCCGAGCCCGCCCGGCAATGTCACGAAGGCGTCGGCGAGCTCGAACATTCGTTGCTTGCGCTCATGCATGCTGGCGACGACGATGAGCTCGCTCAGGCCGCCATGCCCCACCTCCCGCTCATAGAGATGGCTCGGGATGATGCCGGTGACGCGGCCGCCGGCGGCGAGCGCCGCATCGGCAAGGAGACCCATGAGGCCAACCCGGCCGCCGCCATAAACGATCTCGACCTCCGCCTCCGCCGCGAGCCGGCCGAGCGTCGTTGCTGCATCGCGGTAGCGCGTATCGACGCGCGAGGATGAGGCGCAATAGACGCAGAGTCGCCTTAGGGTTGCCACGGTTTCGCTTCCAAATGAGTCGTCGCCAAGATTTCACTCGCCGTGAGGGCCGCGCTACAATGACGTTTTGAGCGGCAGGGGCCAAGGCCCGGCCGCGGGAGAAGCATGGGTCAATGCGGCGCACCCTCTTTGCCGGCCTGGCGGTGCTCGTGGTGGCGGTCCTCGCCGGGCTCGCTGCTTGGCGCCTGAGCACGCCCCCGTCCGCACCCTCGCCCCGTGCGAGCGGGCCGCCGCCCACCGTCGTCCAAAGCCCGCGTAGTGGGCCGGCAGCGCCGAGCTTCGATATCGTCCGCGTAACGCCCCAGGGCGAAGCGGTGATTGCCGGTCGCGCCGAGCCCGGGGCCGAGGTGATCGTCCGCGACGGGGTTCGTGAGCTGGGGCGCGTCAAAGCCAATCAGAACGGGGAATGGGTGCTGCTGCCGACCGAGCCGCTGGCGCCGGGTCCGCACGAATTGAGCCTCGACGCCCGTGCGCCGGGTGCATCCGCGCGCTCCTCCGAAGGCGTCGTGGCGCTGCTCATCCCGGAGCGAAAGCCGCCGCCAGGTGCCGCGCCGACGTCGCAATCTCCCTCCGACAGCGTTGCCGTGCTGGTGCCGCGACAAGGCTCTGGTCCGGCTCGCGCCTTGCAGGTCCCCCGCGGAAAGAGCGCCAAGCTCACGCTCGATGTCATCGAATATGACGGCTCTGGGAAGGTTCAGCTTCTGGGGCGGAGCGAGCCGGGTGCGCGCATCGACGCTGCGCTCGACCAGAAGCCCGCGGGAAGCGCCAAGACGGAAGCGGGCGGCGGCTGGGGCCTCGTCCTCGACGGCAACCTCGCAATCGGCCGGTATGGCTTGCGACTCAGGGCAACGGGCGAGAGCGGTCAGAGATTGGGTGAGCTCTCCCTCAGCTTCGCGCGGGTGGCGCCGCCCGAGGGCGCCGTCGCCGTCGACATTCAGCCCGGCAACAATCTCTGGCGCATCGCCCAACACTCCTATGGCGACGGCCTCCGCTACACCGAGATTTATCGCGCGAACCAGCCGCAAATCCGCGACCCCAACCTGATCTACCCCGGCCAGATCTTCGCCGTGCCGCAGGCTCGTTAGTCGTCAGGGCTCGCCGGCGACGGTCGTGATGAGGTCGATGTAGGGGCGGCTCTGCAGCAGCAAGGTGGCGGTGCCGGCGATGATCGCGGTCGGCGTCAGCGCCGTGCCGAGATCGATCTCGCCGCTGGCGCGGATGGTCTGCGCCGGCGTCAAGTCCCAGCGCAGTCCCGAGAAGAGCTCGGCGGCGGCGAGAACCTTCCGCAAGCGCCGGCGGCGCGCGGGGTTCTCGATGCTGAAGGGAAGCGTGCCGAGATCGCCGGTGAGGCTCAGGATCGGGCGATTCTGCCGCCGCTCGGCCCGCGCTTCGAATGGCACCTCGCGGAAGCAGAAGCGGAACCGCAACACGCCCGACGGACGCGCCGGCGGCAAATCGGCGTCTTCGCCCTCGACGCGATCGATCTCGATCGGCCCGGCGAGGCGTCCGAGCGCGGCGAGCACGCCTCCATGCGAGGCCGCGTCGGCATGGCTGGCATCGGCAAACAGGTGTGAGGCGGTTGCAGTCATTCGCGGGACTTTGCCGCGAATATCCTTAACAAGCGGTTATGTTGCGGCGCGTCATAAATGGAACGGCGCCGCGCCCGGCTCGTTGTTCCTCCGCGGAAGTTCGGAACGGCGGAGGGCCACCTCGTCGGCATGGTGACGCGGAGCGACATCGAACGGGCACGATCGGGCGCCGATCCGCTCAGGCACAGACGCGAGTGACGACGGCGCAAGCCCTGAGCCTCGCCATCATCGCCGGGATGCTCGTGCTGTTCCACCGCCGGCTGCTCGCCACCGCCCGTGCCTGGTGGAGCTGCTGGGCGCGCCGCTTATTGCGCTGGTCTGGCCCCTCCACTGAGACCCGCTCTGAGGGTGGTGGCGAACAATTTGGAATAATTGCGGTTTGCGCGTGTTAATGAATTAGGAAACACAGGTTGCTCCGGGTTCGACGCCGCGGGGGTGGCCAAGTCAGTGTGGGTGGAACCATGTCGAAACCGAAGCGAGGAAAATCGACTGCCATCACGGATCGTCACGTCGGGGCGCGCATCCGCGAGCGTCGCATCATGCTGGGACTGACCCAGCAGCAGCTCGCGGAGCTCATCGGCGTGACCTATCAGCAGGCGCATAAGTACGAGCGCGGCGTCAACCGCGTCTCGGCCGGCCGCCTCTTCCAAATCGCCAAAGTGTTGAGCGTCCCCATGAGCTATTTCTACGAGGGCGTGGGCGATGAGGAACCGAAGCCGATCACCTCGCGTGAACGGATGGTGCTGGAGATCGCCCGGAACTTCACCGGCATCACCAACGAGCGCCATCAGGAAGCGCTGAGCCAGCTGGCGCGCGCCTTGGCGGAGGCCGGCTGAGCCCTAGAGAATGCGCCCGCTGAAGATCGGGCGACCCTCGGGATCTTCGATCTCGACGACCCAGAGATCGGGGTCGCGCTGCACCTGCCGCGCGATATAGGCGTCGGCCGCCGCCTCATCGACGGGCGATTCGCCGGTCGCGCGCAGCCAGGCGAGATCGCCGAGCGCGGTTCGCGTTTGCGCTAGCACGGTGAATCTTTGCGCGCGCTGGTTGAGCTTGATGAGGATGGTGCCGGCGTCCTCGTCGCCGCGCCGCGCCACGACGATGGGGATCGCCAGCATCGAGCAGCGCCGCACCGCGGCCATCACTTGCACGCTGGTCTTAAGCCGCGGTTCCACGCCGATTCCGTCTCCTCATCGCGCACGCTCCAGGATATGACCGATGGCGCCGCCTCGATCAACGCGCGGTGCGTCCTCGCCATAACGGCGCCCTCGCGCTAAACGGTGTCATCTGGGAGACTCCGCCTCATGCCACCTTCGACCGCCACTACCGCCATCGCCGAGATCCGCAATGCCGTCGCAGCGCTCTGCGCACGCTTCCCCGGCGAATACTGGCGCACGCTCGATCGCGAGCGCGCTTACCCCACCGAGTTCGTGCGCGCGCTCACCGAGGGTGGATTCCTCGGCTGTCTCATTCCCGAGGAGCATGGCGGCAGCGGGCTCGGGATCGGCGCTGCGGCAGCGATCCTCGAGGAGGTGCACAAAAGCGGCTGCAACGGCGCCGCCTGCCACGCGCAGATGTACATCATGGGGACCGTGCTGCGCCACGGGAGTGCCGCGCAGAAGGCGCAATTCCTGCCGAGGATCGCCTCGGGCGAGCTCCGCCTCCAGGCCTTCGGGGTCACCGAACCTTCGGCGGGGACGGACACCACCGCGATTCGCACCACCGCCGAGCGCAAGGGCGACCGCTACGTCGTCAATGGCCAGAAAGTATGGACCTCGCGCGTCGAGCATTCCGACCTGATGCTGCTCCTTGCGCGCACCACGCCGCGGAGCGCCGTGGCGAAGCGCACCGAGGGGCTTTCCGTCTTTCTCATCGATCTCCGCAGCGCGCGCGGCAAAGGCGTTACCATCCGTCCCATCCGCACGATGATGAATCACGCTACGACGGAAGTGTTCTTCGACAATCTCGAGATCCCCGCCGATAGCCTCATCGGCGAAGAAGGGAAGGGCTTCCGCTACATCCTCGACGGCATGAATGCCGAACGCATCCTCATTGCTGCCGAGTGCATCGGCGATGCGCGCTGGTTCATCGCCCGCGCGACGGATTACGCCAAGAGCCGCGTCGTCTTTGGCCGACCGATCGGGCAGAATCAGGGCGTGCAGTTTCCGATCGCGCGCGCTTATGCCGCCAGCGAAGCGGCGGCGCTCATGGTCGCCAACGCCGCCGCGCTCTACGAGGCGGGCGAGCCCTCCGGCAAGGAGGCAAACATGGCGAAGCTGCTCGCCGCCGACGCTTCATGGCAGGCGGCCGATATGTGCGTGCAGACCCATGGCGGCTTCGGCTTTGCCGAGGAGTACGATGTCGAGCGTAAGTTCCGCGAGACGCGCCTTTATCAGGTGGCGCCGATCTCAACGAATCTGATCTTGGCGTATCTCGCGGAACACGTGCTCGGCTTGCCGCGCTCCTATTGACGGCCGGCGCGGAGACCTCCTGTTGTCCTGCCGCGCGCGAAATTCCGCCCAGGCCACTTCCGCCGCCAGGGTGAATCCTACCAGCAGGATCGCCCATCCAACACTCGACATCGCCGCACCCGTCAGCATGTTCAGCCTCTTGAAACTGAACATCTCGACTGCGGGTTTTGTCCCATCGTCCGTCTGACCCCAACGGGTTATGCCGAGCCATCCTAGAAGACGATCAGCGGCTCTCCGGGAAATTGAGCTCGATCATGACCTTGTTCGGGTCTTGGACGAAGAGCTGGCGCAGGCGAATGCCCGGCACCTCGTTTTCGCGAAACGCAAGGCCGAGGCGCTCGAAGCGGCGGCGCATGCCGTCGAAATCATCGGCGGTGAAGGCGACGTGGTCGAAATTGCCGGTCGCATCGCCTTCACTGGCACCGATCTGGCCGCTCGGCGGCACGAGATGAACGACCGCCTGCTCGCCGCAATAAAGCCAATAGCCGGGGAAGGCCAGCGGCGGCCGCGGCCCTTCGACGAGTCCCAGCGCATCGCGATAGAAATCGCGCGTGCCCTCGAGATCCTCGGTGCGGACGGTGACGTGATTCAATTGCGTGAGCGGCATGGCGGTCTCCCAGCTCAGTAGGATTTCGGCAAGCCCAGCACCCGCTCGGCGATGTGGCAGAGCATGAGCTGCGGGCTGACGGGTGCGATGCGGGCGATCTGCGCTTCGCGGAGATAGCGCTCGACGTGATATTCCTGCGCGTAACCGTAGCCGCCATGGGTCAGCACTGCCGTCTCGCAGGCGCGCCAGCACGCTTCGGCGGCGAGATATTTGGCGGCGTTGGCCTCGGCGCCGCAAGGCTCGTCGGCGTCGTAAAGCGCCGCCGCGTGGCGCACCATGAGCTCCGCCGCCTTGAGCTCGGCCCAGGAGTGTGCGAGCGGATGCTGGACGCCTTGGTTCTGACCGATGGGACGGCCGAAGACGACGCGCGTCTTGGCGTATTGCGCGGCGCGCTCGAGCGCGGCGAAGCCGAGCCCCACCGCTTCTGCCGCGATGAGAATGCGCTCGGGATTCATGCCGTGCAGTATCTGCGCGAAGCCTTTGCCTTCCTCGCCGATGAGATCGGCGCGCGGCACGCGCAGGCCATCGATGAAGAGCATGTTGGAATCGACGGCCTTGCGGCCCATCTTGGCGATCTCGCGCACCTCGACGAAGCGGCGATCGAGGTCGGTATAGAAGAGGCTCATGCCCGCGGTCGCTCGCGCCACGGCGTCGAGCGGCGTGCTGCGCGCGAGGATGAGCATCTTGTGCGCGACCTGCGCCGTCGAGATCCAGATCTTGCTGCCGGAAATGACGTAGTGCTCGCCGTCGCGCACCGCCTTGGTCTTGAGGTGCGTGGTATCGAGGCCGACATCGGGCTCGGTGATGGCGAAGCACGCCTTCTCGGCGCCGTGGATGAGCGGCGGCAAGAAGCGCCGCTTTTGCTCCTCCGTGCCGAAGCGCACCACGGGATTGAGGCCGAAAATATTCATGTGGAGCGCAGAGGCGCCGCTGAAGCCGGCGCCCGATTGTGCCACCGCCTGCATCATCACCGCCGCCTCGGCAATGCCGAGCCCGGCGCCGCCATAAGCCTCGGGCATGGCGATGCCGAGCCAACCGTCCCGCGCGACGGCGGCGTAAAATTCTTCGGGAAATCCCCCGGCGCGGTCGCGCTCGAGCCAATAGGCGTCGCCGAACTGCGCGCAAAGCCGGACGATGGCGTCGCGAATGCGTTCCTGTTCCGCGGTGAGGACAGTCATAGAGGTCTCCCCGGGCGCCATCCATGGCGCCTCGGGCACACTCTCGCAAGGGTGCCGCGAAGGCACTAAGCTCGCGCAATGAAAGAGAGGGAGAAGCACCCGTGAAGCTCTACGCCATGACCTGTGGTCAGATCACGGGCGAATTGGGCTATCTCATGGAAGGTGGCAGCGGCAAGGTCACATTGCCCATTCCCGCCTATCTCATCGTCCATTCCAAGGGCATGGCGCTCTTCGACACCGGCATGCATCCCGATTGCCAGCACGATCCGCTCGGTCGCTTGGGGCAACGGATCAATACGCTCTTCGAAATCCATTTCAAGCCTGGTGAAGAGGTGAGCGCGCGGCTCGAGGCGATCGACCGCGATCCCGCCAAGATCGACTTCATCATCAGCTCGCATCTCCATTTCGACCATGTCGGCGGCAACGCCCTTGTTCCCAACGCCACCGTCATCGCGCAAAAGCGCGAATGGCAGGCTGGGATGGATCCGGAGATGGCGCGGCTTCGCGGCTTCAACCGTCGCGACTTCGATCTCGGGCACCCCGTGCGCGAGGTCGAGGGCGAGCACGATGTCTTTGGCGACGGTCGCGTGGTGTGCCTGCCGACGCACGGCCACACGCCCGGGCACCAATCGCTCAAGCTGCGGCTTCAATCCGGCGACGTCGTGCTGGCGGGCGATGCCTGCTATTTCTGCCAGACGCTCCGCGAGCGGCGGCTTCCCACGAATGTGTTCGACCGCGAGGCCATGCATGCCTCACTCGAGCGCCTGGCCGCGCTCGAAGCGTCGGGCGCGCGCATCTTCTTCGGCCATGACGGCGAGTTCTGGAAGAGCGTGCCGCAAGCGCCCGCGGCGATCACATGAGCTGATCGAGGGGAAGTCATAGCCTAAGGCTATGGAGAAATCCGGGTAAAAGAAGAATTTAATTTCTTCCGCGCCTGTAGTCATGTCAGGCGGAGACCTCGCGCTCTATTTCCTTGACCAAGATTTCACGTATCTGCTAACGCGAGATATGCGCCGAGCTACCGCGATTTCTGTTGGGTCTCATCTTGGCTGAGAGCGCGCGCCATCTCGTCGGTATCGACGACACGGACGATGCCGACAGCCGCGGCACCGGCCATCTGGTGCGGGACATTGGCGCGCGCATCGCGGCGTCCGGCCTCGCCGAGGTGCACGGGATCAGCCGGCACCAGCTCTTCTTCGACCCGCGCATTCCCTACACCTCGCACAACAGCTCGCTCTGTCTCGATGCGGATATCGCGCCAGGCCGTGCCGGCGAGCTCGCCGAGTATTGCCGCGGATATCTCCGCGCCGAGAGTGCGCCCGGTGCGGATGCCGGGCTCTGCATCGTCGCTTGGTCCGAGGTGAGCGACGATGTGATTGCCTTCGGCCGACGCGCCAAGACGGAGATCGTGACGCAGCAGGAGGCGCGCGCGCTCGCGGCACGCGAGGGCATCTTGCTCGAGGGGCTTACCGGCGATGAGGGCGGCGTCATCGGCGCGCTCGCCGCGGTGGGCCTGCGCCGGACCGACAATGACGGCCGCTTCAATTGGCGGCGGGGCATGCGTGAGGCGGAGCCGCTCATCAGCGTCGAGAAGCTGCTGCGCACCACCGGCATCGATGCGGTTGAGAGCGTTTCCGGACGGGCGGTCAATGCCCGTGACGTGATCGACGTGCGGCCATGGCCGCGCGCCATCCTTGCCGAGGGGCGTGCGGTTCTCTTGGTCGAAGAAGCGGGGGAGGAAAATGGAAACTGCGACTGGCGTCTCGCACGCAAGGATATCATCAAGCGCTATTGACGCCACCGCGGCTTCCTGGCGTCGCGGCTTGCTCGTTTGCATTGCTCTCGGCGTCATCGCCGCCTTGTTCGACATGCTCGTGTGCATGCCGCTGCACCTTCCGGGTCATCGCGGGCTCGTCGGCATGGGGATTCTCGTTCTCGCGCGCGTTTTGACACGGCAGCCCTGGAGTGCCAGCGCGACGGCCGCCACCTCCGCCCTCATTGTTGCGGCGCCCGTCATTGCGGCGAGACCCAGCGCCGCGATGCTTTATCTCGTCTCCGCCCTCGTGCTCGATGCGGCTTGCCTACTCTTCGCGGCGTGGCGCGAGCGGGTTTGGTTTTTGGCCATGGCGGCGGGTTTGGGCAACGGTGCGAAGGCCGTCGTCTTGTGGCTGCTCGGCGACCGCATCGCCGCGGGGTTCGGCGTCCAGCTCGCGAGCCATATTGGCTTTGGTCTTTGTGGCGGACTGATTGCGGCCGAGCTCTGGGCAATGACGAGGCGGTCTCGCTGACATCGCCGTAGCAAGCGACGCGACAGGCCGGGGGCTTGGCCGCGTTATCGAGGGGGAAAGCGCGTGGCAAGAATGTTGGGGCGTGTCGCCTTGGCGATCTGTTTTGCCATGCCTAGCCTCGTGCGCATCGCCGCCGCGGCGGAGCCGCTCGGGCCCGACGACACTCGCACCGAGCCCTATCAGCTTGGCGCCGTCATCGTGACCGCGCCTTCGGGCGATGTGCAGGCGGGGCAATCGACCATCACTATTCCCGCGGCGGAGATCGACGCGCTGGGCGCGCGCACCCTCGACGAGGCGTTCGGCTCGACGCCCGGCATCGACATCAGAAGCGGTGGCGGCGGCATTCCCCGCATCTTTCTCCGCGGCCTGCCGCCGCGGCACACGCCGCTCTTCCTGAACGGCGTTCCCATCAATTCCGCCGATGACGGCCAATTCGACCCGCGCCTTCTTCCGGTCGAGAACATCGCGGAGATCAAAGTCGTCGAAGGTAACAGCTCCGTGCTCTATGGCCCCGGCACGACCGCGGGTCTCATCGACATCATCACCAAGAAGGGCCGCGAAGGATTGCACGGCGATGCCCGCGGCGAATGGGCGCGAGACAATGCCTGGCTCGGCAGCGCCGATCTCTCCGGCGCTTATGGCGGCTCGAATTTCTTCTTGAGCGGCAGCCGCCAAGAGATTCCCGATTTCTTCCTCGCCGACGGGTCGCGGCGCCCGAACAGCGACGAGCATCGAACCAATCTTTTCGGCAATGTCGGACACAGCGCCGGCGATTGGAGCATCGGCGTCTCCGGCAGCTATCTGAGCGCGCGCCAAGGCATCCCGTTCCAGACGATCAACGATCCCAACAACCCCTTCCTGAAGCAGAAGCAGTTCGAGCGGCTCGACAGCATCTCCGGCGCCTCGGGCCAGCTCGACTTGCGCTACGACCCCAAGAGCCCATGGAGCGCGCGCCTCTCGCTCTACGTCAACCAGCTCAACGAGATCGACGACCGCTTCGACAACGCCAAGTTCAATTCGATGGTCGACCCCACGGTCCAGACCTTTCACCAAATTCCCGAAACGCTGGTCAGCGGCGCGCGATCATTCGTGACATACGATCTCCAATCGCTGGGCCTCTTGGCCTCGAGCTTGGCAGTGGAGCGTGATGCTGAGACACTCGGCGGCTTCATCCGCGACGTTCCCGTCGCCGGCGGCGGAGGCGGTGGAGGGGGTGGCCGGAGGGGTGGCGGCGGCGGGGGTGCCGCGGCGCCGACCTTCGGTTTCCGCGTGCTCACTCTCGATCAGGCGCTCTATACCTATTCCGCAGCGCTCGAATACAACGTCTCGCCGTTGCCGCGCACGCACTTCACGCTCGGCTACAGCCGCCACTGGTTTATCCGCGATCAGGACGACGTTCACGCCGAGCATCAGTGGATGACGGGTATCGCTTACGATGTGACGGAGACAGTCAAGGTGGACGGCTCCTACGGCCGCAAGGTTCGCTTTCCAACGCTGCAGGAGCTGTTCGACGCGGCGAAAGGCAATCCCAATCTCGTGCCCGAGCAGAGTGAGGATTATGAAACGAACGTCACCTGGAAAGTCGCTCCGGCATCGACGCTGCAGCTCACGGGCTTTCACAACAAGGTCAACAACTTCATCCAAAACGACAACGTCACACAGGTGTTTTCCAATCGCGACGAGCTCATTCAAGGCACACAGCTCGCTCTGAACACGCGCCTCGATCCGTCATTCCTCTTAAAAGCGGCGTACACCTATCTCGATACCCGCGACGAGACCACCGACACCCGCGTCGATTTCCGTCCGCGCCACGTCGTGGCATTGGAGGGCGATTATTGGCCGACGCCGGAATGGCAGATTCATGCGCTGCTCACCGTCGTCATGGATCAGGCGGTGACCGCGAACAACAATCCCTTCCGCCAGCAGCATCTGCCCGACTACGGCCTCATCGGCCTGCGCGTCGCGCGGTATTTCCCCGCTTATGGGTTCAAGGTTTATGCCGGCGCCGACAATCTCACCAACACGCGCTACGAGTTCGCGCCGGGCTTCCCAGCGGCGGGCGCGACTTATCTCGTCGGCGCCCAGTTTGGGTTCTGAGCCTCAGACCTGTTGGATGGCCGAGAGCAGCCAATGTCCGCCCGGGCTGCGGGTGAAGGTCCAGAGCTCCCGCGCCTCGCTCGGGTGCCGCGGATCGCCTTCGACGAGCCAGTCGGGATCGCCGGACTTGCGGTCGGTGCGCACCGTGTAGTCGATCGCCCGCCAATGGAGGAGGCAGGTCGCGTATTGCAGCGCGCCTTCATCCCAGGCGTCGCGCACGTCGCCGCGGATGAGCGCGACGTCTTCGACATGATTCTCGACGCCTTGGCTCGTGTTGGTCGCGAGCTCCTCGCGGAAGTAGGAGAACATCTCCGGCGTCACGTAATGGCGGAGCGTGTCGAGATCGCCTTTGCTCCAGGCGCCTTGCACCGCCCTCAGGATCGCTTCGAACGCCGCCTGGTCGGTGGCATCAACGGTGAGCGGGCGCGTCGGCGTCGCCGCGGGGCTGCCGCCCAATCCGAAGCCTTGCCGCATGCCATAGCCCATGCCGCCCAACGATGGTCCGCCGCCATACACCGGCGGCTCCGTCATCATGCCGCGGCGGAATAGGCGGAACACAAACGAAATCGCGAGAATGATGAGAAGCCACGAAAAGAGCGAGCCGAAGACACCGTAGCCCATACCCCAGTGCGGGAAGAGCAGGCTGCCGATCCAGGAGCCGATGAAGCCGCCGAAGAGCCCAGTGAGAAAGGGATGGCTCTGAGCGAAGCCGGGTTGGCCATAGTAGGACGAGCCGGCTTGGCTTTGCGGCGACGTGCTGCGCTCGATCGCTTGGCCGCCATTGGGCGTGTAGGTGTGCGAGCCCATGCTCCCCTGGCTCGAATAGCCCATGCCGCTGCCGCCGCTCCGCGCGGTGGCGCCAGCGCGCGCCTCGGCGAGGCTCGGCGACAGCACAAGCAGCGCGCAAAGCAGCGCGAACAACCAAGCACGCCAGGCGCTCATGGGAGTGTCCGTCGGAAAGGTCGCGAACAAGCCGCTTATATGTAGGTGCGGCACGGTGGCGTGCAAGGCGGCAGGCGAACGAAGGAGAGGCGTCGGGTCATCCCTTCGGGCGGAGATCGATGACGCGTTTCGCCTTGCCGATCGAGCGCTCCACGCGCCCAACCGGCACGATCTCAACCACGGCGCTGACGCCGATCAGTGATTTGATGTTATGCGCGAGCGCGGCGCCAATCCGCTCCATCGCCCCGCCGCGGTTGGGCGTCGCTTCCGGGCGGAGCTCGGCGATCACCTTGAGCTCGTCCAACTGCCGCGGCCGGCTGACCTCGAGGAGGTAATGGCCGGAGAGCGCGGGCTCGCGGAGGATGAGCTCCTCGACTTGGCTCGGAAAGAGATTGACGCCGCGGATGATCAGCATGTCGTCGCTGCGTCCGGTGATCTTCTCGATGCGCCGCATGCTGCGCGCCGTGCCGGGCAGAAGCCGCGTGAGGTCGCGCGTGCGATAGCGGATCATCGGCAGCGCTTCCTTGGTGAGCGTCGTCAACACCAGCTCGCCGATGCTGCTGTCGGAGAGCACCGCGCCGGTCGCGGGATCGATGACCTCGGGATAGAAGTGATCCTCCCAGAGATGGAGCCCGTCCTTCGTCTCGATGCACTCATTGGCGACGCCGGGCCCCATCACCTCGGAAAGACCGTAGATGTCGACGGCGTGCATGGCCATGCGCTGCTCGACCTCTTGGCGGAGCGCGTTCGTCCAGGGCTCGGCGCCGTGGATGCCGATCTTGAGCGAGGAGGCGCGGGGGTCGAGGCCCTGCCGCTCGAACTCGTCGGCGATCGCCAGCATGTAGGAGGGCGTCACCATGATGATGTCGGGCTTGAAGTCGCGGATGATCTGCACCTGCCGCTCGGTCATGCCGCCAGATACGGGAATGACGGTGCAGCCGAGCTTCTCGGCGCCGTAATGCGCGCCGAGCCCGCCGGTGAAGAGGCCGTAGCCGTAAGCGACATGGACGATGTCGCCGGGTCGCCCGCCCGAGGCGCGGATCGAGCGCGCGACCAGGCTTGCCCAGACGTCGAGATCGCGCGCCGTGTAGCCCACCACTGTCGGCTTCCCGGTCGTACCGCTCGAGGCGTGGATGCGCAGCACCTTCTCGCGCGGCACGGCGAACATGCCGAAGGGATACGTCTCGCGGAGATCCTCCTTGCTGGTGAAGGGGAAGCGCGCGAGACCGGTGAGGTCGCGAAGGTCGTCCGGATGGACGCTCTGCCGTTCGCACTTCCCGCGGAAATGGGCGACGTTGTCGTAAGCGTGGCGGAGCGTCGCCTTGAGCCGCTTCAACTGGAGTGCGGCGATCTCGTCGCGACTCGCTTTCTCGATCGGATCGAGATCGCGCGGTTCCGGCGGCGCGACCGTCGGCAACAAGCCCGTCATGGTGACGCCTTCTCCTCGACGATGGCGCCGCCGACGCGGTGAGCTCGGCCGCGAAAGAGCGCGACGAGCCGGCCGGTGGCGGCTTCCGTCACCTCGACATCGAAGATGCCGCTTCGGCCGGTGCCGGCGCGCTCGCGCGCCGCGGCGATCAGCGTCTCGCCCTTGCTCGCGGGGCTGATGAAATGAATTTCCGCACCCGCGGCGACGGTCACCTGATTGCGTGCATTGCAGGCAAAGGCGAAGGCGCTGTCGGCAAAGGTGAAGATGAGGCCGCCGTGGCAAAGGTCGTGGCCGTTGATCATGTCATCGCGCACGGTCATGCGCATGCGCGCGCGGCCCGGGGCGATCTCCTCGAGCGCCATGCCGAGCGCGCGCGAGGCTTCGTCTTGCGCCAGCATGGCGCGTCCCACCCGCTCGGCGAGCACGCGCGAGCGACCATCATCGCTCATCAGCGGCCCGTGAAGTTGGGCGGCCGCTTTTCGAGAAAGGCGCTCACCCCTTCGCGGAAATCGGCGGTACGCGCCGCTTGGCGCTGCAGGTCGCGCTCGAGATCAAGCTGCGCCGCGAGTCCATTTTCGAGCGAGCGGTTGAGCGCCTCCTTGATGAGGCCGAGCCCGGCCGTAGGTCCGCGCGCGAGCTTGTGCGCGAGCGCGCGCGCTTGCTCCATGAGCTTCTCGTCCTCGACCACCTTCCAGATGAGGCCCCATTGCGCCGCATCTGCCGCGGAGAGGCTCTCGCCCAGCATCGCGAGCCCCATCGCGCGCGCCGATCCGACGAGCCGCGGCAGGATCCAGGTGCCGCCGGCGTCCGGCACGAGACCAAGTCGACAGAACGCCTGCAGGAAGCTCGCCGAGCGTGCGGCCATAACGATGTCACAGGCAAAAGCGATGTTGGCGCCGGCCCCTGCTGCGGGGCCGTTGACGGCGGCGATCACCGGCTTGCGCAGTGCACGCAGGCGGCGGATGAGCGGATTGTAGTAGCGCTCGAGCGCCGCACCGGCGTCGAATTCGCCGGCGGCTCCGAGCGATTCCTTGAGGTTCAAATCCTGTCCCGCGCAGAAGCCCCGGCCGGCACCGGTAATGAGGAGGGCGCGAATGGTGGCGTCGCCTTCGACAGTGCCGAGTGCCGCCGCAATCTCCTGGTGCATCTCTTCGGTGATGCTGTTGAGCCGGTCGGGCCGGTTGAACGTCAACGTCGCAACGCCATCGGCGAGATCGAACAGGATCGTGGCAAAGGCCATGGGGTTCCTCCTCTTGATGCGAGCGTCGTACACTCGCCGGGGAGGGTCAAGGCGCAGACCCGCCGCTCATTCGGTGCGATGACATGATCGGAGACGCCGAGGAATTGCCGGTGTTCCACCCTTTGGGGCTATCGTTCTCGGTGGTTAACACGCTTACGTTGTTGATCGAGGGGAGGTGCGCCGGCGGATGGGGTGGAGGATGAGCTACAGCATCTTGGTGGTCGAGGACGAGGACGACATCCGCGACATGGTCTCGACCGCGCTGCGCGAGCGCGGCTTTTCGGTGCTCTCGGTTCCCAATGCCGAGGTGGCCCTCACCATTCTCCTCGAACACGTCAAGTTCGATCTGCTTTTTACCGACATCGTCATGCCCGGCGTGATGAACGGCTTCGAGCTTGCGGAAGAAGCAAAGCGTCTGCAGCCCAATCTCAAAGTCATCTACGCCACCGGCTTCACGCATCTGCCGAGCGGCGTCGGCACGGCGCTCCACGGCAAGCTCATTCAGAAACCCTATCGCCCGGACGAGCTGGCATTCGAGGTCGACCGGGCTCTCCACGAGAGCGGCATCTGAGCGGGCGCGCCCGCCTCACGCGATCGTCGCCACGAACCGCCCCGCTTCCTCCGCGATATAAGCCCAGAGCCGCTTGGCGATCGGTCCGTGCGGGCTTTCGCGCCGGCGCGCAGCGACAAGCTCCACGGCACTTCCTTTCATATACTGACCGCCGATATCGAGAAGGTGTCCGTCGCGCACATCGTCCGCGACAAGGTATTTCGGCATGTGGCCCCATCCCATGCGTTGGAGGATGAGTTCGCGCTTCATCAATTGGTCGCTCACCGTCCAGGTCCGCGCGCCCTCGATCAGAAAGTAATCACGCGGCGGCGAATGGCGCGCGGTGTCGCGGATGATGCACTGCACGTAGTCGCGCATATCCTCGGGCGTGATCGACGGCGAAACGGGAAAGCGGAGAAAGCCAGGCGCGACCACCGGAACGACCCGCACGGGGAAGAGATCGATGAATTCCAAGCGGACATCCGTCTTGTCGATGTGGTGCAGGATGAGATCGGCGTCGCCGTCCAGGAGCCGCTCCCAAGGACCGGCGATCGCCTCGAAGTGAAGGTGAAGCCGTGTGCTGGGACAACCGTCGAAGAAGCGGTGGAGCAGTGCCAGCGTCTGTGGCAGTGGGCAGAGATCGCCGATGACGATGCGAAGCTCGTCTTCCTCCCCCATCGCGAGCTGGCGCGCATGAGTCTTGAGCGCGCTGAGTTCGTCTAGGAAGACGCGCGTGCGCGCGTGGAACGATCGACCGGCATCGGTCAGCGCGACGCGATAGCCGCTGCGGTCAAGCAGAACCAGTCCCAATTGCACCTCTAGGTTCTTGACCGCCGCGGAAACCGAGGGTTGCGCGCGCCGGAGCTTTTCCGCGGCAGGCTGGAAGCCGCCTTCGCTGACGACGGCGTCGAAGCATTCCAACTGATGAATGGTGGGATCCATAGATCAAACCTATTCACTTGATCGGAACTTTATAATTTTTATCAATTTAAGGGCCACTTATCTAGTCCCTCGGACAGACACATCCGGAGGGACGAACACATGCGTGCGATTGTCATCAAGCGATACGGCGGACCCGAGGTCCTGGCGATTGAGGAGCGTCCAGAGCCCACCGCGGAGCCCGGTCATGTCGTCATCGAGGCCAAGGCATTCGGGCTCAATCACGCGGAGATCTATTTTCGCAAAGGCGCGTGGGGCGACGTCGCGGAGATCACCGGCATCGAATGCGTCGGTCTGGTCAAGGCCGATCCGGATGGCCGCTTCAAGCCCGGGCAGAAAGTGATGGCCTTGGTGGGCGGCATGGGCCGCAGCATCAACGGCAGCTACGCCGAGTTTGTGAAGGTGCCGCACAGCAACGTCGTCGCGGTGGAGAGCGACCTCGCCTGGGAGGAGCTCGCGACCATTCCCGAATCCTATGCCACCGCCTGGACGAGCCTTGTCGGCATCCTTGGCCTCGCGAAGGATCAGGTCGTTGCCATCCGCGGCGCCACTTCGGCGCTCGGCCAGGCGGCGGTCAACATCGCAGCACAGGCGGGCGCGCGCGTCATCGCCACGACGCGCAGCCCAGCGCGCGCGGCGATGCTCGAGGCAATTGGCGCGCGCGAGGTGCTTCTCGAATCGGCCGAGCTCGCCAAGCGCGTGCGCGAGCGCCACGCCGACGGCATCGATGCGGTGCTCGACATCGTTGGCAACACGACGGTGCTCGACTCCCTTGCCATGCTGCGGCGGGGCGGCCGTGTTTGCCTCGTCGGTTTTCTCGGCGGCGGCGGGCCGCTCACGCTGGAGCCGGTGTTCCAGATGCCGAGCGGCACGCATTTGAGCGTCTTCGCGAGCGCGTTGGTGACGGGAACGCCCGCCTTTCCCCTCGCGGAAATTCCCTTCCAGAGCATCGTCGGCCGCGTCGCGGAGGGCATCTACAAGGCAAAGCCAGCGCGTGTCTTCCGCTTCGAGGAAATCCGCGAGGCGCACCGTCTCATGGAAGCGAACCAAGCGGGCGGCAAGATCGTCGTGCGCCTCTAAAAGCCATGGCGAGGAATGGAAACCTTTCCCCCCAGCGTGGCGAACCAAAAGCGAGAAACGGAGATGTGATGTGAGCACGTACGGGATAGGTGGGGAGGCGTCGCCGTCGGGCGGCGCCATCCTCTATGCACAATGGACCACTCATCCCCGTCGCAAAACGGCGCAGGAGAAGATGCTTGCCAATCCCGCCGGCGCCCCCCATCTCTGGTCGATCTTTGCCGATTGCACCTTCGGTAGCATCGCGCAAGGCAACCATGCCGAAAACGAACCGTTCACGGTTGACGGCACAGGGAGGGCGGCGAGGCGATGAGACCGATCTTGCGGAAGGCCGCGGCGACGGCGGGCGAGCGGGCGGCCTTTCTGCGCCGCTATCGCACGATCCGGGAACGGACGGAGGCGCTCGCCGCACCCCTCTCGGCAGAAGATCAGACGGTGCAGTCGATGGCCGATGTCAGCCCGACCAAGTGGCATCGCGCGCATACGAGCTGGTTCTTCGAGACATTTTTGTTGCAGCCCCATGCGCGGCGCTACCGCGATTTCGCGCCGCCTTACGCCTTTCTCTTCAACTCCTATTACGAAGCGGTGGGCCCGCGCCATCCGCGGCCGGAGCGCGGATTCTTGTCGCGGCCCGGCATTGCCGAGATCGCGCGCTATCGCGCCCATGTCGATGAGGCGATGGCGCGCCTCATTGGCGAGACCGATGAGGCAAGCTGGCCGGTGATCGCCGAACGCATCGAGCTCGGGCTGCAGCATGAGCAGCAGCACCAGGAGCTCATCCTGATGGATATCAAGCATGTCCTGTCGCTGAACCCGCTCGAGCCCGTTTATCAGGCGGCGCCCTCGCGCCGGCGGAGTGACGCGACGCCGCTTGCCTGGCGCGATTTCGAGGGCGGCCTGCGGCGGATTGGTCATGACGACGCGGGCTTCGCCTTCGACAACGAAGGTCCGCGGCACAAGGTGTGGCTTGAGCCGTTCCGCCTCGCGAACCGCCTCGTCACCTGCGGCGAATTTCAGGCGTTCATCGAGGACGGCGGCTATCGCCGCGCCGATCTCTGGCTCTCCGATGGTTGGGCGACGGTGCAACAGCGCGGCTGGGCGGCCCCGCTCTATTGGCGGCACGACGCGGCGGACGAATGGTCCCTCTTCACGCTCGCGGGACGGTGCGCCCTCGATCCGGCGGAACCGGTCTCACATGTGAGCTTCTATGAAGCCGATGCCTTCGCGCGCTGGTGCGGCAAGCGCCTGCCGAGCGAGGCCGAATGGGAAGTGGCCGCGGCCGAGGCGGGGGTATCTAGCAGCGACGCCGCCGCGAGCGGCGCATGCCATCCGGCGCCGGCCAGCGGCGGCGATGGCTTGCAGCAGATGATGGGTGCGGTGTGGCAGTGGACGGCGAGCCCCTATGTCGGCTATCCCGGCTACCGCGCACCCTTGGGCGCGATCGGCGAGTACAACGGCAAGTTCATGGCCAACCAGATGGTGTTGCGCGGCAGCGCGGCGATCACGCCCGAAGGTCACGCGCGCGTGACCTACCGCAATTTCTTTCCGCCCGCATCGCGCTGGGCGATGAGCGGCATCAGGCTCGCGGAGGACGCGTCGTGAGACGAGGTGGCGCGCTCGCCATGTTTCACGATCTGGCGCCCGCGGAAGAGAGTTTCCGCGACGCGGTGCTGGCCTCGCTCACACGCCGGCCCAAATCGATTCCTTGCCGTTTTCTCTATGACGAGCGCGGCTCGGCCTTGTTCGAAGGGATCTGCGAGCTGCCCGAATATTATTTGACCCGCGCGGAGATGAGCATCCTCGGCGAGCGGTCATCCGAGATCGCGCGGCTCGTCGGCCGCGACGCGCAGCTCATCGAATTCGGCAGCGGCTCGAGCCGCAAAGTACGGCTCCTGCTGGAAGCGCTCGAGCATCCCGCCGCCTATGTCGCGATCGACATCTCGCGCGAGCTCTTGCGACAGTCGGCCGACGAGCTCGCCGGAGAATTTCCCGAGGTGGCGGTGGTGGCGGTGTGCGCTGACTATTTGCAGCCTTTCCGGCTTCCGGCGCTGCCGCAACGAGGCGAGGGACGGCGGCTCGGATTCTTTCCCGGTTCCACCATCGGCAATTTCACGCCCGATGAGGCGCTCGATTTCCTCGTCGGCTGCCGGCGCGTGCTCGGGCGCGGCGACGCCATGCTCGTCGGCGTCGACCTCAAAAAGGATCCGTCGCTGCTCGATGCCGCCTATAACGACAGCGCCGGCGTCACTGCTCAATTCATCCTCAATCTGCTGGAGCGCATGAATCGCGAGCTTGGTGCCGATTTCGATCTCGATCGTTTCGAGCTCGACGCCTTCTACAACGAGGCGGCGGGACGCATCGAGATTTACATCAAGAGCCTCGCCGATCAGATCGTCACCGTCGCCGGCCGCGCCATCCGCTTTACCGCGGGCGAGCGCATCCACGCTGAATATTCCTACAAATACTCGGTTGCGGAGTTCCAGCGCCTCGCCCGCCGCGCCGGTTTTCGCCCGGTGCAACACTGGACCGATCGCGGCGAGCTTTTCTCCGTCCATCTCTTCGCGGTGGACTAGAGTCCCAGGCGGCGGTTTTGAGGTCATCTCCGCTTCGCGATGCGAGCTCGGACGATGAGATTGAAGAGCCAAGCGGCGGGAATCGACAGAGCGCCGCCGAGATAGGCGGCATTGTGCATGTAACCAGCGCACAAGAAACGACGGAGATCGACAACATTCGGGGGAACAAACCATCCCCGATAATTTGACGGCTCGATCGTTGCTGTTTGCGACCAGCCATATGCGAGGCCGGCAAGGGCGACGATCAGCGTGAATATGGCGATGACCGGAAGCGACCACGCAAGAGCACGGGCCATAAGAGTGGGAGTGCGCTGTAAGAAACCGGCCGAGCCGCAGAGAATGCCGAGCGGGATTCCCATCCACCAGGACGCAAGAAAACCCACTTTGGCGGCACGAATACGTTCAGAAACGTCGGCGTCGAGCAAGCGGAACTGAATGAATTTGAATTTCGTGAAATATTCGGGCGACACGGAATAGCTTATTTGGTCATGGGCGGCACCAAACAGGCCGGCAACGAGCGCTGCCGCGGGTAGGAATATGAGAAAAATTCCAATCTTCTTCATCCGAGCGCCTTCTATCTGAGAATAGGTTCGAGCGCTTGCTCGACCGCGCCCAACACAGCCTCAAGCGGGATGGCCGACATAGCCTCGCCGCCGAAGCGCTTCGCCTCCACCACCTTGAGCCGGCGCGCGGCGGGCGCGAATTTGGCGGCGGCGGTCGGGCCGAACAGCGAAACGAGCGCGCAACCCGAGGCCGCCAGCAAGTGGCCGGCGCCGCTGTCATTGGCGATAGCAACGGCAAGCCGTTGACCGAGGGCGATGGTGTAAAGCGGCGAAGCGACCACCGCAGGATCGATGCGCTGATCCTGCAGCGGAAAGCGCGCATGCGGTAGCAGCTCGTGAAGCTCTGCGTGCCAGTCGCGCTCGTCGGGTCCGAGCAGGATGGCGACCGTGCGACCGGCGCGGATCTGCGCCTCGGCAAGAGCGACGAAGCGCTCGCGCGGCCAGCGCTTATGGGCACCGCCGGCGCCGGGCGCGATGCCGACGTAGAGGGAGCCCGGCGGCAACGCCGTCAGCGCCGCCTCGCGCCAGGGCGCGCCGAGCGCGAGATCGAACGAGGGCGTCACCGCCGCGCCGCCGGCGACGGCGATGAGATCGAGGAGTTGATCGAGCAGCCGCTCGGGGCGCGCATAGCCGCGAGGGGGACGACGGTCGGAGAGGAGAAAGCGCGCCGTGCCGGAGACGAAGACACGCGAGCGCAAGCGCCGCAAGATGAGCGTGGTGAGCACGCGGCGTTGGGTGTCGATGACGACGTCGAAGCGGCGATGGGCGAGCGGTCGGTGCAGCAGCTCTGCCGCGCGCGAGCCAATGCCAGCATCCTCGATGATCTCATCGAGCGCATCGGCGACGAGTGGCGCGAGCTCGTGGGCGTAGACGGTGCGTCCTTTGCCGGCGAGCCAAGTGACGCGCGCGTCGGGCCACGCCTCCTTTAAGGCGCGCACGAAGGGCAGCTTCATGACGCCGTCGCCGATGAGCTCGAGGCCGGAATAGACGAGCAGGTCCATGCCGCGCGAAAATCCCATGCGCGGCGGGGCCAATCAATAGCGGAGGCTCAGGTCACCCAGCGAAAGAGGATGGAGACGGCGAGCACGGCAAGCGAGAGCGCGAGTGCCGTGGTCGCCCAATCCGGCGCCCAGCGCGGCCAGTAGCGCTCGAACCAACGCGGCTCGGCGCCGCGGCGGCGCCCGTCCATTCCCCATTCGAACATTTCCTGATCGAAGACGCGGCGCCGCGCCCGCTGGTTTTCCTCGTCGAAGGAAGTGGCGCGGAACACGGTGTATTCCGTGCATTCGGAGCGCGCGGGATCGTACAGCACTTGCACGACGCGCACGGCGGGGGTGCGGCGCGATTCGAGCATGCGCTCGGCCTCCGAGACGGCGTTCGGCCGGTCATCGAAGACGCCGACCGTTTGCCACATGCGTTCGACTCGCGTTTGCGTCTCGAACGTGATGATCTTTTGTCGTACCGGCTTCTGTTCCATTTGCCACAAATTTCACGGGCTTTCGCCGGATCCCGCTGCCGCACGCGACGCCGGAACCGAGCCGCACTCTGGCGCCGAAGCCGTTATTGAGTGGTAAAGGGATTGGCTCTCACGCTCCCTCATTTGGAGGGCGAGGTGCGTAGGCGCTACTTAATGGTGCTCCCCGTCTTTTTTCTCTAAACCAAAGAGAACGCGCCGGCTGACGCGCCCTCGCATTATGCTTCATTCCCATCGAAATGATTGAAACGAACCTGATCGGTGGCCGCGGAAGTTTGCCTCCGCCGGCGCGCCTCTGCGCGTCTCAGGGCAAGCGGCGCCATCAACCAAAAGCCATGGAGGACGTGATGAGATTTGAGTGTAGATTGAAAAATGGACTGGCACGTGGCCGGAGCGTCGCTGTTGCTTGTGTGCTCGGCATTGCCGCGAGCGTAGCCTTGCTCGCGCCGGCTGTAGCGCAAACGGTGGGGCCGCTGGTTCAGATCACCGCCGACGATCCGTTCGCCACTTGCACCGCCGACAATGTGGCGCAGCAGGAAAAATCGATCGGCTCGATCCTTTTTTCCAATACCGCGATCGAGCCCTGGGTGGCGGTTGACACGAGCACGGATCCGCCGGGCCTCCTTGTCGGCCACCAGCAGGATCGCTGGAACGACGGCGGCTCACGCGGCCTCGTCGGCAATCGGTCGACTGACGGCGGCAGCACCTGGAAAGAGACCATTCCGGGCGGCGTTAGCGAATGCACCGGCGGCTCCCTCGTTCGTGCGAGCGACCCATGGGTGACGTTCTCCCCTAAGGGCCATGCGTTCTTCTCGTCGCTGGTCTCCAATCCGTCACGCACGCCTGCCTTCGGGGTCAGCGGCGGCGGCCAGCTGGTGAGCCGCTCGACGGATCACGGTGCCACATGGGAGGCGCCGATCACGCTGATCACCGACGGCGCCAATGTGCTCAACGACAAGAACTCGATCACCGCCGATCCGCTCGATGAGAATTTCGTCTTCACCGTGTGGGATCGTCTTGTCCTTGGCGCGTCCAACGGAGCGGTGGGCAGTGACGGCGTGGCGATTGCACAATCGCGCCTGCCCGGCACGCCGGCGAACGCCATCGGTCCACATCCCTCGCGCGGTCCGACGCTCCTTTCGCGCACCACCAATGGCGGCGACAGCTGGGAGACGCCGCGTGTGATCTTCGACCCCGGCGTCGACTCACAGACGATCAACAACCAGACTGTGGTGCTCCCGAACGGCGACGTGCTGGTCTTCTTCAGCGAGCTTCTGTCGAGCGGCGTCAATAATATCGCCTTCGTGCGCTCGACCGACAAAGGCTTCACCTTCGATGCGACGCCGACGATCGCGACCAATATCGAGGTGGTCCGCACCTTCACGCCCGACGAACACTCACTGGTCCGCGATGCCTCGCTCTTGTTTAGCGTCAACGTCGATCCCAATGTCAAGCCTGACGGCGCCATCTATCTCGTTTGGCAGGATTGTCGCTTCGGCACGCATGACTGCGGCAGCGCCACGCCGGTCGACGATGTCGCCTTCATCCAGTCGCTCGACGCCGGCAAGACGTGGTCGGCGCCGGCGATGATCAACAAGACGCCGCAAGACCTCGGCAATCCGCTGCGGCAGCAAGCCTTCATTCCCGCGATCACCTCGGCCGGCGATGGCACGTTGGCGGTGACCTATTATGATTTCCGCAACGACGTCAGCACGGCCGGAGAGGAGCTGGTCGATTATTTCGCCGTCTTCTGCACCGCCGCCACGGCGGACTGCACCGACGCCCGGAACTGGAAGAACGAGCGGCGGCTCACCACCGGCCCCATCAGCCACTTCAACATACTCGATGCGCCCAATGCGGCCGGGCACTTCCTCGGCGACTACATGGGTCTCGTGGCGAGCGGCTCCAACGTGACGCCGGTCTTCGGCGCCGTGACGGGTCACAACCTGACCGCCGACTTCACGCGCATGATCACGCTGCCGCACTGATCGAGGTGGCGTGCGAGAACGGAGATAGCGGACGCAGTGTCCGCTATCTCCGCTCGCTCAGGATACGGCGATCCCGCGCGCTGCGGCCCCCAATAGCTCGAAGGCGGAGGCGAAGGTGCCGAGGAGCAGGAGGTAGGCGAGCGCGGTCACGGCCACGGCCGGCCAGGACATCGGTGCGATCGGACTGGTCCGGTTGCGGCGCCAGCCCGACACGAACTCGAGGACCGAGAGCACGAGAATGATGCTGACCACGCCACCCGCGGCGTGCCAGACAAGATAAGCGCCCGCCAGAAGGCCGAGCGCGAAGACGGCGAGGCCGATCCATCCCGCGATCGAGAAGGCGATCGCCTGCACGATGCGGCCGCCATCGAGGATGCCGATCGGCAACAGGTTGAAGAGATTGATGAAGGCGGTGAGGCTCGCATAAAGGAGCCATTGCCGATCCCCTGTCATCGCGCCGATCGCCAGGAGCGGCACGAGCGAGAGAAGGCCGAAGGCGGGTCCGGCGATGGCGATGAACCATTCCTGGCCGCGCGTGCGCGCCGGCTCTTTAGCGACGGCGACCGCGCCCAAGAATGGGAGGAAATACATGCCGCTGGTGCGCATGCCGCATGCCTTCATCGCCAGCACATGGCCGCTCTCATGGACGAAGATGGCGTAAAGGATGGCGCAGGCGGCGGTGAAGGGACGGTTGAGGGCGAGCGCGCCGAGGCTCGCGGCAAAGAGCGCAAATTTAATGAACTTCGCGCTTTTTACGAGCTTGACGCCGACCACGGCTGCGGCGGCGAGCCAACCGCCGAGACTGCGGGCCGAGGAAGGAAGGGTACTCGCCGAGAGCGGCACGCTTGGCACGGAGGCGCCGCGCCGCGCCGGCGGCCCCTCGCTCGCGATGACGTCTCTTGCTGGCTCGCTCATGCCGTTCTCTCGGTCCACTCCTGCGCCCATGCTCGGGCGGAGAGATTAAGCATCCCTTGCCGCTCTAGGAGCGCCCTCGTCCGTCGACAGTGACGCCGGCCCATTTCTCAATATGGGTGATGAGGGCGGTGAAGTCCTGATCGGGGCCGCCCTGGGCGAGGCCATAAAGCCAAAGCTGCTTCACCGCATTGCCGATCCACATCGGCACTTGCAGGGCCTCGGCTTCGGCGATGCAGAGATTGACGTCCTTCGCCATGAGGCCCAGCGCGAAGCCGTAGTTGAAGGTACGCGGCAGGATCGCGCGCGGAAACTTGTCGGCGCTCGCCGTGGTGCGGCCGCTGCCGGCATTGATGACGTCGATCATGACGCGGGGATCGAGCCCGGCCTTGACCCCCAGCACCACCGCCTCCGAAGTGGCGGCTGTCGCCGTCGCCGAAAGCAGATTGTTGATGAGCTTCATCATCTGCCCCATGCCGGGCTTGGCGCCGATGTAGAAGACCTTGCCGATATGCGCGAGGATCGGCGTCAAGCGCTCGGCATGCTCCTGGGGCCCGGACAACATCACGGCGAGCGTGCCATTGACCGCGCCGGCAATGCCGCCGCTCACCGGCGCGTCCATCGCAATGATGTCGTGCTTCGCGAGCTCTCCTGCAACCGCCTGCGCCATGCGCGGCCCGGTGGTGGAGAGATCGACGAAAATCCGGCGCCGCGTTCCGGCGACGATGCCATTGGCGCCAAGCGCCACTTCGCGGATCACCTCAGGCATGGGAAGGCTCGTCATGACGATCTCGGCGCGCGAGGCCACCTCGGCGGCGGACTTGGCCGTCTCGGCGCCCTTTCCGGCGATGGCGCTCAGTGCCTGACCTTGCATATCATAGGCGACGAGCTTATGGCCGGCGGCGAGGAGCCGCGCCGCCATGGGTTGGCCCATGCGTCCGACGCCGATAAAGCCGATGGTCTCTCCGCTCACTGTTCGCTCCCTCCCGAGGCTGGATTTGCTTGGCGCATATGAGATGATGCTAGGCGCCGAGCTCGCGACCGACAATCCCGGGAGGGCATGACCAGTGAGCGACAAGATCGAACCGTTCAATCTCTTCGCCGTCCGCTATGCGCATCATGCCAAGCGCAGCTCGGCGGAGAACTTCATCAATGGCGATCCGCACGAGACCGCCTCGCCGCTCGACTACTTCGTCTGGGTGGCGCAGCGCTCGGACCGCGTGTTCGTCGTCGACACTGGCTTTGGGGAAGAGCAAGCGCAGCGGCGGCAGCGGCAATTGCTGCGCGCGCCGGCGGCGGGATTAAAGGCGCTCGGCATCGACGCGGCTGAGGTCGAGGACGTCGTCATCACGCATCTGCATTACGACCACGCCGGCACCCTCGACGCCTTTCCGCGCGCGCGTTTCCACATTCAGGATCGCGAGATGGCCTTCGCCACCGGGCGCTCGATGTGCCATTCGATGATCCGCCATTCCTTTGCCGTCGAGGACATCACCCAGATCGTGCACCACCTCTATGCCGGCCGCGTCGCCTTTCACGACGGCGACGAGGAGCTGGCGGCGGGATTCGCCGTGCACCGCATCGGCGGTCATACCGCGGGCATTCAGTGCGTGCGCGTCTGGACGCGGCGCGGCTGGGTGGTGCTGGCTTCCGACACCGCGCATCTCTACGCCAACATGGAGGCCGGCCGGCCTTTCCCCATCGTCTACAACGTCGCCGACATGCTGGACGGCCATCGCCGCCTGCATCAGCTCGCGCCCTCCGCGCAGCACATCGTCCCTGGTCACGATCCTCTGGTGATGCGGCGCTATCTCGCGCCCGGACGCGAGCTCGACGGCATCGCCGTGCGCCTTGATGCGGAGCCGGTGGGGTAGGGCGCGGCAGGGTGAGGGGCGAGCGGGCGACCGAACTCGGCGTCGAGCTCAGTCGCGCTTGACGTTGACCATCGCCCGCGCCGCAGAGATCGCATCGAGCAGCGCCTGCTGGTCACCCACTTGGTTGGCGAGCAGCAGGACGAGGCGCAGCAGAAACGCTTCGCTCTCGTCGGCGCTCAGCCCTTCGGCCGCGGCGAGCAAAGCCTCGTAGAAAGCATCGCCGTCGGAGATGTTAATGCTCGTCTTCATCGCCGTGCCTTTCCGCCGCACGCGCGATCGATCGCGGCCAAGACGGCCGTCGCATCAGGCCGAACCAGGCGCGCCGCCAGATGCTGATCGGGACGGATCACCATCACTTCGCCCTCTCTGCCCAGCGCGGCCAAGCCCGTGCTGCGAATGACGGGCAGCGAGCCGATGGCTGCATTGCAGGCAAAGGCGCGGACGCTCGTCGCCGGCAAGTCCAGCGCGGCTGTACTGGGAAAGCACAGCACGAGAAACCGCGCACCCGGTCCGCGCAGGAGATCGCTGAGGGCGCCCGGCGTGCCATCGGGGTGCGTGATAGCGAGATTGGGAAAGGCCGTGCCGCCATTGGTGGTGAGGGCTGACGTGCCGTAATCGTAGGCAACCGAGAGCCGGCCGGTATCGACGAGCGCGCGGGCGAAATCGTAGCGGCGCGCGAGATCTAGCACGGCATCGCGGAGGCGATGCTCGAAGGGCGAGCGTGGCGCAAGGAAGCGGATGGTGCGGCCCGTCACCTTGATGTTGTGCTCAGCGGCGGCGCGGCGCTCCTCGTTATATGTCTCGAGCAACCTCTCATCGGCGGCGCCGCTTAGCACCGCGGCGAGCTTCCAGGCGATGTTTTCCGCGTCCTGTACGCCGCTGTTGCCGCCGCGGGCGCCGAAGGGGTTCATCACATGGGCGGCATCGCCGATGAAGAAGACGCGGCCCTGGCGGAAACTTTCCATGAGCTGCGTGCGATAGCCGTAGGGACCGACCCAGACAATTTCCACCTCGGTCTCACCGAGATGCCGGCGCAAGCGGTCTTTTACGATCTCCGGGCTGGCAATCTGCTGCGGATCGGCGTTAGCGCCCATCTGGTAGTCGAGCCGCCAGACGCCATCGGCCATCGGATGTTGCCACACGGCGCGGCCATCGTTGAAGTGCGCCTTGGCCCAGGTCCAGCGCTCGGCCGGCAGCGTCCTCTGGAAGCGGACGTCGGAGATGCACCAGCGATCTTCGCCGAGCGCCGCCGCCATCGGTGCGCCCAGCTGTTGGCGAATGGTGCTGGCAATCCCCGAAGCATCGATCACCCACTCGGCTTCAAGCGCGTAGGTGCCGTCGGGCGTCTCGACCGTGAGGGTCGCATGATCCTTGGCCAGCGCGATGGCGGAGACACGGTTCTTCCAGCGCAACTCCGCCTTGGGGAGCTCGTTCAATCGATCGACCAAAAACCACTCGATATAGAATTGCTGGAGATTGATGAAGGGCGGCTGCTTCGAGAGCGAGCCTCTTGCCGTATCGAAGGCGTAGAGCACGTCGTCATCGGCAAGCACGCGACCCACTGACCAGGTGACGCCCTTTTCAGCGATGCGCTCATAGATGCCGAGGCGATCGAAGATCTCAAGCGTCTTTTGCGCATAAACGATGCCGCGGCTGGAGGCGCCGCGCACGCCCACCGTGTCGTCTTCATCGAGCAGCACCACGGGGATGTCTCGGCTCGCGAGATCGCACGCCGCCGTCAATCCGGAAAGCCCGCCGCCGACGATGGCGACGGGATGACGACGCTTTTCGCCGCGGACCTCCGCCGGACGGTGATAGGGAAAGACGGGAAGGGAATAGCCGCCGCCCGTCGCCAGCGCCGGCATCATCGCTCGCCTCCATGAACCGCGTTGACGCTATCGTGAGGGGGGCGTCACACCGGTTCAAGGGGAGGGGTCAGGACGTTGCGAAACCACTGCGGCGTCCTTCGACAGGCCGATGAGGGGCGAGCTTTTCATGATGGTTCACGCTGTTGCGGGTCGTGCGGTCGGGCCACGCAGCATGGTGATGAAGACGCCGGCGAGAACGAGTGCCGCCACGAAAATGCCGCCGGGGATCGCCCAGTTCCAGAAGGAGCCGCGGTCGATCATGGCGTTGCCGTGCGGTGCGTCGGCGAGATAGAGGACGGTGACCTTGTCGCCCGAGCGGTAGCTCGGCGGATTGCTGCCGATGCTGTCCCTGAACTCGATCGTCTCGTTCTCAGCCGTGCGAAAGCGCACGATCGGATAATAGGTGTAATGGCCGCCTCCGCTCGAGCCGGACCGCCACTCTTCATGGAGGCGCACGACCTGTCCCGGCGCGCGAACGCCGGTGGATTCGAGATGGGCGAGGTGCATGCTCTGCCAGACGGCGAGCGCGGCGAGGATGATTGCGAAAACACCGAGGACTGGCGCCCATTTCCGTGCTTTCTGTGCGCGAGCCTGCGCGTTTTGTTGCACGGTGGCCGCCGGAACCAGATCCTCGATGCGCTTCACCTCCGTGGGATCGATCATCGCGCTGGTTCCGTGCTGCGCCTTCCATTCTGCAAGTGACGGTCGTTCGCCCTTCGGAATCAACGTGCGATGGCCGCGCTCGAGGAGATAAAGAGTCATCAAAGCGCCCATGATCCAGGTCATCGGCGTCACCGGATAGGCGGTGAGAGCGACATATCCCAGCACTAGCCCCGGCAACGCGAGCACGAGGCCGATGATTTCCAGCGAATAGCTGTCCGCGGCGCGTGCCGAGCTCGGATTGTGCGCCGCGATCATCAGCGGCACGACACGGCCCGTTTGCTTTCCGCTGGTGCCGCTCGAGCTCACATCCGCGCGCGCCTCATGCGTCTCACCCTCGGGCGTGATGTAGCGGTAAACCGGCGCATAGGTTGTGCCGCTCGCGATGACGCCGATGATCGTGCCGCTGGCGCGATGCGCGTGAAGGCGCCAATAGAACGCGTTGCCGAGCAGGAGCCCGCCGAGGCCGAGGCAGAAGAACGCGCCCAAGAAGAGGCCAACCTGGTTGTAGGCGCTGATGCTGCTGATGAGGAGGTCGAACATCGCTGCCCCATTCTTGCGGCGTGAGAATGGGGTCGGAAGGGTTAGGACGGTGTAAAGGTGCAAGTACTGCGATACGGTTCAGATTTTTGCGAAATTGCGTCTTTCCCCGCTGCGCAGGCGAAAGCGTTGGATTTTACCGAGCAGGTGACTGTCAGCGGAAATAGTAAGAAGGGCTAAGCGCAACTCTCACCCAATTCCAAAACGGACCGCGATCGATGATCGCATAGCCCTTGGGATCATTGGCGAGGTAGAGAACGGTCACCGTTTTGCCGGCATGCGGCGAGGCCGGAAAGATGGGTAGCCATTCGCCAGTAAAATCTTCGAATTCAATTGTTTGATTGTCTTGCGTGTGGAATCTGACGATCGGATGGTAATTGGTGTCGCCGATGTAGCCGGCAACGCCGGGGCGTGAATAAAAAGTGGAATGATCCCGCCGCTGCATGTGCACGACTTGCCCCTCGGCACGAATCCCCGAGGCTTCTAGCTTGGCAACCTTGACGCCCTGCCAAGCCAGAAAAGCAATGCCGATGATGACGAGGAGGCAGATGACAATTGAGCGCATGCTCGCGAAAATAGCATCAGCCTGCCTTATGAAATATTAAGGCGATAACTTGGGCGCGGCGGCACGCTGGCGCTCTTGCTCGCGCAGTCGAAAGCGTTGGATTTTACCGGTTTCCGTCCGTGGCAGCGCACCCACGAACTCGAGCGCCCGCGGATATTTGTAAGGCGCGATCTCGGCCTTGACGTAATCCTGCAGCTCGCGCCGCGTCGCCTCGTCGCCGGCCGCACCCTGGCGGAGCACGATGAACGCCTTGACGATCTCGCCGCGTTCCTGATCGGGGCTGCCGACCACGGCGCATTCCAGCACCTTCGGGTGATCGAGCAGCACCGCTTCCACTTCGGGGCCGCTGATGTTGTAGCCGGCGGAGACGATCATGTCGTCGGTGCGCGCCTGGTACCAGAAATAGCCGTCCTTATCCATGCGATAGGCGTCGCCCGTCAGGTTCCAGCCGTTCTGCACGTATTTCTTCTGCTGCTCGGGCATGTCGAGATAGCGGCAGCCGGTGGGGCCGCGCACGGCAAGCCGGCCGATCGTGTCGGGCGGCACGGGCTTGCCCTGCTCGTCCACCACCATCGCCTGATATCCGGGAATGGGTTTGCCTGTCGCACCTGGCCGGATGTCGTCGCCCGAGGCCGAGATGAAAATGTGCAGCATCTCGGTCGAGCCGATGCCGTCGATGATCTTGATGCCGGTCGCACGTTGCCACGCCTCGAGGATCGGGAACGGCAACGTCTCGCCGGCGGAGACGCACTTCCGAAGCGAGGAGATGTCGAATTTCGGCACCAGCTCCGCCATGACACGGTAAAGCGTCGGCGCGGTGAATGAGACCGTGCAGCGATGCCGCTCGATCGCCTGCAGCAAGCCTTCCGCTGTCACCTTCGGCAAAAGCAAAGTGGAAGCGCCGACGCGCATGGGGAAAAGCAGCATGCCGCCCAAGCCAAAGGTGAAAGCGAGCGGCGGGCTGCCGCAGAAGATGTCGTCCGGGCCGGGCTTCAGAACGTAGGGCGGAAAGCAATCGCAAATGGCGAGCACGTCGCGATGGAAATGCATAGTGCCTTTGGCGGCACCGGTGGTGCCGGAAGTGAAAGCGATGAGCGCCACATCGTCGTGGGACGTGATGACACTGGCGAAGGTGGCGAACTGCTTCACCATTAGCGTTTCGAGGCCGTTGCTCGCTTGGCTTCGGAACCGCACGATTTTTTCGAGCATCGGCGCCATCCGCTGGGCATGCTCGAGCTCGCCCGCCAAGTCGTCAGCGGTGAGCGCGTAACGCACGTGCGCCTTCTCGATGATGTAGGTGAGCTCGCGCGCGCGGAGCAGCGGCATGGTGGCGACGGCGACGCCGCCCGCTTTCAGCACCCCGAACCAGCATGCCGCCATCATCGGCGTGTTGGCGTCGCGCAACAGCACCCGCTCACCCGGCACGAGGCCGAGTTCGCTCACCAACACATTGGCGATGCGGTTGGCGCGCTCCAACAGCTCGCCATAGCTCCAGGTTTCGGTCTCGCTCCGAAGACATGGCCGCGCGGCGAAGCCTTTCTCCACCATGCGGTCGAGGAGTTCGACCGCGGCATTGAGGTGCTTCGGATAATTGAGCTCGGCAAGGCCGCCATTGTCGAAGACCGGCCATTGTTCGCGCGGCGGCAGATGCTCGCGGGTGAAGTGATCGAGATGGGCGCTGGGATCAAGCATGGACGGCGGTCCCCGTCGCAGCATTGAGGGAAGGGAAGGGGATATCGACGCTGATGCTGTTGGAAGGAGGGCTATGGCGGCCGGCCTTGTCGAAGGCACGCACATGATAGGTGTAGCGCAAGCCACCCAACACCAGGCGGTCGGCGAATTTGGCGCTCTTCACCGCTTCGACGATGATGCTCTGGCCGCCATCCTCGGCGCGGTGCACGTCATAGCCGGCGATGT
This sequence comes from Allostellaceae bacterium, assembly GCA_035945115.1. GTDB lineage: Bacteria > Pseudomonadota > Alphaproteobacteria > ATCC43930 > CGMCC-115725 > DAHUYF01. The sequence continues at coordinate 47,044 of DASZAN010000058.1, forward strand.
CGCCTTGCGGCTTTCGCCAGGTGAGCCGCACTTGGCCGTCGCGGAGCTCGGCGGCAAGTCCCGCGCCATCCTCGCCCCAGCGCGGCCCCTCCCGCCTAACATCCTCGCGCGGCGCCTGGATCATGCCTTTGGGCCAGAGGAAGCAAGTGACGAGCTTGAAGTTCTCGTCGAGCTGCTTGCAGACGTTGCAGTAGATGCAGCGGATGATGTCGTTCGGTCGGCCCTCCATCACCTTGCGCATCCAATCGGGATCGGTGAGCAGCTGACGCGCCATGCCGATGAGGTCGGCGCGGCCGTCGACGAGAAGCCGCTCGGCATCCGTGGGATCGCTGATCTTGCCCACCGAGACCACTGGCGTGGTGAAGCCCTTGCTGTTGAGATAGCGCTTGATCCCGGCCGCATGGTCCGCATGCGGCAAGGGCGGGTACCAGTCGCCGGGCATGCAACGGTCGCCGGAGTAGCCGGTATAGGGGTAAAGCGGCTGGCCGGGCTTGTGGATGGCGTCCTCGAACTTGCCGCCGATCGAGAGCGAGATGTAGTCGACGCCAAGCTGTGCCATGCGAAGCGCGATCCGCTGCGCGTCCGGCAGCGCGTAGCCGTCCTTGATCGCCTCTTCCGCAAGAAAGCGCACGCCCACGGGAAAATCGGTGCCGACGCGCTCGCGCACCTGCGCCATGACGCGCCCGAACATCCGGAGTCGCCCTTCGAGCGTCCGCCCGTCATAAGCATCGCGCCTGGGGTTGTGGCGCGAGAGGAACGAGGAGAGCGTGTAGGCATGCGCCGAATGAATCTCGACGCCGTCATAGCCCGCCTCGCGCGCGCGGGCCGCGGCGGCGCCGAATTGCTCGACGATGAGGTCGATATCCGCTTCGCTGAGACTATCGATCCGCTGCCGCCAACCAGAGCGGGCGACTTTGAGGAAATGAATGATCTGCGGCACGATCTTCGAGTCCGACGCATCGCGCACGCGGCGGACGAGTTCGCGATGGCCGGGAATGAAGCTGTCGTCGCAAAGCCTGAGCAGCGGTCCGGATTTGTTGCCATGAATCGCGGTCGCCTCGACGACGATGAGGCCGACGCGCCCTTCCGCATAGCGCACATAGCGGTCGATCACTGCCTCGTTTACATACCCGTCCTCGCCCGAAAGCCGCGTCACCATCGCCGGTACCATGACGCGGTTGGGAAGGGTCATGGTGTTGATGCGGAGCGGCTCCAAGAGCTTCATCGGCCCGCCTCTTGCGCCATCACTTGCGCGGCGATGACAAGCTTTTGGATCTCGCTCGTCCCTTCATAGATGCGGAGAGCGCGGATTTCGCGGTAGAGCGCTTCGACGGGTGTGCCGCGTTTGACGCCGAGCCCGCCCCAGAGCTGCACGGCGCCGTCGATGACTCGCTGCGCCGCTTCGGTGGCGTAAAGCTTCGCCATCGCCGCCTCGCGGCTGACGCGCTCGGCCGCGCAATCCTTGGTCCAGGCAGCGCGGTAAACGAGCAGCGCCGCCGCATCCACCTCGGTCGCCATCTCGGCGAGGCGGAGTTGCGTTGCCTGATGCTCGCCGAGCTTCCGGCCGAAGACTTCGCGCTCGCGGACGCGGATGAGCGCCTCGTCGAGCGCACGGCGAGCGAAGCCGAGGGCCGCCGCGCCGACGGTCGAGCGGAAGATGTCGAGCGTCGCCATGGCGATGCGAAAGCCGTCGCCGGGCGCGCCCAAGAGATGGCTCGCCGGCACGCGGCAATTCTCGAACGCGAGCGTCGCCAGCGGATGGGGTGCCATCACCTCGATGCGTTCGGCGATCGCAAGGCCAGGCGTCTCGGCATCGACGACGAAGGCGGAAAGACCCTTGGCGCCGAGCGCCTCGCCGGTGCGGGCGAAGACGACATAGTGGCCGGCGATGCCGCCGTTGGAAATCCAGGTTTTGCGTCCCTCGAGCACGAAATGGTTGCCGTCTCGCCGCGCGGTGGTCCGGACCGCCGCCACATCGGAGCCGCCTTCAGGCTCGGAGAGCGCAAACGCTGCGATTTGCGTGCCGTCGCAGACTTTCGGCAGGTAGTGCCGGCGCAAGTCTTCGCTGCCGTAAAGCGCGATCGAGGCGCTGCCGAGCCCTTGCATCGCGAAGGCGAAGTCGGCAAGGCCGGCATGGCGTGCCAACGTCTCGCGCGCGATGCAAAGGCTCCGCACATCGAGCTTCTCGAAGCGCCCGCCATAAGCCGCGGGCACGCAATAGCGGAGCCACCCCGCTCCGCCGAGCGCGCGCACGAAGCGGCGCGTCAACGAGTCGATGTCGCTGTCCTCGTGCGCATGTGGCGCAATCTCGCGCGCCGCCCAGGCGTCAAGCTCCGCCGCGAGCTGGCGGTGGTGCGTCTCGAAGAATGGCCACGAAAGGAAGCTCCGGTCGGGCATTCAGGTTCTCCACCGCCGCGACCCGGCCAATCTCTTTTCCTCTCCGCAGCGGCGCCCCACCTCACCCTGCCTCTCCGCCCCTGAGGGGCGGAGAGGAGAAGATTCCGGCGCTACATAGGAGCCGAGCCGCATCTCAATTCCCCTCGAACACCGGCTTTTGCTTGGCGACGAAGGCCTCGAACGCGCGGTGAAAGTCTTTGGTCTGCATGCAGATCGCCTGCGCCTGCGCCTCCGCCTCGATCGCATGCTCGATGCTCATGTCCCATTCGGCGTGGAGCTGGCGCTTGGTCATGGCGTGCGCGAAGCTGGGACCGTGGGCGAGGCTGCGCGCCATCGCCATCGCTTCGTCCTGCAAGGTCTCAGGCGCGCACAGTTTGTTGTAGAAGCCCCAGCGCTCGGCCTCCGTTCCCTCCATGGCGCGGCCGGTGTAGAGCAGCTCCGATGCGCGGCCGTGCCCAATGATACGCGGCAGGATCGCGCAAGCGCCCATGTCACAACCGGCGAGCCCGACGCGGGTGAAGAGGAACGCCACCTTGCTCCGTGCCGTGCCGTAGCGGAGATCGGCGGCCATGGCGAGGATGGCGCCGGCACCGGCGCAGACGCCGTCGATGGCGGCGATGATCGGCTGTGGTGACAGCCGCATCGCCTTCACCACGTCGCCGGTCATGCGCGTGAATTGGAGCAAGCCGCCCATATCCATTTTGGTGAGCGGGCCGATGATGTCGTGGACGTCGCCGCCGGAGCAGAAATTGCTGGCGGCGCCGGTGATGACGACCGCGCGTACCTCATCCACATGGACGAGCGCGCGGAAAAGATCGCGGAGCTCCGCGTAGCTGTCGAATGTCAGCGGGTTTTTCCGCTCGGGCCGGTTGAGGGTGACGGTGGCGATGCGATCGGCGACCGCGAAGCCCAGATGCCTCGGCGTCGGCAGGCTCCCGCTCATTGCGGCCGCGTCCCCTGGCGGAGCGATTGCTTGAGCTTGCCCAGAAGCTCGATCAGATGCGCCATTTCGGCGCGAGAAAGACCTTGCATCATTGTGTCGATCCACTGCTCGTGAACGGGGGTCATGGCGTCGAAGGCCCGCTTGCCGGCGGCGGTCAAGCGAAGGCGGAGGCTGCGCCGGTCCTCGGGCTCGGGGACGCGCGAGACGAGGCCTTCGCGCACCAGCGCCTCGGCGAGGCCCGTGACATTGCCGTTGCTCACCATGAGGCGCGAAGAGAGCTCGCCCATGGTGAGCCCTTCCGGCGCGCGGTCGAGCTGCGCCAAAAGGTCAAAGCGCGGCAAGGTGGTGGCGAAGCGCTCGCGCAGACGCTGGCGCACTTCGCTCTCGATGAGATGGCTGCAGGTGAGGAGGCGCAGCCAAAGCCGCAGTTCGAGCTTGTCGTCACCGCCGACGCTCGACTCCCGGTCGACGGGCGCGGGTGCGCCGTTGAGGCGGGCCTCGCTCACCCCATCACCTCGCCGCCGGCGATGACGATCGCCTGGCCCGTGATCGCGCTCGCACTCGGCAACGCCAGGTATGCGACCGCGCTCGCCACCTCTTCCGGCGTGACCAGCCGGCCCATGGGATTGGTCTTGGCAAGCTCGGCGCGCGCCGCCTCGGCGCTGCGCCCGGTCTTGGCGACGATGGTCTCGACTGAGCGCGCCACGAGATCGGTATCGGTGAAGCCCGGACAGACCGCGTTCACCGTGACGCCGCGCTTTGCCGTCTCGAGCGCGAGGGCCCGTGTCAGACCCACGAGCGCGTGTTTTGCCGCGACATAAGCGGTGACGTAGGCATAGCCTGTGAGCCCGGCCGTCGAGGCGATATTGATGACCCGCCCATACTTCGCTGCGAGCATCGCCGGCAGCACCGCTTGCGCGCAGGCGAAGGCCGCCTTGAGGTTGACCGCGAGCATGCGCTCCAAGAGATCAAGCCCGGTCTTCTCGAAGGGCGCGCTCTCGGCGGCGCCGGCATTGTTGACGAGGATGGTGATGGCGGCGACATGCTGTGCCTCGGCGAAAGCCGCCGAGACCCGGTTCTGATCCGTCACATCGACCGCGTGCGTCGCCACGATGGCGCCTTCGATGGCGTGGCGGATCGCCTCCGCCTGGCGCGTCAGCACGTCCTCTCGCCGGCCCATCAAGGTCAAGCGCGCGCCGAGCCGCGCCAGAGCCAGCGCTGACGCGGCGCCGATGCCGGTGCCGCCGCCCGTTACCACTGCATGCTGCTGGGAGAGCGGTTTCGCCGGAGCCGCCACCTTGCCCTCCGCCGATTATTTTAAGTCTAAAATAATGCTAGGGCAGGGCGGGCAATGTGGCAATGGGATTGCGGGACGGCTGTGCGTGCTTCGAGACGGAGCGCTTGCGCAGCGCTCCTCAGCAGCATGAGGCAGGTCTCTTCTGGCACAAAAAAACCTCGTCTTGTCCTGAGGAGCGCCCAAAGGGCGAGTCTCGAAGGACGAGTAGGGGCGGCACGGCGTCAGTACGACTTGTCTTCCGAGAACGCCTTGTAAGCCATGATGGTGAAGGTGTCTTTGATGCCGGGCAGTGTCTGCAGCTTCTCGACGACGAAATGGCCGATGTCCATTTCCGGCGGGAGGTAGCATTTCACCAGGAGATCGTATTGGCCGGAGACGGAATAGACTTCGGAGACTTCCTCGACGTTCTCGACCGCTTCCTCGGCGACTTTATAGGCCCTGCCGAGATCGCACTTCACCATCACGAAGATCGTCTTCATGGCGCCTGCCCTCAACCGCGCGCGATCCTCCCTGGACGCGCCAGGAATGCGGGCAGATGGTCGCCGAAGCCGACGACGCGCCGGTCGTCATCTTGCCAGCGTTCGTCGCGTCGAACCGGCAGCGGCAGCACCTTGCCCTCGGGCTCCATGGTGATGGGTCGAGCCGCTTCGCGCAATGGCCGAGGGGCCGGCTCGCGGCGCTCCTCGCTTGGCCGGCGGCGCTCGCGGCCGTCACGTTGCTTGCCGTGTGGGCGCTCCCGCCCGCCACGACCGCGCCGCGGGCGTTCGCCGTCCTCGGCGGCAATTTCGGCTTGGCCCAGCCCGTCCATGGTGACGGCGGGAATGTCCTTGCCGATGAGCTTGGTAATGGCGGCGAGAAACCGGGCGTCATCGGGCGTGGCAATGGTGAAGGCGCGGCCGTCGCGGCCGGCACGGCCGGTGCGGCCGATGCGATGGACGTAGTCCTCGGCATGGATCGGCACGTCGAAATTGAAGACGTGCGACATGCCCTGAATGTCGAGGCCGCGTGCCGCTACGTCGCTGGCGACAACGAGGCGGATCTCCCCGTCCTTGAAGCGCGCCAGCGTCTCCGTTCGTTTCGGCTGCGGCATGTCGCCGTGAAGCGCCGCGGCGTTGAGGCCGTACTTGGCGAGCGAGCGGTAGAGAATATCGACGTCGCGCTTGCGGTTGCAGAAGATGAGGGCATTCTTCACATCCTCGCTGCGGATGAGGCGGCGCAGCGCCTCGCGCTTGTCGTGCGGCTGCACCGTGACGAGATGCTGGGCCACGGTAGCGGCGGGCGAGGCGGGCGGCGCCACCGACACTTCCTTGGGATTCATCAGGAAGGCATCGGCAAGGCGACGAATCTCGGGTGGCATGGTCGCCGAGAAGAAGAGGGTCTGGCGGATCTTGGGAAGGAGCCCGACGATGCGCTCGATATCGGGAATGAAGCCCATATCGAGCATGCGGTCGGCTTCGTCGATCACCAGTATCTTGACGTCGGACATCAGGATCTTGCCGCGCTCGAAGAGATCGAGGAGGCGGCCCGGCGTGGCGATCAGCACGTCGACGCCGCGATCGAGCTTGCGCTCCTGATCGACAAAGCTCTCGCCGCCGATGAGCAGCGCCATGCTGAGCTTGTGGTGTTTGCCGTAAGTCTCGAAGGCGTTCGACACCTGCGCTGCGAGCTCGCGGGTCGGCTCCAGGATGAGCGAGCGCGGCATCCGCGCCCGCGCGCGGCCCGCTGCCAGAATGTCGATCATCGGCAAGGTGAAGCCGGCGGTCTTGCCAGTGCCAGTTTGCGCGCAACCGAGGACGTCGCGTCCGGTCAGCACATGAGGGATGGCTTGTTGTTGGATCGGGGTGGGGACGGTGTAGCCGGCATCGGCCACCGCCTGCAGGACCTCTTGCGAGAGGCCTAAATCAGCAAAACTCATTCGGTAGGATACTTCGCTCTTTCTCGTATTGTGACGTTCATTCTGCCCTTTAATTGGGGCTCCGCCGAGAAAAGTCAATTTAATTCGTGCGGGGTCGGCCCCGCTTGGCACGCTCGGCTCGCCTCTATACTGTCACCGAATTAGTTAATGAATTGGGAATGCCGCTCCTCATGAGTGCCAAAACACCGCTCATCTTGCTGCCGGGACTGCTTTGCGACGAGGCGCTGTGGGCGCCGCAAATCGCCGCTCTTTCCGATCTCGCAACGTGCGCCGTTGCCGATCTCACACGTGACGATGCCTTGGGGGCGATGGCGCGCCGCGTGCTTGCGGAGGCGCCAGCGCGCTTCGCCCTCGCCGGCTTGTCGATGGGTGGTTACGTGGCCCAGGAGATCATGCGCCAGGCCCCGGAGCGGGTGACGCGGCTCGCCCTCCTCGACACTTCCGCCCGCGCCGACACGCCGGAACGCCTGGCGTGGCGGCGCGGCTTCATCGAACTCGCCCATAAGGGCGAGTTCCACGGCATCACGCCGCGCCTGCTGCCGATCTACCTCCATCCCGACCGCCTCAACGACAAGGCGCTCACCGACACCGTGCTCGCCATGGCGCAACGCGTCGGCCGCGACGGCTATCTCCACCAGCAGCAGGCGATCATGGCCCGCCCGGACGGTCGCGAAGACTTGAAGCGCATCCGCGTGCCCACGCTCGTCCTCTGCGGCCGCGACGATCAAGCGACGCCGCTGAAGCTTCATGAGGAGATCGCGTCGCTCATCCCCGGCTCCACCTTGGCGGTGATCGACCGCTGCGGCCATATGTCGACGCTGGAGAAGCCCGCCGAGGTGAGCGCCGCCATGCGGCGGTGGCTCATTTCATAACCGCGGGCGGCTCCCTGCCTATTCCAGCAATGGACCGAGCGCTCGGGAACGGACTGCAGCATGCGCCGTATCTCTGGGAGTGACTGCCACGATGGAGGTCCCGATGAAGCAACCCGCGCGTTTGGCGGTGCTCTGGCATTCGCGGCACTGGCGACACCAGCGACACCAGCGCGTGCGATCGCCCCGAATTGCCAGGGCCAAATCGATGCGCTCAAGAACAACCTCGCTGAGCAGCCCAAGGCTGCGGCGGAGTCCTCGGCCGCCCCCTGGGTTCGGCGATCGAGCGGGCGCTTGTCGAGCGCATGATCGCGCGCGACACTAACCCCCGATCGGCGGCGATGCGCCGCCATCGAGCGAGCGGTCGCCATGTTCCACGCGTCGCTCGCTTCCCACGAACCAGGCACGGGAGGTGGCGATGAAATACGTTCTTCTCGGCACGCTCAACGCAGATTGGGCGGGAAAGCACGCTGAGCGTATCCAAAAGGCCCGCGGCAAAGCGGAAGCGCTACGCATCAAGCTCGAGTCGATCCACTACACGCAAGGCCATTACGACTTCGTCGACATCGTCGACGCGCCCAATCCCGAAGCAATGGTGGCGTTCTCACTCTGGTACGCCGCACAAGGCTTGGGTCGCATCGAAACCATGCCGGCCTTCGATAGCGCAAGCTTCGAAGGCGCGGTGAAGCTGGCGAAAGGCTGACCGAGCGAGACCTTTGAAAGGCGTCAAGGCTCCGCCGGAGCCACGCGGAAGAGATGGCGGCGCGATGCCCCGGTTCATCGCGCCGCAACTCTCGCTGTCCGTGACCGCACCGCCCGAGGGCCCGGATTGGGCACATGAGATCAAGCTCGATGGCTATCGCCTCCACGCGCGGCTCGAGCGCGGCCGGGTGAAGCTCTTGACGCGCACCGGCCTCGACTGGACGCCGCGGTACGAGACGATGGCGGCGGCAGTGGCGGCGCTCGATGCGCGCGGGCTTTACCTCGACGGCGAGATCTGTGCCGTGCACGAGGACGGCGTCACTTCCTTTCCCGAGCTTCAGGCGGCGACCGAAGCGCATCTCACGGCGGGTCTCGTCTACTTCGTCTTCGATCTCCTCTTCCTCGACGGCCGCGATTGGCGCGTCGCACCGCTGCGCGAGCGCAAGGAGGCCCTCCGCCGGTTGCTCGTGGGCGTCGCACCGCCGCTCGTCTTCGCCGATCATCATGAGGGCGAGGGCGGGCGCTTTTTCAAGGCGGTGTGTGGTGCCAAGGCGGAGGGCGTGATCTCGAAACGCATCGACGCGGCCTATGTCTCCGGCAATCGCGGCCTCTGGCGCAAGGCGAAGTGCTACAACCGCGAGGAATTCGTCATTTGCGGCTACAGCCGGCCAGAGGGCGAGCGCGCTCATCTGGGCGCGCTGCTCCTCGCTTATTACGACGAGGCAGGACATCTCCGTTATGCCGGACGCGCCGGCACCGGCATGTCGGACCGGACGCTGCGGCGGCTTCACGAGCGGCTCGAGCCGCTGCGAACGGCCAAGATGCCGCTCGACCTGCCGCCGCCGGGCACGACGCGCTACGGCACGCCGGTCGAGCTCTCTCGCGTCAACTGGGTAAGGCCGGAGCTTGTCTGCGAGGTGCGCTTTCTCACCTGGACCGCCGATGGCCTCCTGCGCGACGTGAGCTTCGAGGGCTTGCGCGAGGACAAGCCGGCACGCGAGGTGCGACGTTCACAGCCGGCATCGCCGCCGAGTTAGCCGCGCTTCACCGCGGGACAAGCGCTTTCGCTGAGAGGGCGCGCCGCTTCCTCGGCGGGCACGGTGGCGAGGAGCTTCACATAGTCGAACGGGTATTTCGATTCCGCCGGCGCCTTCACCTGAAGGAGATAGTAGGGCCGCATGACGCGCCCGTCCTCGCGCACAGAGCCCTTCGTGTAGAAATCGTCGACGGGGATTTCCTTCATCTTGGCGACGACCGCGCCGGCTTCGGTGGTGCCCAAGGCGGCGACGGCTTTGAGATAGTGCAAGGTCGCACCGTAAGTCCCGGCATGGATCATGCTGGGCGGCTTGCCGGAATTGCGCGCGAGAAACCGCCTCGTCCAGCCGCGCGTCTCGTCGTTCAAGTCCCAGAAGAAGGTCTCGGTTGCGGTCAGTCCCTGCGCCACTTGCAATCCCAGCGCGTGAATATCTGGGAATTGCACGAGGAGCGCCGCCACGCGCTGCGTGCCCGAGCGGCCAAGGCCGAATTCCGCTGCCTGTTTGATGGCGTTGATGGTGTCGCCGCCGGCATTGGAGAGGGCGATGACGTTGGCTTCGGACGCCTGCGCCTGCAGCAGGAAGGAGGAGAAATCGGGTGTGTTGAGGGGATGGCGGACCGCGCCCACCACCTTGCCGCCGCCGGCTTCGACGAAGGCTGCCGTGTCGCGCTCGAGCGCATGGCCGAAGGCGTAGTCCGCGGTGATGAAGAACCAAGTCTTGCCGCCCTGTTTCACGAGGGCGCGCCCCGTTCCTGCTGCGAGACCGTAGGTGTCGAAGGTCCAGTGGACGCCGTGGGGCGAGCAAGCCTTGCCGCTCAAATCGGAGCTGGCAGCGCCGGTATTGATGTCGACGGCATTGCGCGTCCGCGTCACCTCGCGCACCGCGAGTCCCACGGCCGAGTTGGGAATGTCGAGGATGACGTTGACGCCGTCGCTCTCGATCCATTGGCGCGCGATGGTCGAGCCGACATCGGGCTTGTTCTGATGGTCGGCGAAGATGATCTCGATCGGCTTTCCCAGCACGGTGCCGCCGAAATCCTCGACCGCCATCCGCGCCGCGTGTACCGAGCCCATCCCCGTCAAATCGGCATAGAGGCCATTCTGATCATTGAGGACGCCAATTTTGACCGACTGAGCCGCGGCCGACCCGAAGGTCAGTCCCATCGCACTGAGAAATGCGAACGTGATCGTCGTGGAACGGCGCATCGCCACCCTCCCTCATCGGACTGACAACCGTTCTTTTTGATTATTCGGAACGATCCTATGCCAGAAAATCTTTGTGGCAAGACGCTGGTTAAACCAACGTTCCGCCGGTCGCCATCAGTGGCTCGATCAAGCCGGCATCGTCGTTCTTGACGCTGTTGACGCGCGGGCTCACGGGATAGATGCGCATTCGCTCGGCCGGGAAGAGGGCCAGCAACTCGTTGAGATCATCCGCTTCCGCTTCTTCCTCGCCGAGCCAGCGGGGCCAGGTCTCGCGCGGCACGATGACGGGCATGCGGTCGTGGATGGGTGCGATCAGCGTGTTCGGCTCGCCGGTGACGATGCTGCAGGTCCTGATCCACGGCGCATCCTTGCCGCCGCTGCGGTCGCGCCAATTCTCCCAGAGCCCGGCAAAGGCGAAGAGCGGCTCGTCCGTGGGCACGATGGCGTAGGGCGTACGGCTGTCGCCCTCCTTCTTCCATTCATAGAAGCCGCTCGCGGGAATAAGGCAACGTCGCGCCGCAAACGCATAGCGAAAGGCGGGCGTGGTCGCCAGCGACTCCGCACGCGCGTTGATGGCGCGCGCGCCGAATTTGAGGTCCTTCGCCCAGCGCGGCACCAGGCCCCAGCGCAGCGTGTCGAGCGAGCGCTCGCCGGTCTTGCGATTGAAGCGCACCGCCAGCACGGGGTCGGTCGGCGCGATGTTGTAGCGCGCCGGAAAATTCGGCAGCGGGTTCTGGGTGCCGAACCAGCGCGCGATCTCCTCGGGCGAGCGGGAGAGAAAATAGCGTCCGCACATGGGGGCCTCAGCGCTCGGCGAACGCCAGCTTGGCGCCCAAAGCGACGAATGCCGCGGCAAAGGCGCGGCGCATCCAGGCAAGGACGTCCGGGCGGGTGAGGAGATGGCGGCGCACCGCCGCCGCGCAGAGACCATAGGCGACGAAGACGACGAAGGTGAGCAGCATGAAGACGCCGCTCAACAGGAGCATGCGCGAGAGCGGCGAGGGGTCGTCGCTGCGCACGAATTGCGGCAGGAAGGCAAAAAAGAAGATCGAGAGCTTAGGGTTGAGGAGGTTGATGAGGATGGCGTGGACCGTCACCTGCAGCGCCGAGCGGGCTCCGACTTCTCGTTCGACCTTGAGCGCACCTTTGTCCCGTACCGTCGACCAGGCCATGTAGAGGAGATAGGCGATGCCAAGATATTTGAAGGTCTGGAAGGCGACGGCGCTCGCGTGAAGAAGGGCGGCGAGGCCCAAGATTGCCGCCGCCATATGCGGCACGATGCCGAGCGTGCAGCCGAAAGCGGCGACGATGCTGGCGCGGGGCCCTCGCGACAGGCCGGCGGCGAGCGTATAGAGCACGCCCGTTCCCGGCGAAACGACGATGACAAGCGACGTCAGGAGAAAATCGAGATCCACGGGGTGCCTCCTCTCCGGCAAGGCTAGGTGAGGCGGTTTCCGGGATCAATCGGTAGGCACGAGCGTCGGCGCCCATAAGCGGTGCGTGGTGGGTGCGGACCTTTGACGCCGTGTATGGTGCCGGCGCATCATAGCCCTCAGCCATGGAACATTTTCGATGCGCGGTGACACGAGGCGCCTCGTTCCCGCCGTCGCTGGGGGTGGGAAATCGATGAGCACGCGGCGTCAGTTTCTGCGAGTTTCCGCGAGCGCGGCGGCCGGGATCGTCTTCGCCGGCTGCAGCTGTCCTGGCGTCGCCTCGGCGCAATCGCTCGGAGCGACGCGGCCGGTGACCATAAACGGCAAGCGCGTCAAGACCATCGACGTCCACGCGCATTGCTTCTTCCGCGAGGCGACGGCGCTCATCGGCGAGGATGCGCGCCGCCTCACACCCTCGACCATTCGCGGCAGCGATGCGGCCTATCTCACCATCGAGGAGCGCCTCAAAAGCATGGACGCGCAAGCAGTCGATGTGGAGGTGCTGTCGATCAATCCTTTTTGGTACGAGCGCGAGCGCGATCTTGCGGCCGAGATCGTCGCCATTCAAAACGAGAAGCTGGCGGAGCTGGTGGCGGCGCATGCCGAACGGTTTGCCGCCTTTGCCTCGCTTACCCTGCAGGATCCCGCACTTGCGGTCCGGCAGCTCGAGACGGCGGTCAAGAAACAGGGGCTGCGCGGCGCCGCGATCGGCGCCAGTGTCGGCACCGCCTCGTTCTCCGACGCCAAGTTCCATCCGATTTGGGCGAAGGCCGAGGAACTCGGCGCTGTGCTTTTCATCCACCCCCGCGGCGTGCCCGAGCTTGCCGAGCGCTTCAAAGGCAACGGCTGGCTTGCCAACACCATCGGCAACCCGCTCGAGACGACGATCGCGCTCGAGCATCTGATCTTCGCGGGTACCCTCGACCGCTTTCCCGGGCTCAAGGTCATCGCGGCGCATGGCGGCGGCTACCTTCCCGCCTATGCCGCGCGGTCGGATCACGCCTGCTATGTCGGCGAGGGCCTCTGCGACAAGGACATCGCGCTCGCGAAGCGGCCGAGCGAGTACCTGAAACAGCTCCATTTCGATTCGCTGGTCTTCACCGCCGAGGAGCTCCGCCATCTCGTGGCCGAGGTGGGGGCGAGCCAGGTCATGCTCGGCAGCGACAATCCCTATCCCTGGCAAGGCCATCCCGTCGATCACGTGCTTGCCACGGCAACGCTCAGCGACGAAGAAAAGATTGCCATTCTCGGCGGCAACGCCGCGCGCCTCTTGGGGCTCAACGCTTAAGATGGGCACCGGAGGGGAGTAGCAGGCGATGCGCGAGAAGGAGCTGCGCATTGCGCTCGTCTGCTTCGGGGGCATCTCGCTCGCCGTCTACATTCACGGCATCAGCAAGGAAATCCTGAAGCTGGCGCGCGCCTCGAGCGCGCTGCACGATATTCGCGACCGCACAGAGCGCGCCCGTGCCCGTTTCCCCGACCGGCCGGAGGCGGAAGGCCGGCCGTACGACACTGAAGCGGTCTATTTCGAGCTCTTGCGCGAGGTCGGCCGCGGGATCGACCTGCGCGTCATCGTCGACATCATTGCCGGCGCCTCGGCGGGTGGCATCAACGGTGCCATGCTGGCGCGCGCGCTCGCGCATGACTTGCCGCTCGACGCGCTCCGCGATCTCTGGCTCAAGGAGGCCGACGTCACCGAGCTCCTCGCGGCCGAAGCGCGTGCGGGCCGCTGGAGCAAGCTCTTCATGCTGCCCTTCGTCTGGGCGGCGGGCGCGGCGCGCGTGCTCGAGGATGTGCGCGACCCCGAGGTGCGGCGCAAGCTCTCACTCTTCGTCCGCTCCCGCTGGTTCAAGCCGCCCTTCGACGGCCCGCGCATGGCGGAGCTCATGTACGACGCTGTCTCGGCCTCGGGTGCGGCGCAAAGCCCGACGCGCTCGCTGGTGCCGGCGGGCCAGCGGCTCGACCTCTTCATCACCATTACCGATCATGACGGCTATCGCCAGCTCCTCGAGACGCACGATCCGCCGGTGATCGAGGAGCGCGAGCATCGCCACACGCTGCAGTTCAGCTACCGCCGCTGGCCGAGCGGCGACGTGGAAAGCGATTTCGATCTTGCCGACGCGCCGGCACTCGCCTTCGCCGCGCGCGCTACCTCATCCTTCCCCGGCGCCTTTCCGCCGGCGCAAATGGTCGAGATGGATGCGCTCATGGCCCGGCGAGGGATCGCGTGGCCGCGACGCCGGCAATTCATCGAGCGCAATTTCGCCCCGTACGTCCGCATCGACGTCGATCCGGTCGCGCAATGCTTCATCGACGGCAGCGTGCTCAACGACAAGCCCTTTCACGAGGCGATCCAGGCGATCAAGGGTCGCCCCGCTTATCGCCAGGTCGATCGCCGCCTTGTCTATGTCGATGCCGATCCGGAACGGCCACAGCCGCCGGTGGCAGGCGTGGTTCCCGGCTTCTTCACGACGCTGCGCAACGCGCTCTCGGATATTCCCCGCAATGAGCCGATCGCCGATGAGCTCGCTTACGTCAACGGTTTCAACGAGCGAGTGCGGCGCCTCAAAGGCATCGTCGACGATGCGCGCCCGCAGATCACGCGCCTCGTCGCCGGCGTCGTCGAGCTCGCACCCGACCAAAAGCTCGCTGCCGATGAGGTGCAGGGCTGGCGGGAGGAGGTGAATGCCAAGGTCGCGCGCGACGCCGGCTTCGCCTATGAGGGCTATGTCCGCTTGAAGCTCACTGGCGTGCGCGCACTGGTGGCGCAGCTCATCACCGGTCTGCTCGATCTTCCCGCGCGGTCGCCGGTGGCGCGCACCATCTCCGCCATCGTCGATGCCTGGGCGCAACAGGCCGGCGCCCTCTATCAAAGCGACGGCGGCGCCACGCTGGTGCGCGAGCGCGTCGGCGGCGCCGGCAGCATTCCTCGCTGGGTCCGCTTTCTTCTCGCCTTCGACAGCGATTTTCGCAAGCGGCGGCTCTATTTCCTGATCCAGGGCCAGAACCGGCTCTATCAAATGCTCGACGACACGGCCGACGATCGTACCGCGGTCGCGGTCGACCGGCTCAAGCGCGCCTTCTATCAGTGTCTCGACGGCCTGCGGCGCACAGAATCTCCGACCTTCTTCAGCGACGCCGCGCGCGAGGAGGCCTGGGCGCTTTTCGGTGAGTTGCCGGCGACGGAAAGCTGGCGGGAGCCCGAGCCGGCACAGCGCTTCGTCCGCGATCATGGCGCGGCCATCGACGCGTTGATCGATCGCATGGCCGCGGAGATCGATCTCGACGCCAGCACCCATGAGCTCGACGCACTGCTCGCCGCCACCGATCCCGCCGAGTGGGCTCCCGCGGCGCGGCGCGAAGTGCTGGTGAACTATCTGGGCTTCCCCTTCTGGGACGTGCTCACGCTCTCAGTGACGAACTGGCGCGACATGGGCGAGTTCGACGAGATCCTTGTCGATCGAATCAGCCCGCGCGATGCGCGCCTCGTCAGCGCGCTTGGCCCCGCGCAGCGGCCGAAGGGTGCGGGCATGGCACATTTCGCCGCCTTCTTCTCGCGTGCCTATCGCGAGCACGATTACCTGCTGGGGCGTCTCCACGGCATCGACCGCCTCATCGACATCGTCTGCAATGCCGCGGGGATCGCGCCCGACGGGGGTGTCGTCGATGTGGCGGCGCTGAAGCGGCGCGCCTTCGCGATCGTGCTCGATGCCGAGGAAAAGGCGCTGCCGGCGAGCGCCGCGTTGATCCACGAGTTGCGCGCGGCGATCGGCGCCATCGGGTGATGAAATGCCCGCGCCGGCGTTAGCTGGAATTGCCGTACCGTGTCGCGGGACCCCTCCTCCGACACGGTCATGACAGAGACCAACTCGGGCCCCGCCAAACGCGGGGCCCTTCTTTCCCCTGGGCGGGCGGTGATCAGTCCTGGTGCCACTCAGGGTTTAGAAATGCGCTCTTAAGGCTGAGCGGTGTGCAGTTCCTTGAGGGAAGGGGCGTAGACCCATCCCTCCTGCTGGCGCGTCCCGTCGCGGCCGGCGGCGCGCACTTGCATCCAGCTGCCGCGGCGCTCGACGAGCGTCACCTCGGCATCGCGCGGCAGCGTGGCGATGACCGCGCTGCTGGTCGAGGGGCCGGCACGAAGATTGGCGCCGGTGGCGCCGACGACGCCGCGGCGCGCTGCCACCGCGGGTGACGCGGGCGCGGACGGTTCGCTTGAGGTGCCGGTCGCGGGGGCGGGCTCGTCGCCGATGGCGACCGATACCACCTGCAGCCACCACGCGCCGACGAGCGTGTTTCCCGTACTCAAAAAAACCGCAACCAAAGCAGCGACGGCTGCGACAGCACCCGCCGGCACGAGCCGGCGGAGCGGAGAGCGGCGCGGCACAGGCGTCGGCGCGGACGCAAGGACGCGCTGCAGCTGCTGGCGCTGCGCGTCGACGCCCGCCTCCCCTCCGCGCTGCGCCTCGTCGAGCGCCGATTGCGCGCGCACCAAATCGGCCTCCCGATCGTCAAGCCGCGCCGACAAGTCGGCAACGCCTTGGCGCAAGCGCGCGAGCTCCGCTTCGTCGCGCTCGGCATGGGTACGTGCTTGTGCAAGAGCGGCTTCACTGCGTTCGAGCCGCTTGGCAAGTGCCGCCAGCTCGCGCGCCGCGTCCTCTCGCGCCGTCTTTGCTTCGACAAGCTGGCGCTCGGCGGCCGCGCGTCCCGCTTGCGCCTCGGCAACGGCGGCGGCGTCCGGCGCCGCGGCGGTTGGGGTCGCTGCCGCTTGCCGGCCCTCCTCGCGCGCCGCTGCGAGGCGCTCTTCGATCCTTTCTTCAAGGCGCGCTTCGGCGGCGACGCGACGCTCGGCTTCTTCGGCTTGCCAAGCAGCGCGGCTTGCGGCGAGATGCGCGTCCGCCGCGGCTGCCGCCTCTTCGAGACGTCGCGTCAGTTCCGCTTCCCATGCGGCGCGCGCCGTCGCGAGCGCGGTTTCGATGTCGGCGGCGTCGCGCTTCTTGGCACTCTCCTCGGCGGCGAGCTCGGCCCGCTGCCGCCAATGTGCGAGCTCGCCCTTGGCGGCCTCATGCGATGCGGTGAGCGCCGCGAGCGCCTCGCGCAGCCGGCGGACCTCGCCATCCTCGGCATCGGCGTCGGCTTGCACTTCGTTGAGCGCCCGTTCCGTGCGCTCGAGCCGCGCCGTCACCGCGGCGAGCGCCTGCTCGGCTTGCACCTGACGCCGTTCCGCCTCAACGAGGCGAGCATCCGCTTCGGCGCGTGAGCGAGCTTCCGCGGCGGCGAGTGCCTGCTCGGCTTGTGCCTGGCGCTGCTCGGCCTCGGCAAGACGCGCCTGGGCGTCGGCACGCCAAGCGGCCTCCGCCGCGGCCAACGCCGCCTCATGCTCCGCGCGCGCCGCCTCGCGTTCCGCCTTCGCCTCGGCGCGCGCCGCTTCACGTGCGGCGCGCCCGCGCGCTTCCGCTTGCGCGACCGCATCGGCGTTCTCCGCCTGTGCCAAGGCGCGGCTCGTCTCGAGTGCCGCCTGCGCTTCGCCGAGGCGCTGCTGCAGCTCCGCATCCCACGCCGCGCGCGCCGTCTCGAGCGCCGTGGTCAATTCGCTTTCGATCGTGCGGCCTGCCGCGTCCCGGCCGGCAAGTTCCGCCGCCCGCCGCAATTCCGCGAGTTCAGATGCGCGCGTCTCGGCAAGCTCTGTCGCGGCGGCAAGCTCGTGGCGCAGGCGATCGAGCTCGGCGGCGTCGACATTCTCAGCGACGGGCCGCCCCGGCGCCAGCGGCGTCGCATCGCTCGGCGCCAGCGGGAACTCGACAACGGCGAGCGTCGTGCCGCCCTCCTCGTTGAGCTCGATGATGCGCAGCGCCAGCCGATCGGCGTGGACGCGATCGTCGGGCGGAAGATAGAGCACGCCCTCGAGCTCCTCGGGTGCGAGCGACCAGGTGTTGTCGCCATTGTTGCGTCCCTTGGAAAGCCGCGCGCCGTCGCGCATCCGCTCGACGCGTACAGCGAGCCGGCCGCGACGCCCATAGGGCGCGAGCACGGCGGCGAGATCGAGAGCAAAGCCGCGCGGTGCCGTCGCCCCGGTTGTGCCGCCTTTCACATTGGCCACGCGATATTGCTCCTCATGACGCCTTGGGAGTGTCGCGGGGCGCGGTAAATGAATCGTTCCCGGCGCGAACGAAAAGCGACGCCGCTTGCGCGAATTCGCGGCAAGTTCGCGGAAGAAGTCAGAAAAAATGCCGCAACGACGCTGGAATCGAGCTGAAGTTCCCATCTCCGGTAGACAGCGGCGGCGCCGGTTGCCACAATTCCGCGAGAATTGTGGAGAAAGCGCACGCCACGACGGCTGTTGTTCTCGGGTACAGAACCCGCATCTCCAGAGAGGCAAACATGACGCAATCTTCGATCACGGCGCCGCCCGATGCGGCGCAACGGCGGCGCGCCCGGCCCGTGGTGGTCTATGCGGTCGAGCATCTCCCCCGCTTCGATGCCGCCTTCTACGACCGAGCGCGCAGCGATCTCACCAAGGTGGGAGAGGTCGTCGTGCCGCCGCGCGACGGGCGTACCTTCGAGGTGCCGGCAGGCCACTTCTTCCGCATCGTCAGCATCGAGGGGCCGCAAGTGGGCGATCTCAATCTCTGGAACGCGCGCGACCTCGCCGAGCGCTTCTGGAGCGCCAAGACGCGGGCCTTCCATCGCACGCATCTCAGCACCGGCGATCGCCTCTGGAGCACTCTCCCCCAGCTCCGGCCGATGGCGACCATCACCCATGACACGCTGCAATGGTATGGCTTCGACGAGGACGGCGGCGGCGTTCACGACGTCATCGGCACGCGCTGCGATCCCTATACCAACATGCTCTTGAAGCATGTCGAGTATCATCATTGCTGCCACTCGAACTTGACGCGCGCGCTCGTGGCGGGGTGCAAGATAACGTTCGCCGAAGCCGAACGGCACGTGCATGACGTCATGAACGTCTTCATGTGCACCGGCTTCACGCGCGACACGCACCAATACTTTATGAAGGCGAGCCCAGTCCGGCCCGGCGACTTCATCGAATTCTTTGCCGAGATCGATCTCTTGGGAGCGCTCTCTGCCTGTCCCGGCGGCGATTGCGGCACGAGCCACTCCGACGATGTTGCCCGCTGCTATCCGCTGAAAGTCGAGATCTATCGCCCGCAGGAGAGTGCGCTCGCGGGTTGGCGGCCGCCGGCGCCGAGCGTCTATTCACGCAGCCACGGCAGGAGCTAGGGATCTGAGCGGTTCGCAGGGACGCGCGGAACTTGGCAATCGTCGCGGCGGAAATTCTCGCTTATAGTATGTCCCTCGGCGATTGACCGCGAACGGTCGATTCATCGGGGAGGAGCCCTATGCGTGGTCTCAACGGCAAGGTCGCCATCATCACCGGTGGCGCCACGCTAATCGGCGCGCGCGTCACCAAGAAGCTCACCTCGTTCGGCGTCAAAGCTCTCATTGCCGATATCGACGAAGCGGGTGACGCTGCCGCAAGAGAGGCCGGCAACGGCGCGCGCTTCCGGCGCACCGATTTGCGCCAAGATGCGGAGATCGAGGCCTGCGTCCGCGCAGCTGTCGACGCCTTCGGTGGCATCGATTACCTCGTGAATGTCGCCTGCGTCTACATCGACGACGCGTTATCCGCCTCGCGTCAGGATTGGCTGGCTGCCTTCGACGTCAATGTGGTCGCGGGTGTCATGCTGCTGAAAGCGGCGCGGCCGATCATGGTGTCGCGCGGGGGTGGGGCCGTGGTCAATTTCGGCAGCATCAGCGGCAAGGTGGCGCAGACCGGACGCTGGCTCTATCCGGTATCCAAAGCGGCGATCTTGCAGCTGACGCGCAACGAGGCGCTCGATCTCGCCAAGGACCGAATTCGCGTCAATTCAGTCTCGCCGGGCTGGACCTGGTCCAATGTGATCAGCCAGCTAAGCGGCGGCGATCGGGCGAAGGCCGATCGGGTGGCGGCTCCTTTCCACATGCTAGTGGATTGAATCTAACACTTGGTGCCCTCGTTTGACGGCGGCGATGATCATGTTGGGGTCCTTGGTCCAGGTAAAGGGCTTGGGATTGGCATTGGTCTGGTCGAGGAAGCGATGGATGGCGTCCTTGAGTTCGTG